>CALDHM010000032.1 GCA_937941455.1 uncultured Pirellulaceae bacterium | reverse complement strand
GCGTCCTGAAGAAACGCAAGGACAAGTATCGGAGGATGATGCAGCCCCGCCACGAGCTGCGTGCGAGGTTGAAGCAGGGAGACAACACCTTCGAGTTATAAAAACGCAAAAAACCCGCGTTTCACCGCGACAGTGCCATTTATGGGTGGCACTTTTAACGCTCTCTTTTAACGCTTTTCTTTTAACGCTTTTTGCCAAGTTCCTTTTTGGCAAGTTCCCCTACCGCACACGGGAGGGTGGGGTTGTTGATCGAGCCTGTGGGGCGGGAGTTTGTTCGATGTCGTCGGGTGAGTTTGTTGTTCGACGCGGGAAGGAGGGTACGTTATTTTTGACGCTCCCTTTGGGAAGGTCGTCCTGCAAGGGCCGGAGAGGGGGCCGCTTTGTGCATGCTCTGTACAGGAGAGGGGTTTAGGCATTGAGGGCCGCGAGAACGTCCGGGCTGAGCTCGAAGTTGGCCGAAACGTTTTGCACGTCGTCATGATCGTCCAGGGCATCGATCAGTTGCAGCACCTCACGGGCTTGTTCGGTTGTCAGCGGAACTGTCGTTTGCGGGATGCGTGTGACTTGTTTCGATTCGCAGGGGATATTCGCCGCCTCGAGTGCCTCGTTGACTTGGGAGAATCGGTCGGGAGAAGTCAACACTTCGAAAACTTGCTCCTCGATGCGCACATCTTCAGCGCCGGCTTCCAGGACCAATTCCAAGAGTTGTTCTTCGTTGACTCGGTCCTTGCTGATCACGAAGAGACCTTTGCGATCGAATAAGTAGCCGACGCAACCGGAGGCCCCGAGGTTCCCGCCGAATTTTTCGAACAGTTTGCGTAGTTCGGGGGCGGTTCGATTGCGATTGTCGGTCATGACCTCGCACATCACGGCGACGCCGTGGGGGCCGTAGCCTTCATACAAAACTTCCTCGACCGCGTCGCCGCCGAGTTCTCCCAGTCCAGCCTTGATGGCCCGTTCGATGTTGTCCTTGGGCATGCTGACGGCGCGGGCATCAATGATGGCTGTTTTCAGTCGCGAGTTCGCGGCCGGATCGGGTCCGCCGAGTCGTGCGGCGACGGCGATGGCCCGGGACAACTTGGTCCACAACTTGGCCCGTTTGGAGTCAACAGCTGCCTTGCGATGTTTGATATTCGAATATTGTGAGTGACCGGCCACGTTTGGGATCCTGAATAACGTTTGCAAGTGGGACTAGGATTGACAGCACACTAGCGAGGCTTTCGTTTAACGGGTTTTTTCGCGGGGGCTTTGGTGGTCGCTCGGCCTGAGCCTGATTTGGCCGAAGTTTTTTTGGATGGTCCAGCTTTGGGCTTCAGCGACTTTGGTTTGTCGGCCTTCTTCGCCTTGGGAGCCTCGGCAGACTTGTCGGCTTTCTTGGCCGACTTCGCTGATTCGGCTGCTGGTGGGATCGTTTTGGATTTTTTGTCTTTGTCTTTGGCGGCCGCCGTTTTGGACTTCGCCGTCTCGGCAACGGCTGAAGCGGCGACGGCCGCAGCAGCGGGAACCGCTTGGGGCGGAGTTTCGTCTTTCTTTTTCTTGATTTGCCGTTTCGGGAAGCGAACCGCTGCTTGCTTGTCGATTTCCAGGACGATGGCGCGGATATCTTTATTGAAAGGGTTGTTGTAGAGGGCGACGGCCAACTGATGGACTACCGAGAAGAAGTCCACGCCTTGGTCCTTGGAAATCGTCCGTTCCAAACCGGTGATTTTGCGGGCGGCGACGTCGTCCTCGCTGGCGATCGCCAGCACTTGCATCAGGAGCAGCATCGCGTCATCGATGGGAATCGCGTGACCGCCGAGAACGGATTGCGTCGCGTAGGCGATGCCAAAGGGGCTGACACCCTTATATTTTTGCAACTGTTCGATGGCCTTGCCAAGATTTTCCTTGCGCAGTTGCTCGATGTCGAACGAGTAGTGAGCCTCGAACAGGCCGTGCAGAGTGCGGCGGACGCGCCCCGCGGCTTCCTCGGGGCTGGGGAGTTTTTTCATCAGCTCCGCCAATTCGCGGGTGGTCGTGACGCGCACCTCATTCCAGTCGAAATACTCGTCTTGGAGTTTCGCCAGAATTTCATCGGCCAATTCGAAGGTCGCATTCTCGAGGCAGCACGCATAGAGCAGGTGTTCGATCAGCAACCGGTTGGACGGCGGATGAATCGGGTGGAAATATTTCTTGGCGACCTTGAAGAGCTTGATGATTTTATCAGCTCGTTGCGTGGCAGAGGACATGGATGTTGGATATCGGTGAATTGGTCAATGTGTGATAGGGATAACGATTGCCGGCGGCGATTGGTCTAAGGATTTTCGTGGCTTTCGGCTGAGAAGCCCAAGACGTCTTCCTCGTCCGGATCGTCCGGCGGGGGCGGTTTCGGCAATACTTCGTTGAGGATTTGAGTGACCGCCATGGCGTTTTTGATTCCTTGGTCCAGCACGAAGGTGATGCGGGGAATGTAGCGCGTGTCGAGCCGGTTCCCGATTTTTTGCTGGAGGAATCCAGCCGAGTTTTGGAGACCGATCAAGCTCAGCCGTTGTTTCTTTTCGTCACCCATGACCGAGACATGCACCTTTGCCTGCCGCAGATCGGCGGAGACTTCGACGAAGGTCACGGTGACATCGCGGATGCGCGGGTCCTTGAGATCGACCAAGATGGCCATTCCCACGACTTCGCGAATCGCTTCGGCAACTTTGAGGACACGTCGGGAACTCATGGGTCAACCACCTTTTGCAACAAGACAAAGATCCATCGACGGCCTCGCGAACTACAGGGTACGAGCGACTTCTTCGATTTTGAAGACTTCGAATGTATCCCCTTCCTTGATATCGTTGAAGCCTGCTAGGCGGATTCCACACTCCAAGCCCCGTTGGACTTCGCGAGCGTCGTCCTTCTCGCGTTTCAGCGATTCGATGGGGTACTCGCCGATCACCCGGCTATCGCGAATGACACGCACCCGTCCGTCGCGAACGACGCTGCCCCGCATGACGCGGCAACCGGCGATGGTGCCCACGCGACTGATCGAGAAGGTTCGCAGGACCAAAGCCGAACCCAGTTCGACCACTTGTTGATCGGGCTTGAGTCGGCCCTCCAAGGTCGCTTTGATGTCATCGGACACTTTGTAGATGATGTCATAGCGGCGGATCTCGACTTGCAGTTCCTCGGCCAAGGCTCGAGCGGCTTCATCGGGCACGACATTGAAACCGATGATGACTGCCTGCGACGCCTGAGCCAAACGGACGTCGGCGATGGTCACGCCCCCCACGAGGGCCTGCAGGATATTGATGCGGATTTCCGGGTGCTCGATTTTCGAAAGCTCTTTTTGGATGGCTTCGATCGATCCGCGAACATCGGCACGAATGATCAGGTTGAGGGTGACCAAGTCCTGGGACTTTCCGAGCGTGCCGGCGTTGAGTTGGGCTTGGAAATCCTCGAGCGAAACGCGGGTCGTGATGCCCCCCAGGGCCTTTTGGCGGCTGCGATTTTCGCGATGCATAGCGATTTCGCGGGCCTCACTGATATCGGGCAAGACGTAGAACTTGTCGCCGGCATCGGGGACGACATCGAGCCCTGTGACGTTGACGGGGGTGCTGGGGCCTGCGGCATCGAGTTTTTTGGTGACCTTCAACGTGTCGAACATGGCCTTGATCCGGCCGTGAGCCCGTCCGCAGACGACGATGTCGCCAGGGCGCAGGCAGCCACCCTGCACAATGAATTTGGCGATCACCCCGCGGCCTGGTTGCTGTTCGGCCTCGAGGCAGGTCCCGTAGGCCGCCCGTTTTTCATTGGCGGTGTATTCATGGAGTTCGGCCGTAACGAGGATGGTTTCGAGCAATTCATCGATACCGGTTTTTTTGATGGCACTTGTTTTGACGACTTCGACGTCGCCTCCCCATTCACTGGGGAGCAAATCGTGTTGGGCCAGTTCTTGATAGACCTTGTCGGGGTTGGCTCCCGGCAAGTCGATTTTATTGAGAGCCACGATGATGGGAACTTTGGCTGCCTTGGCATGGCTGATCGCTTCTTCGGTTTGCGGCATGACGCCGTCATCGGCGGCCACGACCAGCACGGCGATATCGGTGACATTGGCACCGCGGGCCCGCATTTCGGTGAAGGCTTCGTGCCCAGGAGTGTCGACAAAAGCGATTTTCTTGCCGCCTTTTTCCACCTGATAGGCGCGGATGTGTTGGGTGATCCCACCCGCCTCGCCGGAGACCACGTCGATGCCAATGATGGCATCCAGCAGCGAGGTTTTGCCGTGGTCGACGTGGCCGAGGAACGTCACGATCGGTGGCCGCGAGGTCAAATTCTCAGTGCGTTCATGTTCGGCATTGACTTGGGCCATCAAGCGATCCTCGGCCGACTCGGGTAATTTCAACTCGATATGCTCGATTTCGAAGTGGTCGATCAGCAGTTCCACCAGATCGTAGCTGAGTTCTGAGTTAATATTTTTTTGCTCGGTTTCACCAAGTTTGGGCAAGGTCAACAGCACTTGGACGGCGGAGACACCGGCGGCTTCGGAGAACGTGCGCACATTGCAGGGGAGAGTCAGCGTCACCTTTTCTTTTCGCGGTGCGGTAATGGCGGCTTTTTTCGGGCGATTCTTGTCGTCCTTGCGGCGGCGATACTGCTCTTCTTCGCCGTCCAGACCGATCACTGCTTTTTCCCGGCGTTTTTCGCGGAGTTGGCGAGTCGAGCCCAATTCCGTGTCTTCGTCAAGGAAGCGTCTGGCCGTTTTGTTCCGTTCGCGCTGATCTTTCTCTTTCGTACCCGTGGTCACCGGCAGGACATCGATCAAGTCGGTGAGATCGTCTCGACCCTTGAGCTTACTCTTGTCTTTCTTGTCGTCCTTCTTGTCCTTGTCTCTGTGTTTTTTGAATTGATCCAGGGGAGCGATACCGCTGCGAACGCGGGCCATGGTTTCCTGCGTGATGGGGATATCCGGTTTTTGGACCTTGAGTTCGGGTTGTTGACTCGCGGTCGGTTGTTTTACGTCGGGCATGGCCGCAATCGATGCCACGTTGATCGCCCGTTTCGGCTTTTCTCGCTTGGCCGTCAGCGGTCCGGGTTTGGCGGGGGTTTTGCCGCGTTGCAGATCTTGGATCGGACGTAACGGAGCGGGTCGTTCGGGTACTAACCGCGTGGGAGGTTGTAATTGGGGGGGGGTGGTAACTTCTGGAGTACCCCCGTGATCGCTCTTACCGGCCCCGCTGCCGGCCTTCAGTCGATCCAGAGCCCGGAGGGGAGGCGCCACCTCGGCGGTCGGCGCTGTGGTGGATTCGGCGGCCACGGTAACCGCCCGAGCGGGGGGCTCGCTGGGCTGTTCGGTTTCCGCGGATGGTGCGGTTTCGGGAACAGCGAGCTCGTCGGCCGCTGCGGCCTTCTTTTTGGTTTTCAGCGTGGTCAAGTCGCGCAGCGGAGCGGCGCGATTGGGGAACAAGCCCTCGCGTTGCGGTTCGATCAGCTCGGGTTTTTCTTCGCCAGCCGATTTGGGCTTGGCCGCATCTTTGGCCTGTTCCAGGAAGGCCTTGATTTGAGCGATCTCGTCGTCCTCGAGATTGGCCAGCGCGGACCCCTTTCCTTTGATACCTGCTTGCTCGCAGATATCCAGCAATTGTTTGTTGTCTAATCCGAGTTCTTTTGCGAACGCGTAGATGCGTACCGCCACGTGCACTTACCTTTCTTGTGGATTGGCGAGCGTCAGCCCGCCGCCTTGGGTTGCCCCGGAATAACCGTCCGAGAATTCTGGTCGTGTGCCAGGAGTTCAGGCTATCGCCCGAGCCCGCGAGCACCCTAGTTGGTTGCGATCTTGAACCTTCATCGCTCAAGATCTGGAATCGTCTCACGTTTCGGCGGAAAGATCGCGATTTTGTTGTTTGGCCGCTTCGGCTTGCTCCGCCAGCCTTTCCGCTTGCTCGACGATCTTTTCAACCTGCTCCATCGTCAGGTTGCCCATCGCCATCAAATCATCCGGCTCGATCACCGACAAATCGTCGTAGGACAGATAGCCCTCACCGACGAGTTGATTGGCCAGATCTTCGGACACGCCTTCGATGCGGCTGAAGCCGGCCACGGCCCGTTCGATTTGTTTTTCCAGTTCATCCTGAGTCATGATTTCGATGTCCCAGCCGCACAACTTGCTGGCGAGGCGGACGTTCTGGCCCCGCTTGCCGATGGCCAGCGAGAGTTGGTCCTCGCGCACCAGGACGATCGCGCGACCCAACATTCGGCACAGGATCACCTCCTCGACCTCGGCCGGCATCAGCGAATTGCGGATCAGGACTTGAGGGTCATCGCTGTAGCGCACGATGTCGATCCGCTCGCCTGCCAGTTCGTCAATGATCGACTTGATCCGATTGCCGCGGACACCGACACAGGCACCGACGCAGTCGACCTTGGTATCGACGCTATTGACAGCGACCTTCGAGCGATGCCCGGGTTCGCGCGAAATGGCCTTGATGGTGATGACGCCTTCGGCGATTTCGGGGATTTCTTGTTCGAACAGTCGTTGCACGAGGCGCGGCCTGGTGCGGCTAAGCACGACCTTGACGCGGCTCCCCAGCGGCTTGACCTCGGTCACCAAGGCTCGAATGCGTTCGTTGGGTTTGTGCTCCTCGCCGGGAATTTGCTCGCTGCGGGGCAAAATGGCCTCGACTGAACCCAGGGTCACGGTGGTGACCCGGCCTTCATTGCGGTGGATCGTGCCCGAGATCATTTCGTCGACTAATTCATTGAATTCGCTGATTTGCGAATCCCGTTCGGCCTCGCGGATTTTTTGGATGATGACTTGCTTCGCCGTCTGGGCGCCGATGCGGCCGATGACTTCTTCGTGGTCCAATTCGGTTTGTTCGTGGCGTCCGGCAATTTGGCCGCTGGTACGATCGATCAAAAACTCGATGTCGGCTTCCTCCCCGAAATGCTTGCGGGCGGCCGACACCAAAGCGGACTCGATCGCGCGGAATACGACTTCTTTGTCGATATTCTTGTCGCGATGCAGCGAGTCGACGATTCGCAAGATTTCACTGGGATTCATAAAGTACGCTCCGACTTTTCTAGTTCATCAAATTTTGTTCTGTCTCGGTATCGAACCAGTGCCATTTCTCAGGCCGGATCGAAACCACCACCGACGAGCCCAAGGTCGCGGCGAGTTGTTCCTTCGGAACCTTGGCGTACCACCGCAGCGGTGCGCCTGAAATTTCGGCGGGGATATCGATGCGTCCGATCAACACATCTTCCCATTGCTCGAGCCCGCTCAACCTGGCAGCCAAAGTTGCCTGGTCCGCGGGTAATCTGGCAGGGTCCACGCGATGGGCATCCACGATGTGGATGTCCTCGGGTCGAACCCCGACAGTCACGCCACTTCGCCGCAGGTTGCCGAACATGTTGGTCAGTGGCACCGGCACTTGCCAGCGCAGGCTACCACTTTCGAAAACTAATCCTGTCGCGTGGCGGGCCAAGCGACCGGGGATCAGATTCATCGGCAAGGAGCCGAAGAATCTAGCGACAAATAAATTTTGCGGACGGTCATAAATCGTTTGCGGTGTTGCGACCTGCAACAATCGACCTTGGTTCATGATCGCCACGCGGTCCCCCAACGACATGGCCTCGACATGGTCGTGCGTGACGTAAATCGTCGCCGCGGCCATAGTGCGTTGGATGTCCTTGATTTCGACTCTTAATTGGTGCCTGCGTTGCGGGTCCAGTTTTGCCAAAGGTTCATCCAACAAAAATGCCGCCGGATTCCGTACAAGCGCTCGCCCTAATGCGACGCGTTGACGTTCACCGCCGGACAACTGATGTGGCCGACGATTTAGCAGGGACGTGATTCCCAATCGCTCGGCCGCCTGTTGTACCTGGGCATCAATTCCCGCTTGCTGCCGTTTCCATTCGGCCGCCCACCGGGGATTGATCAACCTCCTCAAAACACGAGCACCAAAGTTTCCTCCTAGTCTGAGATCGAGACCAAACGACAAGTTGCGGCGCACGGACAAGTGCGGCAGAAAGGCATCATCCTGGAACACCATAGCCATGTGGCGATCTTTGGGAGCGACACGTGTCACCTCCCGATCACCGATGCAAATGCGTCCCGCGGTGACTTGCTCCAGTCCGGCAATCAGACGCAGCAAGGTAGTCTTCCCACATCCGCTGGGTCCAACCAGAACCAACAACTCTCGGTCATCCACGCAAAGGCTCAAATCGTCAACGGCCGTTGAACCACCCGGGTAAATTTTCGAAACAGACTCCAATACGACCTGTGCCATGTATCGGGTCTGTCAGCTCGCTGAAAATTTGCCATCAGGCTGAAACTTCGCGTTTCTACACAACATAAAGATAACGGCCAAGGCACCAAGGGTCAACGGTGAAAACGGGAGCGGCAATCATGAAACCCCGAGAAATCCCGCGTTTTGCCCGCTTGTCAGCTGCTGGGCGGAGTTCCCTGCGACGAAATCTTTATAAATCGCGCAAGCCTAGCGGCATCGCATCTCCAGAGGATGACTGGCCGCGTGCGGAAGCGAAGCCCTTAGCCCCCAATTACTGCGTGGTAATCAACCGATATTGCCCGTCGTTTTCCTTGGCGATCTGCTGCAGCGTCAGGGCTCCAAGCGTAAAGTCCAACGCGACGGTATGAATCGGAATTTTTCGCAATTCGTTCCCCCGTGAGGCCCGCACCACGTTGTTGGCTCTCAGGAATCCCAAGGTGTCGTCCTGAAATTCGCCGTCGGAGAGTAAGAAAATCGCGTCGGGGTTCATTTGCAGCGCTATCGACATCGCCTGCATTGGCAAGGTCGGCCCATTGGGAAACTGACGACTGAGCCATACCTGGAATCGGTCCAAGTTTTCCTTGTGGGCCGAAACCAGCATCGTGTTCTGCTGATTCGTGTCGAACATCGCCCAGGTTCGGCCGCTATACAAGATCACCAAAAACATGGAGCCATCATCGAGGCTGCGCAGGGATTTCATCAACTCATGAATCATGACCTGCCAACGCACGCCGTTCATACTGCCTGAGCAATCAAGAACGAATACGAACCGGCTGCCACGCGCCGAGAGACCGAAAAAGTTGGCCTCCTTGTTTTGGCCTTCGTTAGCATTGGCTTCGAGCGCAAGCAAATGCTGAGCGACACCATCCAGCCCGACACCTGAGAGCGTGCTGTTGCCAACCACTTCGGACCAATCGGCATACACCTGCGAGCGGCCATCGAGCTCAATCGCTGTCTCCGCCAATTCCCGGGGCAACTGCTGAAACGTGTCAGGGACGTCAACAGCTGCCTGGGCGGCAGCGGCACTGGCAGGCGCGAGACTGCTAAAGTCGACGCGGATGTCATCGGTGAGTTGCTCGTGGGATACCGCTTGAGCCGAAATCGAAAGTCCTTCTTGTAGCCCTGTGTTGAGCCCGAACCAGGCTAGGCCCAGCAACACCATCAAATGAAAGGAAAAACTTAGCAACCAACTGGGCGCAAAGCCGATGGCTTGCTTGACGAGCTCTCGATTGGATGCTTTTGAATCGGCCGCGACATCGATTTGGATCATGTCGCCGTCCACAGGGACTGTGGCAGGAAAGGACAGAAGGGGAGCAGGATTGAGGATCGGATCCGAGCAAATTTCTTGCATGTCCCAACTCCAGCAGAACAATCCTGATTATGGACCGCCGACGAGCGATCCCCGCGCTACAGTGTAAGACTCACCATACTATCCAGCGGCGATTCCCCAGCGTCCCGCGTTGCGCGCTCAAGGTCGCTAGCATCGCCGAGCAATAGAAAACCTCCCTTTAAGAGTCTTATTCGATTATCGCAATCGGCCAGCCGAAAAGCAAATTCAATCCGCGGCGGAAAAAATTCCAAGCGGTGGGGAATTGTCAAAGTGAATAACTGAAATTTTGGGAAAATCTCGCATCGAGAACGCCTTGGGGCGACGATTCCTCCGCCGCAGCCAAGTTGGCCCTTGCGAAAGGATCAGGTGACCGAACTTCGGCCGAAACACGGGGCAAAACGGTACTGCCAGCACAAGAAAGGCGCCGCTCTCGCCAAGGTTGATTAATCCCGAATTTGTCTTGCTGCAAACTTCAAAATCCCCCATACTTTTACCCGCACGATGGCGGACTTTCCCAACTAGATTTGGATGTCGAGTCCCGCGCTATCGGCTTCGTGGAAAGGGAATTCAACGATGCTACTCATGTGCCAGAGACTGACCGCCGACCAATTTAGGGCTCGGCTTACTCGGCGAATTTTTTTTCGAGGATCAACAGCGGTGGTTGGATCCTCGAGCGGAATTGATCGGCGGCCGACTCGTTCGATGACCATCGGGCCTTGTGTCGGTTTGCTCGTTCTGATGTCGCTGGTGTACGGGACGTCGACTCCCTCGTGGGCCCGGCAGAGCACGACCGACGCGCCGCGCGGGAAACGGGGTCCCTTTACGGCTTCATTCGGTAATCCTGCTCAACCTGCAGCCAACCCGCTGGGTGCTCAGGATCCCCAGCGGACTGCGGTCGGTAATTCAGCGACTCAAGTCTTGCCCGATCCGACCGCCGGAGGACAGCGGTCCACGACTCTCAATGACCAATCGGCCTCGAGCGGCTGGCAGCAGCACGCCCCTGGTGGGCCTCAGACTCAGTCCTCCCCCTCTGTACCACAGGAAATCACCAAAGTCACGCAAACCTTTTCCCAACTTCCTAACGATGGCGGACAGGTCTGGCGCGAATACGACATCCGGCCTTACACCCTGCAAATTTCCGCGGCGGATAAACCGGAGCAGGCCGTCAAGGATTGGATCTTAAAACACACCGGCGTCGATCTGTGGTTCGCCGATCCGCTGGGTATCTTGCATGCCAGCCGCGAGAAGGTGATTGTTTATCATACCCCCGAGATCCACAATCAAGTCAAACCGATCATCGATCGCTTCAATTACACTCAAGGTCAAAAGGTCTCCGCTCAGGTCCATCTCGTGACCGTCGGCAGTCCCAATTGGCGCGAGGTCGCCTATCCCTACCTCGAACCTGTTGCGGTCAGCTCGCAACACGTCGAGGCCTGGCTGATCAGCCGCGAAAACGCTGCGCTGCTGCTCAATCAACTCAGCCGTCGCACCGATTTTCGGAGCCATGCCGCCGGCACCATGACCGTGGCCAATGGACAAAAGCTGGAGCTCAAACGAGAAACACCGACGCAGTTCATCCGTAGCTTGCGGTGGACGCCGGGGGATGTCACGCCTGTCCAGCCGATCATGTCGCAAATCAATGTAGGTTATTCGCTGGCGATCAGCTTCTTGAATTCGCTCGACGGTCGCACGATCGAGGCCTCGATCACTTGCAACGTCGACCAAATCGAGAAATTGAATCAAGTGCGGATTCCGATCTCCTTGCAGGCCCAACAACGCGGGCTCATCGGTCGCGCGACCAACACCGCTGACACGCTCACCATCAACGTGCCCCAGTTTGTGTCCTGGCGGTTACACGAACGGGTGCTGTGGCCGGTGGACCAAGTGCTGATGATGAGTTGCGGAGTCGTGGCAACCCCCAGCAACGAGGGGGGCCGCAGCGGCGGTGCCTTGGCTCAGCTGTTGGCTGAGAACGCCACGCGGGCCGACGCTCTGTTGTTCATCGACTATCGGGGACCGGCAACGGGAGCATCCCTGCAGACTGCCGAGGCCGTGACTCCAGACTCACTGCGTCCGCTATCACCGCCACGGTAATGCGGTTCTCCCTCGAGCGCCGCCACCCACCTGGGTTGGCCGCCCCTTGACGCCGAGGATGCCCGTGGATCTGCTGGACTCGACGCCCTCATGAGATTCCGTAAAATCAGGGGGCAAAGAGCCTGCCCGACAACCAGACGCCCTTCTTTCCGGTAGACGAGAAGTCCACGGGAAGGCATGGCTTTCTAGGTAAGGCTCTTAAGAAAATTTTTTTGACACGTTTGATTCAGGAATCTGCATGACAGTCCTTCCGCGCCGAGTCGTGATTACCGGCTTCGGCCTGATCAGCCCGATTGGTAACAACACCGCCGAGTTGTGGGAGAGCCTGTCTACAGGAACGTCGGGCATCGGTTTTTTGACCCGGATTCCCGCCGACCATCTCCCTAGTGACGTGGGTGGAGAAGCGAAATTTCACGGCCAAATCGAGGAATTCGGCACGCTCGAAAAAGGGCTGCAGCGGAGCATCAAGAAAGGTCTGAAATTGATGTGCCGCGAAATCGAAATGGGGGTGGCGGCGGCACAATTGGCCATCCAAAACGCCAACTTGACCCCGGACGCCTACGCGCCCGAACGAGTCGGCACGATGTTCGGCTGCGACTACATCATTTCGGAGCCTGTGGAATTCTTGCAAGGCATCAAGGCCTGCCTCGGGGACGACGGGTTCGAATTCGACCGTTGGGGGACCTACGGGATGCAGCAAATTGAACCCCTGTGGCTACTGAAATACTTGCCGAATATGCCGGCCAGCCACGTCGCAATTTACAACGACTACCGCGGCCCGAGCAATTCTGTGACCCTCCGCGAGGCAAGTTCTAATCTGTCGGTCGCGGAAGCCGTCACAACGATCCGCCGCAATATCGCTGATGCAATCGTCGTGGGAGCGACGGGAACGCGAATCCAATCCCTCCGCACCGTTCATGTTGCGTTGCAAGAACGTTTGGCTCCCCGCGGTCTGGCGCCGGACAAGGCCTCGCGCCCTTTCGATCGGAATCGCCAGGGAATGGTGATTGGCGAAGGAGCCGGAGTGCTCGTGCTCGAGGACCTAGACTGCGCTCGAGCCCGCGGTGCCACGATCTACGGCGAGGTGACTGGATACGCCTCGTCGACCGTATGTTCGCCAGAAGGTCGTGTCGATTATCAACGGGCTTTTGAAAATGTGATCGAATTGGCACTCGAGCGAGCCGGCATCTCCGCCGACCAACTTGGGCATGTCAACGCTCACGGGCTTTCCGATCCTGTGGTCGACGCGGCCGAGGCCCAAGCCATCCGCAAATGCCTTGGCGATTGCCCGGTCGTGGCGGTCAAAAGCTACATGGGGAACCTAGGGGCGGGATCGGGGATGGTCGAAATGATCGCCAGCCTTTTGGCGCTAAAACAGGGCCGATTATTTCCGGTTCTGAATTATGAACAGCCCGATGCAAACTGCCCCGTCAATGTCGTCCGCGACAGCGCCCTCGATCCGGGCAACTCGTTCATCAACCTGAACGTTTCGCCACCGGGTCAGGCTGCCGCGGTGATCGTATCGAAGTTCCAGTAAACGATCCTTGATGTCAGTAGCCCCAGCGCTGGCGTAATTATTCGGGAACCAGCGACTGCGATGGATGCCTAGGGCGGGTCAGCCCGGCGCGAGTCATCGATGGTTCCTGCTGGCGATCTTTTTTCCGGCGCGAATATTCGGTCGTCATCTCGCTGAGGGCGAACCATTTGGCGAACAAAACTTGTTCCTGTACCATCAAATTCTCGAACTCGCAACTCGCTCGCGATGTTTGGTCAAAGTTGACAAGCCCGGATGACCAAGGGGCGATGCGGCGGCGGTGAATGGACCAGGTCTTTTTGAAATTTTCCGGTACGCCTGCCTTGATGATCGATTGAGAATCGGACAGGTTCAGGCGAGCGGTGTTATCCAAGGTGATGATTGTCGTCCCGGACACAATCTTCGTGAAAAATAGCAAGCGAACTTCGTTCTTGTACCAAATCAAATGGAATAAAGTCTGGCGATCGGGCGACAGATATTCTTTCGTAATGCAATAATTGCCGGGTAACCCTAATAGTTCACGGCGGAAAACGAAACCTTGTTGCTCCACCAGCTTGATGATCGATTCGATTTGAAGTTCAACCTGGCGTGGAATCAAATTCGTTCCTTCCGCAGTCGTCCGATCCCGCGTCGGGTCGCCAGACCATTGCGCAGGATCAACCTCTGGGAGGTAAATCCAACGCACGACGGCTCCTAAGGCCAGGATGCCGAGACAGATCTCCGCCCAAAGAGGAGTGCCGCTGTCGAGGTGCAGCACAAATCGCCGCATCGCCAGAAAACTAACCAATGCGGTCAAAAACGATACGATTGGCGTCAGGCGATCGCGCTGGGGGCGCCGGTGCAATCGTTGCTGTAAGGCTTGCTCTCCCGTGATAAAATCGAGCTTCAGAAACGTTTCTTCTCCGGCTAATTCCTCGGCTGATCCAGGTCTTGCGGGCGTCGGCATGTTTCGACCGGACAATTCATGGATTCCATTGACCAACCAAACGGCAGAAGCTACAAAGCACAGCGCTAGGACGACTAGCGTGCCCGCAGTTGTTGCCGCCGTCGCTCGCTTTTGGTCCACGAGGGGTTCGAGCACGTATCCTTTTTTCAAATAGAGTTCTGGATATACCTGTTTGAGCGATTCGAATTGCTCGGTCGGCAATGCATAAATCGATCGCAACATCCCAGTAAATGAAATTCTGGCGGCTGGATCTGGCACCGCCCCTCGATCCGTGTCGGGCCAATATTGCCAAATAATGGGATTTGCGACGGATTTTGTCGCTGCATTGTCTTCCGAAAAATCGGCCGGAATGATGATATAGAGATCGGGCTGGCCCGCTTTTTTAGCAGACAACAGCAGTTTTGCTCTAGCACCCGTAATTTCCAAGTTATAAAGCTGATAATTTCCGGAAAGACACAGAGATCGGCAATCGATCTGCAGAATCTCGCCGGAATTCAACGCGGAAACCTGCGACTTGTCGGTTAGCTGCCTCCAAGTAATCAGACCCGAAAACAATAGCCCACCCATGGTCAGCACGGGCAAGGCGATTTTTCGGAAAAACAATACCGACTGCGTGGATTTCAAAATGGAAACTATCCTGAATTTACCTCGGATTGATACCGTTGTTTATATAGAACACCGCAGCGGACGATTATCAATCGCCTGTATTGTGTTCGAATGAATTGCGAAAATGGAAACGTTATAATCGTGCCTTCTCTTACCGTCGTTTCCAACCGACCAGGAGTCGCCAGGCTGTCGATCCTAATTTTTTCAGCTTGGCACGGTTGAATACAAATCAAGACCCGGGCCAGCATTCAACAATTTATTGGCATGACCGTGACGGTATCGATATGGCTTAACGTCAACCACAACAGATCTTGCCCTTGGCGTTGCTCCGCCCATGGAAACGGCCCGCTACGACAGCCCCGACGATCGGCGAGTCGCCATGAGTGCAGAAGACCAAGCGATCCAACAAGCGATCTCCGGCAACGTTTCCAATGGCCGGATGTACAGGATCGATCAGTGTCAAATCGCATCGTTTGCCGACGGCAATTTCTCCGGAGTTGACCTGCAGGGCCGCGGCCCCTCCGGCAGCCGCTAGGGTGTACAACCGCCGGCCGGCCGATAGTTCAGGAGTCGCCAGAATGGCACGCTCGCGATGATGAAGCCGCTGGACGGTTTCGATCAATCGCAGTTCTTCGCGTGGATCGATACAGACGTTGCTGTCCGTGCCGATCCCAATTTTTCCACCACGGGAGAGGAAATCTCTCGCGCAAAAAATTCCATCGCCCAGGTTAGCTTCTGTGCTGGGACAAAGCCCGACAACGGCCCCCGCGGCGACGATCGCGGCGAGCTCGTGTTCGGCCAGATGGGTGGCATGAATCAAACACCACCGATCGTCGACGGGATAGGTGTCGAATAAATATTCGACCGAACGTTTGCCGTGAGTCGCGAGACAAGCCTCGACCTCAGGAATCTGCTCTGCCACGTGAATATGGATCGGCAGGGAATCGCCGGTCCGTTGCAGAGCGGCGATGGCTTGGTTACCAATACTGGGGTGGACCGCGCGGAGGGAATGCAAGGCGACTCCAATGCGCAGATTGGTTCGTCCCGCTGCCAACTGCTGACATCGCTCGACTAAATCGATGTATTTCTCGAGCGTGAGGTAAAACCTGCGTTGGCCGGCCACGAGGGGTTCATTGTTGAAGCCGCCGCGCTGATAGAGGGTGGGGAGGAGGCAAAGGCCGATTCCCGTCTCATCGGCCGCTTGTACAATTGCCGCAGCAAGCTCTTCCAGCCGCGAATACATGCGGCCATCGGGATCCAAGTGGACATAGTGAAATTCGCCCACCCAGGTATAACCGGCGGCCAGCATTTCTCCGTAAACTTGGCGAGCGATTCGATAGAACTCGTCTGCGTCGACCCGATTCAAAAAATCGAACATCAGCGAGCGCCATGTCCAAAAGCTGTCCCGCTGCGCCGTCACGTATTCGCTCAAACCGGCAAAGGCGCGCTGGAATGCATGACTGTGAACGTTTACCATGCCGGGGAGAGCCACCAGGGGCAGAGGTTCCGGCCCCGCGCCATTTATGGAAGTGATCGAGTGAATGACACCCCGGTCATCAACGTCGATGGCGACGTCCGGCTGCCAACTGTTGCCGACCAGGGCTGCCGCAAACCGGAGTCTGTTCAGCGACCCTTGGCCTGCGTCGTCACTCATGTTCGCTTCCTTCCGCCTCGATAACTCCCCACGCACGGAGCATACCCCAGAGCATAAACGATTTCGGCCGGCGTTTCGACGTCCCAGATCGCCAGATCGGCCAGCTTGCCGGGTTCGAGAGTTCCCAGAGACTCTTCCAACCCCAGCGCTCGCGCCGCGTGGCAAGTCATTCCTTGCAACGCCTCCTCAGGGGTCAGCCCATATTGTACGCACGCCATGTTTCCTGCGGTGAGCAGTGACAACAACGGCGAGCTGCCCGGGTTGGCGTCGGTCGACACGGCCATCGGCACACCATCGGCACGCAGCGTCTCGATCGGGGGCATTTGCGTTTCACGCAGATAGTAGTAGGCACCGGGCAGCAAGGTCGCCACGGTACCACTATCGGCGAGGATCTTGCAATCCTCGATCGTCAAATACTCGATGTGGTCGACCGACAATGCCCCGCGATCGGCAGCGATGATGGCAATTCCCGTTCGCGACAATTGTTCGGCATGGACTTTGATCGGCAATCCGGCGGCCTCGGCAGCATCGAATACGCGTTCGATCTGGGGTACTGAAAAAGCGATCCGCTCGCAAAAGGCATCGACCGCCGTGCATAAGGAACTGGCCGCTGGAATGATCTCTTTGCAGACGTAGGCGATATAGTCATCGGCCGCTTGAGCGAACTCCGGGGGAATGGCATGCGCGGCCAACAAGGTCGGTTCGACATGGATATCGACTTCCTCGGCCAATCGATGCGCGGCGCGTAGCATTTTCAGTTCGCTTTCGAGGTCAAGTCCGTAGCCCGATTTGATTTCGATGGTGGTAACCCCCTCGCGGATGAGCGGTGCGATCCGCCGCTTGGCCAAGGCTACCAAGTCGTCCTCGCTGGCGGCCCGCGTGGCCCGCATCGTCGACAAAATCCCTCCCCCGGCGCGGGCGATCTCTTCGTAGCTGGCACCCCGCAGGCGTGCCTCCCATTCTTCCGCTCGATTGCCGCCATAGATCAAATGTGTGTGGCAATCGATCAAGCCCGGTGTGAGCCAGCGGCCACACCCTTCGATGATCTCGGCACCGGCATAGAGGGGTTCGCGGACAGCCAGACCAGTAGGCAAAATCCATTCGATGTTCTCACCGCGGACGCATAAGACGCTGTCCTCGACCAGACCATAGGGGCGATTCGGCTGACGGAACCGCGATTTGCCTTGTTCGTCCCGGGCCAGAATCGTACCCGGCGCGGCCAGCGTCGCCAAACGAAATCCGCGAAATATCAGAATGTGATCTGGGTTGTGCATCGGGTTGGTCATCGAGCCTGGATCCAAGCGTGAAGGGCATCAAACAAGTTGCCGAAGACAGACTGTACCCGTTCCGCCTTGGCCGCATTCCAGCGCCGCGTCGATTCGTCCAGATAGGTGGCTTGAGACAATTCGAGCTGCACCGCGTGAATCCCCCGGGCTGGAACGCCAAAATGCCGAGTGATATGCCCCCCGACGAACCGGCCGTTGACCACATACGTGAATTCGGATTGACTGGCCAAAACACCTGCCAGAGTATCTTGCAACGAGTGGTCACAGCTTTTGCCATGATTGGTACCGATGTTGAAATCGGGGAGTCGTCCCGGAAACAACCTTGGCACCTCCGACGCGATCGAATGCGCCTCCACCAACACCGCCAAACCGAACCGGTCCCGCAGCCGATCGAGTTCCGTTCGAATCTGTTGATGGTACGGGTGCCAAATCGTCTCGATTCGCCGCTGAATTTCATCCTTGGAAGGATACAAATCATCACGGTACACTGCCGCACCATCGAAGCAAGTCTCGGGCACCAGTCCGGTTGTCGTTTGCCCCGGATACAGCGATTGATCATCGCTCGGACGGTTCAAATCGATGACATAGCGAGACAACTCAGCCACCAGCAAACTCGCCTCGCGTGTCTCGGGGAGATCGTAGAGCCGCTCTAAAAACCAATCCGTATCGCGGCTGCTCAATCCGTCCTCGGTCATCGTCGCCGCGATCTCCGGGGGGATCGACGAGCCATGATGCGGAATGCTGATGAGGACCGGAGTCGTTCCGACGCGAAAGGAAAACGGCATATCGTCAGGTGGCTCTCAATTCGTTCTTGCGGCTCGGGGATGAATGCGTTCGGCGATGGTCACTAGAAGATGCGGTTCCTATAGACCGACCCAATTCCAGTTTAATTCAACCTGCGGACTTGGAACAGGATCGCCACGCGTGGCGAAAATACCCCAGCGTTTACCGCCGAAAACTTGCACGGATCGCGGCCATGACGGCGAGCGCTGCCTGAACGGGTATCGAGCGAAAACAGGTCTAACGCGTCGCTGGGTCCTGCCGATCACGAATGTCCTGCCCGGCTTGGGCCTTCCTCCGCCAACTGGCGCACAGCCGCTAAAAACCGATCGATTTCGGCCGCCGTATTCGCCGCGCTTGGAGAAACACGCACCCCTCCAGACGGCGCGGTGCCGATGGTTTGATGAACCAGCGGTGCGCAGTGGACGCCGCCGCGCGTACAAATGCCAAAATCGGCGTCGAGCCTCCCGGCCAATTCGCGGGCAGGCCATCCGGCCAGATTGAACAAGACGACCGGGGTTCGCTGGTGATTGTCGAGCCGACCGTAGAGAGTCACTCCAGCGATTTCGCGGAGGCCGTCGATAATCCGCTGCGTCAATTCTTGCTCGCATTGGTGCGCACGGCGAGCCACCTCGGGATCATCCAATTCGCGCATGGCGGCGAGCAACCCGGCGAACCCGACGGCATTCGGTGTGCCCGCCTCGAGCGCATCGGGCAACACATTGGGCATTTCCAGGCCGGGCGCGACGGCACCAGTCCCCCCCCTCCGCTCGCAATAGATCCGCGCGTTTTCGGCGATCTCGGGAAAAGCCCGCGGGCCGACGTAGAGGGCTCCGGTCCCTGTCGGCCCCTTGAGCGCCTTGTGGCCGGCGATCGACAAGAGGTCGATATCCAAATCTTGGACGTCGATCGGCAGGTGGCCGATCGTTTGCGCCGCATCGACCAGGACCAAGACGTCGGGAACAATGCGGCGAAGGCTCGCGACGATCTCGCGCACCGGTTGGATCGTACCGAGAACATTCGACGCATGCGAGATTGCAAACATCAGGGTGTCCGAGCGGGCCGCCGCAGTCACGGAATCGGGATGGACCAATCCCTGGGAATCGCAGGGGATGACGTCGAGTTCGATTTGTCTGTTCGATGCGTAGCAGTGGAGGGTCCGCAAAACGGCGTTGTGTTCGATGGTCGTGGTGATGATATGGGGGCGCGGGCAGGGACGATCAAAGCCGCCATGGTCTCGGTGGTAGGCCCTGACAACGCCATGGATCGCCATGTTGACCGAATCGGTACAGCCGTGGGTGAGCACCACCCGTTTCCGGTCGCAAGCGTTGATCATGTGGGCCAGTTGCTGCCGGGCGGCCTCGACCACGGCGACCGCCTCGCGAGCCAGATGGTGGCCCCCCCGTCCGGGGTTGCCAGCACGATGGTTCAAGAAATCGACCATGGCGGCACCGACGGCGGTGGGTTTCGGCCAACTCGTCGCGCCGTTATCGAGATAGATGATGGACTTTGCTGGCATGACTCACCAAGAGGCGTTTCGACGGGCCAACCCGCTTGAGTCGTTCGTGGTCTCTCGTCGGGAAAAATATCGGCAACGCGAATGGTTGGGCCGGAAAAGATCGAGTGTAATCCGGTTGGCGGCCGTGGGGAACGCCCCGCTGCCGACCCCCTTGCCGATAAAACGTCGGCTCCAGCCTGCTGCATGGCCGCCAACAAGGCCTGATTTTGATGGTCCTTGAGAAAGCCAAGCGGTTCCGTTCCCAGCCACCCGCTTTCAAGACGGGCGGCGATCTGGCTGGAAGTCCTCTTCCGCTAGCGATCGCTTTCGCCTTGAAGCCCCCACGAAACCTGCTACAGTACCGCCCCGATTCGAATCGAACGTGACGGACGACCTATGAACAGCCTGTTATTGAAACAACTTGTTGCCGTGAGCCTACTGCTGACGCTGGTCTTGCAAGCGGGATGCCGCAACCGCTGGGGCTGCCAGTCGGGAGGCTGTGGGCAGCCTTGGTCCCCAGTTCCTCCGTGGAATTCCTTTGGGCAGAGTACGATCGTGCCACCTCCGGCGACAAACGCCTCGCGCGTCTCGGCACAACCGTCTGGCAATTTTTACTCGTCACCTCCCTCTGGGGCGACGACGACTCCCGGTTGGACTCCGGCGGGGCAAGCGCCAGGTTCCCCCGTGCCAGGAAACTTCGGGGCTGCCGCTCCGGGCTACAACGCTACCCCAGGTGTTTTCGCTCCCACGGGACAACCGGGCATGCCCGTCGGCAGCTATCCAACGCAGGTCACCACTGCGACCTACGGGAACGGCACGCGGATCGTCTCGCCTGACTTTGCCACGACTTCGGTCAATGACGCACAAGATCCGACGCGGATGCCCATGGCCGACGCCAGCCAGCAGCGAGCCCCATCGGCCTATTCCTCATATGGAACCTTTCGCCCAGCCAATCAGTACGGACAGTTCGTGCCGGCAGGAATGTCGCCACAGGCCGGCCCGACGATCTTGGCCCGAGCGACGACGGCACCCGAAGCCAATCCGAATTATCAAAACGGTTGGCGGAACGTCAGCCCGAACGGCCAGCCTTTGATGAACCGTTAATCGGATCTCGGCGTGAATTCCCCCCTTCGGAAATTTCGAGCCTACAGTCTGCTGCAACTGCGGCGGATCGCGCAGCAAATCGATCGTTTGGAAGGCGGTCTGCAATCGCTCAGCACCGACGAACTCACCAAGCGCAGCCGCGCCCTGCGGTACCGCGTGATGGCCGGCGAGCCTGAAGGGTCGCTACTCCCAGAAGCCTTTGCCCTGGTGCGGGAGGTAGGGCGACGGACCTTGGGAATGCGACTGTTCGATGTCCAGTTGATCGGCGGTGCCGCCTTGCAAATGGGGCAGATCGCGGTGATGCAGACCGGCGAAGGAAAGACACTGACGGCGACAGCCCCGTTGTACTTGACGGCGCTCGCCGGCAAGGGGGCCCACCTCCTGACCGCCAACGATTATCTGGCTCGTCGCGATGCCGTCAGTCTGCAACCGCTCTATTCGGCCCTGGGACTCTCCGTCGGCCACATTACTGCCGAGAGTACGGCCGACGAGCGGCGGCGGGCGTATGCTTGCGACATCACCTACAGCACCGCCAAGGAGGTCGGCTTCGACTTCCTCCGCGATCGCCTGCGAGAGCGGCAGTTCCAGTTAGGCCTGGAATCTCGCTTCTCAAGCCTGTTGGAATCGGCCGACGATTCGTCGCCGGGGACGGTGCAGAGGCCGTTCTACTTCGCGATCGTCGACGAGGCCGACAATTTGCTGATCGATGAGGCTCGCACCCCGCTGGTGGTCGCGGGACAAGCCGACGGTGGGCTCGATCGCGTTCCCCTGTTTCGTTGGGCTGCCCGCGTCGCGCCCGAACTGACGACCGATCACTATGAGAAACAAGACCAGCGGCGACAGATTCGCTTGACATCGGCCGGTCGCCTCGCGGCGCGGCAACGGGCTCATGCTCCCGAGCTCGCCCCCTTCCCGCTGCTGGAGATTTACGCCCAAGTCGAATTGGCTTTGGCCGTGCAGCATTTTTACGTCCGCGATCGGCACTATGTGATTTGCGAGGGGGAGGTAGTGATTGTCGACGAATACACCGGCCGCCTCGCCGAAGGGCGAAAATGGCGGACGGGCTTGCATCAGGCGATCGAGGCTCGCGAGGGTTTAGACATCACCGAAGAAACCGACGAGGTCGCCCGGGTGACCGTCCAGCACCTCTTCTCGTGCTACCAGCGGCTGGCCGGCATGACCGGCACCGTCGGAAATTCCGCCAACGAACTGAAGACGATCTACGGCACACCGGTTATCGAGGTGCCGACGCATCGGCCACCGCGGCGCGTTGCCTACCCGGAGATCATCACCGAAACCGATCGCGAACGCTGGTTGCGGATCGCCGACGAGGTCGAAGAGATCAACGATGAAGGCCGACCCATTCTGATCGGGACGCGCTCGATCGACAAATCGCTGCATCTGTCTCGTATTCTCAACCAACGAGGCATCGCGCATGAAGTGCTGAACGCCAAGGAACATGCGCGCGAGGCCGAGATCATTGCCCAAGCCGGCGGTTTTCGCAAGGTCACCGTGGCCACCAACATGGCGGGCCGCGGTACCGACATCCGCCTCGATGCCGCCTCATTGGAATTGGGTGGGCTGCACGTGATTTGTTCTGAGATGCACGATTCCGCGCGGATCGATCGGCAATTGATCGGCCGTGCGGGACGCCAAGGGGACCCGGGGAGCTATCGGCAGTTCATGTCCCTCGAGGACGAGATTCTCGCGCAGGGCTTGCCGGCCTGGCAATGGCGACGCCTGCGACAGTTGCCGTTGGCTAGTTCATCTACGCCGCAGATCGCGCGCTACTTCCGTGCCGCCCAGCGGCGGATCGAGCAGCGGAATTTCGAAGGGCGAAAGGTGTTGCTCTACCAGGAAAATCGCCGCCGTGAAATGCAAATCGAGCTTGGCCAGGACCCCTATCTCGATACGGTCGAATAGATCGTCCGCATTACCTACAGCTTTTTGGTAGCCCCGCAGCATCAGCAGGCGAAACCGCTGGCGGCCCCCCTCGGAATACTCGGCGGGCACTCCGATGAGCTACAATGGCTGTGATCCGCGCTGAGCGGCCTGATCCCGTAGTTTGCTGCGTTGCCGCTCCCCTTGATGACGCGAGCTGTCCGATGAAGATCGCCGATTTACGATTCGGTTTGCGAGCCCTGCGGGCCGGGGCCATCAGCGAAGCTCAATTGATCGAGGCGGTCAGGCTGACGCAACAAGGCAAACCCATCGACTTCCGCGAAGCGCTGAAAAACATCCCTGGCATCGACACCGAGCGATTGAATCGGTTGCCCGACGACGACCCGCAGGGCCCGTCGGCTGATCCCGCGCCGCGGCGGCAACCGAACTTGATCGATTCGCAACGAATCGAGCCGCTTCGCAAACGCCGGCCCGATCCGTCGACGGCCACGGTCGATGGCCAATCGACGCTGACCGATGATCCCAGTTCGGGTGGCGGCTTCGATTTGGGATGGAATGCCGAAATTTCGCTTGGAGCAATTGCGGCAGCAGCCGATGCGCAACAGCTTGCCCCGCAGTATCTCGTCAAGCGGCTTTTTGCGGAGGGGGGGCTCAGCCGCGTGTGGCTGGCTCATGACCGCGTCATCAATCGCGACGTGGCTATCAAACAAATTCGCCAGGACATGGCAGGCAACGAACAAGCCGTTCGCCGTTTCCGCCGCGAGGCTCAGATCACCGGCCAACTCGAACATCCGAACATCGTGCCCGTTTATGAACTATCCGACCCGGCCAGCCCCGAAGAATTGTTCTACACCATGCGGCTGGTGGTGGGGGAAACCCTCCGCGAGGCCTGCCTCAATTACCATCGGCAAACTCGCGATGGTCACCGTGATCGCGTCGAACGGCTGCGGCTGCTGCAGGCCTTTGTCGACGTGTGCCAGGCCATCGCCTTCGCTCATGCGCGAGGGGTGATTCACCGGGATATCAAGCCCGAAAACGTGGTGCTGGGACGGTACGGCGAAGTCATCGTCCTGGATTGGGGGCTGGCCCGGGTCACAGCGGCTCCCGCCGATGATCCGGAACCACTGGCCGAAGGTGATGAGCCGCTGGACCAGGTCCGCACTGTCTCGCTTGGCGAAGATGCTCGCGGCGAAAAAACGATGGTAGGTACGGTTCTCGGCACTCCTGCTTACATGGCGCCAGAACAAGTCGATCCGCAATGGGGACCGGTCGATGAGCGGACCGACATCTATTGTTTAGGAGGAACCCTCTACGCGATCCTAACCGGCCAACCACCGCGCAGCGGCGATTCGGTGGGGGAGGTAATCCGCAAGGTTCTGCAGGAGAGCGTCCCACGACCCCGCGAGGTTAATCCGCGCGTTTCGAAGTCGCTGGAGGCGATTTGCCTCAAAGCCATGGCACCTGAGCGATCGCAGCGGTACGCCTCGGCCAAGGAGTTGGCCGACGATGTGCAACATTACTTGGCGGACGAACCAATTCTGGCCCGACAAGATCGAATTCCGCAAAAACTCATGCGATGGGTCCGCCGCAACCGGGCACTGGCGACGGCGGCATCAGTATTGCTGGCAACGGTCACGATCGCGCTGGCGCTCGGCAATTTTTTCCTGCAGCAACAACAGGCTCAAACCTTGACAGCACGAAACCAAGCTCAACGCCTGGCTGCCGAAATGACCTACAACCGCGGCTTGCTCCTCTGCCAACAGGGCCGCATCGCACCCGGATTGTTGTGGATGGCGGAGGCCTTGGCCATGAGCCAGGATCAACCCGAGTTGGAGGAGATTCTCCGTCAGTCCATGGCATCGTGGGCCGCCCAACTGCCCCCGATTACGGAAATACTGGAACCGGATGAAGGCCTGATCAGCTTGGATTTCAATCCTGCCCAACCCCTACTGATGACAGCCCACGGCGATGGAAGGCTTCAGTTGTGGGATCTCGATGGTCGGCGGCAAGATCGAACACTCGAGGTCGGCCCGGGCCTGCAACATGTCGCCTTCGGCAGCGACGGTAGTTTCCTGTTCGCGATAAGCGGTGGGCAACAAGTCTCCGTTTGGGACCTTGCGTCGAGCCGCCAACTCGCTCAATCCTCGCCGCGATCATCGCCCATCGCGGTGGTGGCGGCCTGCCGCGCTGCAAATAGGTTGCTGATCGGTTACGAAGACGGCGTCGCCATGCTGCACGAGCTTGCCAACGGACAACCCGTCGGCGGTGAACTGGTGCATCCGACGCAAATTTTGGCGGCAGCCTTCAGCGACTCGGGAAAACTGGTTGCCGTCAGCGACGCGAGCAACCGGGTGATACTCCGCGATCAAAACGGCACTTCACTCGCTCCACCAATGACGCATGGCGATTGGGTGAATTCGCTGGCCTTCAGCCCAGATGAACGCCTGTTGGCCACGGCGAGTTTCGATCATCAAGTCCGTCTCTATCGCATTGCGGAAGTGCTAGAGTCCACGGCCGAAAGGGACCAATCTCCTGCGCAGCCGTTCATGACGTTGCTGCATCCTGGCCGGGTTCATCTGGTAAGTTTCAGCCCCGACGGTAAATACGTCTTGTCAGCGGCCGCAGACAACGCCGTTCGACTATGGCGTGCGGCCGACGGTCGCGAGGTGTGTGCACCTCTCCGCCATCAAGGGATCGTCACGCGAACGGTTTTCTCCCCCGACAGCCGCTTACTCTCCACCGCCGGCACTGACAATGTCATTCGACTGTGGTCGACAGCAACCGGGGAACAAGCACTGCCCGATATTCCCCTGCCATCTGGTTTATTGACCTTCGACATCAGCCACGAAGGATCGCGATTGGCTTGCCTCGAACAAAACGGGCGAATCACGTTGCGCGAATTGCGGCCACGATCCGATTTGAAAACTTTTCGCCAGAGCGCCGCACTGAACTGCGTCGAGTTCGACGCGCGGGGAGAAACGGTATTGCTGGGTTGCTCCGGCCAAGGAGACACCATTCTGTGCTGGAAATCCTCGCTGCCAGAAGGGCAAACGACGGTGTTGCTTAATCCTGGATTCACCTTCACGATCAAGCGGGCTCCTCAGTCCAATCGGATCGCTTCAGCGGGCACACAGAGCTGGGTCCGCATTTGGGATCTGGAGACCGGCCAGCAAATTGAACCGGGTATTCCAGGTTCCAGTCCTATCAACAAGGTCGCTTGGTCTCACGACGAACGCTACCTCGCGCGGGTCGGCTGGGATAACTTGCTGCATGTTCATGATGTCGCAACGGGGAAGGAGATCGGCCCCCCTCGAGTTGTCCCCCTGAGCCGCGCCGTGGCCTTCGATCCGACCAATCCCCACCGCATCGCCGCTGGTGGTCGAGACGGAATTTTGCGGTTGTGGAACTCGCTGGAAAACCAGCGGCCGGAACTGGAGATTCGACATGTTGGCCAAGTGCGTGGTATCGCCTTCTCGCATGACGGGCGGTTCATCGCCACAGCCTGCCAGGATCGCTTCGTCCGGATTTGGAGCAGGGACAGGGGCCAAGCAGTCGGCCCACCCCTCCAACACAATGGTTCGGTGAACGACGTGTGCTTCAGTCCCGACGGCCGCTGGTTAGCGACTGCCTGCGATGACGGCACCGCTCGCGTCTGGAACGTCCTCTCTCGCAAGGAAGTTCTCGCCCCCATCCGTCACGGCGGTCCCGTGGTCAGTATTGCCTTCAGCCCAGGCGGTACGCACGTAGCGACAGCCGGCCAAGACCGCTCGGCACACATCGTCGCCATCCCTCGACCTTTCGTGCAACCCGTCGAGCGCGTGCGGGAAATGATCCAAGCCCTGACAGGCATGCGCATCGATCGAAACGGCAACCCCGAACCCCTTTCTCCGGCAGCCTGGCGAAAGCTTCAGACCTCGCTCGCTCGGCAATGATCGGTGGGAGCGGGTCGGGGTTTCGGCTTGATGCAGGGGAATCGATTAAAATGGCACGCTGGAAATTTCTTTAGGGAAAACGCGCGGCGAAGGATCGTCCTCGCGCCGGCGTTGGATAGTGAGTACGTAGCAGGCGAAAAGAAGCCGTCTCAGGAGCAAGGTTAATGACCTCGTCGATGCCTCGAGTGGCGCTGGCCTCGCCAGTACGTTTGCGGTGACTTGTGTCCTTTGCGTCACATCGGCTAGTCTGCGACTTCAGATAATTCGCGAGCGTCTTCCCGTTCCAGCACCAGGAGAACTGCTGCCGACCCGCGGCGGCGCTTTGCCGATTTTTTCCTCGAAGCGAGATGGTTCATGCAATTTCATTTTTTGGGCACGACGGGCTACCACCCCAATCGTCGACGCGATACGGCTTGCTTCATGATTCCCGAGTTGGGCATCATTTTGGACGCGGGCACCGGAATGTTCCGAGTTCGCGATTTGATCTGCACGCCTGAGCTTCATATTTTTTTGTCTCATACGCACTTGGATCATATTGTCGGTTTGACGTTTTTGCTGGACGTGCTGTACCAAAAAGATGTCCAGTCCGTGACGGTCTACGTCGATCCCGAAAAACGTCCGGCGATCGAGCGCCATCTGTTTCATCCGCTGATTTTTCCGGTGGCTCCGCCGTTCCACTTCGCAGATTTGCCGGCAGGCCCTGATGCGCCCAGACTGCCGTTGCCCGGCGGAGGATGGCTACGGACCTTTCCCTTGATCCATCCAGGCGGCTGTTTGGGGTTTCGCCTCGCCTGGCCTGAACGAAGCATGGCCTACATTACCGATACGACGGCTGACCTCGAGGCGGAATACGTCCGCGAGATCGCAGGGGTCGACTTGTTGGTGCATGAATGCTATTTCCCAGATGGGAAGGAAGAATTGGCTCTCTTGACGGGCCACAGTTGCTTGACTCCAGTGGCTCAGGTGGCGGCCGCAAGCTGCGCGAAACGGACGTGCCTGGTGCACCTTTCCCCATTGGACGAAAGCGACCGGTTACTTGATCTGAGCTCGGTTGCCACAATCTACCCCCATTTCAACATCCCGGAAGATGGCGAGATGATCGAATTTTGATCGCGTCGGGACGGTTGACAACTCGCACTTCCTATAATGGCATTCGATCCACAGGTCGTGGAGCTTGCGGCCAACTCAATCTCAACAAGCTCGACAAGAGACGATCAATTGTGCGACGATCAATTGTGCCATGCAGCCGATTCCATCATATGCCAAGACAGCTTTCAACGTTCAAGGTATCATCGATTTGGCAATCCTTCAGCGATGCCTCTAAATCGGCACGTCAGTACGTTAGGGGCGAAGTACAGAAGGTTAGATTTAGCCAAAGCATCCTACAGAGCAGCTCGCAAGTGGAAATACAGAAGTGGCACGATTTTGAAATGCTTTCGACTGAACAAAAGCTGTGCGCAACCGTCGAGAGTATTCGGGAACTGTCTGAGAAACACGTTATTCGTTCGTAGTTAGGCCACGCCGTGATCACCATTCAAGTCAAAGTCAAGCCAAATTCGAATACATCATCATTAGCACGGCAAAGCGATGGAACTTGGATCGCGCGGGTGAAGTCGCCCCCGGTGGATGGAAAAGCGAATGAAGAATTGCTCCGGTTAGTCGCAAACCACTTCGGCACTAGCAAATCTGCAGTGACGATCCGCAGCGGTGCAGGTGGCCGCTTAAAACGAATTGACATCGCCAAATAATTCGTACAGTAAACAAAAAAGAAACTTCTCGCGCTAAAAACAACCCTCTACTCTCCCTCCCTTCCTCCTCTCCAACACTCCAACACCTTCAAAACCTCCATTCCCCCCAAAAGAGGAAAAAAATCGGTGCCACCCAACAATTTGGGGAAAAAAACTGCGAAAAAAACCGGTGCACTCAACAATTTGGGAACAAGGCGAGTGGGATTTGGGTGGACGGAGGGGTCGTTGGGGCTGGCTGGAAGGGGTGCAGCGGGGATTTTGGTTGAAAATGCGGAGCGATAGGCGGTGAAGGAGCGGGA
>CALDHM010000031.1 GCA_937941455.1 uncultured Pirellulaceae bacterium | reverse complement strand
GCCTGTCCTTTTGATTTTCTCTTTTGATTTTCTCTCCTTTTGATTTTTGATTTTCTTTTTTCTTTTGATTTTTTCGATTTTTTGTTGATTTTTTGATTTTGGGTTTTGCTTCTTTTGGTTTTGCTTTTGGTTTTGGTTTTGTTTGGTTTTGAAGCGCAGAAGCTTCCGTCATTGCGACAGTTCGTTGAACTCTGTTCATTTTGGAAACCCAACACCACGCCGCCACCGGCGGCATCAACACCGGCGGAGGAGTCGGTGCCTTTGCATCACTGCTCGGCGAGATCGGCATGAACGAACTGACGGCCTCGGCCAGCGTCACCCCTGAAGCCATCCCCGATTAGACTCACACGGAGCAGCGCCATGACTGTTGAAATTCATCCCGACATCGAAACCGAGGCTCGGACGGCCTACGCTGATTCGATCTACTCCAGGCTCGACGGCGGGACGATCGAGATCCGCAGCGGCTCCCCCCCAGCATCAATCGAGGATCCAGACTCAGGGACACTGCTTGCCGAGTTCACGCTCTTCAACCCTGCATTCACGTTCGCCGGAGGCATCGCAACGATCGACCTACCCAACCCGGCTGTCGTCTGGGCCGCCGGGACGGCCGGACACTTTCGCGCCAAGACCTCGGACGGCGATCCAGTTCTCCAAGGCACCGCCGGAGTCGCCGCAGGCTCTCCCGATCTGACTCTAACCACCGCAACCATCGGGGCCTAGGACACCGTAGAGATCACCTCCTACACCCACACCTTCACCGCCCCGGCTTAAAAAATCCCCCGGCCTGGTAGTGTCCCCGCTGCGGATCAATTGATTTTCAGCGATTCAAATGGGGCCAAACCGGGGGTGCGTGTGATATTCGGCGAGGGATCGATTGGGGTTTTTGTGACCGAAATATGGCGGTTCCGGAATTTGAAATGTGGCACAAATGTGGCACAAACGCGATTTTAAACTCCAAAAAATAGCGGAAGGCATGGGATTCGAACCCACAACCCCTTGCGGGGCACTTCATTTCCAATGAAGCCGCTAGCCATTCGCTTACCTTCCAAAGTTCCGGCCCCGACGGGACCAAGCGGAACGAACAATTATAGTCGATGGTACGATGTTATTTAGCCTAAGCATCCGCCGCACTGAAGCGTTGCGTGGAGGAACTCCCTGATTGTGGGAGTATTCCTCAGTCTTGCATCACCTCAGCTTCGCGGGATTTGGCCATTTCGTTGACTTTGTCTTCGAACTTTTTCGTCAATTCCTGAATTTGCTCTTTGAGAGAGTCGCGGTCGTCCTCGCTGATTTCCTTGTTTTTCTCGGCCGTCTCCACCGCTTTGTTGCCGTCTCGGCGAATGTTGCGGATGGACACGCGGGCTTCTTCAGCCAATTCTTTGATGCGTGCCACCATTTTTTTGCGGACATCCGTGGAGAGTGCCGGGATATTGATGCGGATGACTCGGCCGTCGCTCTGCGGATTGAAGCCGAGATCGCTCGCCACGATTGCCTTCTCGATGTCCTTGATGGTGCTGGTATCGTATGGACGGATCAAGATTTGTGCAGGTTCAGGAACGCCTACCGAGGCGATTTGTTTCAGCGGGGTTGGCGATCCGTAAACATCGACACGTAGGGAATCGACCAGACCCGGATTCGCGCGGCCTGTGCGGATACCGGAGAGATTCTTCTTGAGGATTTCGATCGCCTTTTCCATACGATCTTCGGTGTCGAGGATCAGATCATCAACAGTCATGGGGTCCTCCATCGGTTTTCGTGAGGGGCCATCGCGAGGGAATGTATCCGGCAGCCCATCGTTATTTTATGAATTACGGTCGAGCAACGACAGCGGGCCGACTGCCGATCCATGTTCCTATCTTTTCGCCACCGACTGCGCGCTCGACATTCCCTTCTTTTTGGTAATTGAAAACCATGATCGGCAGTTTGTGTTCCATGCAATGGGAAATCGCGGTCGAGTCCATGAACCGCAAATTTTGTTCAAGCACGGTGGTGTAGTCGAGTTCTGAGTACAGAACCGCGTGAGGGTTTTTGTTGGGATCGTCACTGTACACGCCGTCAACCTTGGTGGCCTTCATCAGCACCTCGGCCTCGATTTCCAGGGCGTAGGAAGCGGCCGCCGTGTCCGTCGTGACATACGGACGTCCGGTGCCAGCCGCCATGATGATTACGCGGCCTTTTTCCAGATGCCGTTTGGCACGGCGTCGAATGTACGGCTCGCAGATGCCGTCCATTCGGATCGCACTCATGAGCCGCACGGTAACCCCGAGGGACTCGATGGCGTCCGACAGCGCCAGGCCGTTGATCACCGTCGCCAACATACCCATGTAATGGGCCGAAGCGGGGTTGATGACCGAATTGTTGTCGGTCGAAATGAACTGACTGCCTCGTAGGATGTTACCGCCGCCGATGACCACGCCGACCTCGCAGCCCATGTTGTGGGCACGCACGATTTGGCGAGCGGCTCGCAGAACCTGGTCCATACTGATCCCGCGCTCTCCGGGGTGTGTAAAACTTTCCCCGGAGAGTTTGAGGAGAATCCGCCTGAATTTGGCTTGGTTATTGTGGTCCATGGAGGCGGGGCTCTGGGCTATGGTCGTTGGCTGCCAGCGGGCACATACGGATGGTTCTGGTCCTGCATTCTATTTTTCACCGAGAACCCAGTGGACGTACTTCTTGATGGTCATGCCGTTTTCTTTGGCGAATTGGCCGACCGTTTTCTTGTCGTCTTTCACGTACGGCTGGTCTAGAAGGACTCGCTCTGCGAAGAAGTTGCGAAGGCGGCCCTCGACCATTTTCTCAATGATGTTCTCCGGCTTGCCTTCCTTGCGTGCTGCCTCGCTGAGAATCTCTCGTTCCTTGCTGACCAGCGCCGGGTCAATTTCATCGCGTGAAAGGGCAGCGGGACGCATCGCCACGATTTGCATGCAGACATCCTTGGCCAAGTCGTCCGTACCCCCTTCGACGCTCACCAAGACGCCGGCGACCGTGCCCGAGTTGTGGCTGTAGCCCCCCGTGCTCCCTTCGAAACGAGTGAAGCGACCGATATTGAAGACCTCCCGAATTCGGTTGAACAGATCGTCTTTGACATCGCCTAGCGATTTGCCGGGTTTGCTGGGCGAGGGGAGAGCCAGTAATTGCTCGACGGTTTGCACCTGACGGTTTTCAGCCAAGGCGCGAGCAAGATCGTTGGCCAGCTGAATAAATTCCTCGTTGGCCGCGACAGGAGCCGATTCGCATTTGAATTCCACGATAGCTCCAGCGGACTTGTCGCTGCCGCACCAGAGACCGAAGCGACCAAAAGCAGTTTCTCGGTCACCACGTTTGGCAGAAATGGCTTGGCCTTTCTTGCGCAGGATCTCGATCGCCTTTTCTTCGTCGCCGCTGGCTTCGGCCAGCGCTGCCTTGCAATCCATCAACGGCAGACCGGTTTTTTCACGAAATTTCTTCACAGCTTCGGCGGTTACTTCTGGCATAGGGCCATCTCCTCGTTATTGATTTCTCAAGATTGAAAATTTTTGCGTTTGTGTTGGGATACTTCAGTCCGAGATCAGACACGGTGGCTCGGAGTCACGTTCGGAACAACCGCAACGCCGGACGCCGCGGTCTTGCGTCTATGTTTTGTTTTAAGGCGACCTTACGCTCCGCAGGATTGGGACCGAATTGGCCGAGCGAGTCACTCGGCGTCCTTGTCCGGCACGGCTGGTTTAGCAGCCGGCGAATCGGCGCCCTCGTTTTTGGCAACGATTGTTTTTGTCCCTGCCAAAACGGCATCCGCCAGGTGCGAAAGGATCAACTCAATAGAGCGGATACCGTCGTCGTTTCCGGGGATTGGTAGGTCGACCATGTCTGGATCACAGTTGGTGTCGATGAGGGCGACCGTCGGGATTCGCATCGCGCGAGCCTCGCGAACCGCATTTTTTTCCTTCATCGGGTCGATGACCACGAGGCATTGTGGAATGCGGTTCATTGTGCGAATACCGTTCAGGTTCCGATACATTTTTCGGTATTCGCGGGCGAGCGAAGATTGCATTTTCTTCGAATAAGTGTTGATTTCGTCGGTCGAGCGGATCCGCTCCAACTCTTCGAAGCGTCCCATGCGGCTGCGGATGGTGCGAAAGTTGGTGAGGGCGCCACCCAGCCAGCGTTCGCTGACGAACGGCATGCCGCAGCGTTCAGCCTCGCGTTGGACAATCGGACCGGCCTGCCGCTTCGTTCCCACGAACAGAACTAAGCTTCCCTCGCTGGCTACTTGGGAAACGAATTTCTTGGCCCGCAGCAAGCCCCGCACGGTTTCGCGGACATCGATAATGTGAATTTGATTTTTGCGTCCGTAGATATAGGGACGCATTTTCGGGTTCCAGCGGCTAGCGCGGTGGCCGAAATGGACCCCGGCATCGATAAGCTCTTGAACGATTGTCGACATATTTCCTCCGCTGCCTCTTCCAAGCCGAACTGTCGTTATTTGACTCAGCGGCTAGGCGCCCTTGCAATCGAGGGGCCATCCAGGATCGGGCGTTCATAAAAAACATGGTGGATCGCCAACGTAGCTCTCCCGGTAAATAGATTATCAAATCGGCAGCTCATTGACAATTGGGATCATGTCCTGTGGGCTGGCGACAAACCGACATCGCAGCGGTTTTTAAGTGCGACAGTCCGTCCTAACGGGCCGGCAAGCACCAGGGCTCATGGCGCGACGCGAGGTGGTATTCCGACGCGTTGGCGAACATGACGCCAACTGCGCGCTGCCAAATTCGAACGGCGCGTTCGGCCGGTAGGAACATCGGGTGTCGATTTTCGAGCGACGTTAGACCGGCACAGTCAACCCGATCCGTGCTGAAAGTCGGGCGAATCCAAAATCGTCGATGGGAGCGTGTAACATGGCAGCTTCACTAAGTTTCATCTGAGTTGGCTGCCAGGTCGTATCTTCGTGTTTTCATACCCAGGCGAGCATCAAAACTTTGGCAAACGGTTTGGCCCGTAGCCGAACAATTTTTTTTGACCATGGCGTTTGCGATGGACAAGCAGCCCGCGCCATTCGGGAGCCGGTTCGTAAAATTCCGGATTCCTCGTGCAAGCAGTCCGGAGCGAGATTTTTTTGAAAAGGTGAATGGTGGCCCCTAATTTTCGTTGCTGGCAACAACCCGGTTGCTGGGCGGATTGTAAACAGCGGATCGATTTTAGCGGAGAGATGGGAAATTCCAGCGGCTCTCCTTTCGAAATGAAACCGTTCGTTACTTTTTCATCGAATTTCGGCGGCGCTTCGAACTACCCTTTCGACACAGGACTCCGTCTTCCTTCCGCTTGCCCGATCCGAAATCTGGAACATTTCTCGTTACCGATCCCCATGAAGCTTAGATCTTGTCACCCTCTGCCCAGGACCTGGTTAAAGCGACGTCGTGGTGCTGCTGCCGTTGAGGCGGCGGTGTGTCTGCCCATTTTCGTCATCATCACGTTCGGAGTCGTCGAGGCCTGTGATGCAATTTTCACGAGACAGTCCTTATTGGTCTGTGCTTTCGAGGGCGCGCGGGTGGCGGTAGTTTCAGGTTCGACTCCGGAAAACGTCAACGCACAAATTATGAAAATCGCCCAGTTGCGGAACTTGCGTGGTGTCTCGCATGACGTGACTCCCAGCAACTTTCCCGATTCGCCGGCGGGAACGAAAGTGACAGTTACCGTTCGCGCCCCAGCCCGCGACAATTGTTTTTTCGGTATGGGTTTTTTTTCGGGAAGCACTTTGCAAGCCCAAGCGACATTTTCCAAAGATTTTTAACTAACCATTGCACTTAATGTTTTGATTGGCAACCATGAGTTTTACCTACCATCATCGCGCTTTAAATCCCCATTGCCGACTCGGCCAAACGGCCCAAAATCGTCGCGGCGCCGTTCTGGTTCTGGTTGTCCTCTTCATGCCAGTGATCTTGATTCTCGCCGGCTTTGCGATCAACTGGGCCTATCTGCAGCTTGTTCAAACAGAAATGCAGGTGGCAACGGACGCAGCTGTCCGGGCAGCTACTCGAGTTTATATGCAAACTGGCAATTTAAACGCAGCTGTCGCCGAGGCTCAAAACATTGCTGATCGAAATCTTGTTTCCGGCTCTCCTTTGCAACTGCGAATGTCCGATTTCGAGGTCGGGATTTCGTTGCGGAGTCATCAGAATCAACGATATTTGTTTTCTCCAACGGGCGGCTCAGGAAACTCGCTGCGGTTGACTGTCGAGAAGAGCGCGGCAACGCCCTCGGGACCGGTACGTCTCGTGTTTCCGATGCTGCAAGGCCCATTGACGGTGAATATGACCCGCAGTGCCGTCGCGACACAACTGGAATTGGATATTGTTTTGGTGATCGATCGATCGGGCTCAATGGCCTACGCGGCCGATGAAATAGCCGACTATCCACCGATTCCGCGCAACGCGAGTCCGGGGTGGTTTTTTGGCGATCCAGCGCCGCCTGAATCCCGGTGGCTGGATACCGTTGATGCCGTGCAGATTTTCCTCCAAGAATTGTTGTTTTCGCCCCATCGCGAACAAGTCGCCCTCGTAACCTACGCCGACACTGCCCAAGATGATCACGATTTAACCGAGAATTACAGTGAGGTGTTTCAAAAGTTACAGCCATATACGAAGCGATTCAACTCGGGGGCCACCAATATCGGAGAAGGGATGCTCTATGCCTTGAATCGACTTGCAAACAGTACGAAAACCCGACCTTGGGCAGCCAAAGTCGTGGTTGTAATGACCGACGGCATTTTCAACGTCGGTCCCGATCCTCGCGCGGTCGCATATGCGTTGGCGGATCAAGGCATCATGATTTTCACTGTCACCTTCGCTGATGAAGCCAACCAAGAAATTATGAGGGATGTAGCCAGAATCGGCAAAGGTCTGCATTTTCATGCCAACAGCTCGGCTGACATCCGTCGCGTCTTTCGCGAGGTCGCGAAAATCATGCCCACTCTGCTCACCCGATAAGCCTGAAGGAACCGCATCAAAAAAGTATTTTCATTGGTGAATGCCGTATCTACATCACTACGGTCCGAAATTGACCCACAACAAGCCCTTTTGCCAAGAGAGAAATCGTCATGAAATTTGAACCCAAAAAAGGTGCTGCGGCGCTGGAATTCTCTGTCGTCTGCTCTTTGCTGTTCATCCTGTTTTTGGCTGGAGTCGAAATAGTTCGCATCAATCTTGTTAGGCATACGGCTAATCACGCGGCATACGAAGCAGCCAGAGAGGTTATCGTGCCAGGAGCTAATCAGAATGAAGCTATGGTCAAAGCACTCGCAAAGTTGCAGCCATTAGGAATTCGCAATGCTTCGATTTCGATTGATCCGCCGAATATCGATGACAAAACGACTTCGGTTAAAGTATCAATCAATGTCCCAATGGAGGCTAACGGTTGGGGTATGCCGCGGTTTTTTGCTGGGAAGACGATTCGGACTGTGGCTGAACTTATAACGGAAAGACCACCGATTGTGGTAGCCAAGGCCTTGCCGGTGCTACCACCACCCCCTCCGCCTCCGCCAACGGATCCCCCTCCTCCTCCGGCACCTCCTCCGCCTCCTCCGGCGGAATCTCCCCCTCCGCCACCTCCTCCGCCTCCTCCGGCGGACTCTCCCCCTCCTCCTCCGGCACCTTCTCCGACACCTGATCCTCCTCCACCTCCGGGGCCGGTAGTGCCACCTCCTCCGCCGCCCTCAACCCCGCGAATGTAGGTTGGGTGCGCGGGTGGGAAGTCGCAAGAGTTTCCGCGATGGAAGCACCTCGTAGCAAGCGCAAGTTTGAGAGGTACTCTCGACCCGCCGAAGGTTACAGTTATCAACCAGCGGACTGTGGTGATGACGCATGCTTACGGGATCACCCTAAATAGTTAGTTGGTTGATTTCGAGGCAGACTGATTGCTGTCCACCGCTCTGTTGGTTCTACAGCAACCGTTGAGTGTTTATGACTCCAGAAGCGATCTCACATCGGGAATCACCACCGTCGGAATCATGAGCTTGGTTGATCGAAAATTCGTCGAGAGAACCCTGGGGCGATGGCGATGAAATGCGTACTTTGTCAGGAGTCAGGAAAGCTCGATTTTCAAAGTCGGCAGTTTTTGTCTTCTTTCTCGGAAGGTATGTTCTATTCCGAACGACCAAGGTCACCGGGCGGAAATGGCTTGAGTGACATCAACATCAGGTAAAAACTAGAACGCCAGGTCCGCTCCGGTGCTCCGCTTGGTTCGTCAGGTTTCGGCGTCGGGTTCGTACTCGTACTACTCGATTCGATCCTCCAAAACGACCTGGATTCGTTGGAACAAACGAGTCAGCATCGGTACGATTCGTTTCAAGGCCGATTTGTCACATACGTTGGATTCATCACCAATCGCATCGCAAACCCGCAGCGCGCAACTTAATCGATCGAGAGACGATCCACTCCGAGCCGTTCGTGGTCGAAGGTTGGATCTGCCATCACGATCCCTTCGAGTACGAGTACGACTGTCCTGACAAACAACGGTTTGAGCGGGTTCGCGTCACTGACCGATTTGTCATGGCAGTTGATGATCGGAAGGGAAAAAACGTTTCTGCATCCATGAAAGCATGCCAAATTTCGGGCAATCGGTCTGAACCGCCGCGAAGCAGCTTTCTCTTTTTTTGCTTTGCTTGACGGTTACACCTGGCGTTTGAATCTGCGGACCCAAGTAAGGCAGGTGTTCTAAAACGCCCAAATTTACATCATATTGATCTTAAATGATCGGCAAACTTCCCAAATCGAGGGGCACCGACGGGCTGCCCCCAATGGAGACCAAGGCCCTCGGGAGACTGATTTTTAAAAAAAGTGAGCAAGCTTTCCAGTCTTACGGCGAATAACCGATGATGTTTCCTCAATAAAGACAGGAGGTTTCCAGCCATGACGTTCCATGTGCCGTTCGAATATCGCCGCAAACCACCCCCAATTTACATAGGCTTTGACACTCCTCCGCCGCGCGTCCGCCAGCGGAACCGAACGGCGTTACTGGGATTCCTGTTCAGTATTTTTTCCATTTTCACCCTGGGAGTTTTGTCCCCGTTGGCTCTGATCGTCTGCCTGTTTGGGCTAAAGAAACGCCCGAGAGGCCTGGCGATCGCGGGACTCGTTATCAGTCTCTTGGGGACATCGATCATCGGCTCGGCCATCGTTGGCGGATCGATTGCCGACGCCCGGCATCGCGAGCGAATGCACCAAAAACGAGTGGCCAAATTGAATCGCGAGAAGGAAGCCAGCACGATGAAAATCATGAGCGAATCTCTGGCGGAACTCAAGCAATGGCGCGACAGCCACGACGGCTATTTCCCAGACCTAATCACTGCGAACATGCTCACGATCAAGTTCGAAGACGGTTGGGGGCAAGCACTTCGCTTCGAGACCGAGGGGAACCAGGGACTGGTCCGAAGCGCCGGAGCGGATGGTAAGTTCGATACCAGGGATGACTTGATTCAAAGTATCGAGGGAAAAATTGTTGAGGTCGGGCGAGCATCCATCGAAGTATCGACCAAGGGCGTTCCCAACCCGCCTGACGATTCCGAATAACTCTTCGGTCTCAATATTTAGCGATGCTACATGGGCCGTGACGCCAAAAGCGTTACGGCCCGCAATGTTTATCCGGCTGATATTTCGCCCAAGCACGACAAGTTCGCTACACGCCGAACAACCCTTACCTCATTGTTCGGGATTTGACGCATGGCATCGTTTTCTTGATTGAAGCGATGGTGCCGCAGGCGATTAGAAAAACATCTGAAGCAACCCCGGCTTGATCTGCATTTCGGATCCGAGGTCGGTGCAGATGGCTGATCGCATAGCAGCCTATCTCAAGACCAGTCCTCACTTACGCTTCGGCCTACGGGTGCTGTCGGTTTTGGAAAAGGTTCTAGGTCGACCTAGTCGGCAAATTTTTTGAAAAGTGAGTTGAGTATGCGGCGTGTGTGCCAATGGTTGATCCTGGGAGTCATCCTGTCCATTGGGTCGTCGTCGGCGTGGGCCCAGCCTGTGGGTGATCGATGGACGAGTGTTCTGCGACCGATCCAAGGAACGGCTCGGTTTCTTGGCTTTGGCTACTCGCGGGGCTACCACCAGAAAACCCCTGGCCCCGATAGTCGTTACTACCACCCGTACTCATTTCAAAATAGCAATTTGATCGCTCGCGGGGATGAGCATCTCTTTCCGGAACGGGGCTCGCGTTGGAATCCCCATCCCGTGGACGAATCGGCCGCGCCCACCTCGCCGCCGAATAAATCAGGCAGCACTTTCCGCGACGTCCACCCAGCACAACCGACCGCGGCGCCATCGATTCTCGATATGGATTTATCGCTGTTCGAGGAGACTCCCCACGATTCCTCGGCATCTCCCGAAAATCGTCGTACGAATTCGGCGAATCGAGACCGACGACATCAAGTCAATCGGTTCTGACGTTCCCGACTGATTGGATCTAACGTTCCCGACTGATCGAGGGAATTCGATAGGTCGATCGAAACGATCAATCGTAAAAGCAAGGTGCATCAACCTGCGATGCTCCTGCCGTTGCGCGGTCAATCAAAGATTCGTTTCGTCGGCAATTGACGACGGCTAACTCGCTGCGTCGTCATAGACCCGAGCGTAAAGCCCATCGCTAAAACCTATGATCAAGTCGCGGCCGATTTTGAGTGTAGGGGCTCTCAGGTTGCCTGACGGGCCAACAACGAGACTGCGAAGGGTTTCGTCGTCGGGTTTGTCCTTGGCCAAGTCCACGGTGATTACCTTCATTCCCTTGCTCACGATTACTTTTTTCGCTTTACGAGCCAGCGCCACAGCTTCGTCGGCGCCGATGACTTCCTTCTTCGCGTTCTGGATCGTGGTCGGCTCGAGGCCGTGTTTCGCGAGAATGGCTTGGGCTTTGATGCAACTTTGACAACCCGGGCGAAAATAAGCCCAATGAATTTGCATGGGACGCTCCCCTAAACCGAACATTATTGACCAGGAAACACACCTTAACGGAGTCCGCAAATCGCTGCAAGGCGCAACGGAGCGAAATTGGCTCGACCTCACTTTCTCTTTTCCGAAAAACACCTACATTTGTGGCATGAGCCATGCCGGAGTTGAGACGTTTCGCTGTTGCAACATTCACGCGGAATATCGTAACCCGAAGCGTCAGCGAGGGAGGCAAACGACGGCAGCAGGTCGGAAGGCGTGACTGCTGCCGCTGCGAGTTGCGAAAAAATGCAACACTCAAATCCACAAACAGGGCTCGAACGACTCGTGGAAGCAAAATTAGGTTACCAACATGGGGATTGTCGTCCAGAAGTTCGGCGGAACCAGTGTCGCCAACAGTCAGTTGATCCTATCGGCGGCGCGCAAGGCCATTCGTGCCCATCAAGAAGGCCAGCAAGTCGTCGTGGTCGTCAGCGCGATGGGAAAGAACACAGACCATTTGATCGAGTTGGCTCACGAAGTAAATGAAAACCCGCCGACCCGCGAAATGGATATGCTGCTGTCCACGGGCGAGCAAGTGAGCGTGGCGTTGATGGCGATGGCGATCGATAGTCTTGGCTACAAAGCGGTGAGTCTCACCGGTGGACAGATCGGTATTCGCACCGACAGTTCCCACACGAAGGCCCGAATCAAATCGATCTCCACCGAGCGGGTCAAAAAGCTGCTGGACGAAGGGAATATCGTCATCGCCGCCGGTTTTCAGGGAATCGACGAGAATTTCGACATCACGACCTTGGGGCGTGGGGGAAGCGATACGACAGCCGTCGCGTTAGCGGCAGTTCTTGATGCGGAAACATGCGAGATTTACACCGACGTCGACGGCGTTTACACGACCGATCCGCGGATTCTACCGGAAGCTCGGTTGGCGCGGAAGGTCAGCTATGACGAGATGCTCGAATTGGCGAGTCTCGGCGCTGGGGTAATGCACAGTCGCTCCATCGAATTCGGCAAAAAGTTCGATGTGCCGATTCATGTGCGGAGCAGTTTGTCCGACGTTCCCGGTTCGGTCATTGTCAATGAACCGGAGGTCGTGGGGGCCGTCGTCAGCGGTGCGGCGATGACGAAGGACGAAGCTCGTGTCACGCTCCGCGGCATCGACAATCAGCCGGAAACGATGCTGCGAATATTCGAGCCGATCGCCAACAAAAAAATCTCCGTAGATATGATCGTGCAAGGGACTCCCAGCAAGGGACGCACCACCTTAGCCTTTACTGTGCCGCGGAATGAATTGGCATTGACCTTGAAAACGGTCCGTCCCGTCGTGGAACAATTGGGTGGTGAAATCGGCGAATGTAGCGATCAGGTGTCGAAGGTCTCGGTGGTCGGTCTGGGGATGGCCGAGCAATACGGCGTAGCCGAGCGAATGTTTCGCGCTTTGTCGATAGCGGGCATCAACATCCAGATGATTACGACCAGCGAAATCAAAATCTCGGTGCTGGTCGATCGAAACGAATCGCTGCGGGCCTTGCGGACGGTGCACGAGGAGTTCAAGCTTCATCAACTGCCAGAGAATGCCGTCACGGACCCCTTCACCACGCTGGCCAAACGACGCTCGCGGGTCGCGCCGGTCGAGGTGATTAGCCGCCTGCAGGGGGTCGATATGGAAGGACTGACGATCGACGACGTTTTGCTCGACGATCAACAGTCTCGCATTACGTTCGGGAATTTGCCATGCCAACCGGGCGTCGCCGCACAAATCTTTTCGGCGTTTTCACAGGGGAGAATCTTCGTCGACATGATCGTACAAAACACGGACGACCAGAATCGCTCCGATCTTTCGATTACGGTGCCGCGGAACCAATTCCGCGAGGCGCTCGCGGTGGCCAACACTGTCGGCGGTTCGTTGCCGGGTGCCACGGTCGTCGGTAAGGAGGAGATCGCCAAACTTGTCGTTGCGGGGATCGGTCTGCGCAGCCATACCGGCATGGCGATTACGATGTTTCGGGCCTTGGCCGAGTGTGGGATCAGCCTCGAGATGATCAGTACCAGCGAGGTGCGGGTGAATGTCGTGGTGGATGGGTCGGTCGGCCGCGCTGGCCTAGACGCCTTGCGCACCGCCTTCGCGAAGGCTCTCAGGTAGCGACGGCCTTCAGGTAGCGACGGCCTTCAGGTTGCAAAAAAAATGCGAGCCCGTGCGGAGTCGCATTCATCGATGTTGACGTTAATCGCGGCCAATCTAGCGGCGTCGTCGGAAGAGCAGGCCGCCAACCAGCGTGCCGAACAGGATGATTCCGGCCGAAGCGGGCTCGGGAATCGCTGTGAGCGCAAAGGGGTTTTGAGTTCGCTTGAAGGGGAAGTTGGGCAAGCCACTGCCCGAGCGAACGTAATGGATGTTTGCGTCCCCTCGCAACGCGAAGTGCAAATCACGCAATGAGTTCCAGGTGGTTTCGGATATGAATTTCTGCTCTCCCGGAGCGATGAATCCGATCATCAATTCACTGCTGTTGGCCCCCGGTGGATTGAAAAACGGGTCGAGGCTGTCCCAGTGACTGCCGGCAGTACCAGGACCGCCGAATTGCTCGACGGGCACCGCCTGGGCAAAACGATTCCCCGACTCTTTGCGGTAGGCAGCCAACCCCTGTCGTCCAATGTAATCCCGTCGTGTGGTGTTGTTCAGCAAATCGTTGTCGTTCCACAAGGAGCCGATGCCCAACACGTGGCCCATCTCGTGGAGAATAACCGATTGCAATGTGCCATCAAGCAACAAAGCGTCAAGGTCTGCGGTATCAAACTGCATGATCCCTCGCTGAGCGATGGCAATGTTCGGTTGGCGGCGACCGTTGGCAACGTTCCCGCCGTAACGAAGGATCTGTGTCGGAGCCGCCTGACCGAGCACGCCCCCCGCACCATCGATGGCCACCGTTGAGGCCGTGATTTGCAACTTTCCCAGCTGCCGTTTCACGGCGGTGGGCAGATTGCCATTGTAGCCGACGATGCGCTGTTCCCAGATCCGTTCAGCAAGGCGGAAAAACGGACGGTACTGCAAGTCGACACCCGAGACGTCGACATCCATGATGTCCGCCTTGGACCGCGAACTTCCGCCAAAGATAATTGCCAAGCCGAAGGCGATTAACATTAGGAGCCTGCATTTCATCTCATTATCCTTAAACTTAATTCAGTGGTCACCGACGCATTTTCTTTTCTTGGCTGTTGCATTGCGCAACGCCAAGCGATTGTCTCAATCCAGGTTTACCCATGTTGCTTTTTCGACCCAAACCCCCTGCTTGGCTAAGGGTGCTATCGAGAAACCATTTAAATATACAGGAAATCGGCCTTAAGTCCAGCAAAAAAAGACTTTCTTACTCAACCCCTACATTCTGTACATCCGATATTAACCTTCGAGAGAAAACCGGAAAGGGTGTTCCGGGTACAGGTGCATCACCAATTTTGCTGGAAAATTGCAATGTCTCTGATGAAATGGACAATAGCGACTATCGCGATCTCGCTGGGATTGGTCGCGACGAGCTTGGGCCAGACGAGTATTCCGAGCCCAAGATTTTCACCCCATCCTCCTCAGGAAGCGAACAATACGCGCCCGTTCGCGGAGCCGGGTATTTTCGATTATGACAGCCAGTTATTTGCACCGGTGGAATTCTCGAACTTCACAGAGCTCGCCCCGAACACTGGCTTCTACGCGGTGGCCGAGCGGGCTTACTTCAGCATTTCCCGGGGCGGTCCGCGCGATGTTCTGCCGATCGGCGTGATCCAAAGCGATATTCCAGTCGGCAATGATTACGGCTGGGGAAATCGCTTCCAAGTTGGCTGGATGGGCGAATCGGGGAGCGGTTGGGGAATCAACTACGAAAACGTTCGCTCTGCGGCTTACTTGTGGGGCCAAGACTACGCAATCGCCACCCCCTTCTTGTTGACGACTCAATACACGAGCGTCGACTTGAATCGGACGTTCCGCCAGCAATTGAGCCACGGTGGTTATCTCGAGCCGTACTTCGGTGCTCGTTATTTGAATTTGTCGGACAATACGACAGAGGATACGAACATCATCAACCGCTTCAAGCAACGCGCCTCCAACGACGCCATCGGTGGTCAGGTTGGTGCACGATACTTCGCGCAACGCGGACGGTTCCGCTACACGTTCGATGGTTCGTTGTCCGCAATGTACAACCAGCAACGTTACTTCGCCTCCGACATCATTTTCGATACGGTGATCACGGTGGCCGAATCCTACTACACCGACCAGTCCTTCGTGCCGGTGGTCGATGGTAGCTTCGAACTGTCCTACCTGATCACTCGGGATATCGGGATTCGCCTCGGAGCCCACATTATCCATATGTGGGACGGAATGGCTCGCACGGACAACCTTACCACAGCCCTCAACCCGAACTCGATCTTCGGCTTGGGTGGTGGTCGCGTGGGAGTTTATGACGAGGATTCGACTGCCGCCGGGTTCTCCTTCGGCTTGGAATGGCGACGGTGAACACAAAAACGTTTCCAGCAATACCCACCCACAGCGGTCCGACAACGGGCCGCTTTTTTGTTGGCATTGCGATGGGACTACGAAAGTTTATCGCCGCGAAAAAGCCACCCAGCTAGGCTTTGTCCCCAAAGGATCCGCCGCAACTCACGAGCGTCCGGTTTTCGCGAGAGCCGCGCGCTGGCGTTCCGCGGCTGACGAGTTCTGGCACAACGCCTAACAATTCTCGCCACGGGACGCGGCGATGAAGCGGGCGGCGGCGCTGACAGCGCTCTGGGGAATGGAATGATAGCCCTGGAACGGATGGAAATCGACCTGATGGGCATGCTCAACAAACAGATCGCGGAGATGAATTGCTCCCTGAAACGGCAGGATTGGATCGAGTCGGCCATGAGACTGTACGACGCGTAAACCGCTGCGTAATTTCATGCGCTCACGCCAGTTTTGCCGATTGATCAATGTTCCCGACCAGATGATCAACCCGCCCAATGGCTCTGCGTGGTTCAAAAACACATCGGTGGCCAGCATAGCGCCTTGAGAAAACCCACCGACAAAAACCTCGTGCGTCCCGATCGAAAACGCGCCGCTCAACTCCGTGATTACCCGTTCGATGTGACCGCGTTGCGTTTCGATGCCGGGCGGCACTGAGTCTTCGAGATCACCGAACTGGTTTTTGCGGGTCATTTCTTCGAGAGCGGCGAAGTTGATAGGCCACCATGCGCGAGCGTCGAAGCCCATCTCAAGCTCGATAAGAGCTGCAGGAAATACGAAAACGGTATCCGCCAAATTCGGCTCGCTGGCCACCAAAGCCTCGCCCAAATCGACGAGGTCGGTTCCCGGAGCGCCGAAGCCATGGCACAAGACCGCCAACCTTTGCGGCGCTGCCCCTTCGACCCGCGCTACGATACAATCCAACTCCCCTACCCTTCTGCGTTCGTACTCCAAATTTCTCCTCCTCGATGATTGTTGGGGGGCACGCCAACCCCGCTTGCTTATATCACGTTTGACGATAGCGAAAACCGCCGTTAACCTGCCAGACTTGGCCATTCACGAACGATGACCTTGGATCGACCAACATTGCCACGACCCGAGCGACGTCCTCGGGCTGGCCCCAGCGGCCGGACATGGATTCTTTGGTGGCACGCTGTTGCCAAGCCGTTGAGGCCGTTTCACCCCAAGCGGTTTTGATCCACCCGGGGGCCACGACATTGACCCTGACCGCAGGAGCCAAATCTTGCGCAAGGCTTTTGCTGAACGTCGCGATGGCTCCCTTAACCGTGCCGAATAGCTGACCGCTGTCCCCTTCCATCCCCTGTTCCGCTTGATCCCAGCCCATATTGACGATTGCAAAATCTGCGGGCTTGTGTCGATAGGCTTCCTGCATTCGCTGGCCGATCAGGCGAGACAAATGAATCGTGCCGAGCAAATCGACCGCCCACAAGCGATGGAATTTCTCGAAGAAGCCGATCCCTGCGGCGTCGCCCGTCAAAATATCGGCTCCTGCGTTATTGATCCAGGCCGAGACGATTCCCTGCCAGTTCCAGCAGTTTTCGACGAAGTCCGGTAATTCGTCATGCCGCGTGAGGTCTTGGGCGATCATCGTCACGATCGCTCCGGATTTCTCGATTTCCCGCGCTGTCTGCTGCAGTTGGTCGGTCACAGTGCGGCCGTGGACGATCACCGCTGCGCCGCGGCGGGCAAGTTCCACCGCGATCGCCCGGCCGATTCCCGAACTGCTCCCGGTGACCACGACGACACGTCCGCGCCATGATTGCTCGTCGGATGAATGGGCCGGTTGTGTCATTGTGGTAGCCCGATCGCGGTTGAATGGTCAATGGTTTTCGCCCGATAACAGGCCATTTCGGTGTTACTTCGCACGACGATGAACTGGCCCGATACGGCGAACGTATTCCAGCAGATCCCGCTTACCGTTTTCACTTCACCTAGCGGTTCAAATTTGTCCGGCGTTGCCGGAGCCAGCAGCAATTTTCCATGCTCGGAGTGAATCAACAGGTGATCATCGACGATCAACAATTGCCCGTTCCCCAAATGGGCCCGCTCTTTCCATTTGAGTTCCCCCGTCGCCACTTCGGCACACTCGATAAAGCCATCAGACAGCGAGTAGGCGAATCCCCCGAGCAATACCGGGTTGGTCAACTTCGTCCTCAAGATGCGGCTGTTGCTCCAGACCTCGGCGGTTTGCCAACCGCTCGGCGAGGACGAGATGCGGACCAGTTTGCCGCCGCGACCGTAACCCTTGCTCAGCAAGACATGTTGATCGTCGACGAAGGTTGTTTGCGAGGTGTTCGCGTCTCCCGACGAATTGCCCGGAAACGGGATTTTCCAGAGGATCTCCCCATTGGTCGGATCGATTCCCAGCGAGTGGTTTTCGGCAGTCAGCACGATGTGCTGCTGGCCTCCCAAGGTGACGAGGTTGGGAGAGCCGTAGGCGATCATTTCATCCCCCCCCTCCCAGACGACCTCGCCGTTGTCTTGTCTAAAGGCGATTAACGTGACGAACTTCTTCGCACCTGCAGCATCGCCCCGATGATTGGCGCCGCCGCCAGTGATCACCAGGTCGTCGACAATCAGAGGCGAGATCGACCGCCCCCAGGCGAGTCCCGGTTCCTGACGGAATTGTTCTCCCGTCAGCAACGCGGTCGACGGGGCGTATTCGATCTTCAATAGTTGATCGATTTCTTGCTTCCATAACAGAGATCCGGTGGTTCCCTCCAGGCACATCAGCGTTCCGGTCGCTCCCTGACAATATACTTTGCCGCCATGGATCGTCGGCGTGCTTCGCGGACCGGCATACCCCATGTTGCCGCGGTCATCGTGCCGCTGCGGATTGCGATGGATCCACATTTGGGCTCCGTCCGCGAGGCGATAACAGACGACGCATTCCTGCGGACCACGCTGTTCCATCGTCACGGCGAACCCATTGGTGATTGCCACGCCCGACCAACCGTCCCCGACCTTGATTTTCCACATTTCTTGCGGAGGGTTGACGGCCCAATTCGGATCAAGCCGCACGCCAGTTACTCGCCCATCGCGCTGGGGTCCGAGAAAGCCTGGGAAGCTGTCCGCGGCGATCGGGGTGAGATCGACAACGGCGTCGGTTTGCGCTGGTTGATCGAGTTGCAAGGCTGTAAAACGCCGGAGTTTTATGCCGGAGATTTTTAAATCGCCCGTAGTTTCCAGTTCAAAGACGGTCAAGAAAGCCAACACGGGTGCAGCGAACAAGACCAACCACCCCAGGCGTCCCGACCAACTCCCACCGCTGAGAAATAAGCTCCACACCAACCAAGCCACCCAAGTAACGGCCAACAATACCAGCGAGATGACGTTCAACACGTCGGTCGGAATACCAGTGGCTAGGCTGACTATCGGCCCCAGCCAGTGCACCAGAAAATAGACAGCCACAACAAATATGCTCAACCCGATGAGCCGTTTGGGTTGCCGGAACAGGGCCGTTCTCGAGGTCGTGTCATAGTTGGTTGCCATACGATGCGTTCTTCTAAATGAATGGTTTCGCTAGCAATCATATCGCAGCGGAGGCTGTACGGCTAACGATTTCGTCTCCCTGAGCAGCCACTGCGACATTTCCTCCGTTAGTGATGGGGGGATTGACGGAGAAGTCTACGGAGCGGACGTTAATTTCCGGCTAGGTGCCTATCCCATAGTCAGCCTTCGCTTACGCTTCGGGTTAAGGAGGCTGTCGGTTTTGGCACGAGCTCTACGGCACATCTAGCGCGGGGATTCCCGAATCGAAATTACTTCCTGCCGTTCCGACGCGTTACCGCAGTGGTCTGACACCGACCCGCCGCGGTCACCTTCATCGAAAACGAACTCCAACAAAGTGAGTCGACCCCGTTCGGTGTCGAGACACTCGATCAACCAAATATCTACCTGTGTCTTTGGGCAGCAACAGCGGTATCCGGTCTCCTGATGTCGACCGCGAAATCAACTGACGTGACCGTACCTTGATAACGTTCCGTCCAAGTTGAGCTTCTCTCCCGAAAATGTCAGGAGCCGTAATCCGCCGCGTGAATGCGGGAGTGTCTTCGGATAGGCTCTTGGGGTTTGCGATGGCAGTCGAGTCAAGCGACATCCGTCATGAGTAACTCTCCGTTTGCCGTATCATCGTCGGTAAATCGATGGCCGACGTCAATTGCCGTTCGTTCAAAACAATTTGTCCAGATCGATTAGCCAAATGACGGCGAAATTGTTAAGATACACCCTTCATCGCACCGGCCGAACGAACGGCTCAACCAATGTGAACCCCAATGCTCGGGAGACATGTGAACTACGCAGCTATTGGCCCTATTGCCGTCCATTTCCCCGCTCGTGTCGAGACAAACGCGGAGCTCAAAGCCCAATTTCCCGATTGGGACATGGATTCGATCGGAGAAAAAACGGGCATCTACGCTCGTCATATCGCCGCTCCTGAGGAATGTTCGTCGGATTTGGCCGTGGCTGCGGTTGAAAGACTGTTCGCAGAGTATGGCATCGAGCGAGATTCGATCGACTATCTGTTGTTTTGCACGCAGACGCCAGATTACTCACTCCCCACGACGGCCTGCCTGTTGCAACAACGGTTGGGGCTGAAGGAGTCGATCGGAGCCCTCGATTTCAACTTGGGCTGTAGCGGGTTCGTTTATGGGCTATCGCTAGCCGATGGTTTGATCCGCGGGGAGATGGCTCGGCGGGTGCTGCTGGTCACTGCGGAAACGTACACCAAGCTGATTCATCCGACCGATCGCAGTTTGCGTACCATTTTCGGTGACGCGGCTGCGGCCACATTGATCGAAGCCCATCCAGTGCCGACACTCGGGGCATTCCAGTTCGGAACCGATGGCAATGGTGCCGACACACTGTTGGCGACGCGCGGAGGATTTCGAGACCCAAGCCAAATGATCAAGCCACGGCATCGCAAACGCTGGCCCAGCGATTTGTACATGGACGGTCCGAGTCTGATCAATTTTTCGATCGGGAAGATTCCCGAATTGGTTGAAGGTGTCTGCCGCTACGCAGGCCGCGGTCTCCATGAGTTCGATTGGTTTCTTTTCCACCAAGCGACCTTCAAGATGCTTGATCAGATGAGAGCGTTGCTGAATATTCCTGCCGAAAAATTGCCGATTCGCCTGGAGCAAGTCGGCAATACCGTGAGTTGTACGATTCCCGTGCTGATCGATCAACTGCGGCAGTCCGGCGAACTTCGCCCCGACCAGTTGTCGATGCTGGTCGGCTTCGGAGTGGGTTGGTCGTGGGCAGGATGCGTCTGGCAAGATGTCTTAGGCCCATTCCAGCGAACCTGAGCGCCATGTCGAGCAAGCTCAAGAAGATCATTCCCATTGCCGGCCCGCTCAACGCATCGATCCGTCCGCCGGGCTCGAAAAGCTTGACGAACCGAGCCTTGTTGTTGGCTGCGGTCGCGCGAGGCGAAACGAACCTGGAAGGCATCCTCGACTGCGACGACTCTCGCGTCATGCTCGCGGCTCTGCGGAAAGTCGGTATTCCGCTGACGGTTGACTGGGCAACGTGCCGTGCCGTCGTCAGGGGCTGCGGAGGGATGCTGCCGGTTCACGAGCATCAGTCGATCGATGTAAAAAACAGCGGGACCACGATCCGATTTCTGGCCGCGATGCTAACAGCCTGCGGGGGAAGCTACGAATTGTTCGGAGTTCCCAGGATGCATCAGCGACCGATCGGAGAGTTAGTCCGAGCCCTTCAAGTTCTCGGTGGCGGAATTTCAGCATCTGCTGAAGATGAGTTTCCTCCGGTTCGTATCGACTCGCAAGGGCTCGACGGCGGCGCGATCTCGATAGCAGGGAACCGCTCGAGCCAATTTCTCAGCGGTCTTCTGATGGCTGCACCCTTGGCACGCGGCTCGATTGAAATTCGTGTGGCAGGGGACCTGGTGTCTCAGCCCTACGTGGCGTTGACCCTGGACTTGATGGAAAAATTTGGTGTATCGGTCGAGATAACGGCCGCCGGACAGTCCTACCGAGTGTGCCCGCACAAGTACGTCGCGACTCAGCTGACGATCGAGCCCGATGCCTCGGCTGCCAGTTATTTTTTTGCCGCCGCGGCCATCTGCGGCGGGAGCGTGACGGTCGAGGGGCTGGGGAGAGATTCCCTTCAAGGCGATGTGCGGTTCACCGAGTTGTTAGAGCAAATGGGATGTTCGGTCGATCGGGGACTGACCAGCATTACCGTTAGCGGCCCGGCCAAAAAGGGAATCGTTGCCAACATGGGGGACTGCAGCGATACCGCACAGACACTCGCGGCTGTCGCTATGACGGTCAAGGGGCCAACGACGATTCGAGGCATTGCTCACAACCGTATCAAGGAGACTGATCGCGTCGGCAACCTTGCCATCGAACTGAGGAACATGGGAGCGAGCGTCACGGAGCTTGCAGAAGGCTTGATCATCGAACCCCCCGAGTCAATCCGACCGGCAAGAATTCAAACCTACGACGACCATCGCATGGCCATGAGCATGGCCCTGGTCGGATTGCGCGCCCCTGGAGTGGAGATCGAGAATCCGGGCTGCGTCGCCAAAACGTATCCGCGATTTTTTGAAGATCTCGAGTCTCTCCGTCCGCAATAAATGCTCTCTTCATCTCTGCGGCGATTCAAAGCAATCGGCATCGGGTAGGAAATCCTTGTCAAGAGGCGGGGCCGCTCCAAAGACATCCAGTTGGCTTAGATTAGGCGACAACCGTCACGTCTAACCGTGAAGACCGGGCTCAGAGCGTTAAAAATTCTCACTTTTGCCACTTGTAACGGTCCTAATGGCAAAGTTATCCTGAAAGGCGACCTAAACTGTTAAGTCGCTTGCAAGTCGCCTAGATTAACATATTGCCAGGTTTTTATGAAACAAATCGTGTCGTTTTTCACGGCGTTGATCGTCGGGCTCGGAGCCTCGTTTGCCAGCGGTGGGGACTCGGCGCAGCAGTTGCAAATTGCCGTCAAGCGGTTGAATGCCTGGATTGGCTACGATGAAAACGCCTCGCGTTGGCGGCAGTTGTTGTACCTCAACCAACTCGATAGCGAGGCCGCCAAAGGGGATCGGGCCAACCTCACCAACCTGCGTTTAGTCCATTCGCGGTTTGCCTCGAACTTGCCTGGCCTCCAGCATCCGGTTTTCAGCGATGTTCGGCTGAAGCTGGAACGTCACATCGAGCTGTTATCGCGAGCCGAACGACTCGGCATCCTTGACTATCTGGCGAACGCGGAAGGCCGATTCGCCCCGATCACAGTCGAACAAGTCGATTGGTATCGGAACGAGGCGTTGTACTTTTTGCAGCTCTTCAAAGATCAGTACGGAGATCGTCCAGAGGCGGACAGGGACGAAATCGAATTCCTGTTCGAAGAGCTCGAACTCGATGAAATTATCGAACGAATTCGGAACCTGGAACTTGCCGACCTCTTGCCGCGCGACGGGCTGTCGGAGGCGGAGGAGCAACAACGATTGTCGGCGCGTCGCCGCGCGATTCGCCCGCTGGTCGCCACCAGCGAAACGTTCAATCGCAAAGTCATCAACCTGCAAGACGTCTTTTTCAGCTCGGCTCAATTCTCGCTGGATACCTTTGTGCGGGTGTTGATCAACGCAACGGATCGGGATTTGAACCACTTCGTCGATCGACAAATCGCCACGCTGCGCGAGGAATATCCCAAACTCGCGAGTGGTTCCCAACGGATGACCACGGCGCGGGTAGCGGCCGTGCTCGGGGCTTTGGAAACTACCCTTCAGCACCGGGACTTGATCGCCGCGATTCGTCGCCAGCATTCGCTGCCGAATGCCGAGATCGAGATTCATCAGTCCTTATTGGATGGACAGTTGGGTGAGGCTCAATCGCGACTGCAGCCAGTGGATGAGGTGATCTTGGGACGGCAGATTTACGGACAATCTTTTGTGACGACGCGACCGCGCCTGGAATTGTTGGATGATCCGACGCAAATCGCCGCCAGCATTCATTTGCTGGGAAATATCCATTCCGATACGTACACCACACAAGGCCGGATTACGGCTTACGCTGGCTCCAATGGTGTCTTCGACGGCCGCCGGAATCTTTTTGCGAACGTCGGTGGGTTCTATGCTACGGATCCGTATGTCGCGGTAAACCTGAGTTCGTATTTCAAAAGCGTCGACTGCCGCTTGCGGCTGGTGCAGAAAGTCGCCTACAAGCAATACCTTCGCGATAAACCTCTGAGCGAGGGGATCGCTGCCGCGCGTGCCGAGATTAGGGTCCAGCGCGAGTTCAAGGACCAATTGGATACGGCGCTCGTCGATGGACGGAAGCGACTCAGTAGCGAAGCCCCGAAGGTCAACCAAATTCGCGGTTTGATCCCGAACGTTTACGCGTATTCTCAAGGCAAGCGGATTGTCGCGGTGGCCCAAAAGTACGACTCGATTCACATGGGAGCATCGCGACCGCCTCAGCCCATCCATTTGCCGGCCGACGTTCGAGTAAAATTGCACGAGTCGATGGTGGTCAACTTCGTCGATCCTCTAATCGTGGGACGGACACTTAGCAACGGTGAGATCGCCGAATCGATCGAGCAGGCCACAGGAGTGCGACTCGAGAGCTTGGTGGCATCGGACGACCCAGAAGAAAACTGGAGTATCACCTTTCCCGAAATCCAGCCGTTTCAATTCGAGCTGGAAAATGACCGTATCCAAGTCGGTGTCATCGGCGACGAATTCACGCAGGGCGACCGGACCATTCGGGCTCAATTGCTGATAAAGTTTGCGTTTCGCTTCATTCGCTACAAGGGCGGATTTTATTTGGCCCGCGATGGGCACGTGACCGTTGAGGCGTTGGACAAGAACAAACTGGATGCCCGAGGAGTCGCTTTCAAAACGTTTTTGGAAAAGCGGCTGAATCAACGCAATCAGCCTGCCGAGGGCAAAGACCCGCTCAATCTCGAGCCGCAAGAGGAGGTGCCCGGCAAGACCGACGAATTGCAAAATAAAATCGTGGCTGCCGAAGTTGGTGGATTTCCCCTGCCGGAAAATTTAATTCCGGTGAATATGATCGAGTTGCCTAAAGTTGCCGAAATCGCTCGTCAGCTTAAATTGGTCGAATTGCGAATCAAGGACGGTTGGATGTATCTGAGTTGGAAAAGGCTGAGCGGGGGCCAGGTGCTAACGACCGAATTGTCGGCGATTTCCAAGATCGACTCTCTGGATCAGCTACGACCGATCAAGAATCCCGAACCGCCCATGCCTGACGATAATGGCACGCGAACCGGAAACGGTGAATCGCCTTGATCCGATGCAACCACCGCTTCAATTCCGCTATCTGCTACGACCGTATTCGTGATGCTGAAGTTCCTTTGATCCGTCAACGACAAAAACGGTCGAGTGCCGCTGCAAACGCGCGTGGCGCGGAGTCGGCATAGGAAAAGTAGAGGGACGGCTCGATAAGCTCGATCTCCATCACGCACCAACGATCAAGATAACGGACCAAATCAACGCGAGCGTACAGAAGGGGTCCGTCGATATGCTGCAGCACCGCGGCCGCGGCGTGCCGCAGATCGCCGCTCGCTGGGCAACTCTCGATGATCCCGCCATGCTCTTCCTGCACGCGAAAATCACCCGGCTTCGGTCGTTTGCGAATAGTATGGCTATATTCGCCACCGAAAAAAAACAAGGAATACTCACCCTCGAATTCGATTGCGTCGACAAAAGGCTGCACGAGCCCCGGCCGCATCCGATAGGTCTCCATGGCTTCTGTCGTTCCAGCCCGGCTCCCGCGCGCCAACACGTAGGCGTGGTCGGCGTTAGCACCGACCGCAGGCTTGACGACCAGGCGTTCGGCATCCCAGCGCTGCCAAATGCCGTCCAGGTCCTCGGCAGCCAAGCGGTCAAACCAAACGGTCGGCAAGACAGCACAACCTTTGTCGCTGAGTTCCCGAAGATAGACCTTATTCATATTCCACAAGCAGACCTGCAGCGGGTTGAACAATCGGGCCCGGCTAGCCTCGATCTGCCTCAGCACCTGAATAAACTCGCCGACTCGATGCTGATAGTCCCAGGTCGAGCGAATGACGACGGCGTCGAATTCGTTCCAATCCGTCTCTGGTCGATCCCAAGGCGTGAATTGAACCTGCCAACCCAATTGCTGCAGCGGTTCGATCGCCAAATGATCGTAGGCGACGAAGCCGGTCATGTCTTGCATGCTGAGAAAGGCGCATGATTTAGGCATTCGTTAATTCTCACCTTTCGATGCAGGGATTCGAGTCAAGGATAAGCGCGATGGGCGTTGTTGTTGGTTTTGCTATTTTAGTTGGGCGCGGCGGTCCCAATTCGTGGGAAGACCGACCAGGGCGGGAGCGATCGCCGCCAAGAAATCCGTCGAGAGAAGGCCGCGGTTGACTACCTGAGATTGCAGGTTGGTCGCGAACTAAAGTGCTAAGAGTAATCGGCTTGGCGCCTCGAGATAGCCGATCACATCGTTCAGAAAACGAGCGGCGGCCGCGCCGTCGATCAGGCGATGATCGTACGAAAGGCTCAACGGCATCATCAGGCGGATCACGACCTGATCCCCCACCACGACTGGCATCCGGCGAGCGCGGCCAGCGAGTAAAATCGCGGTTTCGGGCACATTAATGATCGGCGTCGAGTAGGTGCCTCCGATGGCACCGAGGTTGCTGATGGTGAAGGTGCCACCGCGCAAATCATCGACTGTGAATTTTCCGGCCCGTACGTTCTCGGCGAGTTCATGCAGTTTTCGGGCAATATCCGGAATCGCCAGTTTGTCCGCATTGCAAATATTGGGCACAACCAAACCTCGCTCGGTGTCGACAGCAACGCCGACATTAATATAGTCTTTGTAAATGATTTGATTGTTTTGCATGTCGATCGTCGCATTGATGATCGGATGGGCCTTGAGCGACATCGCGACGGCCTTGATCAAAAACGGGAGCGTCGTCAGCTTGATGCCGCGAGCCTCGTAGTCTTTCTTGTTGTTTTGACGAATGTAGTCGAGATCGGTGACGTCCGCATCGTCGAAATTGGTGACACGTGGTACTGTGATCCACGAATCGTGCATCTTCTGGGCGATCGTCGCTCGGATCTTCGACATTTTTTCCACGCGAAACGAACCATACTGGTTGTTACCCCGGCCGAGCGGAGCGGCATCGCTGGGCGTAGTGGCTGGCGAAGCGAACGGAATCATGGCAGGGCGGCTTTCCAAGCCGGCCAATCGCGACGTTTCACTGCGCACGACGGCCAGGATATCCTCGCGAGTGATGCGCCCATGGCTTCCCGATCCGCGGACCATGCGAATATCGACGCCTACCTCACGAGCAAAACGGCGCATCGCCGGTCCGGCTGGAACTGAGGCAAGATCGGTCGCGGCAACTACAGCCGCCGTCTGAGCGGGAGCAGCGACTTTGGCCGGAACGGGTTCGACGATGGGCGCCGGCGCGACGGGTGTCACCGCGGGAACCGCAGGAGTCGGAGTCATCGCAGGAGTCGGAGTGATGGCAGGAGTTGGAGTGATGGCAGGAGTTGGCGCAACGGGGGCCTTGACGGGCTCGTTGGCGCTGGCGGCCTGCGGAGGCGGTACCTTGGCCAGGCCAGGTGGATCAGAGGTTGGCGTGGCGGCTTCGGATCCGACTGGTTCGAGCGTGACGATGACGGAGCCGACAGGAACTGTTTGGCCAGCCTTCACATGCACCTTGACCACCTTTCCGGCCGCCGTGCTGGGGACGGTCACGGTCGCCTTATCCGTTTCCAATTCGATCAAGCCGGTATCAATGGCGACCGAGTCACCCTCGCTGACCAACACATCCAATACATCGCCAGATTCGATGCCATCGCCTAGCGCCGGGACTTTGATTTCGATTGTCATTTTGTTCGCTTCGTTGAAAGCCAATGAGTGGATCGGATGTGCAGTGCGACGTTCGGCGTCCAAAAGTCAAGACGCGTGTCAAGCGTACAGCGGGCTTGCCTTGGCTGGGTTGATACCCAGGTCCTTGATCGCCTTGCCCACCGTTTCGTAATCGAGTTGTTTCAATTTGGCCAGTTGGTACAGTGCTGCCAGGGTGATGAATTCGGCATCGATCTCGAAGTGCCGACGCAAGGCGGGGCGTGTCTCGCTGCGGCCCATGCCGTCGGTTCCTAGCGCCATGAACGGGCCAGGGAGATAGCGGGCGATTTGCTCGGAATGAGCGCGGACGTAATCGCTGGCCGCCACGAATGGCCCTTGCGCATCGGCGAGCACCGTCTCGAGGTAGCTCTTGGGTTGTGCCGCCGCGGTGGGATTGAGGAGCCGGTGACGTTCGACTTCTTGGGCGTCTCGGCGAAGTTGCGTGTAGCTGGTCGCGCTCCATACGTCGCTGGCTACCTTAAATTGCTCGGCGAGAATTTCTTGGGCTCGCAGTACGCAGTTCATGATCGCGCCACTTCCCAGCAACTGCACCCGCAATTTCGAACCAGCTACATCGCGGGTGCGGAAGCGGTACAGCCCCTTAATGATCCCTTTTTCACAGCCTGCCGGCATTTCGGGCATCGTGTAGTTTTCATTGCCCAGCATGATGTAGTAGATGGCTGTTTCGTTATCTTCGTACAACCGCTTCAGACCATCGAAGATGATTTGTGCCGTTTCGTAATGGAACGCAGGGTCATACGACCGCACGGTGGGGAAGGCCATCGCGTTGAGAAGGCTGTGACCGTCCTGATGTTGCAGACCCTCGCCGTTGAGCGTCGTGCGACCAGCGGTGGCACCTAGCAAGAATCCTTTGGCCCGCATGTCGGCAGCGGCCCAGATCGAATCACCGATTCGTTGGAAGCCAAACATTGAATAGTAAATGTAGAACGGAATCGTGTTGACGCCGTGCGCCGAGTAAGCGGTACCCGCAGCGCAGAATGACGACATCGAGCCGCATTCGGTGATGCCCTCCTCGAGGAGTTGCCCATCACGGGCTTCCTTATAGAAGGCCAATTGATCCGAATCGACCGGTTCGTAGAGTTGTCCCGCGTGGGAATAAATGCCAATCTCGCGGAAAAGGCCTTCCATGCCGAAAGTTCGCGATTCGTCGGGGACGATCGGCACGATATGCTTGCCGATTTTTTTGTCTTTGCACAAGCGACCGAGCAAGCGGACGAAGCCCATCGTCGTCGAAATTTCTTTGCCGTAATCCCGCTCGACGATATTGGCATACTCGGCGTAGCGGGGAACCGGCATGGTGATCGGTTGGTGAACCCGCCGGGGAACGGATCCGCCCAGGGCCTTGCGGCGTTCCATCAGATATTGGTGTTCGGTGCTCCCCTCGGGGAACCGATAGAACTTTATGGCCAAAGCGTCTTCATCGGAAAGTGGCACCGCAAAGCGATTGCGGAACTCGATCAAATCTTGTTCCGTCTGCTTCTTCATGTTGTGGGCGACATTTCGGCCTTCACCCGTCATACCCAGGCCGTAGCCCTTGATCGTTTTGGCGAGGATCACCGTCGGCTTGCCCTTGGTTTCGATTGCGGCCTTGAACGCCGCATAGACCTTGGCCGGATCGTGACCGCCGCGGCGAAGTTTTTCGAGGCGCTCGTCCGAGTACTTCTTAACCAGTTCAAGCAATTCCGGATATTTGCCGAAGAAGTGCTCGCGGATGTAGGCTCCCGGCATCGCCACATATTTTTGGTACTGGCCGTCGACGACCTCGCCCATCCGTTTAACCAGCAGGCCCGTCGGATCGTTTTCAAGAAGGGGATCCCAGTCGTCACCCCAGATGACCTTGATCACATTCCAACCGGCACCGCGGAAGATGGCCTCGAGTTCTTGGATGATTTTTCCGTTACCGCGGACCGGACCATCGAGTCGTTGCAGATTGCAATTAATGACAAAGGTCAAGTTGTCAAGGTTTTCGCGAGCGGCGAGGGAAATGGCTCCGAGGGCTTCGGGCTCGTCGCATTCACCGTCACCCAAGAAAGCCCACACGCGTTGCTTGGACGTGTCCTTGATGCCGCGATCCCGCAAGTAGTGGTTGAAGCGGGCTTGATAGATAGCCATGATCGGTCCCAAGCCCATCGACACGGTGGGGTACTCCCAAAATTCGGGCATCAACCAGGGGTGGGGGTACGACGAAAGGCCCGGTTCGTCCTGCAGTTCGCGGCGGAAACGTTCGAGCATGTCCTCGTCGATTCGCCCCTCGACAAAGGCACGGGCGTAGATTCCGGGGGAACCGTGACCTTGGAAGAAGATCAAATCGCCATCGTAACCCGACTCGCCGCGCCCACGAAAAAAATGATTGAAGGCCACCTCGTACAGAGTCGCGCTGGAGGCGAACGTCGAGATGTGCCCACCGATACCTTCGTAGTTCTTGTTCGCCTTGGCTACCATCGCCATCGCGTTCCAGCGAATGATGCTTTTGATCCGCCGCTCGATTTCTCGGTTCCCCGGATAGGGGGGCTGTTCCGAAGCGGGAATGGTGTTGATGTAGGGGGTGTTCGAGCGGATCGGGATGTCGACCCCGACGGCTTTGGCTTTGGCCTCCAGCAGGGTCAACAGATATTGGGCTCGGTCGCGGCCCTTGCTATTGATCACATAGCTGAGCGAATCGATCCATTCCTGGGTTTCGATGGGATCAATGTCAGACGCTTGTGGGGGATTTGCGGGGTTCGACATTTCCTGCTTCTGGTGTTTCGCGACGTCTGACATTTGGCTACTTCGTCCCTCTGCTTTTGCTTAATCGGAATTTCATGAATGGGCAAGAAACTGGCTAATTTCCTCGCTCGACTTTCCTCGCTCGACGCACCTTTCCTATTCTTGCGAAAATCCGGACAGTGGTAAAGGCGAACCAGCACGTTCCGTTCTACACTGCTTCCCCGCAAACCGAGGGTAAAGGGATGAAATCACTCCATTCGCGATTCTGTACCGGAACCAGCGCTTAACGGGTTGGATTTTGAGCTAGGCTTTTTCCCCAACGGTTAGAGGCTATTCCGAAACAGCCAGTCCCCCGTAGCCCGACGCGTAAACGAGGGATTGTTTGAGGATAGGCTCGATCTGGAACCTGTTATCTTCCGGGGTTTGTGAGAACTGCGGGCTGGTTGTCCTGCGGCTGACCGGTTTTGATACAAAGCCTAAAAAGTCAGCCCTGTGTCAAAACCGCCTTTGAGATTGACGCATCACGGATTTCGAGATTCAATAAATCCATTAGGTTGCGTCCGCGCTGCAAAGTTCCTCGCCTCAATTGCGTGTTGATCTCCGGTGCATTCGGACCTCTAGCCCTTTTAGCATTTCGAAGGTTTTCGCCATGTCAGTCGTCATCGTCACAGGCTCCGCCGGATTAATCGGTTCCGAAGCCGCCCGCCATTTCGCGTCCCTCGGTTTGGATGTCGTCGGCATCGATAACAACATGCGGCAACAGTTTTTTGGAGCCGAGGCATCGACTCTCTGGCAGCGAGAACAATTGGTGAAGGATTTGGGGGCCCGCTATCAACACTTCGACGGCGATATCCGCGACGAAGATTTTTTGAAATCGCTGTTCGGCAAATTTGGTCGCGATATCGTCTTGATCGTGCACACCGCGGCCCAACCTTCGCACGACTGGGCCGCACGAGCCCCGCAAGTGGACTTTTCGGTCAACGCCAATGGCACGTTGAACTTGCTGGAGGCGACCCGCCAACACTGCCCCGATGCCGTATTCATCTTCACCTCAACCAACAAGGTTTACGGGGACACACCAAACCGTCTGCCGTTGATCGAACAGGAAACCCGTTGGGAAATTGATCCATCGCATACCTACCACCATGGAATTCGCGAGGATATGTCGATCGATCAGTGCCTGCACAGCCTGTTTGGGGCCAGCAAGGTGGCCGCCGACGTTTTGGCACAGGAGTATGGCCGCTATTTTGGGATGAAGACAGGTATTTTTCGCGGAGGCTGCTTGACGGGCCCCAACCACAGCGGCACGCAACTCCATGGTTTTCTCGCTTATCTGATGAAGTGCACGGTGACGGGGACACCGTACAAGGTCTTCGGCTATCGCGGCAAACAAGTCCGCGACAACATTCACAGCTTTGATTTGATTCAATGCTTCGAACACTTCTTCCGGCAACCTCGATGCGGCGAGGTCTACAACATTGGCGGAGCCCGCTTCAGCCATTGCTCGATGCTCGAGGCCATTTCGATCTGCGAGTCCATCGTCGGCCGACCGCTATCGCATAGCTATGTCGAGGATAATCGCATCGGCGACCATATCTGGTACGTCAGCGACGTCTCCAAATTCGAACGGCATTACCCCGGGTGGAGGCTCACCAAAAATGTGCACGCGATCCTGCAGGAAATTTACGAAGCCAACGTGGAACGCTGGACTTCGCCTGGAGTTGCCAGCACGTGATCGATCGCGGCAAGCATAACCTGTTAGGTATCCGCATCTCCGCAATGGATTACGCCGCCGCGGTTCAAGCAATCCTCGCCGCGGCCCGCGCCGGGCAACCTCTCGGGGTGTCTGCCCTTGCGGTGCATGGCGTGATGACCGGAGTGATGGACCCGCACCATCGCTATCGGCTGAATCACTTGGAGATGATCGTGCCCGATGGGCAACCAGTGCGCGTGGGGTTGAATCTCTTGCATCGCACGCAGTTGGCCGAGCGGGTCTACGGCCCGCAACTGATGTTGGAGGTTTGTCGTGCGGCGGCCGCGGAAGAAGTGCCGATCTGCCTGTTCGGCGGCACTTCCGAGTTGCTGGAAATACTTACCCAACGGCTCCGCATTAAGTTTCCAGAATTGAAAATCGCCGCCGCGATTCCATCAAAATTTCGCCGGTTGACTCCCAGCGAAAAAGACGATCTCATCGACGCCATCAAAAACAGCGGTGCGAAGATCACGTTTTGCGGTCTTGGGTGTCCACGCCAGGAGGTGTGGGCCTTCGAATTCAAGGACGCCCTGTCCATGCCGATTCTGGCAGTGGGAGCCGCGTTTAACTTCCACGCAGGACTACTCAAACAAGCCCCCGCCTGGATGCAGCGCAATGGACTGGAGTGGTTTTACCGCTTTGTGCAAGAGCCCGTTCGATTGTGGCAACGGTATTTGCTCCTGAATCCGTATTACCTTTTTTTGCTGGCCTGCCAGTGGACGAGGCTGCGAAACTTCGATCCACATGACAGCCTGCCACCCAGCGAGGAACTCCGCTACGGGTAAGACATGGAAACGAGGCGATCGGCACAATCGTTTGCAAATGTGTCCAGCGTGAGAAATTTGTGGAATCGATGAGTTGACGTTGCGTTTTTAATAGTTTTCGAGAAAATTATCTGCAGCGAAAGCCAGATATTTCCGCGTGCGACATCGATCTGACTCCCGTAACTTTCAGGAATTGCGACAACCAATGCAGCGAACCTTCTTGCGATCGAAAATCCACCGTGCCCGCTTGACGCAAGCCGACTTGCACTACGAGGGAAGCATCGCGATTGATCCGGTTCTGATGGAGGCCGCCGAACTGTTGGCGTTCGAAAAAGTCGAAATCTACAACATTAACAATGGACACCGGCTAGAGACCTACGTAATCACCGGCGAGCGGGGCACAGGACAAATTTGCCTCAACGGTGCAGCGGCAAGACTGGCTCAGCCGGGCGACATGATCATTATCTGCTGCTATTGTCAACTCGCCGATGAAGAAATCGAACAACATCGAGCCACCATCGTCCTTGTCGACGAATGCAACCAGGTCACCTCTACCAGCTCCCGTCCGGTATTTCCAGAAAAATCGCCAGTGCGATGAAGCCAAGATGCACCGCCACTGCCGAGTTTATCTCGGTGGAGCGGAGGTTTGACCCACGACGGATCATCATCCGACATCGAAGCAGCCGGGCGCGAGCCGACTTGCAACGCTCGGCTGGTATGGATTCGAGCCAAGCCCGAGACGGTCGCGCGACGGTGATGCGGGCAAGCTGATTGACCTCTGTAAGCGTACGCCACAACCATTGTAGACGCGTGGGTTAGGCTGGTGGATTTCCGAGGTTTCTTTTTGGAGGTCCAGTCGATGTCTAGGATTTTACCAACGCAACGCTTTCAGGCTTGGCGTGAGCGGTTGGAGCGGTTTT
>CALDHM010000030.1 GCA_937941455.1 uncultured Pirellulaceae bacterium | reverse complement strand
GAGCGTCATCGAGGAGATCCACCGCCGCCTGCCCGACACCCACATGGTCATGCACGGCTCCTCCAGCGTGCCCCAGGAACTGCTCGACATCATCCGCCAATACGGCGGCGAGATGAAGGAAACCTACGGCGTCCCCGTCGAGGAAATCCAACGCGGCATCAAGAACGGCGTCCGAAAGATCAACGTAGACACGGACAACCGCCTGGCCATCACCGGTGCGATCCGCAAGGTGTTTGCCGAAAGCCCCGAGAAATTCGATCCGCGCGACTATCTGAAACCTGCTCGCGAAGCGATGCAGAAAGTATGCCGTGATCGAATGGTGCAATTTGGCCAGGCCGGTCATGCAGTCGACTTGCGGAAGCGACTCGGCTGAGCGCGTGCTCGCCCCCCCTGCCCGGCTCTCAGGCTCACGGACGCAACAAGATGGAGACGCAGAATCGTTCGCTGGTCGATGAGCGCGAGCAATTGATCTTGGCCCCCCACGCGATGTTCAGTCGCGACTCTGCGGGACGCCTGCATGCCGAGGCTGATCATCCCTATCGCGGGCCGTTCCAACGCGATCGCGATCGGATCTTGCACAGCAGCGCGTATCGGCGGTTGAGTGGCAAGATGCAAGTCTTCACTGGAGAAATGGGAGACTACCATCGCACGCGGTTGACGCACACCCAAGAGGTGGCGACAATCGCCCGCACGGTCGCCCGCGTCTTACGTTTGAACGAAGACTTGGTCGAAGCCCTAGCGTTGATGCACGACATCGGTCATCCGCCTTATGGTCATGCGGGAGAGGATGCCTTGAACGAATGCGCGGCGGCAATTGGCGGATTCTCGCACAACCGATTCGCCCTGACGATCGTCCAAGAACTCGAAATACGGTATGACGGGTTTACCGGATTGAATTTGACACGTGAGGTCTTGGCGGGGCAAACCTCGCGAATTGACAAGAGCAAGGCGGGTCTGCACCGGTTGCTCGAGGTGCAACTGGTCGATGCCGCCGACAGCGCGACCTACGATGCCCATGATACGGATGACGCGATCAAGCTGAATCTCGTGTCGCTGAGCGAAATGGAGCATCTCGGTTTGATTGCTCGATGCGTGCAGATGGTGCGGGCGGCCTATACCAACTTGACTCCTGGTCTGATGCGAAAGGCTACCGTGCATCGGTTGATCGGCCTGCAGGTCAATGATCTGGTTTCCCACAATTCGAACGAATTGAAGGCGCGGCAATTTCCGTCGGCAACTGCTGCCATGGCGAGCGATTTCGTCTTTGGTCCCAGCTCCGAAATCGAAGAGATGAAAGGGGAACTCGAGCGTTTTCTGTACGAGCGGGTCTATCGGCATCCGCGACTGGTCGAAATTCGCCGCGCCGCCCAAGCGCGACTAAAGGCTATGTTCGAGCGATACTGCACCTGCCCCGACCTGATTCCGGCTCACTACCAACCCCGACTGCAACGAGTCGGCGTGCAGCAGATGGCGATCGAGTATCTGGCAGGGATGACCGACCATTTCTGCGAGGAAACGTATCGGCGAATGTTTTCCAGTAGTGGTTAAATGGAGCCTGTCACCAAACTAGCCATCGCTTGCGCATCGGGTTACGGCCGCTGACATTTGTCGAAGAGGCTTTTTTTGGACGGCTTAGCCCGATTATTTCGATTGGGCGAGCCCATTTACATGTCGACTTCTTTCCCGTAAGCCGCGCTGTCGTGCTCGACCCTTGCCCAAGACTTTCCGGGCCAAGTAGAATAGGGCCTGAGGCATTTCTATATTCGTTACGCCTGCCGGGAATTCCCGGAGGCGGAATCCCGCGCTGGGCTGGGTGCCGTGCGGGCTATTTTTATTTTGGCTGGGTCCGACTCTCCGCGGGGAACACTCCCTTGTCATTATCCTCCCAGTCCCGATTATTAAGGTTTTATCATGAATTTATCGCTGTGGGCGCTGCGAGCGTTCTTTTTTTTGGTGTCGGTGGGCTTGGCCATCTCGGTCACATCCGGTTCTGGGAACCGGATTTCCTTCGCCACGACGTTAGCCATCTACGCCTTGTTCGTGATTGGTTCGATTGTGGCGATCGTGTTGGACGTGTTGATCAAGCGGAAGCGTATCGATTTGATCACCTCCGTCTATTTTGGCATCTTGGTGGGTCTGCTGTTGACCTATATTTTCAGTTTGGCCTTGACGCCGGCCTTCGAAAACTACGCGGCGACAATCGGGCCCGATGCGGCGTTGCCGCCTGACATGCTGAAGTCGATCGTGATCGCCTTTTTGGGGGTCATCATATCCTATATTTGCGTCAGCTTTTTGTGGCAGACCAAGGACGACTTCCGCTTCATCATTCCTTATGTGGAATTCAGCAAGGATGTCCGCGGCGCGATGCCATACATCTTGGACACGAGCGTTGTGATCGACGGGCGAATCGCCGATATCGTGGAGACCGGGATCATCGAAAACCAGTTGATCCTGCCGCGATTTGCCCTGATGGAACTCCAAGCGATCGCCGACAGCTCGGACCGGCTGCGGCGGTCCCGCGGGCGGCGAGGTCTGGACGTGTTGAATCGGCTGAGAAGCAACGAAAACGTCGATCTGAAAATCTACGATCGGGAATTGCCAGAGATGAAAGGCCAACCCGTCGATCTGAAGCTTCTGACTCTCGCCAAACATCTGGGGGGCAAGGTGGTTACCGGGGACTACAATTTGAACAAGGTCGCCAAACTGCAAAATGTCCCGGTAATCAATTTGAACGAGGTTGCCAATTCTCTCAAACCCGTGTTTTTGCCCGGCGAACAGATGTCGGTGAAAGTTGTGAAGGCTGGCGAGGGACCCACCCAGGGGGTTGGCTACCTCGATGACGGCACGATGATCGTCATCGAAGATGGCCGACAACATATCGGCAACACCGTGAACATCATGGTGACCAGCATGTTGCAAACGAATGCCGGCCGGATGGTTTTCGGAAAGTTCGAAAGCGTGGCATGAAACCGCTGGCGTTTGTCGGTAATGGCTTGGTCGGCATACGCCGAGAGCTTGCGTTAGCCTCACGCGATCCGGCTTACTAAAATTCAACTCTTGGCTGGCGCTTGTTCGCAGTGACACAACGCTCGACCACTAGCGAATGCGATATTTCGACGCTGTTAAACGCCTAGCTCCAGAGACCGGATCGATGCTGCTCCTCGATCGATCGATTGATCCTGCGATGCTGCCCGGCAATCTGCCACCAAAGGTAGAACAATGAGACCAAGCCACGTCGGCGGATTCCACGGATTTGGCGTTGGATCGATTGTTCCAAGATTTGGGGAAAAGGCTGTTTGCCCAATCCAAAAGTTACATGCTTGACCCGCTTCAAATACTCTTGGGCAGCTGCATGTCGTCGCATCAATTCGTCCGCATTCGCCCCTGAGAAAACCTCGCGACAGATCCCGTCAACGATCGGCAAACCCCCGAGGCTGTCCGAGTTGCTGCTGGTAAGTGTTGAATCCGGTTCCTCATCGACAGCCGAGATAAATGCCAGACGTTGACCCGCTTGTCCGTGGAATACGAGGAAATAACTGATCGGCTTTGGGCATTTCCAGACCACGATGATCTGTCTCGGCTCGGCGTCATGACGAAAAGCGCCCAAGAGTTCCATGCCACGACTCTGACACCACAATCCAAATTGCTGTTGCACAGCGAGCACTACCGGAGTTTCTCGCAAAGCCAACTGTTTCACCAGTCCGCGCCGCCAGCTTTCGAGATACTTTTTGATCCGCCTCGAGATCAACACCATGAACACGATCGGCGTGATGACGACAACGGATACCGCAACTAGGATCAAGAGCGTCAAATCGTAAACCTCCCTGAGTTCAGCAAAAACTGCAGCGATCATTGGATGATGTTGGATCGAAGCATTCGGCCAGATACGAACCTATTCCAAAACGTGCCCTCTCTTACGCCTCGGCTTACGACGCCTGACAGTTTTGGATTAGGCTCTTGGTTTGAGAGTTGACACTAATGGCAACTCTTCCGGCGAGGCGGCCGCTGTGGAACGGTAGCTGCCTCATCCCCTTGACGGTGGGTCATCACCATCGTCTGCAATTTAAACGCACAATTTCCCGCGGAAAAACGCCCCTTCGCGTTCCATGTTGTCGCAACCCTTCGCATGCTACAATATTTGGCTTTGGTTAGCGAATTAGCTGCAACCCCTATTGGATTCCTGGATATTTTCCCCGAGGATGCGAGTCGCAGAAATTTTGCGGGGCTGTTTCCCAAAACGAATCCCCGACACGAATCTGCGTCGGGTGTCTATGAGAATGGTGGGGCAGAGCGCTGCAACTGACGGTTTTTGGGGCAAAGCCATGGGTGCTGCCAGGCAGCGGTCGACTGGATGGAGTTGCACGGCAGTTTTTTCCGGTCTTTTGGACCGAGCCATTCTCTTCATTACGGCGACAGGAACTCGGTGAGCTCAATGCCGCGAATGATTTGACTCGAACTGTTTTTTGAACCTCCACAGATGACATTATTTTGGCCCATTGCCGCTTTGGTCGTTGGTCTCGCTGTCTTGACAATCGGGGGGGATCTTTTGGTCCGGGGCGCCGAACGACTTGCCTTATTTTTTCGTGTCTCCGCGCTTGTCGTTGGCTTGACCGTCGTGGCGTTCGGCACAAGTGCTCCCGAGGCCGCAGTGACCTTGCAGGCTGCGCTTATCGGTAGCGAAATCGGTATTGGTAACGTCATTGGAAGTAATATTTTCAATGTGCTGTTCATTCTCGGCCTGTCGGCTGCATTGGCCCCGCTCATCGTGTCCAGCATATTGATTCGGCGCGACGTGCCGTTGATGGTATTGGGATCGTTAGCGGTCTACATATCGCTTCTTGACCGAGCCTGGGGCAAGCTCGAAGGTTTGCTGGCTGTCCTCGCTTTGGTCGCGTACACAATTTGGATCGTCCGAAGTTCGCGACGCGAATCGGCCTTGGCGGCACAGTTTGATGAAGCGATCTTGGTGCAACCCGAACCCGAGACAAGCACCTTGCGCAGGCTAGTCACGGATCTCGGGTTGATCGTCGGCGGCTTGGCATTGATGATCGTTGCGGCGCGGGTTTTGATTTGGGGTGCGGTTGGAATCGCTCGCGCCTTCGAGGTCAGCGAACTGGTGATTGGACTGACCATCGTAGCCGCAGGCACCTCGCTGCCGGAAGTGATGACGTCGGTGATCGCCTCCTTACGTGGTCAACGCGATATCGCCGTCGGCAATATTGTGGGCAGCAATCTGTTCAATCTGCTGTTCGTGCTCGGTTTGGCGGGAGTGGTTTCTCCGAATCCGATCACGATTTCGGGGAAGGCATTGTGGTTTGACATGCCGATCATGGTTGTGGTCGCTGTCGCCTGCCTACCGATTTTTTTTGACGGTCGGATCAATCGCTGGGAAGGTTTTCTGTTTTTGTTCTACTATGTGGTGTACGTCGTCTACATGATTATGATCGAGACCGGCAGTGGCTATCTCTCGCCATTCCGAAAAATGCTGCTCTTCTTCGCTGCGCCCTTAACCCTGATCACTTTGGCGCTTTCGATTCGCAGCGCCCTTCGCAAGCATTGGTTGGCGGCGGCCGACGACAACGAGTAACGACATCTCTTGCGCTCGTGGCAATCTTTTGCTGTTCAGCATAACGAGACCGCAAGGTGATCCTTTCGCTTTGTTTTGGAAAAACTTCTTCAATTTTTGTTTGCCAACTTGCAGGAGGCGGGTAGACTTCAACAACGTCGATCAACCCGCTGCGTCAATCAAGTGGAGGGGCAATAGAAATGCAAGATCCACCAGACTGTCATCGTTGAGGGACTTGAAACGGACCCGTCCCGTTCCGGTCCTTCGCACAATCCCGGTCGTTTTTTTCAAGTTTCATTCACCTCTTGATTCTCACCTGACATCTTGAATTGCGCCACCTCGCAGTCTTGGGCTGCGGGGTTTTTTTGTGCCTGCAAGCCGCGGCTCAATTCGCTCTTGGGGAATTCTGCCCAAGACTTTACAATCCCGTGCCGGCAACGTTCGTCCCGATTCGGAATCGATGACGTCGTGCTGCATCGTCATCGGAATCCCAGGAGAAAACTGGACGCAAACGACAGCGAAACCGGGGACTGAGCTGCTATCGATGATGACCTTTTGGTCTCGCCGACGCATCAAGGGCGACTCGCAACTTCATTCCTTTTGCCAGGGACATCGCAATGAGCCATTCACATGATTTCTTAGCTACGGCTGCTGTGGCCAACGATCTGACTCTAGGAAAAAACTACGATCGAGCGACATGGTTCTACGATCTCTGTTCGGCGATTTTTTCAGGAGGAAAAATCCGCGCGTCGAAAAAATTTGCCGTGTCTCACTTGGCTCCCGGCGAACGAGTCTTGTTTCTCGGGGTGGGAACGGGCGAGGAGGCGGTGATGGCCGCCCGTCGTGGAGCCATCGTCACGTGCATCGACTTGTCCGTAAAAATGCTCGAAGTGTTGCGGCGCCGACTTCAGGCCGAAGGTTTGGAGGCCGAACTAGTTTGTGCCAATGCCTTCGAATACCGCACCGATCGGCCCTTCGATGCGGTGGCTGCGAATTATTTCTTGAATATCTTCTATCGAGCCGATATGGAGCGGATGCTGGCTCACGCTGCCAGTTTGATCAAACCCGGCGGTCAACTCCTGATTGCCGACGTGTCACCGGCACAGGGGAGTTGGCCGGCCCGCTGGTTCAATATCGCCTACCTCAAGCTGGCCATGGTGACCTTTTGGCTCCTCGGTTTGGTTCCCCTGCATCGCAACTATGACTACCTGGAGGCCTTCCCGCAAGCTGCGCTGACTGTCGAACGGATTCGCACGTACCGATTTTTGAGATACGGTCCCGTCCTGTTTCGTACGATCATTGCTCGACGGGCCGATCCAAATCGCACAATCTCTTGATCGGCGCCGCTGACTACCATGCGCTTGCGACATGTCAGCAGTTACTCTCGGGTTCGATTAGGCGAGTGGCACAAACGTAGCTAACTTCGCCGGATGGTAGGTACCAAGCAAGACTATCTTCTGGCGACGGTAGCTACGGTTTGTTTTCAAGTGCTGCTCGCCTTATTCGTCAAGATTGGTGGGTACGACTGGGCGGTTCCAGAGTTACTAGCTTCTGATTTCCGGCCGAACATCCTTGGCAACCGCGGCAAGTTCCGCCCGATGACTCAACCTTGCCCCGCCTCAACATTTTGAAAATGAACCAGGCGACGTAGACCGCCGCCGCGCCGACAATCAAGCTCGTGATCATTGCCTGCCAGTCCATATCGCCCTACCTTTATGCCAGCAGTCGCGAGCTGATTTGAAAAACGAGCAGTGCCGCCGAATACGCCAGTGCCGTCATGTAGCCAAAAGTCACAACCGGCCACAGCCAGCTATTGGTTTCGCGTTTGATAACCGCAAGTGTCGAGGCACACTGGGCACACAGCGCGAAAAAGACCATCAAGCTGAGCGCCACCGGAAGGGTGAATAACGGCGTCCCGTCAGCTCGGCGGGCCGAAGCTAATTTTTCCCGCACGGTTTCTTGGTTCTCATCGGCCTCTTCACCAAGCCCAAAAATGACCCCGAGCGTTGACACGACGACCTCGCGAGCGGGAAACGCGGCGATCACAGCACTGCCAATCCGCCAATCCCAACCGAGCGGGGCCACCAGCGGTTCGACCAGTCGGCCGATACGCCCTAGATAACTTTGCTCGAGTTGCCGCGCGGCAAGTCGATTCCGCAAGCTCGCCCGTTCGGTCTCAGCTTGGGACATTGTCTCGGCGAATGCGGTATTTTCCGGCAGGTCATTCTGTTCTGCGGCTTGTTCTTGCCAACGAGCGAGATTCGCCTCCGCGGTTTCGAGTTCCTGGTACAACGCCCGAGCTTGCGGATCGTCGGCGGCGTTTCGCGGAAAGTACCCGGCGGCCCAGACCAAAATCGTCACTGCTACAATCAGTGTTCCGGCTCCGTGCACGAACGCCCAGGCCCCCTCGAATACTCGGCGAACAACCACTCGCCATTGCGGGAACTTGTAATTGGGGAGCTCCATGATGAATTCGTTGGACGACTCGCGCAGAATCAGGCGGCGGATCACCCATACCACGACAATTGCCGTGACGATTCCGATCAGGTACATCGCGAGCATCGTCAATCCGGGCAATCCTAGCCAACCACCCAGCCAACTTTTGTTCGGTACAAATGCCGATATCAACAAGACATACACCGGTAAGCGAGCACTGCAACTCATTAGCGGCGCGATCAGAATTGTGATCAATCGTTCGCGCGGATCGCGGATGACGCGAGCCGCCATAATCCCCGGAATCGCGCAGGCGAACGAGCTGAGGAGGGGGAACATGCTCAGACCGCTCAGCCCCAGGCGAGATAAAAATTTATCCACCAAAAACGAAGCGCGAGCCAGATAGCCCGAGTCCTCGAGAACCGCTAGGGCGAAGAACAGGAACATGATCTGGGGCAAGAAAACCAACACCGCTCCAACACCGGCTAGAATTCCATCGGTCAGCAACGACTGCAGCATCCCCTCGGGAATCACCGCGCCTACCACGTCGGCTCCGCGCGCCTGCAACCAATCGATCAGCGCCGACGCTGGATCGGCCAAGAAAAAAACCAATTGGAACATCATGGTGAGCACCGCGATGGCGACCAACAGCCCCCAGACAGGATGCGTCAGCCATCGATCAAGGCGGACCGTCCACGCCTCGCGCTGCGGTCCGACCTGCTGCACCGCGGCCTCGACCAAACGGCTGGTCCATTCATAACGGGCGCGGGATTCATGCTCGCCGATCGAGATCCGATCGCTCGCCAAGATGGCTTGTTTTTCGGCGGGCAAGCATTCGAGGAACGACTCGTTAACGAGTTTGGCCAGCCGCCTTGTTACGGTCCCTTCTCCATCGAACAGCATGCGGGTCACCACGAATTGTTTCAGCGAGCAGTCGTCGGGACAAACTTGCTTCAGTCGCTGCAGGCTCATGCCAATGGTGGGTGGAAACGGATCGTGGGGGCGCTGTCCAGCGGACAAACTGCGTGCCGCGCGTTCGATCGCCAGTTTCAGCTCGGCCAAGCCCACCCCGCGATGCGCCTGAACCGGAATCACCTCAGCACCGATTTCCTCGGAGAGTTTCTGGACATCGATCTTCAGCCCGCGCCGCTTGGCAACGTCCATCATGTTCAGTGCGATTACCGTGGGAAGCCCCAGGTCCAACAACTGGCTGACCAAAAACAAATTACGCTTCAAATTGGTCGCATCGACGACGCAGAGTAATACGTCGGGAGGGCGCTCCGCGACATCGCTCCCCAGCAGAAATTGAACCGCCACCATTTCATCCGGCGAACGCGGATTCAAGCTGTATGTCCCGGGCAAATCGGTCAGAATCAGGAGGCGATCCCCCAGTTGCAGTTTGCCAACGCGGCGTTCGACCGTCACACCCGGGTAATTACCGGTACGTTGGGTCGCGCCGGTCAAGGCATTGAACAAGGTGGATTTGCCCGTGTTAGGGTTTCCCAACACGGCGACATTGATCGTTTTGGCTGACGGTGCGGTCGTTGTCATGGCGGTCAAAATTAGGTCGATCGTCGCACTGCGTGCGTCAGCTTAAAGAGCGGGACAGGGCTCGCCGCTGCGGCCACTGCCAAAACCGGCACGAATCGCCGGACGAAATTACTGCGGAGAAACAAAAATCTTGGTGTGGAGATTTGGCCGCAAACACAGACGAGTTTGTTCCAATTGAACGATGAACGTGCGGCCGTGACGGATCATCTCCACTTCGACGCCTCTGCGCAGACCCAACGCCGATAGACGGGCCAGCTCAACGTCGCTACCGCTCAACGCCGAAATGATCGCGCGATCACCATCTTTGAGTTGTTCTAGTGTGACTGCGGTAATCAAGGACGCCTCCCCGAATCGATAATTTGCCGGAACCAAACCAACCCTTATTGAGACTTAATCTCAACATCAAATTTTAACGTAATTGCCATGGATTCACAAGTCGAGGAACGCTAAGGTTATGCCCCGCAGGTTCTCCATTTTTCAGAGAAAATCGCGGTCTTGTCGATGATTTATCGGTTTTTCGCGGCTGAAAAGCTCCGTGTGAGGCAGTCGCAAGCTATGGTTGGGGACCGTCGACAACTGGGTTCCGAAGTGCCAAGCGATGATTGATTTAACCCTTTGCTAGCGTCCATGGGTGAGAACGAAGTCAAAAACGAACGCATGTTTTTGGAGGGGCCCCGCTCCCGGTGGAGCGAATTTTGGATGCTCCTCAAGGTCATGTGGGATTTTGTCCGCGGATTCCGCAAGCTCCATTTCGCCGGCCCGTGCGTCACGGTGTTTGGTTCGGCTCGCTTCAAGGAAGACCATCCCAGCTACCAACAGGCCCGCGACATCGGAGCGGCGTTGACCAAGATCGGCTTCACTGTGATGACCGGCGGTGGACCCGGCGTGATGGAAGCCGCCAATCGCGGCGCATTCGAGGCCGGTGGGCATTCGGTCGGCTGCAATATCGAGCTCCCCTTCGAGCAGGAGGTCAATCCCTATGTGCATCGGCATGTGACGATGCGTTACTTTTTTGTGCGCAAGGTGCTGCTGGTCAAATACAGCTACGCCTTCGTGGTTTGCCCGGGTGGATTCGGTACGATGGACGAGATGTTCGAAGCCCTGACCCTGATCCAAACCGGGAAGATCAAAAATTTCCCGGTCGTGGTGATGGGCAAAGCCTACTGGGACGAACTCTTACAATTCATGAAAACCATGCTTGACGCTGGCACCATCAGCCCGGAAGATCAAGACATGCTCTTCGTCACCGATTCCGTCGACGAAGCGATCCGGATCATTCAAGAACACTCAGTCACTCGCTTCAAATTGAAGTCGACCAGCCGCAAACCAAAATGGTGGCTGGGAGAACGATAGAAATTCTTCGTTTGATTCAGTCATGCGATCATAACCGACCAAGCTCTGGCGTTAGCTGAGTACGGCGGCCGCAGCCGGATCAACAAGGCATTCTGATCCCCTCGAAAGAAAGTTTTTGAAATGCTCGCAACAAGACTCTTGGTGCTGTGCTGGCTGTTATTCACTCTCGGTGCCTCTCGAGGAACGGCTCAAGTCGCCGACCAGCCCTCCCCTGCTCCGGAATTCGTCTCCCTTTTCAACGGCGTCGATCTGCAAGGCTGGGAGGGAGACCCACGTTTTTGGAGTGTCAAAGATGGCGTGATTCGCGGAGAAACCACTGCGGACAACAAGACCAACGGCAATACGTTCTTGATCTGGACTGAGGGTCGAACCAAGGACTTCGAGTTGCGGGTGACCTATCGACTGACGGCGGCCAATAATTCCGGCATCCAGTATCGCTCCGAGCGAATACCCGCCGATCAGGCTCGCCAGGCGTGGGTCGTCAAAGGCTACCAGTACGACTTGCGGAACGAGGTGGAATTGCCGTCAGTATCGGGATTCATTTATGACGAGGGTGGAAAACGGGGGCGCATGGGTCTGGTCGGTGAAATCGTGACTTGGAAAACCGACGTGGGAAAACAAGTCCAAGGACAACTGATGCATCAGGAAGAATTCAAAAAAATCTTCCGCCTGGACGATTGGAATGAGGCTGGCATTATCGCCCGCGGGAACCACATTCAACATTTCTTGAATGGAGTTCTCGTCATGGAGTTCACCGATGAACACGCGGAGGCGGCCCGCGGCGAAGGGATCCTGGCGTTGCAGTTGCACGGCGGCGCGCCGATGTGGGTCGAGTTTCGTGAGGTTCGCTACCGGGCTCTGGATCAGTAGTCAGGGAAATTCACTGCATGCCAGCTGCGGCCGAGTCCCGCATTCTGATCCGGAGGCTGAGATCCGACTTGTTTGACTCGGGCAGGTCAGTTTACCAGAGGCTCAGTTCGAAATCGTAAGACGTCGGGGATTCGTCGGATACTTTGCTCCAAATGGCCACAAACTGATCTAGCTGATCTAGCGGAAAATTGGCACGCTTCACCGAACCGGCTAAGTTGAGCTGGCGATTCTCTTGATTACGCGACAGCATTGAAAAACCGTTGCCGCCACTGTCGCCACCTCCCCCGCCGCCGCGTGAACCGGGTGCATCCCCCGGCCGCAACATTCCTGCGGGGGGCATGCTCGACGTCCCTTCCCCGGCAATATTGATCAAAAACGGATGCTCGTTGCTATCGTTGTTTCCGAAACGGATTTGGCCAGTTCGCAAGCCCGCTGCACTCGGAGTGAAGCGAACGGTGAAGCTCGTGCTCCCCCCCCCAGGGATACTGGCCGACGGCATTGAGATGACTTGGAAATCGCGCGGGTTCGTCGTGATCACCAACGGGTTCCAGGTCAAAGAAAGCTTCGAATTGCCGTGATTGCGAATCGTGAAGGTGCGGGTAACTCCGTTCGCGCCCACGTTGGCGGAGCCGAAATGCGTGTGCTGTGCGAGTGAGGGTTGATTGTTGGCGTGAATGATCGACTGACCATTCCCGAACACGGCCACCTCGGGAGCTTGGCGAACGACTCCCTGCACAAAATCGATCTTGCGGTTTTCCGCCCCGATCATCACATTGGGCAGGAATTGTGATTGGCCCAAACCGCCGCCCGAGGCCATGATGCTGTAGCGGCCGGGAGCCAAGCGCAGGCTGTAGCCGCCCGACGAGGTGGTGGTGGTTGTGAACGTCTGCCCGCCGCCGTCTCGAATCGCCGTAATCGTGATCCCACCCAGGCCTTCGCCCGGCGTATAAAAGTGATCTCGCGTCACGGTATCCGCGTAGCCGACACCTGTCAAAAATGAATGTCCGGCGGAGTACGCGAAATCTTGGGTCAGCATCACGCCATTGTTGCCTTTGTATTTGCCGACCACGACACCAACGCCGATTTCTTTCCAGTTCGGGTCCATCATCACGACCCGGTGAGCACGGCCCGGATAGTTTCGATCAACAAACAGAGCGTCCTGCAACGACTTGGTGAACTCCAGTACGTTGACCGTTCCATTGGTCGACCGCACGGCGATATTCTCGGACCAACTACTAGGAGGGGTGAAAACGTAACCCGCATTTTGCATCCGCTGGCCAGGATTGGTGCCGTTGATACCCGTGTGGGACAAGATGTTATTGGCCAGCATCCACGCGGAGTGTTTTTGCGCCGCATCGGTGATGAACCGGTTCAAGGCGAGCGGTTGCTTACGGGCTGACGAAATCGTTCCGGCCGGTAAGCCTTCGTTGAGATCAATCCCAAGTCGCGCAGCATAAGCGGCGGGATCCGTGCGAGCCAAGTTGATCAACTCGATCACATACTGATCGAAATTCGAGGGATTCGCCGCAGCCAACAAACGGCGCGGCTCCATTTCCTGATAACTGAGCGGCTGGTCGGTGCAGCCGGGTCGGCGAAGTGACATGGCAATAGTTCCTCTCTCTGTCCCAGAGTGATGCGGCAAAGAATGCGGTTTGTTAATAAAACTTAGCATATTTATCGGAATTTGCGATCTTTTTTTTTGCCAGCTAAACCGCTGTTTTTCCGATCTTTCGGCCACTTGATCAGCCCGGCTGTTTACTGATAGGCTCAAGAATTTGCAGATTTTCCCAGACTTCGATTCAACCCCAAGGCAGGAGTTAGCAGGGTGCCTCGCAGAACTGATCTCAAAAAAATCCTTATCATCGGCTCCGGTCCCATCGTCATCGGGCAGGCCTGCGAATTCGACTATTCGGGGACCCAAGCGTGCAAGGCACTTCGTGAAGAAGGTTACGAAGTGATTCTGGTCAACAGCAATCCGGCAACCATCATGACCGATCCCGGCACAGCCGAACGGACCTACATCGAGCCGCTAACCTGGGAATTCGTCGAGAAGATCATCGCCAAGGAACGGCCCGACGCAATCCTCCCCACCCTTGGAGGCCAAACCGCGCTGAACCTGGCCCTCGATCTCGATCGCTATGGGGTGCTGAGTCGCTACGGCGTCGAGATGATCGGCGCCAAAGCCGATGTGATCGACAAGGCCGAAAACCGTCAGCGTTTTCAACAGGCGATGGCGAAAATCGGACTATCGACCTGCCGTGGTCGCACGGTGCATACCGTCGACGAAGCCCGCAAGGTTATGGAGGAGGTCGGACTGCCATGCATTGTCCGCCCGAGCTTCACGATGGGGGGCAGCGGTTCGGCGATCGCCTACAACCGCGATGAATTCGACTTGCTCGTCAAACGTGGACTCGACCTTTCCCCAATCACCGAGGTCTTGATCGAGGAGTCGATCATCGGTTGGAAAGAGTATGAAATGGAAGTCATGCGCGACCTCGACGACAACGTCGTGATCATTTGCTCGATCGAGAACTTCGATCCCATGGGGGTTCACACCGGCGATTCCATCACCGTGGCACCCGCCCAAACCCTGTCCGACAAAGAGTACCAACGGATGCGCGATGCGAGCATCGCTGTGATTCGAGAGATCGGGGTGGAAACGGGAGGCTCGAATATCCAGTTCGCTTGCGACCCGCATTCCGATCGCATGATTGTGATCGAGATGAATCCGCGCGTCAGTCGCTCCAGTGCCCTCGCCTCCAAGGCGACGGGGTTCCCGATCGCCAAAATCGCCGCCAAACTAGCCGTCGGCTACCGCTTGTGGGAACTGCCGAACGATATCACCCGAAAAACACGAGCCTGCTTCGAGCCGACCATCGATTATGTCGTCACGAAGATCCCGCGGTTTGCCTTCGAAAAATTTCCCGAAGCCGATCAAACCCTGATGACGCAAATGAAGAGCGTCGGAGAAACGATGGCGATCGGGCGATCCTTCAAGGAATCGTTTCAAAAGGCGCTACGCGGGCTCGAGGTGGGAAGTTTCGGGTTTGGCAGCGATCCGAAGGATCTGTGGGGAACCCCCGCGCAGCCTGATATCGGCACGATTCGTTCCAAATTGGCGATCCCCAATGCCGAGCGGCCTTGGTATCTCCGGTACGCGATGAAGGCCGGCATGAGCCTCGAACAGATCCACGAGTTAACCCACATCGATCCCTGGTTCTTGCATCAACTTCGCCAAATCGTCGATCTCGAAGAGGAATTGCGGCGGATCCCCAGCCTCACCGAGGCAGCGGCCGACACACTGCGAAAGGCCAAACGTTACGGCTTCTCCGACCGCCAGTTGGGAACCATCTGGAATGTTCCCGAAATCGAGGTCCGTCGCCGCCGGATCGTCCTGGGGATCCGGGCGACTTTCAAAAGCGTCGACACTTGCGCCGCCGAATTCGAAGCGCACACACCCTACTTTTACAGTACCTATGAGGACGAGGACGAGACTCCGGCCAAGAAACCGGGCAAACGGCGGATCATGATCCTAGGGGGGGGACCAAACCGCATCGGGCAAGGAATCGAGTTCGATTATTGCTGTTGTCACGCCAGCTACGCACTCCGCGACTTGGGAATCGAGTCGATCATGGTCAATTCGAACCCCGAAACGGTCAGCACGGATTACGACACGAGCGATCTGCTGTTCTTCGAGCCGCTGACCGTCGAAGATGTCTTGAACATTTGCGATCGCGTGCAACCCGATGGCGTCATCGTGCAGTTTGGCGGCCAAACTCCACTGAACCTCGCTCGCGCCTTGGTCAATAACGGCGTGAAAATCATCGGCACCAGCGTCGATACGATCGAGGCGGCCGAGGACCGCGAAAAATTTCAACAATTGTTGCAGCAACTGGGGCTGAAGCAACCGGCTAACGGTACGGCCTTGACCATGGACCAAGCGCGGAAGGTCGCCGAGCAGGTTGGCTTCCCCGCGCTGGTTCGGCCCAGTTTCGTACTCGGGGGCCGCGCGATGGAGATCTGCTACGATCAAACTCAGTTCGAGCGATTCGTCGCCGAGGCGTTTCTGGTATCTCAGGGTGCGCCGGTTCTGATCGACCGCTTTCTCGAGGATGCCATCGAAGTCGATGTCGACTGCGTTGCCGACGGCCAGCGGGTGACGATCGCCGGCGTGATGGAACATATCGAGGAGGCGGGCGTTCACTCCGGAGACTCGGCCTGTTGCCTCCCGACCCATTCCCTCCCGGTAGAGACGGTTGACGACATCCGTGCCGCGACCGTGGCCATGGCTCGTCGCCTGCGGGTTGTCGGGCTCATGAATGTCCAGTTCGCCGTCAAAAAGGAAGATGGTGTGTTCAACGTCTATGTGTTGGAGGTCAATCCCCGCGCCAGCCGCACCGTCCCCTTTGTTGCCAAAGCTACGGGAGTCCCCATCGCTGCGATCGCCGCCAAGATCATGGCCGGCCAAACCCTCGCTGATGTCGATTTTCTGTACGAAGTCATTCCCACGAATTACTCGGTCAAAGAAAGCGTCTTCCCGTTCCGAAAATTCGTGGGGGTCGATATCGTCCTGGGCCCCGAAATGCGCAGCACGGGGGAGGTCATGGGGATCAGCCATTCGTTCCCGCTGGCCTTTGCCAAAAGCCAACTTGCCGCTGGTGTTGTCTTCCCGACCTCGGGACGGATCTTCATCAGCCTCTCGGAACGGCACAAAGACATCGCCAGCGGGCTAGCGCGGCGTTTGGTGGCCCTGGGGTTGAGTATCATCGCAACCGAGGGAACGGCCCGACGACTAGAGGCCGCCGGCATCCCCGTGGAGCGCGTGAAAAAGATCGCCGAGGGACATCCGAATTTGATCGACCATCTCAAGAACGAGTCGGTCGCCATGATCTTGAATACGCCCAACGGCAAAGGGGCCCGCACCGACGAGGGCCGGATCCGAGCAACGGCCGTGCAACACGGCGTGCCCTGCATCACGACGGCCCCAGCCGCCGAGGCAGCCGTCGCCGCGATGGAGGCCCTGCGGCACGAGGAACTCGACGTCCAGGCGCTGCAGGATCGCGTCGCGGTCAACACAGCGTCAGCATAGCGATTGTGGATGCAGGGGAAAAATCCTGCCAAAGCACGGCGATGTTGAGAGCTGATCCCAAAAGCGGGCCCTCGCTGACACTTTTTGAAGTTGCGATGTCGAGTGGCCCGAAGCGTTGGCAAGGAAGCTTTCCGAATCGTTCACCGGCGGTAATCTGCCGCTCTGAATCAGCAGGCGATCCCCTCGCTGATCCCTCGGGCTAGAGACGCTGATGGGTTGGGGATGGGCTTTTAGAGATAGTCCTGCCAGCCGTTTTGCTCGATCAGTTCGACGATTTTTTTCACGGCTGCTTCGTCGGATTTTTTCGCGATGAGCGTAGCATCGGGTGTCTGCACGATGATCAAATCCTCGACTCCGATCGTAGCCACTAGATGTTCCTGCCGCGCCATCACGATCGATCGCCTGGTACGGATCCCCAAATGCCGCCCTTGAATGGTGTTGCCGTCGGCATCCTGAGGGTTCAGTCGCTCTAAACTGGTCCAGTTGCCGACATCATCCCAATCGAATGGTGCCTCGATGACCACGACCCGCTGGTAGCGTTCGAGTACAGCGTAGTCAATCGACTTGCCGCGGATTTGCGAAAATTCACGTTGAAACACTGCGGAGAAATCCGAATGGCCGATCCGCTCGCCGATCAACCCCAGGTGTGCTGCCATTTCGGGTTCGAATTGGCTTAACGCTTTCCAGATCGTATCGGCGCGCCACACGAAAATGCCGGAATTCCAATAAAAACCCCCGGAGTCCAAGAATTCTCGCGCACGCTCGGCATTCGGCTTTTCGCAAAATCGTTTTACCGAGAACGTGGGAAATTGTCCGGCAATCGTTCGCTCATCGTCGCGCTCGATATACCCATAGACCTCGGCAGGATAAGTGGGTCGAATGCCGAACGTGACGATGCGTTCGGGGTCATCATCTATCAGTTGGTGAGCGTAGCGCAGTGCCTCTTGAAATTGTTCCGTAGGCCGGATCACATGGTCGGCAGGCATCACGACCAGAGTCGCCTGCGGAGAGCGGTGCAAACTCCAGTGAGCAGCCAATCCTACGCAGGGAGCCGTGTCGCGTTTGCAAGGTTCCCCCCAGATCGACGTGGCCGGGACCTCCGGCAATTGATGGCGAATTTCCTTGATCAGGGCTTGGTTGGAAACGATCAAAATGTCCTCGACATTGCATAGTCCGCGGAGCCGATCGACCGTGGCTTGCAACATCGTTCGCTCCCCCACTAGCTTCAGGAGTTGCTTGGGATACCCCTGGCGACTTGAGGGCCAAAAGCGCGTCCCCGCTCCTCCTGCCATGATCGTGACCATCAACGGTGAGCGCTCGCGATCTCTCAGTTGCCCGCGCTCTGTAAGGTACTGGCTGGTCAAAATTTCCGCTGGCAAATCGATACGCTCCCGCAATTGATCTTGATCGACAGCGACGGCGGGATCAAGCTCAACCGTCACACCATCGGGTATACGGACCCCGCAGTTTTTCAACCAATCGGTATGCAAGTCCAGGATTGCTTGCCGGACCCATTCTGGGGTCTCTGTCGCGGCAGACCCCGAGGCGTTCTTGAGAGCCGCAAATCCCTCGGACGCTGCGATTTCGCAGACCAGGGCTCGCTCCGCGAACGGAAGCAAGTCGAAGACGAACTGCTCGAACTTGATTGCATTGTTTTCGCTCGGTTGGACAAGATTCCCCGCCGCATCGAGGAAAGGGACCTTCTTCTCGGCACGGTGAAAGGGCAAGCTTTCGGCATGAGCCAGTGCTCGTTCGAGAAAGTCCCGGTTGAAGACGTGAACCGCGATGTTGCCTGCCCACAATCGTAGACTGCCGTCGGGATTGGTCTGCTGAGCCAGTTCGTCAGGCAGTTCGCTGTACTCGATGATGGACAAACGTCCGCCCCGAGAGACGACATTACCCACCCGTTGCTGCGGATGCGTTTTTCTGACGACCTGAGTCGTAACCTCCGCCTCCTCCAGAAGATGAAATCCTATCAACTCAGGATGGCAAACCTGCAACAACGGATTGTCGATTTGACCGTAGAAAATCGTCTCAATGCCACGGCGACGCATGTCCTCCATGGCGCCGGACCGATGCAAGGCCCGCAGCACTCCGCCATGCCCATCGGGGCTGACCGACAGACGATGCTTTTCCGCCAGCAGGACCCGGCCCGTTCCGATCTCGACGACCGGCATCATCCCCTGACAGAAAACGCGAATATCATCCGGTGGATATCCGAACGCTTCATGGCGATCGAGAAACTCGCGAATCTCTCCATCGGATTCGGGATTCGACATGATGTAGATCGGAATGCGGCTGCCACTTTGCCGGGCTCGCGCGTGAGCATGCTCGATCATGACTTGAAACAGAGAGCGACGGCTGAAGGGACCGATCGGGTACAGGCCCTTAGGATGCTCGAAGCCCAGGCGACTTCCCTGCCCTCCCGCAGTCAAAACGAAGGCGACCTTGCCCTGCTGCAACTGCTGCATCCCGGCATTTCTGGCCGCTCGTCGGCGCCGCGGATCTCGCGATTCATCGATCGTGATCGCTCGAGGGGGCTCTAAATCTTGAAAACGCTCGACGGAACCTCCGGCCCCATAGCTGTCACTGATCAACTGGTCGATCTCGTCCCAATCGATCACCGTTATTTGTTCGGCAAAGGCCATTTGCTGCGAGGCGCTCAATTCATCCCAGTGCCGCAGAAGATGCTGCTGCCCGTGCGGTGCCAACAACTGATGAAGCATTTGGAGTTGATTGACGGCTGCAACGCTCATAATCGACGGCGATATCGGGGATCGAATTATTCCGAGAGCGACCCAGCAACCCTCGTGCAGGATCAGACGACCCCTTCAGATTACCCGAAGATCAAGTTTTCTCCCAATACCAGATTGGCCCTTCCTCATGAAATCTCAATGCAGACGGCTAACAGCACAACCGGCTGCGAGCAACTCGCTCAGGCCATAAAAAAAGCACGGCTACCGGGATGGGGGCCGCGCTGTAATTAAACGAAACAACTGGACGGCTCTATTTGACCTGGGCCGCCAATTTCTTGGCCATAGCCGTATTTTCCCAAGTGAAATCGGCGCCTTCTCGTCCGAAATGGCCACCGTGAGCTGTTTGGCGGAAGATCGGACGACGCAGCTTCAACGTCTCGATGATCCCCTTCGGAGTCAGGTCGAAGTTGTTGCGGATGAGATCGACCAGAATCGATTCCGAGACCTTGGCGGTCCCCTCGGTGTTGACCCAGATGTTGAGTGGATCGGGATAGCCGATGGCGTAGCTTAGTTGAACTTCGCAGCGGCTCGCCAGGCCGGCCGCCACGATATTCTTCGCGATATAGCGGCACATGTAGGCCGCCGAACGATCGACCTTCGTCGCGTCCTTGCCGCTGAATGCACCCCCACCGTGTCGGCCGCGACCGCCGTAAGTGTCGACGATGATCTTGCGCCCGGTCAAGCCGCAGTCGCCGTGCGGACCGCCGACCAGGAAGCACCCGGTAGGATTGATATGGCAGGGAATGTCGGAGGCTTTCAGTTTCGCTTTACGCCCCGGCGAAATCACAACCAAGTCACCCTTGATCAGGTCCTTCCGCTCCTTCTCCAGCACTGGCCGAATGATTTTGTCGATGATTTCGTCGCGAGCTTCATCCGTGAAGTAGTCTTGCCCCTTCAGCTTTTTCATGACGGTTTGGTCATGCTGCGTGCTCAAGACCACGGTGTGGATTCGGTTCGGAGTGCCATCGGCGTTGTACTCGACGGTGACTTGACTTTTGGCATCCGGGCGCAACCACTCCAATTTTTTCGACTTTCGCAAATGGGCATGGTGTTCGAGCAAGCGATGCGACAAGTGAATCGGCAGGGGCATCAGACTCTTGGTTTCATCGCAAGCGAATCCGAACATCATCCCCTGGTCCCCTGCCCCGCCTGTATCGACCCCTTGGCTGATGTGCGGCGATTGCGCATGGATCAGGCAGTTGACTTGAATGCGATCGGCGGTGAAACCGATTTCATCCTTCTCCTGTTCGGTCCGCCCCACGTAACCGATGTCGGTCACGACCTCGCGGACGAGCTTGTCGATGGCTTGCCGCGTCAACGGGGCTTTGGTCGTGATTTCACCGGCGACAACCACCGTGTCGGTCGTGACCAGCGTTTCGCAAGCAACTCGGCTGAACGGGTCGTGTTTCAAACAGAAATCAAGCACGGCATCGCTGATCTGATCACTCACCTTGTCGGGGTGACCCATACTGACGGATTCACTCGTAAACAAATAATTGCCGCTGGACACTGTTTTCTCCTGGATGAGATCTGACGATACGCTCGGGTTGCCGAGACGCTACCAATGAAAGGCCCCATGATAACTACCGCTTGGCATCATGCTCAACCCGCCGCTAAAACGCCGCAGTTTTTCGGCCATTTCGCGGCTTTTTCGCCGATGCCCCCAAACCGCGGCTGCGCTTGGTTGCGGCCCAGTTTTCGGCGTTTTTCTGGACATTTCACAACGGCGGCGATGCTAAGCCGCCTTGTGAAAAAGAAACCGAAAGGTCTCGGATTCGCGACGGGCTTCGTCGGTTGTGCCATCAAAAATCACCCGGCCCGCATCCATGATCAACACACGGTCGGCCAGCTTCAGCGAACTGACCCGATGCGTCACGACAAAGGTCGTGCGGGACTGAATGAATTGAGCCAGTCCCTCGTGCAAAACAGTTTCTGTTTGACCATCGATTTGGCTCGTCGCCTCATCGAGGATTAAGATGCGCGGATCGGCAAGGATGGCCCGGGCGAGAGCGACTCGCTGCCGCTGTCCCGAGGACAACAGCCGACCGTTGTCCCCGACCTGTGTTTCGAATCCTTTCGGTAGATTCTTGGCGAACGATGTCACCATGGCCAAGTCTGCGGCAGCTTGGATCTCATCCGCGGTGGCATGCTTCGAACCGTAGGCAATGTTTTGCCAGATCGTCCCCTTGAAAAGGCAAGCGTCTTGAGTGACCCAAGCTATCTGACGTCTCAATTTGCGAGGATTGATGTCGCGAATGTCGACGCCGTCGATCAGGATCGCTCCCTGTTGTACTTCGTAGAACCTCGCCAGCAAATTCATTAGCGTCGACTTGCCGCAACCATTGCCGCCGACGAGTGCGATGGCTTGGCCAAAGGGAACTTCGAAGGAGACATCACGAACGACAGGCTGCTTGTGGTTATAGCCATACGTCACCTGCCGGAACTCGATCGAGCGGCAATGCTCTGGCACAGGCTGGTGCGGTTTACGAGCCACGATTTCCGGTGCGACATCGTAAGTATTGAAGAGGCTCTCGGCGACCATGCCGCCGCGAATCAGCTGATTGATCACCTCGCTCATCTTGCGGGCCGGATCGCTAGCTCCAGCCAACATCGTGAAAAAGAGCAAAAGTTGACCGGGCGACAGCGGGCGATCCGACATTTTGATATTGAACAGATGGGTCTCCTGGTTCAACACCAGATAAGCACCGACTAGAATCGCCATGGCGATCGCCACGATACTGAGCAATTCAGTGATCGGACGAATCAGAGAGTCATAGAAGGCGATCTTTTGCGAGATGCGGTAGAGGCTTTGGGCATTGCTCTTGAAGCGTTTTCGTTCGGACGTTTCGCGATTGAAAATTCGGACCGTTTTCAGAGCCCCGAGCGTTTCCATCAGAGTTTGGAAAATATGAGACATGCCTTCGATTTCGCGAGCCGTCGACCGCTTCATGCTTTTCGTCAATCGGCGTATGACATAGGCGCCGAGGGGCAAGGAAGCCAAAGAAATCAACAGCAAAGGGAAGGATATCCAGGCAGCCCAGGCCAGGCAGGCAATCATTTTGAGGGGTTCGCGAATCATCCGGCCATAGAACGCCTGCAAACCTGCGCTGATCATTAGCATATTGTGGGACAGATGGGTCATCATGTTCGACGTTCCCAACGTGTCGATACGATGCTGGTCCATCTCCAGAGCCTTGCGGTAATAGACCCGACGCAAATCGGCCACGGTCCGATTCGCAACGCGAGCTACCAGGTAGGTGCTGATGATCAGCAGGATTCCCTTAATCAATGACGTAACCACCAGCCATGCCAGGGCTACCAGCAAGGTTTGAAATGGGGTCGCCGGCGAGTATTGATCCATCCAGGGCTGGACCCAGCGGTACCAATCCAAGGCCCGTTGCTCGGCCCCGATGCGGTTGGTGATCCGGTCGAAGCTCGTTTGATTGCGGACCAGCTCGACTCCCTGCAAGGTCGCCTGCGCATCACGAAGCCGCTGGACTTCGGCCGTCAAATCGGCGATGGTTTTCTCGGCCTTGCTGATTTCTCGATTCACCCAAGTGCTGCCGGTCTGACCATCGAGAACGATCTCGACGACCGGATAGATCGTCGACATACTGGCTCCCCACAGCACCGCGATCAGGAACGAAGCGAGAGTCGCTCCCGCAATCGACCACTTGTAACGAAGTGCATGGATAACAATTCGAAAAAATGGCTTCATGGAACTGCTGATATGACTGGGCGAATCGTTCTGGAGCGGGGCCGAAACTGCGAGTCAGCGATCGCGTTAGGACTCGGAAACGGGTTGCGTCAAGCCGGGCTCCCGCGCCCTAGCACCGTCACGGATCGCCGCAAATCGAAATGCGTCCGTGGCGAAACTTCCTAGCATGCCGCTGCCTGAGCCCAATTCAACCAATTCTCCATCGACCTCGAACACGATCTCGGTCATGAATCTTCGAGGATCGATCGCGCTGGCAGGCACGACGAAGTTCACTTGATACTGACGGAAACAGTTTTCTCGGCGCGGCAGTTCCTCGTATTCATGCTGAAGACGCCACGGCCCAGAAAAAATCTGCATCGTTTTTACAAAATGGTAATTCGCCAGCACGCGAATCGTGAATTCGACCCGATAATCGTGTCCCGGTGCGAAGGGGAAAAAAACTCGACTACGCCGCTTGGGACCCGCCCAACGAATGATCGTCTTACCATCCCCCAAGGCTGAGCGGCTATTCCAACCACTCTGGTAGATCGGGTGCCGAAAATCTAAAATTCCGCGTTCCCGGCGGATCTTGGGATTGTTTCTTGCTTGGAATTGTTCATCGATCGCTAGGCGAATCTGCTCCAGCCGATTCGGGTCGCGATAGTCACTCAGGAATTGGCTCGCAGACTCCCCGCGATAGCAACTCGGTAACAGTTCGCGAATTTTCTCAATCCGCTGTTCGAAGAGCTTGCAAGCATGCTCATAGAGACGCATGTCGAAACGCTCGCTGGCGGCGATGGCTGCGTCCTCTTCTTGTTTGGGACCGTGCGACGTAATCGAGCGTTTCGTCGGATTGTGCCAGGCTGTCAGCGGTCGATGATTCTCTTGAAATTCGAGGCAAGCTAAATCGATGGACGCGTCCATCCACTCGCAAATCCCCACGAATGACAACTGCTCAAGGTTGGAGATGGCCCGCTCGAGAATCGCCTCGTCCAATTCAATCGGTTCCAATTGCGGGAAGATACCCGATAAATAACGCGTTTGCAGATTATCGCTGAATCCCAAATAATTCGGGTCTTCAAGAATCTCGTGATCGGCATGGCTGACACAGAGCTGGTAATACTCGATCCAATTATGGCAACCGAGGTTAGCAGCGATCTGCGACAGATAGTCGACATTCTCGCGGATGTAGGCGAAATTCGAACGAAGTCGCTTGATTGGATTGCGCAGCCAAGTCACGACATTCAAGGGTTCTGGATAATACTTCTCGATATTCCAGCCGAAATGACCACTGATCAATCGGTATTTGGGGAACTCCTCAGGCGCTCGTTTTTCCAACTCTTCGATCACATCGCAGGGCAACAAATCATCGTGAGCGAACCGGTCCATCAACCAATGCCGCACGCTTGTGCCCGCCGTTTTCGGGATGTGCAGAAAATAGAGACGCGGCTCGTCCGAACCGCACTCGAGCGCAGCATCAGCAAAGGAATGGTAGGATTCGAACGAACGAATAATCATGATCGTTAGCGGGGACTTAGGCTGCCTTGCGGGCTCGGTTCAGATCCTTGCGGATAAACAATGTATCTTTCTGCTCCAAGCGACCTGTTACCGGATCGCGCCAGCCTTGCATTTCGTCCACCATCGCGAATCCGAGTTCCTCCATGTAGTCCAACATTTCGCGGTAGGTTTTCGCTTGGGGATGCTCTCGCTCGATCGTCAACTCGAGAATGACTGCATCCACTTGCTCCTTGACGAATTGTTTGCCTCCGGCCAGCACTAAATGCTCGGCGTACTGAACATCGATTTTTAGCAAGGTTCGCCCCGTCAAGTTGCGGCGGCGAGCCAACTCGTCGAGGGTTAATACTTCAACCGTCGCCACGTTGGATTTTCTCGTTTTTTCATCGACCTTCAGCAGCGAGGTACCGTACAAGTCGTTGGAAACCAGGATCTCCGTCTCGCCGCAAGTATCGCTCAGAGCGGCCTCCACCAACTCAACCTCCGAGAACGCCCGCAAATAGTAGTTTCTTGCGTTTTGGTCGTAACGGGACATCATCGGGTCCACCATCACAAACTTAGCTTTAGGAAACACCGAGGCGGCCGTCCACGACCACACTCCCGTCGACGCGCCGACGTCGATCACAAGTTGGGGATAGAAATTCTGCAGCTTTAGGCGATTGAGCATGAGCCATGTGTCGCGAAAACTCCAATGCACCTGCGGCGGTGGATTGGGGTCGAAGAAACAGGCGAAATCACCGGGCCGTGGGGGGAATAGCGCTTCGAAGCGCTGATCGATCGGCTCGCCGCGCTCCAACGATTTCCAAGCCCAGTTGCCGACGTCGTCGGCCTTGAACGATTGTGCAATTTGGGCCGCTCGTTGGCGAATCGCCATTTGCCGATCGGTCTGGCAAATCTGCTGTACCGCCTCGCGCAGATGGCTACCCGAGTAAGGCACCGTCGCCCCCAACTCGAAGCGATCGATGAATTTCGCTGCGGCAGTCTCTGGACTCCCCACGGCGATCAGCGGAATTTGCGCGGTTGCGATCATGAACGGAACTCGGCTTGGCAAACTCAGCCGGGCGATACTTTCCTTCTCGCCGCGACCATCCAACTCGCTGGTTGGCATGATGGCATAAGGCCGACACCGCAGTTCGTTCACCAAATCTTGGCCCCACAAGGGATCGTGCAAATGAATGCCGTCCGACGCCAGATCCGTAATGGAGTCTTTGAGCCAGACCGCCTCGGGATTATTGCTGTACCAATCCAATTGCAAACCACTTTCTCGAATCGTCTTCCGCAAGCGATCGAGCCAAACCCGATCCCAAACGTTACCGATCAGAATACCTCGAGGCGGGGTGACCGTCACGGCGTTCGCTGACTGCCCCCAATGACGCAGCGTTTTCCAGGTGGCGCGTAGTTTCTGCCCCAACGTTTTCCGCATCTCAGGGACTCTCTCGCGCGGTGTTTCACGCTGGTCGATTGTTGCAATCAGCCCCTCGGGAATCAAGCGATCCGGAACGATCGGCGGGAGCAACCACATCCGCTTGCCGAACATCTGCTCGTAAGCCTGCCGCATTTCCGGCGAAATCACGGCGACAAAATCTGACTTGTCCAACGCTTCGGCCAACAGCGGCGTGGGAATCTCCTGACCATACAAGCAGTTGTCATCCATGATATGCAGGAAAATCTTCACCGAAAAAAGATCCCGCAATGCCAAGGCGACCAACAAATCCGACTTGAAGTACGGCACCACATAAGCCCGCGAGGGGGGGGCGGCGCCAAACCAAGTATAGACTTGGTCGTAAATCCCCGCCCGGCTCATGTTGTGCTTGGGCAAGCAATGATGGACGCGTGACGCAACGCGATCATCGTTGTAGCAACGGAGCGAGTTGACGGTGGCAACATCGCGAAAATCCTTGATCAAATATTGGATCAACAGACCGGTGCCATGGCGAGAATTGATCTCACATGGCGCCACCACTACCCGCTCGCAATGCGGATGCGTCTGCGGGGCGATGTCGCGCGTAACGATTTCCGATTGCGGAATTCGGACCTGCCAAATCGGTAAAGACGGCTCGGGTGTGCGCGACCCGAACCACCTGCGACGCTTGGGCCTTTGCCCTTTCAAGTTGGCCCGAGCTAATTCCATGTTGAGAATTTGATTGACCGGCTCGGCATCTACCTCATAAACTCGCAGGCTGCACAGCGGCATACCCAGCAAGCGTCGGCCATTCTCTGCATGCAGCGGTTTGCAACTGATGGTTAGTCGCTGTTCAAAGGACGACGATGCCATCCCTGCCGAAACCACAAATTCGATCAGCCCATTGCTGACCTTGATTGCCGATGCGGGAATGAGGTAGTCGTTCCAGTGGAGTTGATAGGCGAAATCGGCATTGCTGCCGCGTAAACCCCCGGTATCCAGCACGATCCGAAAATGACCCGGGGCTAAGGGCAACCGAATCATCGAGACCGGTTCCGACCAACGAAAGATCCGGCCCGCGTGTTGCTCTAATTCATGAAAATTGATCAGACGCGGATCGTCTAGCCGATTGCAGTCAAGCGAAAACAGTTCGCGGGCGGTTTCTTTTGTGCTCATGAGTCCATTCTGAGTTTGGTTGGCCACCATCGCCAACGATTACAAAACCTCCGAATTCATCCGGTGTGAAAAAGCTGCGGCCGCCGACTCTTCCAAACCGTAGTTAATAACTTAATCGGCACTTTCTCCACAACCCCTAAATCTTTTCTTGAGAGAAAGATCGATACGCAGGGATTATTCCCCCTACAGCGCCAGCCAGTCCAAGCTAGCAGCCATCAAGCGGCCATTCGCCGGCCGCGGGCCGTGAGAGAGCCACCCTCCAACTGCTCAATGATAAGCTGACAAGTCCGATCCGTGGCGCCTTGTTGCTCGGCGACTATCCGTTGAGCCGCCGAACCCATCGATTTTCGCCACCGTTCATCGACGATCGCTCGCACCATGAATGCCTCGAGTTCTGCTCGATCATGAACCACCATCGCCGCATGACCAGCCAGCAACATCGATACGACATCGCGAAAATTCTCCGTCCGCGGCCCGAACGAAACCGCGCAGCGAGCCGCGGCGGGCTCAATCATATTCTGCCCGCCCCGCTTGCCCATGCTACCACCGACGTAGGCTAAATCCGCGACCTGCCACCATCCCGCTAATTCCCCCACAACATCGACAACAACAATCGGACGAAGCATCGGATCGACGGCAAAACCTCCATTCACGTGACTGCGGCATACATAGGTTTCTCCCATCGACTGCAGTCGTTCGATCAGCGGCGGAACATTGTGCATATGCCGAGGGACAACGACCAGGCGCAATTGCGGATATTGTGCCCGAACGGCCGCAAAGGCTTCGACAACCATCTCGTCCTCCTCGGGCTGCGTACTCCCGGCAACCAACACAACGTCGCCGTCGCGAAACTGGAATGTCTCCCGCAAACGCCGTCCCAACTGGACATAGTCGGGATTGAAGGCTCCATCGAATTTGATGTTGCCACTGATGGTGACTCGCAATGGCTCAGCCCCTAGCGCTACAAAGCGAACAGCGTACTCGTTATTTTGAGCAGAAATCTTGGCTAACGACCGGAGCATCGACTTCGTGAAGCCCGGCAAACAGCGATATCGACGAAAACTCCGATCGCCCATCCGCCCATTAATGACGATCACCGGCACTTCTTGTTGTTTGGCGATTGACAACAGATTGGGCCAGAGTTCCAACTCAGCCAACACGATCAGCCGTGGCTGAAGCCGTCGCAGCACTCTCCGGACAGCCCAACTAAAATCCAGCGGGGCAAAAAACACCGTGTGGGCGGCAAAACGTTGTTGGGCCAGCAGGTAACCCGAGTCTGTCGCGGTGGAAATGGCAACTTGCCACTCGGGTCTCAACTGGGACAATCGCTTGATCAACGGGACGAGCAATTGCAGTTCGCCGACGCTGACCGCGTGGAACCAAACCGTGGGGCGGTCCGAATCAAGGGCGGGAATTCTTCCGAACAGTCGCTGCCGCCAGCCGCGGCGGCCCTTCGCTAAAAATGCAACCCGATAGAAAATCCAAGGTAGACTGAAACACAGCGCCGCCAGATAAATCGCATTGAAAATCCAACTCAAGCAGAACTCCTTTTCTACTTCTTGTCGTTGCGTTAATCCTCTGCCCCCAGCCGCAAGCAGCACGCTTTGTACTTCTTGCCACTGCCGCACGGGCACGGATCATTGCGTCCCACCTTTTTACCGCGATTGCGAATCGGCTCTAACGGACGATTCTCACGATGCTGCGAATTCTCGATGGCCGCCTGTTGTAATCTGGCAATTTCGGTATTCATTTCCGGCGCACGGCTTGGAGCCGGCGTGTGAACGGCCTTCATTTCCACCGGAGCCCGGCGATTGGCAGCCGATTCGCTGACGATCTCCATCCGCAGCACAATGTCCGAGACTTGTTCGCCGATCGAATTCCAAAGGTTCTCGAACAGCCGCATCCCTTCGCGTTTGTACTCGACCTTGGGATCGACTTGGGCCATGCCGCGTTGGCTGACGGCACTCCGCAGGTAGTCCATCGCCAGCAGATGATCTTTCCAGGCGTTGTCGACAACCTCCAGGAGTACCATCCGCTCCATCCGTCGCATTTCGGGATGATAGAAATCCTCGACCATCGATTCAAGGCGTTGTTTCAGATCGGCCGATTCGAGTTTTTCGATTTTCTCGAGCGGCAGTTCAGCCTTGGTTTTTTCCTTGAACCACGCGGCCAATGAATTGACAGCACCATTGGATCCGCGAAGTGGCACGTTCCCCCGCTCGACCAGCTTTTCGATTTCTCCGCGAAGCTCCTCGATCGCCTGCCGCGATTCGGCTTGCCACGATCGGCTTCTGGCCAGCAGCATGTCACAGATTTCGTCGCGCTGCTTGCCTGACAATTCGTCGGCGGACACGGTGGAACCGAAGCGTGTCGTGGCCCATTGAACCAAACCCTCCCGATCGAGTTGCGCTTGCGTCGGTGTCGAGCGATCGAAGTGATTGATGCCCGTCAGCACGGGATATTCGGCCTCTTTAATGTCGTAACGCTCCAGGGCCAGTCGAGTCACCAGCGGGATGAGTTCGTTATGCGCGGCCGCTTGCTTCATCTCCTCCAGATCGAGTTCGATGCCGAATTTGGTACGGACCCAAGCCTTGGCGGTTTTCAGGTGATAATCCTCCTCGAGCATCGGCGCGCCTTCGGACAAATCAGTCCGCTGAATCGCTTGCCGCACCTTAGTCACGAGCAACTCGTCGACGCGATCGCGGCCGACTGCCTTGAGGTCGGATTCGCGGAGATTGACATTCCAGCGCGAATTAACGGTTCGAGTCAGCGCGCCCCAGTTCCAATCGTCTTCGTCCTCCGTGATCGGCAAATTCTCGTCGATCGCGCTCATGATTTCCGTTTCGGCCAGACGCTCCGCTTCCTCCCGCGCGATCTTGTCGGCCTCGACAAAGGTAAGCTTGCGGAAAATCTTCGGGTCGAGCGTCACCGACAATTTGCCCCCCGCGAAGATCGCAAAGGTTTCGATCCCATAGTCGCGGGCCAGGAAGTTCCCCAGGTTCTCTTCGACACTGTGCCGAATCATATCGGTAACGATTTCCCGGCAGCTCGCGCCGTCCAGGATTCGCTGCCGAAATCGGTAGATCCGCTTCCGTTGCTCATCCATGACTTCGTCGTACTCGAGCAGATTCTTGCGCATTTCGAAGTAGGACTCTTCGCGCTTCTTCTGGGCGCTGTCGATCCGCCGCGTGACCATCGCGCTCTCGATCGGCATGTCGTCCTTGAGCCCCCCCAGCTCGAGCATGCGGCGGACGAAAGGGCCCGCGAAAATCCGAATCAAATCATCATCGAAGCTGAGGTAGAACCGACTGCTCCCGGGGTCCCCTTGGCGGCCGCAGCGTCCGCGGAGCTGCAAGTCGATCCGGCGCGAGTCATGCCGCTCGGTGCCGATCACGTGCAGACCGCCGAGTGCTTTGACCTCTTCCCCCTCTTCCTTCATCCGCTGCTCGCGCTCGATTTTCTCAACCAACTCATCCCATTCCTGTTGCGGAACTTCGAGCCGCGTTGCGTATTTGTCTTGGAGTTGAGCCCAAGCCATCGTTTCGGGATTGCCCCCTAAAATGATGTCGGTTCCCCGACCCGCCATGTTCGTAGCGATGGTGACCGCGCCGCGTCGCCCCGCCTGGGCGATGATTTCGGCCTCGCGTTTGTGGTTCTTGGCGTTCAAGACTTCGTGCTTGATGCCGCGGCGAGAAAGAATCGCCGACAGATGCTCGCTTTTTTCAATCGAGACGGTACCCACCAAGATCGGCCGTCCCCGCTCTTGGACCAATTCGACCTTGGACATGGGAATCGTCTCCAGCGTCCCATCCTCCGCAGTAGCGATGGTCACCTCGTCGGTGCCCCTCTTTTTGATCGTACCGACGAAATACTCCCCGCTCTTCAGTCGCACAAGGTCCCAGCGATGATACGATTCGATTTCGTCCGCGACGGCCTTCCATTTGGCCTTCTCGGTACTGTAGATGATGTCTGGATACTCGATCCGCTGCATTTTGCGGTTGGTCGGAATGGCCACCACGTTCAACTTGTAGATTTTCCAAAACTCTTCCGATTCGGTCATTGCGGTTCCGGTCATCCCGCAGATTTTCTCATAGAGTTTGAAGTAATTCTGAAGCGTGATCGTTGCAAGCGTCTGCGTCTCTTCTTTGATCTTGACCCCTTCTTTGGCCTCGACCGCTTGGTGCAACCCGTCGCTCCACTGCCGCCCATCCATCAAGCGGCCGGTAAACTCGTCGACAATAATGACCTTCCCGTCTTTGACGACGTAATTCACATCCAGTTTGTAGAGATAATGAGCCTTCAGCGCATTGTCGATCAAATGTGGCCAGTCCATATTGCCAATCGTGTAAAAACTCTCCACGCCGGCCATCCGCTCAGCCACGCGGATCCCCGCGTCGGTCAAAGTGACGGTATGGTCCTTCTCATTGACCACGAAATGTTCGTCCCGTTTCAGAGCGCGGGCGATCCGATCGGCGTCCGTGTAGCGGTGGGAGTCTTGATGGGCCGGGCCAGAGATGATCAGCGGCGTGCGGGCTTCGTCGATCAAGATGTTATCGACTTCGTCGATGATCGCGTAATGGAGCTTGCCCTGAGCTTGCTGATACGACTTCGGAAAACGATCGTCCCCCCGCGCGGCTGGCCGCATGTTGTCGCGCAGATAATCGAAGCCAAATTCGTTGTTGGTCCCGTAGGTGATGTCACAGGCGTAGGCCTCCTGACGCAAGCGATTCCCGACCGGCCCATTCATATCACTTTGAATCGCGCCGACGGTCAAACCCAGTCCCATGTACAGGGGAGCCATCCACTCCATGTCGCGGCGAGCCAGGTAATCATTGACCGTCACGACGTGGACCCCCTTGCCGGTCAGCGCGTTGAGGTAGGCGGGCAGGGTCGCCACCAGCGTTTTTCCCTCGCCGGTGACCATCTCCGCCACCGCGCCGCTGTGCAGCACCATCCCGCCAATCAACTGGACGTCGTAGTGCCGCATTCCCAAAAATCGCTTGCCTCCCTCGCGGCAAACCGCGAAAGCCTCAATCAAAATGTCATCGAGCGTTTCCCCTTCATTCAGCCGCTGACGGAAACGCTCCGTTTCAGCCTTGAGTTCCGCATCGGTGTACTTCTCGTATTTACTTTCAAGGGCATTGATCGCGTCGACTTTGGGCTGCAAGCTTTTGACATAGCGAGCATTGGACGATCCAAAGATGCCCGTCAAAGCCCGCCCAAATGCTTGAGCCAACCCCCCCAAAAAGAAGGTCAGAAAATCCCAAATTCGTTCTAAAGTTTTTTCCATCGCCTATGGTTTCTATGTTGATTCGGGCTCGACCTTGGACCTGCTTCCCGCGACATGGCAGCATCCGGTCGCAACCGCCAGCGGCCTAAATTCCACCAGGCTTTGTGCCAAAACCCGACAGCCGCTGGGTACTGGCCCGCGGTTCTCGCGCATGCCGGACCCTAACGCGATCCGGCTTACAGTTTCGGGAAAACCCTAGTTTTCAAGAATCGCCTTATTTAACAAGTTATAGCTGTCGGGGCGAAGGGTCAACGGAGATCGGTTGCTGGCAAGAGCCCCAAGAATCGCTCCCTTGTTCCCCAACAAGCCCCAGGCTTATCGGCAACCAAAAATTCGAGGCCCAATTTGCCCGATTTACGACCGTTGCGAGCCGCCCCGCCAGCCTCTATTGTATTGATCAGCCCCCCGATCAGCCAAATCAGCCTATCAATACCCAAACGTTAACGAACGAACCTTGGTCAAAAAGCCACGCTCTATCGATATCACGGGACAAATGATCCTCCTCGGGACCGGCACCAGTGTGGGTGTCCCCGCACTCGGTTGCCACTGCCCCGTCTGCGTCGGCCGCCTGCCTAAAAACATCAGAACTCGCTGCAGCGCAATCCTGGGCTGTCCCGGCGGCAACCTCCTGATCGACACCTCGCCCGACCTCCGCTCCCAATTGCTCCGCGAGGGTCTGGGAATCGTCCATGCGGTCGCTTACACCCATGAACACTCGGATCACCTTATGGGATTCGACGACTTGCGGCTGTTTCAGTTCTACCTGGGTGGTCCGGTGCCGATTTATTGCTCGCCAACCGTGGCCACACACCTGCGGCGGGTTTTCAGCTATGCCTTCACCGACGAGGAACAAACCCACGCCGGCGCAATTCCAGCCGTCGACCTGATCGAAATCCAAACCCAGCCCTTTCAAGTTCTCGGGGTCACCATCCAACCCATCCCCTTGTTGCATGGACCAAAATTCAAAGTCTTTGGATTTCGGGTCGGCAACGTCGCCTACTGCACCGACGTCAGCGAAGTGCCGGAGACCAGCCTCACCCTACTCACCGGACTGGACACACTGGTGATCGACGCCCTGCGACCCGCCCCTCATCCGACACACATGAATATTGACCAAGCAATCGCGCTGGCTGAACGATTAAAACCGCGACAAACCTACTTCACCCACTGCGCCTGCCAACTCGACTACTACGAAGTCAATCGGCGTCTCCCCCCCGGCATCGCCGTTGGCTACGACGGCCTCCGCATCCCCCTCGTCTAGTCCCTCCTCAAACGTTTGCACAAAAGTTTGTGATAAAAAAAATATGTAAAAAATATGTGCCAGAAAAATATTGGTGCCACCCATGTTGACATCGTTTTGCAGAAAAATATTGGTGCCACCCATCTTTCTGTTGACATCGTTTTGCAGATGTGTTACAATCTGAAAATCTTTGAGGAGGACTTTCTATGGGGCGACCGTTGCGAGTGGAGCAGTTTGGGGCTGGGGAGGTGTGCATCGTGCACGCCATTCAGAGGTGCGTACGCAGGGCCTTTTTGGCTGGAAAAGACGAGAAAACGGGCCGGGATTACTCCTTTCGCAAGGAATGGATCCGCCGCAGG
>CALDHM010000029.1 GCA_937941455.1 uncultured Pirellulaceae bacterium | reverse complement strand
TACCCCGCCGAGTCGCCCCCGATGACGCCCGGGGGCAATTTGCAAGCTCAGAACGTGATCACGGGCCTGAGCCAGCCGACCACCGTGGACTTTTCTCCCGATGGCAGTTTGATGTACATCGCCGAGCAGCGAGGCATCGTACGGGTGGTGCAGAACGGCGTTCTACTTACGACTCCGTTGCTTGATTTTCGGGATCGGGTGAATGGAGTGCGCGATCGAGGGTTGTTGGGATTGGCGGTGCATCCGAGTTTTCCCAGTGTGCCCTATGTCTATCTGTTGTACACCTACGATCCGCCGCAAGTGTTCCAGCAGCCTGCGGGGTCGTTGGCAGGTCCTGACGGCCGGGGGAATCGGGCGGGACGCTTGACGCGTGTCACCGCGGATGCAGCCACGAACTACACGACGATCGTCCCGAATAGCGAAGTGGTTGTGTTGGGCAACAACAGCACCTGGCAAAACTTCAACGCGTTCGTCAATAGCACGACCGATTTCAATGAGCCAGCTGCAGGGGTTTTGCCCAACGGCACTCATTTGCGGGATTTTATCAATTCCGACAGCGAGTCGCATACGATTGGTGATCTCGCGTTTGGCCCGGACGGTGCCTTGTATGTGTCGATTGGTGACGGCGCGTCGTACAACCAAGTTGACCCGCGGACGAAGCGAGTACAGGAAGTCGATAATCTCTCTGGAAAAATTCTGCGAATCGATCCGTTGACGGGCAACGGTTTGCCATCGAATCCCTTTTTCAATGGGGATCCGGCCGCCAATCGCTCAAAGGTGTTTCAATATGGTTTGCGAAATCCGTTCAGAATCTCGTTACATCCGGGCAATGGTCGCTTGTTTATAGGCGATGTGGGATGGGGACAATGGGAGGAGTTGAACTCGGCTCCCGCGGGCGCGAACTTCGGTTGGCCGTGGTACGAAGGGGGGAGTGGAACCAACTTGAGGACTGGTGGTTACCAAAATCTGCCCGAGGCGCAAGCATTTTACGCAGCGGGTGGGAACGCGACGCCGGCGATTTTCGCATTGAATCACTCCACAGGCATCAACGCGATCGTCGGCGGAGATGTGTACTGGGGGCAAGCCTATCCAGCGATTTACCAAGGGAATGTGTTCTTCAACGATTTAGGGCGAGGGATTGTCAGCCGCGTGCAATTCAATGCCAATGGATCGGTCAATGCCGTGTCGACCTTCGCCAACAACCACCGGATGGTTGTGAAGATCAAACTCGGCCCCGACGGACTGCTGTACTATGTGGATTTGGACGATGGTTTGGTAGGGCGTTGGCGTTTTGTGAATTGATTTGTTAGGGATTAGCGAGCAAAAAAGGCTCAAATTTGCTCTGGTATCGATCGGCAGAATTCGGCAATACTGTTGAGCGATCGGCGGCCGGAACGTTTGCATCAACGCGGAGCAAAGCGCGCCGGATGGCAGCGAATTCTTGCTCGTAAGTTTATCCACCCAGCAGACGGATTCGAGTCCCAACCTGGTGCATCGAAGTTTTAATCAAGGAAGGTTCCCGTCGAGACTAACGCTCGATCGGAGAAGTCATCACGATGAAGATTTTTATTTCCGTCGGAGAACCTAGCGGCGATATTCACGGCGCGAATTTGGTGACTCGGTTGCGGACATTGTGCCCAGAGATTGAGTGTCTAGGTTTCGGCGGCCCGAGGATGGCGGAGGCCGGCTGCCGTCTGGTGGCTGATCTGACGCAGTTGGCCGTCATGTTTTTGTGGTCGGTCATCAAAAATTACGGTAGGTTTCGTTCCTACTTGCGCGAGGCAGAGGTGATCTTTCGCCGCGATCAAGTCGATGCGGTTGTGCTGATCGATTATCCCGGATTCAACTGGCAGATCGCGAGGCGCGCCAAAAAATATGGAATTCCCGTGTTTTACTACGGGGTGCCGCAGATGTGGGCTTGGGCTCCCTGGCGCGTTCGCAAGCTGAAACGGTTGGTCGATCACGTTCTGTGCAAATTGCCGTTCGAAGAGGCTTGGTTCGCGCAGCGCGGTGTTCGGGCTCAATTCGTGGGGCATCCCTTCTTCGATGATCTGGGATGCCGAAAATGTGACGAAGACTTTTGCCAACGCATGCGAACGGAGCATAAACGTCACTTGCTTTTGCTGCCCGGATCTCGCGATGCCGAAGTCGAGCGGCATTGGCCGACATTGCGCGACGCAGCCCTGATGATCGCGTCGCAGCAGCCGGTGCAGATTTCAGTCGGGGCTTTCAAGGAATCGCATCGCCGGCAGATCGTGGCGGATGTCGCGGCTCGAGGGTTGGCTATCGGCGTCTATCAAGGCAAGACGGACGAGTTGATGCGAACGGCCGATGGATGTTTAGCTTGTAGCGGTTCGGTATCTCTGGAACTGATGTACCATTTGGTGCCGACGATTATTATTTATCGGGTGTCGAAATTGGCGTTTGTCCTGCAAAAATTTTTCATCCGCTGCCGGTACATCACACTGGTGAATTTGCTGGCGACGGACCGCATCGAACGAGGCGGACGGGGAGCTTACGACCCAGACATGCCCGGGGCCGAGCTGGTGCCGATGCCCGAGTATTTGACGGCCACAGACTGTTCGGCAGCGGCCGCCGCCCGCATGAGCGTTTGGTTTGCGGATGAGGGGGCAAGGCAAGCGAATCGCGACTGGCTAAGGCGTATCCGTGAGCAGGTCGCCAGCGCGGGAGCGACCGATCGGGCAGCGTGTTATATCCTTGCTTGTTTGGGAGCGCAGACTGAAAATCAAGTGGCCGTGGCGCGGGCCGCGAGCCGACTGCATGAACAATCTGCCGCTTGATGCAAGTCGGCGGTTTTCCGAAAATCTGATGCGGCATCATGGCGGTAGATAGTAAGGACCGTCGGAACTAATTCTGTGACGAGAGGCCGGGGAAGTCGAATCCCGTTGGTGGCCAGAAACAAGTCTTGCTGACAGGAAAAGAATCGAGTGTTCATTGAACCAGCCCCGACTAACTACGACCTGCGATTTCAAATTTTTGGATTCCCTGTGCGGGTGCATCCGCTGTTCTTCTTGATACCGCTGCTGCTCGGCAACAGCGTGATTTCGTCTGCTCCGAATGCTGGTGTTGCCATCATCGTGGTGGTGTTGGTGTTCTTTGTGTCGATTCTGGTTCATGAGCTGGGACATGCATTTTTCATTCGATATTTCGGCAATCCGTGCCATATCGTGTTGTATTGGTTAGGGGGATTAGCGATCACGGGTTCCGAATTCGGTTCGTGGTCAGGGGGACGCGGGAGAAGTGTCGCGCCGAGGTCGCAAATTTTGATTTCATTGGCGGGGCCCATCTTCGGGCTGGCGCTGGCAGCGATACTTCTGGCGGCCCTCTATGGCTTGGGGGGGCGCGTTCGTGTCGTCTACGACGGAGTGATTCCGCTGCTGGTGCCGAGTCTGCGTGGGACTGTGTTCGAGGGGAATGACGCGATATGGTTGTTCTTTTTAGTGGGAATGTGGGCCAATATTTTTTGGAATGTTTTGAATCTGTTACCGGTCTATCCGTTGGATGGTGGCCAGGTCGTGCGTCAAATCATGATCATTAGTGACCCCTGGGACGGCGTCAAAAAGTCCTTGATCGTGTCGATCGTGGCTGCGGTCTTGATGGTGATTTTTTCGATCTCTCGCCAGGAGACATTTTTGGGGATGATGTTCGCCTTCCTCGGGTTCAGTGCTTATCAACAGTTAACGCAGGTGGGAGGGCGCGGTCGGTGGTGAATGGCTGATTGACGAACACCGATTGCAGGCACTCGACTAACGGGCAACTTCGATGACGGGAAAATTGTTTTGTCCCATTAGCCCGAAGGGCTGCTATGACTACACCCAAGGCCGCTAGCGAGTTTGGGGTGGTGCTGCGATTGGGGCGGTAATCCGTTGCGTTGGGGGTTGCGGAATCGGTCGAGTTGCGCCTGCAGGCCAAGAAATCTCTGTCGGCGTGGTCGCACCGCCTGCGGTCGGTTCTAAGTTGACGCCCCGCGTAACATTTGATATTCACCCCAACGAGTAAGGCGATTCGCGAGTACGTTCGCTGGTTTGCTAGCTGTTAGGGTATCCGGTGTCCACTTCCCACAAAGTCTATGAAGATTTTCCGTCCGACGGCTGGCTGAGCCGCTTCGTCGATTGGATTGCGGATTGGGGCAAGCTGGTTTTGGATAATCTCGAGGCCGTCGGCGATTTCGCGATCTTCGTTCACCGCGCGATGGTTTGGCTGTTCACTCGCTTACCCAAATCGGAGACGTTGCTGCCGAATTTTTATGCGGTCGGCGTCGCAAGCCTACCCGTAGTCGCCTTGACGGGAACGTTCATCGGGATGGTGTTGGCTGTTCAAGGCTATTTTCAATTTCGGCAACTTGGCCTTGAGACGCGACTAGGGGGCGTCATCAATCTGACGCTGGTACGCGAGTTGGGACCGGTCTTGGCCGCCACCATGTTGGCTGGTCGCGTCGGGAGTTCGATGGCCGCTGAGTTGGGAACGATGCGCGTGACGGAGCAAATCGACGCGCTGGCGGCGATGGGGGCGAATCCGATTCATTATCTGGTTGTGCCGCGATTCCTGTCGTGTTTATTGTTGATCCCGGTGCTCACGATCATGGCCGATTACATGGGGATGATGGGGGGCTATTTCTACAGCGTGCAGGTTTTGGGAGTCGACTCGCACCACTACTGGTACAACAGCGCCCAATTCGTGACGAATTTCGACCTGTTCGTCGGTTTGCTGAAGAGTCTTTTTTTCGGCGCGGCCATCTCGATGATCAGTTGCTACCAAGGGTTTCACTGTTCGGCCGGAGCCGAAGGAGTCGGCCGGGCTGCTACAGCCTCGTTCGTGTACTCGTTTGTGGCGATTTTGGCCTTGGATCTGTTCTTGGGGATCGCCTTGGATGCGGTCTATTACACGCTCTACCCTGAGGGGGGGCGGGTGCTATGATGATCGAAACGATTCTGAGCCAGGAAAAGCCCCTGGTTGAGGTTCGCGATTTGTATGTGGCGTTCCACGGGCAAACCGTGTTGCGGGATATCAACTTGACCATACCTGCTGGGCAAACGCTGGTGTTGTTGGGGGAAAGCGGTTGCGGCAAAACGGTGCTGATGAAGACCTTGATTGGTTTGATCCGGCCGACGCGGGGACAAGTCTTTTTCGACGATTTAGACATTCACGCTCTGTCCGAGCAGGAGTTGAGCAAGTTGCGGTTGCGGTTTGGATTCGTCTTTCAAAACGCGGCACTGTTCGATAGCATGACGATTGCCCAAAACATGGCCTTTCCGATGAGGCAGCATGGACAATTTACTCCCGCTCAGATCCGCGAATTGGTCGAGGCCCGTCTGATCGAGGTTGGTTTGCCAGCCAGTGTCCTCAAAAAGAAACCAGCCGAGTTATCGGGAGGCATGCGCAAACGCGTTGGGCTGGCCCGTGCCTTGATCATGAACCCGGAATTGATTTTGTATGATGAGCCGACAACAGGGCTCGATCCGATCATGACCGACGTTATTAATCAGTTGATCATTCGCACGCGTCGCCGCGGCCCGGTTACCAGCGTGATCGTGACTCATGCCATGGAGACGGCTCGCAAGGTGCCCGATCGAGTCGTGATGTTGTATCCGATATCACGGCTTGATCCCCATGAATCGCAAATCGTATTCGATGGCCGGCCGGAAGACTTGGATCAATCTCGCGATCGGCGGGTTCGGCAATTCGTCAATGGTGAGGCTGGGCAGAGGCTGATGGAACTTATCGGCGAAACCGAGGGTTAGGAGCAGACCGAGGCACATGGACGAGAGACTGTTGCGAGTTCGGGTCGGCCTGTTCGTCGTTTTGGCGATGGTTGTGTTGGGAATTTTGATTTTCGTGAACAGCGAAGGCTTTCAGCCCAAATACACGCTGGCGATCAAGCCTCCCACGGCTCCAGGTGTCACCACCAACACCCCCATTCGCAAAAACGGAATTTTGATCGGCCGCGTTGGGCGAGTTGGCACGCGCGATGACGGCGTGGAAATCGAATTGAAAATCAATCGCGACGAGCATGTGTATCAGAACGAGATCGTGTCGATCGGCACCGATTCGATCCTGGGCGATGCCGTGATCGAAATCGTCCCGGTCGGCGCCGATAAACGAGGTGACTTGTTGAAATCGGGCGGTGTGATGGAGTACGTTGTTGTCAAGCGTAATCCGTTGGACATCGTGGATGTGGCCATCAATCTGGAGTCGAAAATCGCCGATGCCTTGGAAACCGTGAAACGGGCCGGCCAAAGTGTTGAAGATGCGGGCGTGGGAGTCCGCCAAGTGATGGACCGGGTTAGCTCGGCTCTCGGTGACGATCAGAGAGACTTCAAAACCATACTCAACGACTTCCAGGAGACCAACCGCAAGGCGCAAGCGGCTCTTGATAATTTCAATCGCATTTTTGAAAACGCCAACGAGATTGTGGGGGATCCCGAATTCAAGAATCGATTGCGGGATACAGTGGATCGGTTGCCGCAAGTCTTCGACGAAATTAAGACCACTGTCGTGGACACTCGAGAGACTATCAATTCGTTTCGAGAAGTGTCCAGCAAGTTCAATTCCAATTTGGAAAATGTCGAAAAGTTTACCGAGTCGTTGCGCGACGTTGGTCCCGACATCGTGCAGCAAGTGCGTGCGAGCTTGGAAAATGCCGGAGAGTTGGCGGAACGGATTAAGAAGTTTTCAGAGAGTGTCTCGAGAATCCAAAATGGGGAAGGAACTTTAGGCAAGCTGTTGCAAGATCCCTCGCTGTACAACAACGCAAATGAGGCGGTTGCCAACGTTCGCGATTTAACGGTCAAACTCGAGTCGATGATTAACGATCTACGGGTTTTCTCGGATTCGATTGCTCGCGACCCTGGTCAATTGGGCTTGCGAGGTCTCCGGGACCGACGCGCATCGGGTACCGGCTACAAGGGATTTTTCGAAGGGCAGGAAAATGTCGACCAGCGGTTTCCGCGGCGGTTGAATCGATGAACAGGTCGTGGGAAAGCCGCCAAAAACGAGGCAGATTCTTCGTGATTCACAGCAGATTCGCGAAATTCAGAAGAAATTTTCGCACAAAATGGCCAAAAGTCGATTGAAGAGAACAAATTCTCGAACCGAATTCGCCCTTTTTTCGTCTGTACGATTTGGTAAAATTGGTGTAGTTCAAGGAACGGATTTCGTCTCGACGTCGCCCCGACCGCGGTGGTTCTGGGGTAACAAAGGAAATAACGCTGTGTAACCGATCGCGGCGAATTCTAATCCTACGTCATCATGGTCCTCAACTTTTTGGAGAGAATATGAACAAAGTTCTGTTTGCGATTGTTACGCTGGCTGCTTTTGCCGCGATTGGAACACTGGTGTACAACAACCAGGTCAAAAACCCCCAAGCGACTCAAACAACGGCCGCTTCGGCTGAAAAGGGATCTTGCTGCGAGAGCGGTTGCTGTGGCGAAAAGACTGTAGCGGTGGCGAAGACCGAAAAGTCGTGCTGTGGTGAAGGTTCGTCGTGCTGCGCCGAAAATAAGGAAGGAACCTGTTGCAAAGGCAACGAGGACAAGTCATGTTGCTCGGCAACTGGTGAATCTAGCTGCTCGTCGGAATGCAGTGGCGAAAAGAAGGAATGCTGCAGCGGTTCTTGTCCAGCCACCTCGGAAGTAAGTGCTTCGAAAGAGTGCCCAGCTTGCACCAAAGCCGGAGCCGACTGCAAGGAAGAATGCACCTCTTGCAAGAAGGACAACGCTGAAAAAACTTCCGACGGCGAGAACTAAACCGACTGTCGGCTTGAAAATCGACCGATTAAAACCCCTGCCAAAAGTCAGGGGTTTTTTTGTAAATTGGCGAAGGCGAGGGGGTCTGTTTAGCCAGATTGATTTGCGCCGACGTGACCGAGACCGCACTAGGAGGGGAATGCGAACGCAAGGTTCCTCCTGAGGATGTTTTCGCGGGGAACTCGGTGGAATCGTCTTGGCGCTTGATTTACAAATATCCTCAAGGTAGCAGAGCATGTCGACGATCATTCAAGGTTTGATTTCCGGCTTTCGAAATAATTTGGACTACGCCACCAGGTTGGTCTCCGATCTGACGGATTCGCAGATGGTCGCACAACCCTCTGCACTCGTCGGAATCGTGATGAATCATCCGGCCTGGTGTCTGTCGCACCTCAATGTGTATTTGCCAATCATGCGGCAAATCATTCGGGGGGAATCGATTGTCGATCCGAAGGATCATCACTACGGCATGCAATCCAAGCCGGAGGCCGATGCAAGCTGCTACGCGGCCAAGTCCGAAATCATGGCCGAATTTACGGCTGGTCATGAGGCCGTGATCGAGGATTTGTCACGGGCCACCGATACGATTTTTGACTATGACGTCAAATTGGAACGTTGGCAGAACCGCATGCCGAAGGCAGGTATTGCCCTACCCTACTTGATGCTGTTGCATGAGAACCAGCATCTGGGCCAGATCAGTGCGTGGCGCCGTGCGATGGGATTGCCCAGAGTCTAATCGCGCCGGGAATAAGTCATTCAGGGGCAAGTTGCTCAAGGCGTCGTGTCGTCGCGGATGCGTTCCATTACAATGCCGCTGATGCGCTACGCGTTTAGTAGACGAGCGAAACGAGGTTTCCGGCGAGTTGATCTTTGTTTTTCGAAATAGCTTCGCGAGTCATTGAATCCATTCAGACCTCTGCGCCAAGACTCGCGCTGCCAGTTCTTGACCTGTAAAACACAACCATGGATTACGAATACACCGACTTACACGCATTGACTCGGGAACTCCAGCAGAGGAACAATTCCAAGATCGTGATGCTGGTCGCTGATGGTTTAGGAGGGTTGCCGCTGGCGCCTGGGGGTAAAACCGAACTCGAAACCGCGAGAACACCGCACTTGGATGCTCTAGCCGCTCGCGGGGTGCAGGGGGGGGCAATTCCTGTCGTGCCGGGGATTAGTCCAGGGAGCGGACCTGGGCACCTGGCGCTCTTCGGGTACGATCCGCTCCAATATCGGATCGGACGCGGGGCGCTCGAGGCCACGGGGATTGACCTCGAGATGCAGGAGGGTGACGTCGCCGTTCGTTGCAATTTCTGTACGCTTGATGCCGACGGGAAGATCAGCGATCGCCGCGCGGGGAGAATTTCCTCTGGGGAAAGTGCTCCGATCGCCGAATGCTTGAATCAAGTCTCGATTCCTGGGTATCAGGTGATCGTGCGCCCGGTCAAAGAGCACCGCTTCGTCGTCGTGTTCCGCGGGCCTGGTCTGGAAGGTGATGTCGACGATACGGATCCGCAAGCGGTCGGCGCGACACCCCTCCAGCCGCGAGCCCGATCAGCGGGCAGTCAAAAGACGGCGGAGATCGCCACTCAATTCGTGGACGCAGCCAGCCGGCTTTTGCGGGGCCAGCCGAAAGCTAATGGCTTGACCATGCGGGGCTTCGCCGCCAAACCAAAATTGCCCAGTTACGAGGAAGTCTATGGTTTGCGGGCAGCTGCCATCGCGGTTTACCCGATGTACAAGGGACTTGCAAAATTGGTGGGGATGAAAACGATTGGTGATTCAACGACGCTCGACCAACAAATTGAGGTCTTGCGAAAGGCGTGGCAGGACTTCGACTTCTTTTTCTTGCATTACAAATACACCGACAGTACCGGCGAGGACGGTAATTTCGCCGCCAAGGTCGCGCAGGTCGAGGCGTTCGACGCCGCCGTTGGACAGGTAGCAAGGCTCGAACCGACCGTCTTGATCGTGACCGGCGACCATAGCACCCCCGCGTTCCTCAAATCCCACAGTTGGCATCCCGTGCCGACGCTGTTGGTTTCGGATTGTTGTCGCCCCGACGGCCACACGAGTTTTGGAGAGGGAACGGCGGTCCGGGGCGGGCTGGGGATCTTCCCTGCCAAGTACCTGATGTCGCTAGCGCTTGCCAACGCAGGGCGATTGGGAAAATACGGAGCGTAAGATTTTCACCTGTCACTTCGGGGCGGACCGTTGGGTGCTAACCACGGAGTTCCGTATCTCCTCATTTTTCCACTCCGAGGATTCGGGCTTTGGGAACAAGCCCGCTCAAATCGACCGGTTGTTGAGTCTGGTTGCAGGTGGAGTTGCCCGCAGCGTCCGTGGCGGTCAGTCGCAGGTAAACCCGTGGGGGGACTTCGGCTCCCACCTTCCAACCATACGCGCCCGAGTTATCGATGCCCGCCGCAATCGTCGTCCAGGGCCCATCAGGCTGGACGGCGTACTCGATCGTAATGGGGCGTGAAGCCAGTAAGTCATCTTGGGCTTGCCACTGGATGATCAGGCTTCCGGATTGATCATCGCGGCCGTAGGGGGCTCCGGTGATGGCGGCCTGCGGAGCGTCAACGTCGAGTCGCACCCAGTAGTCAGCGTCGTCACCGCTTTTGGGAGCGACGCTGGTTCGGCCGTCTTTCGAATGAAAAACGATACGAAATCCATACAAGCCCGGTCGCTCCAGTTCGATGGGAAACGGGCTGAGACGGTCGCCGTCCTCGCCATAGGCCGACCAAGTGTAACCCGCGTCATGAGTCATCCATAGGACGACCTTTTCGATTTGGTTCGGGTCAACCTGGTCAAAAGCGTAGTTCAAGCGAAAGCGGCGCTGGTTGATCGACTCGATTTTCGAATCGGGAACCTGCGGGAACGAAGCGTTCAAGACGGAATGGTGGCTTTGGTCGACCTTCGGTTGGAAGCCGGTCGGCTGAAACGGAGATGCAATACCGGTGGGTGGCACCTGTTGATCTATGGTGGGTGGCACCTGTTGGTCATTGGCAGGCGGAGCGATCGTGCGCATGCCCCCTACCGGGGGGACGGGGGGTAAGGGGTGATCGTCGGTCCGCTTCGGATTGTCAGGTAGCGTCAGATTGGGCCGCTGATCCGGTACGGTAGGCCAATTCGACCGAGAGAACTCGTTTAGTCGGTCCCCTGACGGGGTATTGATATCCCAGACCACGGGAGCTCGCCGCGGGGGCGCGGCAGGGTCTTTCTCCTCGCTGGTTGGCCGTTGGGCTTCGACAGGTACCCGATTATCTATCGAAGCGGCGTTGCTCGATTGCAGACTCCCATGAGTCACCATGGACTGCGCAACCGAGCGGCGGGAGGTGCGTGGCACTACGATTTGACGTTCCTCGACGGCGGCGTTGCCAGCCACGTCACTGATTTGGAACTGAACCAACACCTCATAAGCTGCCGTGTCAGGCCACCAAGCGTATTGGTCAGCAAATGCCCCGCCCTTGGCCTCGCCAATGGGTCGATACGGCACTGGAACCCACACGTTATTTCGATCATCGGTATCAATTAATGGGCGAAATGATAGGCGTGTCGACTTCGGATCAATGTTTTCGTCTTGAGCGTTCCAGCGGCAGACAATACGGCCGGCAGGGTCTGTCTGGATTCGGAAATCGACTTGAGGCGGTTTGGTATCGACGATCACCTCCAACTCGGGGAGCATAGGCCCCTCGGGATGCACGCGACGATCTCGATCGAGGGTTCGCAGGGCGAACCAGTACGTGCCGTCGCCTGAGGACGTGAAGGGAAATTCCTTGGCCGCTATACTTTCTCGCGCGTAGAACTGCCACGTCTGCCCACGATTTTTTGAGAGGTAGAGTTGGACCTCGATAAATCGGTCGTCGGGATCGGTGATCGAAAACGGAATGCCGAAGGACACCAGTTTCGTGGCCGTCTTTTTGTACTCCGGTCGCGAGGTTGGTTGGCCGGTGCCTGCCTCTGGCAAGCCAACGCAGAGAGTGGCGGTAAGCAACGGAGCCAGTAGCCTGAGGATTCGAGACATGGGACTTTTGAAAAAGGAAATAAAATGCCGGCAGCCGGGTGGTGCAACGCCGTAATCAAGTTATCGAGCGGCGTAGGGGCGCTCCGGGAGACTGGTTAGGGACGAATCGAAGTTGCTGCGAGCAGCGGATTTTCCTTCGGAAAAATCGCGCGAACCGGCCCGAGCTCGCTTGCGTATTGGTGGCGTCGATACGCGACAACTAAGGCATCGGCGCTGAACTGCTTTCGTGGCGGAGCGCCGGCGCGTACGGGAAAAAAACCAAAAAAGGCCACTAAATAGCGGAGTTTTTGAGCTAACCGGATTGGGGGAAGGCGACGTATAATTCACTACGCACCGGGGTTGCAGAATCTGACGCCCGGGACTCCCGATCGAGCCCTGGTTAGCGCATGTTCGAATTTTTTCAAGAGAGATGGGCCAAGATCCAAGCGGTTCCCGAAGCCCGCATGGTGATTTGGATCACTGTATTGATCGTGGTGATCTGCATCGGCGTCTATCTTTTGAATTTGATTCGCAACCTGTTGTTGGTCGGCGATTCTACGGAAACGGATCATTTGGCCAGTTTTCGAGAACTGCGCGATCAGGGAAAGCTCGACGAAACGGAATACGAGCAGCTCAAAAAGGTCATGATCCATGGTGGTCGACGCTCGCAGGTGGATTTTCAACCGAAGAGCAGCACCCAAGACGCGTCGAGCGTAAATCAGGAACAAGATTCGACGTAATTTGTTCGGATCTTGTCGGAGATTCGTGGCTTGCCGAATGTCCTCAATTGTGCGTATTAACGGCGATCAGAAAACGATTTCAGAAATCGCTAGCATAAATCAGATTAAATATTTCGCTCGAAAGTTTGCGGGCAAGGAAGCACCTTTCGGTCGCAGGCCAGTAGGTCGGCGATCGATTTTCGAGACATGTGATGTGAGTCGTTGACGGGTTGGCGAGAGACCTGTCCACGAGCTTGAAAATTCAACAAGGAGCAACCATGCCCGCTGGAAACGAATCATCTGGCAATCGCCGAACCGGCGCCGCCAAAAGAAACGCCCATTGTTCGTTCTGTCGCAAAAGCTACCGCGAAGTCGGACCGCTCGTCGAAGGTCCCGGTGACGTCTACATTTGCGGAGAATGTATCGAGTTGTGCCAGTCCATTTTGGACCAAGAACAGCGTCGCCGCGGTCCTACCAAGCAGCTGTTTTCACGAATTCCTACTCCTAGGGAAATCGTGGCCAAAATGAATGAATACGTGATCGGCCAAACCGAGGCGAAAAAAGTCTTGGCCGTCGCAGTTCACAACCATTACAAGCGGCTGACGCTTGGGCAAGAAGGCAGCGACGTCGAGGTCGACAAGTCCAATATTCTCCTCGTGGGTCCCACGGGCTGCGGCAAAACACTGCTGGCCAGAACATTGGCACGGATCTTGAATGTCCCCTTTGCCATCGGAGACGCGACAACTCTGACGGAGGCCGGTTATGTCGGTGAGGACGTGGAAAATTTACTGCTCAAGTTGTTGCATGCCGCCGATTTCGATATCGAGGCCGCACAACGGGGCGTGATTTACATTGACGAGATCGACAAGATTGGCAAGACGTCCAACAACGTTTCCATCACTCGTGATGTGTCGGGCGAGGGTGTACAGCAGTCCTTGCTGAAAATGCTCGAGGGCACTATTGCCAACGTTCCTCCACAAGGGGGACGGAAGCATCCGGAACAGCAGTACATTCAGATCGATACCACGAACATCTTGTTCATTTGTGGTGGCACCTTTGTAGGGGTCGAGGACATTGTGCGAAAACGCTTGGGGAAACGGACCATCGGGTTCGGCCAGCCTAGCGGGGCCCGCAATGAAAGCTCGTCGGCCGAAGCATTGGCACAAGTCACCTCCGATGACCTGTTAGAGTTTGGATTGATTCCCGAATTGATCGGTCGTCTGCCAGTCATCTCCAGCCTGGCGCCGCTCGACGAGGCCGGATTAATCCAAGTACTCACCGAGCCGAAGAATGCGTTGGTGCGCCAATACCAAACACTGTTCCAAATGGAAAACTGCGAATTGGAGTTCACGCCGCAAGCTCTGAAACTAATCGCTGGCCAAGCTCTCGAGAAAGGAACCGGTGCCCGCGGACTCCGGTCCATTATCGAGAATTTGATGCTCGATCTGATGTATGAACTTCCCGATCAGCCCAAGGGAACGAAGTACTTGATCACCGAGGAACATGTGCTTGGCAAGTTTCGTTCTGGATTCACGATGCCAGAAACGAAGAGCGCCTAGCGAGCCAACCCGGTATCCGCGCGACAAACGCGATGTCGTGCAACCCGGGCGAAACCTCGGCAGCGCGCTCTCGAGCGAATCGCGGCAAACGCATTCTCAAACCTCAGAGACCAATCGCCCAGTCAGGACGATTGGTCTTTTTTCGCGCGCGGCCTTCGGGCTTCGTGCTTTCGGACTGCCGAAATCGATCACGTCGCGCAGTCGACGCATGTGGACGTGAAGGGGAGCGCTTGCAACCGCGCCTTGCCAATTTTTCCGCCGCATGATGCACAAATGCCATACTTTCCTTCGTCGATGCGGGTGATAGCCAGGCGGATGTCTTGGATGTCGTGGTGGGTCAAATCATTGAGCGCATTGAGGACTTCATCGTTCGCATGAACTACCGCATTCTCTTCCCAGTCGAGACTGCCCGGATCGCTCAATCGATTTTCGATCCGCACTGCGCGATCTTCCAGTTCTTCCAACTTGGCTTGCAACTGTCTGCGCAACGTGGCGTATTCGTTTTTTGACATGCGAACATTCTCCAACCAAGAAATTTCAATGACCTAGCCAACGGTGGGAGTTTGCGAAGCCCTTCAGGGGCCAAGCGATCCGTCTCGTGTTTTGCTTGTCACCTTCAGCAAATTTCGTGCCGAAACTAACAGGACGCTGAAAGCCCTGCCGAACAGTGATTCTAAACCGCGGGGCAATATTATTGTAAGGCAGTTGGTCCCGCAGCGGTGGCCATCAATAATTCGCTCGCCGCACATTTGTCGTGTGCGAACCGGCACGCCCCGGAGTGAACGTTGTTGTTTTTACAGAGTGGGCTCGAAGAACGATTATTTTAGGTTGCCCATGGGCCGAGTCTAACTGGCAGCGATTTATGAACCGAAGCACCAACGGCCACTCGCCGATGTTGCGACGGAAAATGCGGAAGAGATCTCTGGACCGTATTTCAGCTCCTGCATCCCGCGGGTATTTCTTGTGTTTGGGGAGATAAAGGCAAGGGGTGGGGATAAACTCTGGTGGCTAACAATCTGCATACCCCAAAAATGCAACAAGGCGTCCCCTCTGGGAAGGGACGCCTTGTCGTTTATCGTTTGAATAATTAATTTCGAGGAGGGTAGTGTTTACCGTTGAATCGACTAGAAGTCGGTGCGATTTCCACCACCTCCGCCGCCACCGCGCCCGCCGCGGCCAAAGCCTTGAGGCATTTCAAATTTTTCCCCTTTCAGTTCTTCCAATTTTTTGGCTTGCTCGGACGTCAGCAGCGCGAAGACTTCTTTGTTAGCTTTTTCGCGCATTTCGGTCATGGCCTGTCGCATGGCCTGGCGGTCGCCGGATTGAAATAGGTCTTGCATTTCTTCCTGCATTTTTTGCGAGACATCATCAATCTTCTCGTCGATCTTTGCCCGCTCGGCGTCGCTGAGCCCGATCGCCTTGGCGACCTCATCATCTTTGAGCGTCATGAAGCCAGCAACTTGGACGTAGATGCCGGTCAAGCGTTTCTTTTGACTGTCATCGAGGATTTTCATCATCTCTTTTTCGACATCTGCCAGCGCATCGAAGTCAGGGCCACCGCCGCCACCACCACCAAACATACCTCGCATTTCTTCGGCCAGTTCATTGAATTTGGCCATTTGATCCTCGGTGATCTTGAGTTCCTTTTGTAGGCTTTCGCCTCCGCGCATCATGATCATGGCACGGGATTGCATGCGTCTGAGCATTCCGCCAGGCCCTTGCGCCTCGGCAGTTCCCGCGACGAGGGTGAAGGCAACGAGGGCCGCTGCCGAAAAAATCAGAGTCTTCATAGGGGGTTCCTTGTAGATTTGAAAAAAAGTGACTTGGCTAATTCCAAAATGCGTATTCCAAAATGCGTTGGCGTATCCAGCTGCTGCGGTCGCCGCCAAGTGTCGCCGCAATCGCAATCGAAAATGAGGCTCCAGCGTTGACGGCGCGTCGGTGTGGTCTGCCTTCCTGAAATACAGGCCCGGTTTAGCACGCTTCCGTCTTCGTAGTTGGGCCTGAGCGGTGACGGTTAGGACGACCACGACGTTTGACCCCGGGTATTGTAGGGGCGGTCGCATCCGGTGCCACGGTTGGCAACTTTTAAACCGCCATATGAGGTCTCGGAATCGGTAAAAAGGCAGAAAATTCTGATTCGCGGCCGATTTCGGCAGTGGGTTCCCGGACCCGAGAAACCACTTAGGGGTGTCGAAAAGGCTGTCCTTGCAAAAATCTGGCGATTCGATAGACTACATGGTCGAAAAAACGTTCAGCAATCGGAATTTGGCTGTCGCCAGCCCCATTCGAAACCTTTGTAAACATGACGCTCACAAAAGAAAAGAAGCAGCAGGTAATCAAGCAATTCGCTCGGTCCCCCCAGGATGTTGGTTCGCCAGAAGTGCAAATCGCTCTCTTGACCAATCGCATCAATGGCCTGACGGCGCATCTGGCAAAGAACAAGAAAGATCACGCCACTCGCCGCGGTTTGCTCGGCATGGTTTCGCGACGTCGCGGATTATTGGATTATCTGCGTGGGATCGACCCTGACAAATACGTCGATTTGTTGAAACGCTTGAACATTCGCAAATAAGTAAGTTTTGGATTGGAATCTGGCTGGCGGCTTTCGATTATCGCCTCACGGCACCCGCAGATCTACTCGACGATCGGTGCCTTGCCCACAGACCTTTGGCGCAGGCTAACAGTCTGGGGATTCTGACGTCATTCGTTGTGCTCGACGAGTGCTCGCCTGGGGTGTGAATGGAATCGGCTACGGTCAAATGTTCGGAGTGACGAAGCAGTTGGTGTTTGAATATTTTTTGTGGACATCGTGTTGTTGATGTTGGGCTCCTGGTGGAGACGACCCCGGCCGGCATATTCAAGAGCTTCTAGGTTTTGATCGTGTTGGGCGCGTGTTATTAGAACCGCGCGATATCGGCTCGGTTGTGATGCGGGACGGGGCACCCCTGATGGCTTGATGAAAATCACGATGACGTTTGTGGCAAGTGCAAGAGGAAAGGAAATTGGTTGATGAGTAATAAAATTCGCGTTGAGAAGAAAATTGGTAGCGGCGTTCTGGCCTTTGATACGGGTTGGTTGGCCAAACAATCGGCCGCTTGTGTTTTGTGCCAATACAATGACACGATCGTCTTGAATGCCGTTACGACAGGGGCGCCGCGTCCGGGGATCGATTTTTTCCCGCTCACTTGCGACTACCGGGAACGTTCCAGTGCTGCGGGTAAATTTCCTGGCGGGTTTTTGAAACGTGAAGGCCGTCCGTCCATCAAAGAAACCCTGACTTCGCGGTTGATCGACCGGCCGATTCGCCCGATGTTCGCTGAGGGCTTTGCGGACGAGGTGCAGTGCCAAGCGATGGTGCTGTCGAGCGATCGGCAAACGGACGGCGATGTCCTGGCGATGAACGGTGTCGCAGCTGCACTTCTGATTTCCCATCTGCCGTTCGAGGAACCAGTCGCCTCCGTTCGCGTCGCGCGGATCAATGGCGAATTTCTACCTTTTCCGACCCACAGCGAATTGGAAGACAGCGATCTTGATTTGATTGTGTCCGGAACGAAAGCCTCGGTCACGATGATCGAAGGTTTCGCTCGCGAAATGCCTGAACAGGACATGGCGGAAGCAATCGAATTCGCTCATCGCACCATTGTCGACATCTTGGACTTGATGGAGCAATTCCGGGCACAAGCCGGTGTCGAGAAAATGGCATTTTCTCCTCCGACCAGCGACGGCTTATACGAACGGCTGAGCGAGAAGTTTTACGATCAACTACGCTCCGCCAAGCAGACACCTGGGAAGCAAGATCGCGCGGAAGCCGTGCGAAAAGTCAAAGAAGCAGCACTTGCCGAACTCATCCCGGATCCGGCAGCCGACAACGCCTTTTCCGTGGCTAGTTTCGAACGGAACTGGCACCAACTGACGGAAAAAGTCGTTCGCGATTTGATTCTTTCGGGTACTCGGCCGGATGGTCGCGACGCGAAGACCTTGCGGAATATCGAATGCCACACGGGAGTCCTCCCCCGTGTGCATGGCTCCGCTGTCTTTCAGCGCGGCGAGACCCAAGCTCTGATCACGGTCACATTGGGCACGGCGCGCGACGAACAACGGGTCGACGGTTTGCAGGACGAATACTCGAAGAAGTTCATGCTCGACTATAACTTCCCGCCGTTCAGCGTCGGGGAATGCAAGCCGATCCGTGGGCCAGGTCGACGGGAAATCGGTCATGGCATGTTGGCCGAGCGAAGCGTGAAGCCGGTCTTGCCCTCACCCGAGGAATTTCCTTACACGATTCGAGTCATCTCCGATATTCTTGAATCTAACGGTTCCAGTTCGATGGCCAGCGTCTGCGGAGCGACGCTCGGTTTGATGGATGCTGGTGTGAAAATTTCCAATCCGGTGGCAGGTATTTCGATCGGGTTGGTGCAAGAGAATCCCTCGCGGTGGACACTGCTCACCGACATTATCGGCGACGAAGACCATTACGGCGATATGGACTTCAAGGTGGCGGGGACCCCCAACGGCATCACCGGGATTCAACTCGATCTCAAGATCCGCGGCATTTCGTTCGACATCATCCGCGCCACGCTCAGTCAGGCCCGGGAGGCTCGCATCGAGATCCTCAAGAAAATGCTGTCGACGATCCGCCAGCCGCGTGAAGCCATTTCGATCTACGCGCCGCGGATGGTGACAACCCAGATCGATCCCGACAAGATTGGCCTCGTGATCGGCCCTGGCGGCAAAAATATCCGCGCCATCCAGGAAGAAACTCAAACGGTAATCGAAATCGAAGACTCGGGCCGCGTGATGATCGCGGGAACCGATCAAGCGATGACCCAGAAGGCACTCGAGCGAATCGAGCTCATGACGGCGACGGTGCAAGTCGGCAAGATCTACACGGGTGTGGTCAGCAGCATCAAAGATTTCGGCTGCTTCGTCGAAATTTTGCCCGGCCGAGATGGACTGTGCCACATCAGCGAACTTAGCAGCGGCTACGTCGGCAGCGTCTACGATGTGTGCCAGGTCGGCGATGAAATGAAGGTGTTGGTGATCGACGTCGACGACAACGATCGTGTCAAACTGAGTCGGCGACGAGCTCTGGAAGAACTCGGTGAGGTCGACGAATTCGCGCCGGCGGATGATTCAATCGATGAAGTCGATGACGAATTCGAAGATGACGAAGACTTCGAAGATGAGGGGGATGACTTCGACGGTGACGATACCGGAGACGAATACGACGCCGATTTCGAACCTGTTGAAGAATCACGAGCATACGATGATCGCGGCGATCGAGGTCAACGCGGTCGCCGTGATGATCGCGGTGGTGGCCGCAGCCGCAATGATCGAGGTGGCGGCCGCAATGATCGCGGCGGCGGTCGCAATGGGGGCCGCTCGCATCACGGTGGCGATCGGGACGGCGGTCGCGGCCGGCATGGAGCCCACGGCGGCGGACGAGGCGGCGGTAACCAAGGCCGCGGCGGACACGGTGGCGGACAATCCCGAGGACGCAACGGCGGCGGACGCGGTCGCAACGGTGGCAACCGCGCTGGCGGTCGCGGACGCTACGACCGCTAGACCGATAGCCGCAAGACAAAAGAATGCGAACATCGGCGATTCGCGCCCCAGGGTCAACTGGGGTGCGGATAATTCTTTTGATCGATTCACCTGAAATCGAGGACGCGGCTGTTTCGAATTTTTGACACGGCTAACCCAAACTAGGCTTTGTGCCAAAACCGGTAAGCTGCAAGGGGTGTCAGCCCGCGGCTCTCGCGAAGGTCGGACGCTGCCGCGTTCTGGTTAATCGTTTTGAAACAAAGCCTCGCGCCAACGCCCCGCTCTGCTGTAACATATACAAGCAGCGAACGCACGAGCCGTCGACGCGCTAATGGAACAAACTCATATTTAGGAGATCGCTCGGATCGGCGGCACGATTGCGAGTTTTTTTCGTAAGCTTCAGGTTCTGCAAGCGGTGCGTCCATGGAACACGAATCCCTCGATCAGGAAACGATCGAACATTTGGCAAGCCCGCAGTCGCTGCGCGACCAATACGACGAGTTGGCCGGGTTGGCTGGGTCCTTGGCTCATGAGATCAAAAATCCGTTGGCGGTGATTCGCATGAATGTCGAATTGCTCGCCGAGGACATGGAACAAATCGATACTCCCGAGGTGCGGCGGGCCAAGGAGCGGATCCGCACCGTCAACCGACAGTGCGAACGGCTCGAGAATCTACTCGCCGATTTTTTGAGATTCACGCGACTCAACAGTCTGGAACTGAAGCCAGGAAATCTCAACGACCATATCAATCAGGTGTTGGACCTCTATTCGGCTCAGGCCAAGCGCCAGGGTGTGGAGATTGTCCGCTATCTGGACTCCGAATTGCCGCGAATTCGTTTGGACTCGCAAACTCTACAAGCCGCCTTGATCAACCTCGTTAAAAACGCTTTGGAGGCGATGCCTGACGGCGGGCAATTGCTCGTGCGGACGAGGCTGACGCGCGCCGGGGTGGCCTTAGACTTGATTGACACTGGTACGGGTATCGATCCGCGGACACTTTTGAATATGTTCAAAACCTTTTACACGAATAAGCAGGGTGGTTCCGGACTGGGATTGCCCACCGCAAAAAAAATCATCGAGGCTCACGGCGGTAGAATCAGTGTCGAGAGCGAGTTGGGACGTGGTACCCATTTCTGCATCGAATTTCCAGCGCCAATGAGGATTTGAAGATGGGACAAGGTAACGCCGTTGCACCGCCGTGGTTGCCTATCGATATGAAGCCGAAGATCTTCGTCGATGGTAGCTCAGCCCTGAGGAAAAGAGTAAAACAGGTTATGAAGCGGAACGCCTAAGGAAACCGGAAGGAATCTCCTGATCGTGAGAATTATTCGTTCCCTCGACGACTTTCCCCAGCATTTGCGTCGCGGTGCAGTCTCGATTGGCAATTTTGACGGTGTCCATGTCGGCCATCGAAAAATCGTCGATCGGTTGGCCGTTCACGCCGCTCAGTTTCATGGCCCGACGATTGTGTTCACGTTCGACCCGCACCCCGCGCGGCTATTGCGTCCTGACGCGGCTCCTGTACCCTTGACGTGGACTGACCGCAAGGCAGCGTTGCTGGCCGAAATCGGTGCTGATGCCGTGATCGCCTATCCGACGAATCGGGACTTGCTGGAATTGTCCGCGGCCGCTTTTTTTCAAAGTATCGTCGTCGAGCAGCTTGGTGCCAAGGCGATGGTCGAGGGCCCGAATTTTTACTTTGGCAGAGGGCGCGAGGGCGATACGAAACACCTTCGGGAATTGTGTCAGCGGCATGAGATTGCTTTGGAAATTGTCGAGCCCAGCTTGCAAGGCCAACAGCTCGTCAGCAGCAGCCGCATCCGCCAGCTGATTGAATCCGGCGATGTTGGCGCGGCGCGACGGATGTTGACGCAGCCGTATCGAATCCGCGGGTTGGTCGTGCACGGAGATGGCCGCGGCGACGGTTTAGGGTATCCCACCGCGAATCTGGCCGGAGTCGATACGCTGATTCCCGGTTACGGGATTTACGCTGGTCGAGCCTTGGTCCGAGATACCTGGCATTGGGCGGCGATTCATATCGGGCCTAGTCCGACATTCGGTCAACAATTGCCGCGGATCGAGGCCCATTTGTTGGATTTTGACGATTCCCTCTACGGTTTGACGGTCGAGATTGACTTCATTGAGAAATTGAGAGAGATTCGGAAGTTCGAGAATTCAAATGAATTTCAGCGACAGCTTGTCCGCGACCTTGACGCAACAAGAGAAATCCTCCGAAAATTTCACCGGGGACCTGAAGGAATCGAACAAAGTAATGACTAAGGGGCTCTCGCAAAAAACATTTAACCCGCAGCCGAAGGTGAAGGAGCTGCTGAGTAATAGCCGATGAGCTCCAGCCAATGGCAAGATCGCCCATGTGAATGTCCCCGGCTTCGGCTGCAAGTTAAACGATGGGCGAAGAGTTTTGAGAGAACCCTTGTTTCGAGTTACCGCATGGCAAGCAGCCGAAAAGAAAAGTAAAACGAATTCATGGATGGAGCGACTCTTTGCGACCGGAAGGAGTCCGGGCCGACCCGGAAGTGCTGGTCCAGCCGAAACCGAAAACTATAACAAACATTTTTGAGGAACCATTGATCCAATGACCAAGACTGTCTCCCCGAGCTCAGCTGCTGAGCACCCCGTGATCGACTGGGATCGTTTCGCTGCATTGATTGCTGATAACCATCGCTTTGTCTTGGTTAGCCATATTCGTCCCGATTGTGATGCCTTGGGGAGTGAGTTAGGCATGGCTGCAATTTTGGAATCGCTCGGGAAACAGGTCCGCATTGTCAATGGACAGGAGACGCCTCCCAATTTGCGGTTTATCGATCCGCAGAAAAAGATCCGAACGATCCATGTCGATCTGACTCCCGACGATTTGAGCGACACGGATTGTTTCATGATTCTCGATACGAGTGCTCGGGTCCAACTGGGTCCGATGGCCGATGTTCTCGCCGCGTCACCTGCAAAAAAAATCATTTTCGATCATCACTTGTCCACCGACGAATTGAATGCCGAGGCCTTCAAACGAACGACTGCGGAAGCGACTGGCGTATTGGTGGTGGAGGCCGCTGATGCGTTAGGCGTTCCACTGACTGTCGGCATGGCGTTCCCTTTGTTTTGTGCGATCGCGACCGATACCGGGTGGTTTCGATTTAGCAGTGTATCAGCGGAAACTTATGAGGTCGTGGCTCGCCTGGTCCGCGCCGGGGCCATTCCCGCGCAGATTTACCGGGAGCTTTATGAGCGAGAGTCTTTGGGGAGAATTCGCTTGAAGGGCCGGGTCTTCAGCAGGATCGAGCTCAACCTGCAGAGCCGCTTGGCTTACACCTATATTCTCCGCGATGATTTCGCCGAGACGGGAGCTTTGCCAAGCGACACGGAGGACTTGGTCAACGGTGCCCTCGAAATCGAGGGAACCGAATTCGCCGTAATCTTCATCGAACAAATGACGGGCGGATTCAAAATCAGTTTCCGTAGCCGTTGCGACGTCGCCTGCAATGAAGTCGCGGCTCAATTTAACGGGGGTGGGCACCGTGCGGCCGCCGGTGCCTTCGTGCGAGGAGATTTCGCGACGGTTCGAGCGGATGTTTTGCGGGCTGTTCGTGCGGCACTGACTGCCGGGTCTGCGGTACCCTAATCGGGTCAGTAGGGCCAGTGGTGGCGGACGATCGCCAAGAGGGGTTCATGCAGCGGGCCATTGCTTGCGAGCACACTGGAATGGTTCAGCGGCAACCCTTGGCCATGGCAATTGCTGATTTTTCCCCCGGCCTCCTCGAGAAAGCGGCTGGCGGCAGCGAAGTCCCAAGGAGCGAGTCGATACTCGAAGAATCCATCGAATCGACCGATTCCAACCCAGCAGATGTCGAGAGTTGCCGCGCCGAACCGGCGGATGCCCCGAATTTGTTTCGTAAACAGATCATGAATCGATCGCAGGGTTGCGGCCATCATTTCACCCCGGTCATAGTAAAAGCCGGTTGCGATCATGGCCGCGTCAAGTTGTCGAGTCGCGGACGTCGTGACACGCATGCCGTTGTGCCAGGCCCCCCTCCCTTGCCAGCCGATGAACCAGTCGCCGCTGTGAGGGTTATGGATCACACCCCCAACGATGGTCGTGTCCACGCGCAAGGCGATCGATACGGCGAAGTGGGGGATCCCATGTGCGAAATTGTGCGTGCCATCCAGAGGATCGATCACCCACGTTCGCCCGTTTCCTGGCACCAAGCCCTGAGAGCCTTCTTCCGATACGATGTGATCGGCGGGGCGAGCGGCCCGCAGAATCTCTACGATTTGACGTTCAGAATCGAGATCGGCTTGAGTGACGAGCCCGAGCGTTTGTCCACTGTCCAATTTGACCTGGCTGGGGTTGTGTTGCCCGAAGCGATTCATCAAGGCGGATCCGCCGCAAGTGGCCGCTTCAATCGCCAGTTCCAAATCTGGCAGCGGGCCGGCGGAAAGTAGGAAATCGAATGGAGAAGTCATGATGATGGTCCAGGCCGAAGTAGGTGCACCAAAATTGAACAGACTATTCGATTGTTGCAACTTTTTGAATTGCCACCGCATGCCCCGCGAAAATTTTTACCAAGGTCAGTTTAAGAACTATGTTCCGGAAATTTAGTCGTGACCCAACGAAGCGTTTTGCTTCGGTTTTTTTCAGCGGCAAGCTACGAACTGGTAGTGACAGAATCGAATACCGATTTTTGGCTGGGACGTGCAAGCCTGATTGCGAGTCGTCGGCAAGTTATAATTGGTCGGACAGATTTGCACCGCCCGTTCATTTGGATACCCAGTGAATGAAACTACGTAACACAACGAACAAATCGCTCGATCGAAATCGTCCGGGTTGGTTCCCGCTTGAATCGACGTTCTGGTGGTTATGTGGGATGGGACTTCATGTAACGTTCTGGGGTGTTTCGATTTCAGCTCAAGATCAAACCGAGCTTCGGGTGGACTATTCGCAGCAAGTCCGGCCGATCCTGGCTAAGCACTGTTTCGCTTGTCACGGGCCAGACGCCAATCACCGGGAGTCAGGGTTAGCGTTGCACACGGCGGAGTTGGCCTACGCCCGAGCGGACAGTGGAGAGTTTGGCATTGTGCCGGGCCAACCCGAGGCAAGTGGCGTCTTGATTCGCATCGAATCTGACGATGACGACGAGCGAATGCCTCCGAGCGATCATGGCGCCCCTCTTGCAGCTGGAGAGATTGACATCATTCGGCGCTGGATCGTTCAAGGTGCTTCCTACGAGCAACATTGGGCCTACCGCCCAATGCAGCGTCCCGAAATCCCTGCGGTTAACCAACGCGGTTGGCCCAGAAATGAAATCGATTATTTTGTGTTGGCGAAGCTGGAGCAAAACGGGCTGGCCCCGGCAGGTCGAGCCAGTCCCGAGCGATTAGTTCGCCGGCTGCATTTGGATTTGATCGGGCTGCCTCCCGATCCGGAAGTTGTACGACGATTCGCCGAGGAACCCAGTGAAACAGCCTATGAAGAATTGGTCGATCGGTTGCTTGATAATCCCGCTTACGGCGAACATTGGGCGCGGATGTGGTTGGATTTGGCTCGATACGCTGATTCGCAAGGTTATGCCGAGGATCATTATCGAGAGATTTGGTTGTATCGCGATTGGGTCATCGAGGCATTCAACCAGGACAAACCCTTCGATGAATTTTCGCGGGAACAATTGGCCGGTGATCTGTTGCCCGATCCGACCGAAGCTCAGCTGATTGCGACGGCCTTTCACCGCAACACGATGACCAATTCCGAGGGCGGGACGGACGACGAAGAGTTCCGACATGCGGCCATCGTGGACCGCGTCAATACGACGGCAACCGTCTGGTTGGGCACTACCATGGCCTGTGCCCAATGCCATTCCCATAAATATGATCCCATCAGCATAGAAGACTATTACGGTTTGTTTGCGATTTTCGATCAAACCGAAGACGCAGACCATTACGACGAACGGCCGGTGCTGCAACGCTACACGCCAGAGCAGCTACAAGATCGCGCGCGGCTTGATGCCGAAATCAGTGCGCTCCGGGCGCAGCGAGAACAAACAGCCTCGGAGCAAGACCAAGGGGTGCTGGATCAGCGGATCAAGGATTTACAAGCGGCGTTGCAGGCGATTCGCCCATTGACGGTGCCCATCATGCGCGAACTCGATGACAACCATCGCCGAGAAACGCGACTCGCGATCGGGGGTGCGTTTTCCAATAAGGGGGAATTGGTTGCGGCAAGGCTTTGGTCCGAATTTTCACGCGAGCTTGGCGAACGACCCACGCGGCTGGATCTGGCGAATTGGCTGTTTGCCGAAGCTCGCCCCTTGACCGCGCGGGTCGCAGCCAATCGGCACTGGGAAAAGATTTTCGGGCGGGGTTTGGTGGAAACTAGCGAGGACTTTGGCAGCCAGGGGAGTTTGCCTTCTCACCCAGAACTGCTGGATTGGTTAGCTGCCAAACTGGAGGCAGATGGTTGGTCGCTCAAAAAATTCGTGAAAATGTTGGTCATGTCGGAAACCTATCGTCAGGATTCTCGAACTACCGCTGAAAAACTGGCTCGCGATCCACAAAATGTGTGGTTATCGCGGGGGGCTCGCTATCGCTTGACCGCCGAGCAAATTCGCGATACGGCGTTGGCCGCAAGCGGATTGCTGTCGCCAAAAATGTTTGGTCCGCCTGTCAAGCCGCCGCAACCTAAGTCAGGTTTGACGGCAGCATTTGGAGGTTCCTTGGATTGGGAAACAAGCCCTGGCGAAGATCGTTATCGTCGCGGCATCTACACGATGATTCGCCGCACGAACTTGTATCCATCATTCCAAGCTTTCGACGCCACAAATCGCACGGTATGCACGGTGAGGCGGATGAATAGCAATACGCCCGTGGCGGCCTTCGTGACCTTGAATGACCCCGTCTACGTCGAGTGCGCGCGAGCCTTGGGACGCTCGGCGCGGGATCACAGAGTTGAGTCGGTGCACGACGGCTTGGTCTTTGCCTTTCGCCGCGTACTCGCGCGTGATCCGTCTGCTGAGGAGGTCGGTGAGCTGCAAAGTTTATGGGAACGCCAAGTTATGCATTTCCGTGAGCGTGTTCAGGATGCTGCCGCGTTGGTGGGTGTGGAGGGGGAGGCAGATTTACCATATGCAGAGGTCGTCGAATTGGCGGCATGGACAGTGATCGGCAACGTCTTGCTGAACTTGGATGAAGCGCTTACGCGGAACTGATACCGAGCCAACGGCTCGCGAGCAGGTAGATCAAATGCTGCAAAAACAATCGAGAAAAGTCCGAATTGATTCAATGGTCGACTCGCTAAAGCGTCAGACTCGGCGACACTTTTTGAACCGCTGTCCCCTGGGCTTGGCGGGGCTTGCGACGGCGAGCATCCTGGGCACATCGGTGTCTGATCGGGTCATTGCTGGCGAGCGTGTCCCTGCCGATTCACGTTCCCGCGGTCGCGTAAAGCATGTGATTTATTTGCACATGGCAGGCTCGCCTTCCCAATTCGAATTATTCGATTACAAGCCTGTATTGGCCAAACAGCACCTGCAACCGTGCCCCGATAGCCTCCTTGCCAATCAGAAATTCGCTTTCATTAAAGGGCATCCGCAAATTTTGGGCCCGCAATTCGAATTTGAGCAATGTCAACAAACGGGACGATATTTTTCGAGCTTAGTACCCGAGCTGCGAAAAATTTCTGAAGACTTGACTTTCGTTCGCTCGATGTCCACCGATCAATTCAATCACGCTCCCGCCGAATTGTTTCTGCACACCGGCAGCCCACGGCCTGGCAGTGCCAGTTTCGGTAGTTGGGCCTTGTACGGATTGGGTTCGGAAAATGAAAACGTACCGGGATTCATCGTCTTTGTCTCAGGAGGCACCAATCCAGCCGCCGGGAAGTCCGTCTGGGGAAGTGGTTTTCTGCCGGGTATCTATCAAGGGGTACAATGTCGCTCCTTCGGCGATCCGATTTTATTTTTGTCGGATCCACCAGGAATGGATCGCAGTTCGCGGCGGGCCAGCTTGGATTCCTTGAGTCGATTGAACCGAATTCACGCGGCGGATTTCGGCGATCCTGAGACGCAAACTCGGATCGAGCAGTACGAACTGGCCTTTCGGATGCAAGTCGCCGCTCCAGAGGCGTTCGATTTGGGAACGGAAACGGCCGAGACGCTGGAAATGTATGGAGCCCGTCCGGGGGAAAATCTATTTGCGAATAATTGTTTGATGGCTCGTCGCCTGGTCGAGCGCGGAGTGCGATTTGTACAACTATTCGATTGGGGGTGGGATGTGCATGGCACTGGCCCCCATGATGACCTCAATCATCAACTGGTAAAAAAGTGTTCTGAGATGGATCGCCCCGTTGCTGCTTTGATTCGAGATCTGAAGCAACGTGGACTGCTTGAGGATACGCTTGTGATTTGGGGAGGGGAATTCGGACGTACTTCCATGAATGAGGCCCGTAACGGTTCGAAGTATTTCGGCCGCGACCATCATCCGCATTGTTTCACCATGTTCTTTGCGGGGGGAGGGATGCGGCCGGGCTTCGATTACGGAGCGACTGACGAGTTCGGCTATTTTGTAACGGAGAATCGGATGTCGGTTCGAGACCTGCAAGCGACGCTATTACATATGCTCGGGCTTGACCCCTATCGTTTGAGTTTTCCGTTTCAAGGGCTCAACCATCGCTGGATTGGACCAACCGATGAGGGAAGGATCAACCAGGATTTGTTGGCGTAATCGATGACTTCGAATAAGTAGGCGGAATGGCGACATGGTCAGTGGAGGCGTGACCCTATTTTCCAAAAGATCGCCTACGGACTTTCCGGCACTACTTGCCATTGTTTTGTTCTGGCTCCTGTTTTGTTGGCCGCTTTGGTCGGGGCACAGCGCGGCGATCTATCGCGATTCGGCCTATTTGTATTGGCCGTTGTACGGTTGGATCGAACAGGAATGCGCTGAACAAGGTCTACCGCTCTGGAATCCCTATGACGAATTCGGCTATTCCTTGTTGGCCGATGCGACCAGTGCCCTGCTCTATCCCGTAAAAATCATCCTGAAAATTCCGGGGTTATCATTCACGCATCGGTTCGCCCTTTATCAGGCGCTTCATATTTTTTTGGCCGCGCTGGGGGGATTTTACGCGGCGCGATGGATGGGAGCGCGATCCGTCTGGAGCTTGATGGCCGGAATATCGTACGGATTTTCCGGGCCGGTAGTATTTCAAGCTACCAATGTAATTTATCTAGTCAGCGCTGCATGGTTGCCGTGGGCAATGGGAGCGATTTGGCGCACGCTGGGCAAAGGTCAAGCGGCGTGGGGCGTTGCCGCTGGAGTCTTCACGGCGCTCATGGTCCTCGGGGGCGATATCCAAATGGCCGTCGTTACGATCATGCTGGTGGCTGCGACCGTGCTGGCTTGGGGCGGGTATCGAATCCTGTTTCGCCGTCGACGGATGCATTTTGTTTGGCGTTTGGTCTGTCATGGCTCGCTGATCGCCTTGGTTGCAGCCGGTCTGAGCGCCGTTCAATGGGTGGCAACCTGGCGCATGGTTTCAGCAAGTGAACGAATGCAAGACCGGTCGGTGCCGACGATCTGGCGCAGTGGCCTGGTGATGGAAAAACCCGGAAATCCATCGCGGCATAGTTCGATTTGGAATACTCCGATCAGCGGAACGCACCACGATGCCATCTATCAATTCAGTCAACCACCTTGGACGCTCTGGGAGTTGCTATGGCCCAATGTGTCCGGACGACTGTACCCGGTTCACTCTCGGTGGATCGACGCCTTTCCGGGCGCGGAACGAATGTGGCACGCTTCGTTGTATCAAGGAATTACCGTTAGTTTTTTCGCTTTAGTCGGTTTATTACATCGGTGGAATTCCCGATCCATTTGGGTCATTGCTTGGGGTAGTCTTGCTGCTTGTGCATCGTTCGGATGGTACGGACTTGTTTGGTTGCTGCGGGAAATGCAGGTGAGTATTCCCGAGCAGATCGGCAATCAAGTCGGTGGAGTGTATTGGTTCGCGGTGTCGATCGTGCCTGGCTTCGGCGCGTTTCGCTATCCGGCTAAACTTTTCCCCCTTGCCACACTGGCGATTGCGCTGCTCGCGGCCTTGCATGGTCCAAAAGTTGTTCGCGGGCGTTGCAGATCAGTTCTCTTGCTGGTGATCGGATTTGTTTTAATATCACTCGCTTTTGCGCAGTGGTTTCAACTCAATGGATTTCAGAAATCGTTCGATTTTGATGTGCATGATATTTGCTTTGGTCCCCTCGATGTCGAGGTAGCGAAAGCGCAGGTGACTTGGGCCATATCCGTCTCATCCATCTTCATGTTGATGTTGCTCTGGATCATTTTTGGTCCGTCAGTAAAAAAAATTCGCGATTCGGCCAGTTTGGTTTGTTTTCTGGCGATGTTGGACATCTTTTCGGCCAATTCGACGTTGCTTCCATTTGTCAAGCAATCGGTTATGGAGGAAATCGAAAATGAATTGCGCGTCGCGACTAGACAGCAAGATGCTTGCGATTGGCCGATGGATGCGACGGCCGTAGGAGCCGTCCGTCCAGAGTGGGCTGATGTGGGATCAGAAAACCGACTTGCCGAAATCGTGGTATGGCAAGCGGAACGGCTTATGCCGAAATTTCATTTGTTGGCTCGACAACACGTTCGCCAATCATTCGGGCCGGTTTCTAATAATACAATTCAAAAATTTTCGGAAAATAATAACAGCGGAGTGGGTTTGTCAGAAACCAGCCACGGAGATTGGCGAAAGACCTTCAATGCTTCGCCTTTCGGAACGTGTTTATTTCGGGTCAAAATGTCACAGAGCGGGAAATCAGATGTATTTTCAGCAAAACAAAGTGGGGGCGAAACCAATCATTCTGATTGTGAGGATGGTCGACGTCCTGGAAGCGGAATTGCGGCCAATCTCGCCGCGACAGATCAACTTTTGATTTTAGCACATCGGATCGATTCGCATGCCATTAGGGTTTCCGTCGATGCTTCAATGCGGGGAATTTTAGTAATTCCTCAGCGATATGACACGAATTGGGAGCTTGAATGGGATGACCATCACGAAGAAGCTCAAAAGCTTAAACCGCTTGAAAGTGGGCTATTTCTGAGTGTAGAGCTGAACGGTGAGTCTGGAATGTTGACGCTGAAACCAGCACCATTAATAAACCGAATCGAGTTTTTGGTTACCATAGCGACCGTCATAACGGTTTTAATATTAGCGATGATCGCTATTTCTCAAAAATTGATGTGACTGGGTGTTTTACATTTACTAATTGTTGTTTATGATTAAATGAGCGATCGAAATTCACAGAACGACGATTAGTAGGGGCGAGGGATGCTGGATTTCGATGCTATTCACCGTTGGCTAAGAGCATATTAGCCTAAATCTTTTCTTTGGAAATTCGAGGAGGTCAAAGTGGCCAGAAAAAAGACTACCGACGAAGTCAATGTTTCGCAAGAAATCCGCAGCGAGTTTGACAAGGACACCACACAAAAGCCGAAAGTGATTGCTGAAGCGCTCAGCAAGCGCGGCGTCGAGGTCGACCCAGGATATGTCAGCACCATCATTTCGCAATACCGCAAGAAACTCGGGTTGAAACCAAGACGTCGCCGCCGCAAATCACGGTTGGCGGCTAAAGTCGATGCAACAGGCGTCGTTGTTGCCAAACGTGGTCGCCTGGCCGGAAAGAAGAAGGCTGTTGGCAATAACTTGCAAGTTGCTGACCTGCACCTTGTGAAAGAGTTCGTTACCAAAGCGGGCAGCATCGAGAAGGCGAAACGAGCCATTGACTGCTACGTCGACTTGACAAGCTAATTAGCCAACGAAGGACCGATCATTCGTCTTGAAAACGCCCGAGCATCCCGGGCGTTTTTTCGTGCAAGATCCGTTGCTCCGATCGGTTTAGGGAATCGGCGTGGGATCGTTTTGCCGATCATCTCCTGAATTCGGTTCGGCAGTTGGAGAGCGGAGTAACCGAGCATGGGAATCTCCGGGCAAGGCCGCGACGTTTCGCGCGTCGGTTGAATCGATGTTGCTAGATTCTTCGCTCGGGACTGAAACATTCGCGGAAATCATCTTTTCGCCGTGCGGGTTTCCCACGGCATTTGTACCCGGCGGAATTTCGCTATTTTGGTTGTTCGCCGACAGCTCCTTGGATTCCTGCGATACGGGTTGAACAGACTCTGCTCGATTCGTTGATGCATCATCCTGCGACGCAGACGGCGAAACGGAGCGGGGGCGGGGCGGATGGAAGTTGTGATATCTTCGCGAGCATCGGTCGCGAAAATCTTCCAGAGCAGCGTGCAATTCGTCCGGCGTGAAGGTTTCCGCAAGCCAGCGATCGAGTTCGGCGTTGGCTAGTTCGAAGACAGGGTAGTCTCGTTTGAGATATTGCGTCACGAACTCACGATCCTCGTCGGCAATCGATGCGTCTTTTTTGGAAACGTTGGCTCGAACATAGGATAAATCGCTGAAATGTTGGGGAAAGCGTTTCTCGAGAAAAACGCAGGACTCATCGAATCTTTCGATCGGAAACAAATAACAACGGCCTGTTTCGATGGCGCGGTGGATCGGTCCCAAATCGTCGAATGAAACTCCCCCGTTCAAGAAGTAGATCTGACTATTAGTTTGCGGATGGGCGAACTGATCCACTAATTCGGCGTTGGCAAAATCGCGGAAGGTCAGGCGTTGCGCGATACAGGCCACTTCTTCGAAGTGCCTGTGGAAAAAATATCGGGAAATGAATCGCTCGATAGGATCACGCACGTAGCAAATAGCGTAAACATTCGCATGGTCGTGAAAATACGGTAGTTCGAGTGACAACTTGTGGTCGGACATGCAGCGGACATGCGGGTGGCATCGAATGATCTCGCTTACGTCTGCCAAGGTGTACTGTTTCGTTTCCAGTAGCGAACTGGAATTGTAGTATCCCTTTCCAAAGTTGCGGTTCATCAGCTGGCGGAGTGTCGAACCACCTGCTTTGGGAACGTGCACGTGCAGCCATACGTCTCGTTTTTCGGTTTCGGGTTGTAGACTCATGGTACCAGCGAGGCTGTTGCTTGTTTTGAAACGACTCTAAATTCTTTTTGCTGAGGTCTGACCGGTGCCCGTGCTTGCGTCCAGGGGCTGGTTTCGTCCGCCTTCGCGACTTGCCGCTGAGTTCGAGGCGGTGGGCTGCTTGCTCTGAACGATCGCCCGGCTGTGAAGTGCGATCGAGTGCCCTGAACGTTCTACGAAGAATAGACGCGACCCGTTCACAGTTCGCCTAACTGACTGCTGTATCATAACGTCAAATCTGATAGTCGACCACCGAAGGAGTTGCCAACTCATTCTGGCTGCGGATTTTTAGCCTGGGCTTTTCCATCACCACCGTGGAGTAGGGAGCGACGGAATTGGTGACCCAGACGCTCCCACCGATGATGGAGTGATGTCCGATTACGGTCGTGCCACCTAACACCGTCGCTCCGGCGTAGATCACCACATGATCTTCGATTGTCGGATGGCGCTTCGCCTCTCGAATGACTCTCCCGTAGTCATCCTTGGTGAAGCTCAATGCTCCTAGGGTGACTCCCTGATAAATTTTGACATGGTTACCCACATCCGCTGTTTCTCCGATCACCACTCCCGTACCATGATCGATGAAAAAATGGTGGCCGATCGTCGCGCCGGGATGAATGTCGATTCCCGTCACCGAATGCCCCCATTCCGACAGCATTCGAGCCATCAGTTTCAAGTCGTGATGGTAGAGTAAATGGGACAGGCGATACAACATGGTCGCTCGGAAGCCGGGATAGCAGATAACGACCTCTTGCGGTCCAGTGCAGGCCGGGTCGCCGTCGCAGGCGGCTCGGACATCTTGGTGGAGTAGAGAAATCAAGTCGGCGAGTTTTTCAAGGATCGCATCGATTTTAGCTTCGGCAGAGACGCGAATCGAAGAATCGGCGATAGTTTCGGACGTTTGCCGCATGGTCCAACTTGCCAACCCGATCAGTTGGTCGCGGAACTGAGACAAGGCACCGATAAGCAGGTCATGGAGTTCGCGAGGATCCGTGGGATCGCGGAGCGTCAATCCAGGAAACGCGATGACGCGAAACAAGTCCAAGAGACGTTCGATATTCTGGCTTGAGCCTAGGGCATCGCAGCGCTGGAGGCGAATCGCCTCCCGCTGGTCGGCCAGGCAGGCCATGATTTTTTGAATGAGGATTTCGCTCATCACGAAGAACTGCCGAAAACGGAGGAACTTTCGAATCTCCGCATTTTGACTTAAGATGGGAGTTTCGGAAAGTGGAAAGCGTGGCTGATCGCATGTCTTTGAAATTGCAGGTTATCATCGACGGCTACAACCTGCTGCACCAAGTCTTCAGCGCTCGCAAGTTGTCGGCGCCGGGCAATCTGGAGCGAGCTCGTCAGGAGTTGCTGGCCCGGCTAGCCAAACATTTGACCTCCGATCTGCGAGACCGGACGATGGTCATTTTCGACAGCAGTTGGGATGTCGAAACGCTTGATCGCGATCGGTACGTCCATCATGGCTTGAAGGTGCTGTTTTCGACCGATTTTGAAACCGCCGACCAAATGATTGTCAACTTGCTGATGTGTTCCTCTGCACCGCAGCAAATGCTGGTGGTCTCCAGCGACCGCGAGGTGCAGGAAGCGGCGAGGCAGCGTGGTTCGTCGTATATCAACTGCTTGGATTGGCTTGACGAATTGGAAGATTCGCGGCATCGTGAAACAACGGTAGATGTTGATGATAATTGCGACGATTCGAAACGCTCTGATCTGCTTACTGAGGAAGAAAAACAGGCTTGGCTCAAAGAGTTCGGATTTCACTGGGGTGAAGATTGAACATTAGAAGATTGAAAAGTAATCGTCGAGGTGATACGACCTGCGATCGCCAACAGTGCCCAAATCAGCACCACCATGGCCCCGCCGAACTCTCGCGTCTGTTCGATTTCTGGCCGCGCGTCCGACATACTGCCGATTGCAGGACCTTCGGGATGATAAAAGTTCGCCGATAATCCTGGGGCTGTCTGCAACAAAAAAATAAAGCTCGCTCCGATGCAAATCCATGCCAATGGTCGACAACCGCGCCCTACGGCGCAAAAACCGGCGCCGACGGCCGCCAACAGATAATAAATTCCCCAAACATGCGGATCGGGGTCGTTGTACTGTAGCACGGCCATGATCACGAAAATTATCGAAAAGGCACCGTGAAGCAGTTTCATGGCAATTCTCAAGGGGATTGCGAGATGACGCGGTCAAGGGTTCTCGGGACGCGCAGTCTATTCACCTTAGCACTCGCGGATCTCGTTTATTCTTCCTCTTCTTCCCTGAGGTTAGCCTTGGCGATGACTTCCTGCTGGATGTTCGCCGGCATCGTATCGTAATGATGGAACTCCATGGTGAAACTGCCCATACCTCCGGTGATACTCGAAAGTGTCCGAGCGTAGGTGGTCACCTCGCGCAGAGGAACTTCGCAGTAAACGACCGTCATGCTTCCGCCAACGCTGTCGCTCCCGGAGACCCGCCCGTTGCGGCTGGACATATCACTGAAGATATCTCCCACATTCTTTTCGGGGACAGTAATCTCCATCTTAACGATGGGCTCCAGCAACGTTGGTTTGGCTTGCAAAAAGACCTGCTTAAACACTTGACGTGCTGCCGTTTTAAAAGCTGCTTCGCTACTGTCGACATCGTGGTATTTGCCGAAATGGACCTCAATACACAGGTCCTGAACCGGATATCCCGCGATCACACCACTGGCGATTCGCTCGGCAAAGCCCTTGCCGACCGCCGGCATGAAGTTGCCGGGAATCGTGCCGCCGACGATCGAATCGATCCACAAGAAGTTCGATTTTTCGTCGTAGTGATACTCCTTCATCGAGTGGAAATTTTCCTTGACCGCGAATTTCGCGATATCTGTGCCGCGGGGCAAAGGTTGCATGCGGATATGCACCTCTCCGAATTGTCCGCGTCCCCCCGATTGTTTTTTGTGGCGATAGCTTCCCTCTGCCTTACCTGTGATGGTCTCACGGAAGGCGATCCGCGGAGGTTTGGTTTCGACGTCGAGTTTGTCCCGGCGATGCAGACGTTCCTGGATTACGGTGAGGTGCAGTTCGCTCATTCCGGTCATGACCAGTTCCTTGGTTTGTGGGTCGCGATCGAGGTGAAACGTCGGGTCTTCTTCGACCACCTTGTGCAACGCGCTGGAGAGTTTGGTTTCGTCGCCGCGGGACTTGGGGGCAACGGCCAGCCCCACCATCGGCTTGGGAAAACTGATTGGCGGCAATTCGACGTTACCAAGACACGTCGACGTGTGCAGGTCCTCCATCTTGGCGACCGCCACAATATCCCCGGGGCCGGCGACATCGATGGGCGTCGTATGCTCTCCTTGCACCCGAAGCAGCGCACCCATTTTGAGGTTTTTTCGTGACGACGAAGTGTGTACGCTGTCGTCGCGTTTCAATTCTCCGCTGAACACGCGGATAAAGCTCAGCTTTTGAACGAAGGGGTCGATTCGCGTACGAAAAACTTGAGCAACCAAACCGTTGTTACCAGGCTGGACAACGATTTTTTTCTCATCTTCGCCGAAAGTACGGGGGAAGTCGTCGGGAGCTAGTCCGCAAAGGACCATCGCATCCAAAATTTCTTTCAAACCCGTGTGAGACTTGGCGGCGCAACAGACGATCGGGATCAGCGTACCTGTCTTGACGGCCTCGACGATCAGCCGATGGATTTCTTCCTCGCTCGGAATCTGCCCCTCGAAATAGCGTTCCATAGCCTGATCGTCAACCTCGACGATCGATTCCATCAGCCGATCGGCGATTGGTTTCGGATCGACAGCCGCTCCCGCGGTGTCGGCGGGCAGTTTGAGCGTGCTGATGACCCCTTTGAAGTTGGGGCCGACGCCCACGGGAACGTTCAGCATGACACACTGCGGGCCAAAGACGTCTTCGATGTTGGACAGTAATTTGGGTAAATCGAGATTCTCATCATCGACCTTGTTGATCACGATCATGCGGCCGAGGCCCGCCTCACCGGCCATCCGGAACACGCGGCGGGTGTTGACTTGAATGCCCGAATGCGCGTTGACGACGATCAGTGCATTTTCGACGGCCCGTATGGATCCGGCGACCTGGCCAATGAAATCGGGATATCCTGGCGTATCGATCACGTTGAAATGGCAGCCGCCGTAGTCGAAATGCGTGATCGCAGCTTCAATCGAATACTTGTGTTTTTTCTCTTCGGGATCGAAGTCGCAGATGCTGGTTCCGTCATCGACCGAATGTTTGCCGTTGACGGCTCCGGTCATCATCAAAAAAGAGTCGGCTATGGTTGTTTTTCCGCATCCGCCGTGTCCGCAGAGAACCACATTCCGAATCTTTTCGATGTTGCCCATCATTCTGCCTCGTTGGGAAAATAGTTGAAGCTTCGATTAAAAAATTCGACTGAAACTGAAAATATGCCACAGACCCCAGCCTTTCGCAAGCACCAAAGGGGCGCAAGGACCACTAGCGGCCACAATTGTTTCAAAGAGCGCCGTGACGGTAACTTTACCAACTCTCGCGCCACCGACAGGGGAAGAGTTGTCTGATCCAGCGTCAATCCGTGGGATATAAATGCTGCGGCACTGCATCCAGCCAGGAGTGCCGGTCAGGGGTTTGTCCCGAGAACAGTCCGAAGAACCTTTTCTGGATCATTTGAGTGATCGGGCCCGGGCGGCCGTTCCCGACCGGCAAGCGATCGACACTGCGAATCGGAGTCACCTCGGCGGCGGTCCCTGTCATAAACAGTTCGTCGCAGGTGTACAGCAATTCGCGTGGAATAGCCTCTTCGATGACGTCGATCCCCGCATCGCGGGCGAGTTGGATGATCGAATCACGAGTGATGCCACCGAGAATCGCAGCGGCCAATGGCGGCGTATAAATTTTGCCGTTGCGGATGATGAATAAATTTTCCGCGGAACCTTCCGCGACGAGGCCGGATGCGTTGACGCTGATTCCCTCCGCATAGCCATGCCGCCGCGCCTCGGAGCCGATCAGGTAAGCGTTGAGGTAATGCCCCCCGGCCTTGGCCAACACGGGATTAGTCGAGCTGTTGGTTCGATGCCAACTCGAAACGCAGGCATCGATACCGTTTTCGAGTCCATCTCTTCCCAAGTAGGCATCGATTTCGAAGGCGGCGATGACGACCTCGATGGGGGCGTCAGCGGGAGGAACCACGCCGATCGAACCGAAGCCGCGGAAGACGAGGGGACGAATGTAGGCGTTGGTCAGTCGATTTTTTGCCACCGTCAAAAAGCAAGCTTGGCGGAGTTCCTCAAATGAATAACGGATGTCGATCCGATAGACTTTCGCGGAATCATAGAGGCGTTTGAGATGCGCATCGAGTCTAAAGATGGCTGCGCCCTGCGGGACCGCATATGACCGGATCCCCTCGAAAACGCTTGTACCGTAATGCAAGGCGTGGGTCATCACATGAACCGTCGCATTCTGCCAGGGTATAAGTTGACCATTCATCCAGATGTAGTCGCTGAATTTCATAGAGATCCTGCAGAGAACGTGCGACAACAATCGCGAGGGTCACGAGATACCGGCCTTTGCCCTACCAGAGTAAAATGGCGAGCGGCAGTTGGGAAGTAGACGTGTGCTCAAGCAGGCGATCCGATAGGCTTGTCGGACAATCTGGAAAGGCGATTATGGGGCGTTTGGCATTTTTGTGGTTCGTTGGATTAACTGTCCTCTGTTGGGGCTTGTACGGCCCCGTGTTGCACGAGGGGCAAAATCGTTTGGGGGACGGTGTTCATAAAAGCACGCTGCGCGCTTTGATTTGTGTCGGAATCGCATACTTCGTCATCGCCGTCGTGTTCCCTTTGCTAGTATTGTTCCGCAAAGGAGAAAAGGGGACTTGGAGCCTGAGCGGATTCCTGTGGTCGTTCACGGCCGGCGGGATCGGAGCGCTGGGGGCACTGGGGATCATCATGGCGTTCAAATTTGGCGGCTCTCCTGTATTCGTGATGCCCCTCGTGTTCGGATGCGCGCCGGTCATGAATACGCTATTCACGATGTTCATGAATCGCACGACCGGAAATGCATCCCTGCTGTTTTATGTCGGTATCGCGATTGTCGCGATCGGAGCGATTGGCGTTTTGAGTTTCAAGCCGCAGAAAACAGTAGCCGAAAACAAGGCGGTACTTGCCCTAGGTGACTTGATGGACGCACAGGCACCTCGCGAGCCGACCGAGGAAGAGAATGTCCAAGATCCGGCTTCTGATGAAAAACAAAACGTTGGCAAGTCATCGGCGGACCAGGTGATTGACGACGCCAAAACGACGACAACGACGGCCAAGAAAGGTCCGAATCCGATGAACTTGCTGTTTGTGCTGATGACAGCCCTGTGCTGGGGAGCCTATGGCCCGGTGCTGCATGCGGGACAAGCCAAAATGATGGGGAGTCGTCTGCGACCATTTTTGTGTGTGGGATTGGCTTACTTCGTCATTGCCGTGATCGCTCCCTTCTTGCTCCTGAACCAGTTTCCGGAGCCGGGGAGTTGGCGTCATTGGGGGGGGGTGATTTGGGCCTTGCTGGGAGGTGTCGTGGGAGCTTTCGGGGCGCTGGGGATCATCTACGCGTTCAACTTTGGCGGAAAGCCCATTTACGTTATGCCGCTGGTGTTCGGCGGGGCGCCGATCGTGAATACTTTGTCGGAGTCGCTTGCTCAAGGTTTATGGGATCAACTATCTTGGGCGTTCTTTTTGAGCTTGTTGGTCGTCATTTTGGGGGCGTGTTTGGTGCTGATCACTGCGCCTAAGTCTCCGGCTCATCCGCCGAGCCCAGAAAAACCGGTTGCTACCTGAGGATGGGCCGATACCGCAGTGACCGACTGCGGAAAACCGGCTGCGGCCCCGCCGCAGGACCTTTGACAGCAGGGTCAGGTACCCCGCGTATGGCCGAACCATTCGATGTGCATTCGCGGGCAAAACCGGAAGCCGCGCGACTCGGCCTGGGGCCGCAGCCAACTGGCTCGCTGGTTCAAGGCCGCTAACTCGGTTCCTTCGGGCATTAGCAAAACCCGTTGGCGATCAATCTCCGGCAGTTGGTCAATCAAGCCTTCGATCTCATCGAGGTCGTTCGCGACGGCAACCACGAATTTCAATTGGTAGTGGTACTCGGCGATCAATCGCTGCACGACGTCGAGGCGAAGCCGCCGTTGTTCGTGCCGATCATGCCACTGCCCTCCCCGCTCGCGTGACGGCGTCGAATTCGCGAGCTTTGGGCTGATCGACATCAGGTCGCAGGCGACAGGGCGGTAAACGGTCCCCGCAGTTTCGATGGTGATGTGCTGCGCCGCCTGTTTTAGTTGTTCCGTTAACTCAACGATCTCGCTGGGCAGCATCGGCTCGCCACCGGTGATCACGACATGAGTCAACTTGAAGGCTAGGACTTGTTTGACCAACTCCGCAACGGTTCGCTGTTCACCTTCAGGATGCCACGACGTGAATGGGGTATCGCAGAAATCGCAGCGCAGATTGCATCCCGTGGTCCGCACGAAAACACTGGGGGTTCCCGTGAGCAGCCCCTCCCCTTGGCGGCTGGCATAGACTTCGGAGATTTTCATAAGGTTTTCGAGTGGGCTGAGCGAAGGGTGGTCAAACAGTTGATTATTTCTTGATAGTGTGCGCGGTTTACGCCGCCAACGGTAGGAGAGGACACGCCACAGCGATCTGCGACGCCGTGGCGCTGCGCTCCGGCCCTTGGAGACCTGGGGCGAGCGTGCCACAATGAGAGCATCGGACTTGTCTACCCTGAATTTTGGATAAGGCGAAAAAAATCAATGCCGACTGATTCACAAAACATTCTCGAAACGTTCGACAATCAGTTTCCGAGCCGTGATTATGTGATCGAAATTTTGTGTCCCGAATTCACTTCGGTTTGTCCCAAGACTGGCCAGCCTGACTTTGGAGAATTGGTGTTTCGCTACGTGCCGGACAAGAAATGTGTGGAACTGAAAAGCCTCAAGTTGTACTTGCAGAGCTTTCGCAATCAAGGGATTTTCTACGAAAACGTTACCAATGCGATCCTCGATGATTTTGTGGCGGTCATTCAGCCGCGGCGGTTGGAATTGACGGCGAAATTCACGCCGCGTGGCGGAATTTCATCGAGAATCGTCTGCGAGTACGTGCAGCAACGGTGAGTATGATCGATGGAACCAATTGGCAGCGATCTTCAACTCGTCGTGAGTGGTTTTTGCGATGAAATTTCCTCCAGCAAAAACATCGGCGAGCAGTTTGCCGTCGCTACTGCGTTGGGGCTGACGCATGTTAGCCTGCGGTTCGTCGATGTGGGAACAGGGCCGAAAAATGTCTTGCAGTTGAACGATGCCGAATTGGACATCGTGAGCGAGAAACTGGTCGAATACGATTTGCGGGTCGCCTCATTGGGCTCGCCGATCGGCAAAGTTAAACTGGTGGATGATGACGATGGATCCGCCAATGTGTTTCGGCCGGCGGATGACTACTTGCAGGTCGAGGTCGATCGCGCGATAGCGATTTGCCGGCGCTTGGGGACTCGCCGTTTACGGGGTTTTTCGTTTTATCCCCCACGCGGCAGCCTCAGCCGTGACTTGATGGAAATGGCCGCGGCTCGCATTCGGGAAATCGTTAAGCGGTGTTCGGCGGCTGGATTGATTTTCGGGATGGAGGTCGAGGCGAATCTGATTGGCCACGATGCTGCCAGCTTGCTCGAAATCATCGAGCATGTCGACGATGCGGCGCTTGTGGTGGTATTCGACGGCGCCAATCTGGTCACACAGGGGTTTCGCAAGGAGGATGTGCTGCGGCAATGGGAACGTCTGCGGCCACATGTTGGCTGGCTGCATGTCAAAGATTACCGAGCGATTCGTCGAACGGAGTCGGCTTGGATCGATGAAGCGGCATTGAATCAATATGTTCCTGTGGGGCTTGGCGAGGCCGGTTACCCAGAGTTGCTCGGCGACCTGCGCGATCATTGGGCTGAGTTCGCCGCTAAGCTACACCCGCATGGCCTGACGGATTTCGTTTTGGATTTAGAGCCTCATCTCAAACGGGGGGGGCAGTTCGGCGGATATAGCGGACCTGATGGTTTTGGTGTCGCGTTGCGGGCTTTGATGGGGCTGCTTGATCAAGCGAAGTTGGGATATCGGTTGCGTGGTTGGAGCGAGCTACGCTTGATTTAGAAAGAATGCTCGAACCTGTTTGCCACGCAACCGTTCCCGACCAGGGCCGTGGGTCAACTCCCATGAGGATCAAAGGTTCTCTGAATTCGCTTGCGGCGCAGCGAGATCCGCTTGTTGTTCCAGCAGTTTAAATTTTTTCAATTCGAGGTAATGCCAAACGCTTGTTCCGGCCGCTGCGATCAGTGCCGAGATGCCAATCAGATTGAAAATGTCGCCCAGGCTACGGCTGACAAGCAACATGGTCACCGAAAACCCAAACAAGCCGAACATCATGCCGATGCGAGCATTAGCCATCGCTTTTTTCCGTTGCTCATTGAATGTACTTAACGCGGCGCGGGTCGACTCGTTGGCCAAACGGCGCATGGCGTTCATGTCCTTCTGCAGTTCCGGCGCCGTTTTTTGGGGAACGAATTCCTCTTCCTTCAGCGGAACAAGTGGTTGAACGTTTTTCGTTGGCGTTTCGGCAAAAGTCGGTTCGACTACTTCTTTCTTTTTCGCTTGCGAGGCGGGTGTCTGGGCCGGTGCTTTATCTCCTCGTAAACGACTGAACAACTGGTTCATGTAGGCGTTGATGCCGTCGTCGGAATCATATTCGCAAGTCGCGTCGTTGACGACGGGCGATTCGTCGACAACCGGAGTTTCCTCCGGTAACGGTTGCTCCTTCTGCGATTCCTCTTGCAGAATGCTACTCAGGTAGGCGGCTGTGGACAAACCGACGATTGGTTCGGTTGATGGCGGGGCCTCGTCGACCGATGCCTGACGTTGAAATGCCAAGTGTTCTTCATTGAAACTTTCTTCTGCAGTCGCTGATCCATCCTCGTTGATGATATTCAGATTTGCCAACGCCACTTCCACCGTGACATTCGAACGGCTTTCGATTACTTCTTCATGATGCGGCGTGTGCATCATGTGATGACTGTAGGAGGAACTGAAGTCTCCTGGGTAATGTTCGGTCGCTGGCTCTGTTGGAGCGACGAGGTCCTTGGGATAACTCGTATCATTCAGTCCATAGGCAAAATCTTCGACAGGCATAGCTGTGTCGCCGGGATAATCCATGATCTGCCCCACCGCCTCGTGGGAATAATCCACGTGAGAATAATCCACGATATCAACGCGAGAATCCTTGGCCAGCGAGTTCATCGCGTCCGCAGGCGAGTCCATCGCCGAGTGCATTTCCGGGCGTTGTCGCTCGAAATCGAGTTCGTCGCTTGTCGCGGCATCTGTTGTTTCTGTTTCGTCCTCGGCAAACGGCAAATTTTCGGTTTCGCTACCGCGGCTAGACTCGGGGAACGCTTCTACAGTATCCGTTTCGGATTCCCGAAATTGCTGCAACTCAGGAATACTCTCGGGTGGTTCCGGGTCGGCCACTACCGGAATTTCATTGCTGGGTTCATTGTTCAGCGTTTCCAATTGTTCCGCGCGAACATCTTTGGAATCGTCGATCGCATCGAGCTTAGGAGTCGGCTGGCTGGAAGCCTCAGTCAAAGTTTCGTCACGATCCTCGGATGCCGCAGGAGGAGTCGATACCAGGTAAATGGGGTTGATTTGCAGTAAGTCGGCATCGGAGATGGATTTATTGGCTTTTAATTCCACCAAGTCGCTGATGTCTACCGACTCAACTTCGAGACGTTTGAGGATTTTCTTGAGCTGATCGGGGGCATCGTTTTTTTCGGCTTGTGCGGTAGGTGCCGCCGAATCGCTCGTTGCCTTTTCGGTGGTCATGGCCAATTCTTTGATCAGTTCCGCCGTCAAATCGAGTCGACGGGCGATGTCGTCAAGCGACTCGAAAACCGCACTGGACATGCCCAGAGGAGCAGCGAGCAACTGTTGTTTGATACTTTCGAGAGCTTGCAGGGCATCTTGCAAATGGTTTGCCCCTGTCGATTGCTGTTCGCGGGCAAGGGTGCGGTTCTCACCAAGTGCCTCGGAATCTTCGTTGCCCTCAGTTGATCGGTCCGGCAACGGTTGCTCGAGTTCGGTATAGGCTTTGTCCAACTCGTCGCTTGTCGCTACTTCAGCCGCCGAGGAATTTTCCCCTGTCAAACCATCAGCGACGCAGTCAGTTTCGGGGCTCCAGGGGGTGGCAAAGCAGGCTGGGTTTGCCTCGATCGGGGACCAATCGATAACAGCTTCAAACTCTTTGGTCCGCAAGCAATCGCCGGGTTGTAGCAAAAGCACGTCGGCACGGACGCCGTCCCGCATCACTTTTTTGCCCGCGATTTGCACCACGAAGCCAACCGGCGTGTGCCAAAGCTTGATTAGGGGCAAGCGACTATCGCGGTCGGGGTACAGTTCGATTTGGTTTCCGATCAATGGTTGGACAGTTCCGGCAAGTGGCCCACCGGTCCAAGTCCAAGTCCAAACAGCGTTGGCGGTCAGAACATCATTCATGTTGTTTAATCGTTTGGGAATTACCCTGAGGAAGGAGGAGGCAAGGTGTGTCATGGTTGATTTGTCGTCCAGGCTACAAAGAGCTATAGGTCGCGATTGCAGGGTGTCAACGGCAACGGCCAGTTAGTTGGTAAATCTTGCTGAAAAATCTCGCCTGTTCGTTGCAATTCCTACAATCGCAACATCGAGGGTGGGAACGTTGAATAACTGCAAAAGGCTTTCGTGAAAATTTGGCTTGCGTTCGCGCGGCACGAACTATAGTACCGACGTATCGTCGCCTTCATCGCCACGTGCGAAAGATTCTCAACCACAAACAATTAACATGGCCAGAAAAGAGACCCTTGCCAAAATCGAAGCCGTATTGAAACAACGCCGCGAAGCCCTCCAAAACGCCTTGGCTGGTGACCACAGTCTGCTTGAACAAATGCAGCAGCACGGCGGTGGCGACGTCATTGATTTCGCCAGCGATTCCACCTTCGGGGAAATCAGCTCCCAATTGGTCGAGGTGGCTTCCCGCGAGCTCCGCAACATCGAGATCGCCCTGAAACGAATTCAAGCCGGCAAGTACGGGAAATGTGAATACTGCAACGGCACCATCGGTCTGCCTCGTTTGCAGGCCCTTCCCTACGCTACCATGTGTATCAATTGCCAGCGACAAAGCGAACGGAACGAATTGGACAAATCTGGCAATCCGGATTGGGGCAAGGTATTTGATTCGCATGGGGACGACCGGACCCTCCCGGATCTGGATATCCATTTTTCCTAATCCGCACACCCCGAACTCCAAACCAGGATTTTGCGTAAAAAGTTGGAATTGACTCTCGTCTTTGCGTACAATCCGATTACCGTAGAAAGTGTTTTAACCGTTATGCCGAGGCTGCGAGATAATCTATGAAATCCGTCCGCGCGATCTTTTGGGGTTTCGCCTGCTGCGGATGCATTGCGCTCGCATGGCACGGGGCGACTGTCGCTCGCGCTCAGGAGCAAGGATTCGCGCAGGAGAGCGAACGGGCTGATGATTTCTTCGCTCTGCGGCAACGGGGCAGCGAGTTTCGCATGCAACAGGGCCTGGTCCGTGAGATCGTGCGGGCCACCAAGGGCTGCGTTGTCCACATCGATGCGAAAAAGCCCCGCGCCAATGCCGGAAAATCGGAAACGGCGAACTCCAAGGTCGCCATGATCGAAGAGGCGGGTTCTGGGGTGGTCATCCAGTATCGCGACCGATTTTTCGTTGTTACTAATTCGCACGTGATTCACGGAGCGGAGACCAAAGACATCATCATGACGATCGAGGATCGTCTGCATCGCCCTGTCAGCGTGCGCCACGACCGCGAATCCGATCTGGCGGTCATGTTGCTAGAGGGCAATTCTTTTCAGGCCGCTCGACTCGGCGACTCGCATTTTGTAGAGCCCGGTGACTTTGTCATTGCCGTAGGAAGTCCGTTTGGTTTAAGTCAATCCGTCAGCTACGGCATCATCAGCGCGAAGAATCGGCACGACTTGGAACTCGGTCCGCAAGGCGTGAGGTACCAAGACTTCTTGCAAACCGACGCGTCAATCAATCCTGGCAATAGCGGTGGTCCGTTGTTCAATCTCCACGGCGAAGTGATCGGCATCAACACGGCTATCGCGAGCAATTCGGGAGGTAGCGATGGCATCGGCTTCACTATTCCGATCGAAATGGTACTGCGCGTGGTCACCGACCTGATTGACTACGGTTATGCGCGGCGAGGCTATATTGGCGTTTCTCTCAACGGGGATTATCGGCCTGGTCGCGGTATCGACTTGGGGATCAAGGAAGCGTATGGCGCTCAAGTTGCGGCGGTCGCCAGCGATTCTCCGGCTGCCAAGGTCGGTTTGCGAGTAGGCGACGTCATTCTCAAAGTGGGAGACCGCAAGGTCGCCAACGATTCGCATCTGGTCACGCTAGTCTCGATGTCGGCTATTGACAAGCCCACGACGCTGACTGTCTTCCGCGACGGCAAGTATTTGAATGTTGACGTCGTCGTTGTTCAGAAGTAGTTCTTTTGGTGAGCTCGATTATTTTCGATCACTTCGAGCTAACACCATGCATCTGCGATGTCGTTAGCGTCAGCGAGAATCCGTCCCCAAAAGCCCGGCGATGCCCTCCCCCGGCAATGCGCCAATGTTTATGCCTGCGATTCGGTTGATCATCAGACAATCGCGACGATCTAGTTCGCCGTCAATCGCCCGGCGTGCTGCAACAGGCCGGTGATGGTTTGCCTGGCTCGTTGCAAATCGATCGAGGTAGCTACGTCGATATTCATCCGCCATTCCGGTAATGGCCGTAAATCGAAAACGGATGCTCCGCGGGTGATTTCCCCTTGGGTTTCGACATCGCCTGCCATACGCGTGAATTCGAAGATCGTCGGATCAACGGCGGCCAGAGCACCGACCACATCGTTCAGCGTGATCGTTTCTCGGCCCAAGCGCTGTCGAAACGAGCGAAAGGTAAACGGTAGAATTTCTCGACAGAGATGGCCGGCTCGGGTATCGTTGCTGGGCAGGTCGTCAAAGAGATCTAAGCCGAAGTGCAATTGTTGGGTTGCGTCGAGCGGAATCAAAAGCTTGGTCGTGCGGGAGTGAAAAATCTGCCGGGTGCTGACAGGGTCGAAATAGAAATTGAATTCGGCGGCTGGCGTGATGTTGCCGATTCCGGAAACAGATCCGCCGACAATGATCACTTGATCGATCAATTCTTCGATGGCCGGATCACGCAGCAAAGCACGGGCTAGATTGGTGAGGGGGCCCAAAGCCACAAAGGTTACGCGGCCGGGATCTCGTCGAAAGCTCTCCACGATCACCTTGTCGGCTGGCAACAGGTGTTGCTTCGAAGGGATTTTCAAATGGCTGTTTCCGAGACCGTCGTCACCATAGAGATAAGCGGAGTTGATCGGCGGTGCGTCCAAGGTTTCGCTGGCCATGCCGAGCCGAGGATAGCGAGGCGGATCGAGTGCGGCGAGAATAGCCTGAAGATTGCAGTTGGCTCGAGCGGCTGGGACGCATCCTTCAGTCGCCGTCAAGGCCACGACTTCCAAGTCCGGATGGAACAATAGCATCGTGGTCGCGACGGCATCGTCGGTACCCATGTCGCTATCTACAATGATTTTTCGCGCCATGACTCAAAATTTTCTAGAATTTCATTGAGCGATTAGTTACCCTCAAGATTCTAGCCGTGCTGCGGCCGATTCTCAAGAAAATAACCAGCTATCTGAGCGAGTTGCTCCTGTCCATTTCGTTTTGCCTGCCAGTCGCCTCGATGTCACGCCATTTGTTTCAAACAGCCATCGCCCAATTGAAAGAGAATCGCGACATCTCGGCCGAGCTGATGTCGCAACTGGTGAAATCGATGATGGAGGGAGATTTTGAAGAGCAACTAGCCGCTGAATTGTTGACGGACTTGTACCACAAGGGGGAATCGATCGACGAATTGGTTGGTGCCGCCCAGACGCTGCGCGAGTTCATGACTCCGATCACCAGCAATCGTCAAAAGATCATCGACACCTGTGGAACCGGAGGGAGCGGAGCGAATACCTTTAACATCAGTACTGCCGTAGCCATTGTCGCCGCCGCGGCTGGGGCAGTCGTCGCTAAACATGGCAACAAGAAATCGACCAGTCGCAGTGGATCCTCCGATGTTCTCGAGGTGCTCGGCGTCAATGTTCTGGCCCCGATCGAGGTGGTCGCGGCGTGCTTGGAAGAATTAGGATTGTGTTTTTGTTTCGCTCCCTTGTTTCATCCGTCGGTACGGCGAATCACCAGCGTTCGCCGGCAGCTACCCTTCCCAACAATTTTCAATCTCCTGGGACCGCTCTGCAACCCGGCCGGTGCTGGATACCAACTGTTGGGGGCTGGACGACGGGAAACGCAATCGCTCATCGCGGGGGCGCTGCGAGAGTTGGGGACCACCAGAGCGTGGGTCGTGCATGGTGATCCCGGTTTGGGAGAGCTTTCGATTTCTGGGGCTTCCCGAGTGGAGGAGGTGGTGGGGGGGGGGCTACGAAGTTTCGCGGTAAGTTCCGTGGCCTGTGGATTGAGGTCGGTCCCGTTGGATCTGCTAACCGTAGCGTCACCGGAGGAGAGTGCGGCGAGAATTCGCGACGTGCTAGACGGCGTCCACGGGCCGCACCGCGATGTGGTGCTGCTCAATGTTGCCGCGGCCTTGCAAGTCGTCGACTTGGCTCGTGATTTTCCCGAGGGTATCGCTTTAGCTCGGCAAGCGATCGACTCGGGCGCGGCGAAAGACAAACTAGCTCAACTAGTTTTGCTGAGCCAGCAGTCCTGAACCGACGAGTAAGCCTGTCGCAGGGGGCGACCTTGCGAAAGCGGGCTGATTTGCCTAACATGGCGTAGCGTAATCCCCCAATTTTCCAGGCAAAAATTCATTACTAGCAGGCGGATCTAACAGGGAAACAGAACATGGCTAAACCACATCGAAAACTCAAAAAGGCGAATCATGGTGCCCGGCCGGCTAACGCAAAGGCCAAGCGGATGAAAAGACGAAAAGTCAAAACCTAGGTCTATGATCGGACTACGCCCGTTTCCTTCAATTCTGCCAAAAAATAGATAGTTGGTTGAGAATCGTTGAACGTAGCCACCGTCGCCAGACGGTGGACTCCCGGAATTTTCATCGCCTTGGCGAGCGTCGCTACGGAAAAGTGGCCCTGTAAAACTAGCCATCGTAAAAAAACCGCTAGCCGCGGGGCTTAGTCCGCCGGTTGTCAGCCCCACGGAACTAACCCGCGGGTCCCGCGCAACCCGAACGCTCAAGCGTTCCGGCTAATCGTTATGGGACAAAGCTTGGGCCTTTCCAATTGGCTTATCCCAAATCAAGGCGTGACCAGGTGCCGCGTTCATCGGCCCAACTTGAGCCCACTACAATAGTGGAATGACCGAGGGTGTCGAATGAGTTTCGAAATTTCTGGGTAAACCTTCTCGCCGCGATCACTGGTTTGACGAACAACAACATCTTATGGGGCGAAGAATTCTACCGAAACTCGATCCGGCGATCGATTATTCCGGGCACTTGCGCGAACTGGCTGAGTTGGAGGAAGGATTTTCGATTCAAGCCCTTTTTCCATCACCGCAGCCGCTCGAAGTCGAAGTGGGCAGCGGCAAGGGATTGTTCCTGGCGACTCAATCGGAAGCGTCGCCACATCATAACTTCTTGGGGATCGAGATTGCCAAAAAATATGCTCGATTCGCCGCCTATCGTTTGGCCAAGGCGCAGCGAGCCAACGCGCGGATGATCCGTGGTGATGCCCAAGTACTTTTTTCGAAATTTCTTTCCGAAGCCTCTGTCGTGGCAGTCCACATCTATTTTCCGGACCCTTGGTGGAAGGCGCGGCACCGCAAACGGCGCATCGTCAACGAGAATTTCGTTCGCCAGATCGAGCGCGTTTTACAGCCGGGAGGCACTCTGCATTTTTGGACCGACGTGCACGAGTATTTTGAAACGGGTTGCCAAACGATTCGCGCCGCCTCGCAGCTCGCAGGGCCGCATGACGTCCGAATTTCTGAAGAGCGGGGCGAGCATACCTTTCGGACCCACTTCGAGCGACGGATGTTGAACAATAGCCAGCCAGTTTACCGCAGCCAATTCTACAAATCGTGATGAATTGGTCGCCGATGACGAGGTCGGAAGAGTGTCGCGAGCCGTCAACACCTTGCAATTTTTTGTAAAACCTCGATACCTCGTTCGAGCGTTCGATCGTCCACGGCATAGGAGATGCGAAAGTGCGTGTCGTGGCGGCTGAAAATTTTGCCGGGAATTACCAACATTTCGTGAGCAACGGCCCGCTCCGTGAATTCGTCGCCCGTGCATCCGGAGGGGAGCCGCGGGAAAGCGTAAAACGCCCCACCCGGCGCGGCGAGTTCGTAATATCCTTGCAAGCCTTCCACTAGGCGATTTCGTTTCGTGCGATAGCGATCGATCGCCTCATGCATGTCCAAGTCCAATGCCTTGAGCGCACCCCATTGCACTGGAGCCGGGGCGCAGACGAAGGTGAATTGCTGGAGTTTGGCCATCGTATCGATTACCTCCGTCGGGCCGTGCACAAAACCAATACGTAGCCCCGTCATCGCGTAAGACTTCGAAAAGCCATCGATCACTACCGTGTGCGGATTCCAAGCCAGCGGCGAGAGATGCGGGGAATCGAAATGAAAGTGGCTGTAGATTTCATCCGAGACGAGGCAAACATTTCGCTCGAGGGCCAATTGGGCGAGGTCCCGCATGGCATTCTCCCGGCAGCAAACGCCAGTTGGATTGGATGGACTATTCAGGATGATCATCTTGGTGCGCGGCGTGATGGCTTGTCGTACTCGTTCGACATCGATTTGGAAGTCAGGATAGGTGTCGATTTGCACACTGACACCACCTGCCAGTTCAATGAGTGCCGGGTACATCACGAAATACGGATCGAAATAGATGACTTCGTCGCCCAGGTTAATCATCGCCAAAATTGCCAAATTCAACGCACCGCTCGTGCCTGAAGAAACGAGCAGGCTGCGATTGGGATCGTTGCCGAACCGTTGGCCGATCACCTCATTTAGCTTTTGCCTCAGCTCCGCGATCCCTTCGGTCGCTGTATAGCCATTTCGATCAGCTCGAATGTTGTGGCAAATTTCATCTTTCACCGGCTCCGGCACTGGGAAATCTGGTTGACCGATCGAAAGATTGATTGGGTCACGCATGCGTGCGCTGAGCGCGAACATCTTGCGAATTCCGCTGCTGTCAAATCCCGCAGTTCGGCGGGCAAGCCATGGATGCATAACTAAAACGTCCGAAATCACTATGTAAAAGTCGACAACGATCGAAACGATTCAGAGGGAAATCCTTCAACGTTGGCTGCAGTACCGGCCACCGCAGTTCCTGGCATAGAGCCTATCCCAAAACCGACAGCAACCGTAGCCCGAAGCGTAGGCGAGGACTGGTTTTGGGATAGGCTCTTGGTTGTTTCATTTGAGCATAACCCGCCGTCTCACGACGATTTCGCTCCCCGCTGCTCTGCCCTAGAGCCAGAAAGCGAGACGTTGACGAGCCAGATTCACTCTGAAGCTACGAACACTTTAGGCCGCGGCTTGGCGTTTGACCAGTTGCCCGCGAACCATTGCGACAAATTCGAAATTCTCCTGCCGATTGAGAGAAATCGCCTCGGGACCTAAAATACCTACGGGTGTATCCATTCGAAAATGAGCGAAGTATGAGCGAACTGTTTCACGAATGCGGGGTCGCCGCGATCTACCACTTGCCGAGCGACCAACCAAGTCCGCTCTTACCCAATGACGATTTGGCATCAGCAGGGCGATTGATTCCACGCATGCTGCTCGACATGCAGAATCGCGGTCAGTTATCGGCTGGAATATCCCGTTATCACCCGTGGGCCGAAAATGGCCAGTTGGTCGACACGTTTCGAGATTTAGGAGCTGTCCAGGAAGTTTTTCAGCTGTCCCATCCACACGAGGCGGAAAACTTGATGCGGCTCTACACCGGTCCGGCGGCCATTGGGCATGTTCGGTACGCTACCTGCGGAAAAAGTGACCGGAGCTACGCCCAGCCTTTCGAGAATCACTCCTTCCACAAACGGCGTTGGTTCAGCTTCGCGTTCAATGGACAGTTAGCAAACTATCACTCGCTGCGCGATGAGTTGCTGGCCGCCGAGCATCACCATATTGTTCGCAATACAGACACCGAGATTCTGTTGCATGAGTTTTCTAAAGTCTTGGCGGATGCCCCCGACATTCCGCTCGACGAGTTGATGAGGCGAGTAGCGCGGCGACTCGACGGTGCCTACTCGATCGTGTTGATCAATGCGCTCGGCGAAATGTTAGTGGCGCGTGATCCACTGGGCATCAAGCCACTTTGCTACGCGGTGCAAGGCCCCCTGTTCGCAGCGGCAAGCGAAAGTGTCGCGCTGATCAATCTGGGTTTCAAACGGAATGAGATCGAATCCCTAGCACCTGGTCACGCCATCACCATCAGCGATGGCAAAATCAAGATCAGCCAATTCGCCGACAATCCCTGCCGCGCCCATTGTTTCTTCGAATGGGTTTATTTTGCGAACGTTGCCAGCACGATGGATGGGCAGAGTGTCTATCTGGCCCGCAAAGCTTTGGGGGCAGAATTGGCCCGTCTCGAGCGGTCCGTGCCCTTGTTTGCGATCGACAAAGATACCATCGTGGTGCCGGTTCCCGATACCAGCAAGGCGGCTGCGGACTCCATGGCCTTCGAATTGGGACTTCCATCGGTCGAGGGCCTGATTCGCAATCGCTACAGCGGTCGCACATTCATCGAGAACACGCAAATCGCAAGAGCCGAAAAGGCTCGCATCAAATACACGCCGCTGCACGAGATTCTGGAAGGAAAGAAAGTTATTTTGGTCGAGGACTCTATCGTGCGCTCGACCACCATGCGAGCCTTGCTCGAGCGAATTCGCATCGAAGGCGGGGCCAAGGAAATCCATGTTCGCATTGCTTGCCCGCCGATCGTTGCCCCCTGCTTTTACGGCATCGACATGTCATCGGTACGTCAATTGTTCGCGGCGAGATTTCTACAAGCTGGTCAAGAGTTGACGGCTGAAATCTCACAGCAAATGGCGGAAGAACTACATGCCGATTCGCTACGCTACCTGCCGATCGAAGCGGTCGCCCGTTCAATTGGCTTCAAGTCCAACGAATTGTGCCAAGCTTGCATTTCGCGACGGTACCCGACACCGGCCGGAGCCGAATTGTACCAGCTCGACTTGGCCGCCAGTAAATCGGCGTCGACTACCGATCAATTCGATTGCCGCGCTTACGAATCTGAATCCAGCGTAAATTCCTGAGATCGAAATATCAGGCGCGGTCGCGGATACAATTTTTTTACGCGAGGAGAATGACGATGAACGCAAGATGGTCGATTTGTATCATGTTAGCCACCATGCTCGGATTCGCTGGTTCGCTCACGGGATGGGGGCAAGAGCGGGAGGCCCACAAAAATTTTCGCCGAGAAATCGAACGATTGTGGGAATTATCGTTAGCGGCCCAGCAACGTGGAGACCCGGCCGAGGCTCGGCAGTTCAAACGCCAAGCCGGGGAATTGATCGTTGCCGAAAGAGCAAGACTTAAGGAACTGGCCGCTGGCATTGCCAAGGATCAAGACTCGCTGGAAAAGATCACCGAAAAATTCAAGGTGGTTTCTCAGCAAAAGGCCGAAGTGGCAGCAAAACGCATCAAAATAGATCCTGACAAAATTGATCCGGCCAGCCAGCAAAGCGCGAGAGAAAATCCCGGCGAGCCGAGCGGCGAGTTGAAACGCGATCTCCAAGAAAAAATTGAGAATATGAAGCTGGCCGAAAAGCACTTGCTGCAAGCTGGCCAGCTTGAACTAGCCAGTCGCGTCCGTGGCGAAATCGAAAAAGTCGTACGGATGCGTGGCGCGATCGAAAAAGATGATCGACGGGCCGATCGCCGCCGGGATGATTTTCTGCAGGAAGCACCGATGGCGAAGCAGCCTGCCGAAAAAGCTGTCGATGCTCGCATCGAGGCGAAGATGGCTGAAGCAGCCCGTAAGATCGACAATTCAGCGCATGAGGCCATTCAATCCCTGCGTCAGGAACTCGAGAATCTTCGCGCGGAATTTAAAGAGCTTCGCGCCGCCGTAAAAAAGGAACGGCAATGACGACGAAGTTAAACCGGAATAAAATTGGACGCCCATGAATCTGCATGCGGAGCAAAAAGTTACCCGCAGAAGAGTTTCAGTTTATAGGCCGATGTTGGTATGGTGGCTTCTCAGTTGCTGCTGTAGTCAGTTCATCTTGAGAAGCAGTTTGGCAGGTCGTCGCCGGTTTCCTTCGTGACGTTCTTCGTTGCTCCCTCTTCACTCAACCTCACTGTGATCGGCCTCGACACCGCCAGTGAAAAAGGGGCGACGGAAGTCTGTAACGTGAACATTTGATGCAGCAATGCAACTGCCAAGGCTCATGCATATTCGTTGAGTAATGTATCCGCCTTGGCATTTGCCACCGTAGGGCACGGAGATATTGATTCTAGGAAGCAATCTGCCCACAGCGGAGAAGCGGTGGCGATCGCCAATGGCAATTCGACGCAAGGGCTTGCCAGCGAGTTAGCCAGGGACACCGGGCACCATGTTGGAGCAAAGGCCAATTCCGTTAGGTGCGAGGCTCGAGCACTTGCGATCGCTGGCGGAAATCAAGGAAACGCGAAGGTCAGTGCTCGAGCAATCCCGCCGGCAACGCGCTGGCTATTTGCTGAAAGTTCAGCACAGCCGAGCGTGGGTTCCAAGGCGAGTACCTATGCGACGGCTCCAGCGCGGGGTATCTTCTACGCGCCATCCCAGGGAGCCAATCGCGAAGCTTACTTTTTTGTCAGAATCCATTTGTCGGTTGCCGATACGATCTCGCGCGTCGGTCAGCAAGCCAATTTCGCGGCCGCGCTCGGCGTCGACCCACTTAATCAAACCATGGCCGATGGCCTCACGGGCAGCGCTGATTTCGGCGGCGTTTTCAGTCCAGATGGCAATCCTGGAGATACCTAGTCCTGCACCCATTCAGGAGCTTTTTTCTGGGAGCGCTTGCTGCCGAGTAAAAAAGTTTTCTACGTCGGCCTTCTGGTACAGGAGCCAGTAGGCAATCGGGATCACGACGATGGTGAATAGTGTGGAAGCGAATATCCCGAAGATGATCGACCAGGCCAACCCTGAGAATACAGGGTCCAGAGTAATGACCCAGTTCCCCAAGAGCGTTGTACCGGCCGTCAGCAGAATCGGCCGCGTGCGAACGACCACTGATTGCACAATGGCATCTTTGAGGGGCATACCTTCGGCCACCGCGGCATTGATGAATTCGATCAACACGATCGAGTTTCTGACCACGATGCCGGCCAAGGCGATCATGCCGATCATGGCTGTCGCGGTGAAGAAAACTGGGTTGGGATGACCGGCGACATCGCTGGTGCCCACCGAGTTCAACAGCCAGAATCCCGGCAAAATACCGATCAACGTCAGCGGAATAGCCAGCATGATCAGCAGGGGCAGGACCCGCGAGCCGGTCTGGAACATCAACAAGACGAATATGCCGATCAGCGCTGCGCCGAAGGCAATTCCCAGATCGCGGAACACATCCAACGTGATCTTCCATTCACCTTCGCCATTCCATTTCACTTCATAGCCGTCCGGCACGCGCCAGGGTAGGCCACTGCCCGGTCGCAACCAAGTTCGTCCGGCCAGCGGCCTTGCGACGGGAGCGGTTCCGTCCCGTGCTGCTTGGCGATTCTCCGCCAAAATCTGGGAGGGTGACGTCGATCCTGCATCGGCCTGTCGATCCCACATCGTGTCGATGATCGCATCGGCTGGAGGCACTCCGGCGATTTCTCCGTAAACGAAAGCAACACGGCGGAGATTTTTGTGGAAGATTGTGGGGTCCGTGGTCGTTTCGATGAACTGTCCCAACTCACCCAGTTGAACCATTTGCCCGTTTCGTCCGCGAATGTACAACTGCCGCAATTGCTCGATCGACGAACGCTGAATGCGGGACAATCGCAACTCGATCCACAATGGGTTGACCTCAGAGTCGACACGCAGTTGGGTGACAGGCATACCCCCGACAGCAGCTCTGAGACTTGTGGCGACATCACTGGGGGAAATGCCTGACAGTGCCGCTTTGGGTTGATCGACGACAAAACGAAACAGTACGGTTTCGACCTCGCGCGACGAGTCGACATCGACGATACCAGGTTCCTTTCGCAAGCGGTCCTCGACAATTTCGGTTACCGTCAGCAAATCGGCGTGAGCAGCCCCGGGTGGCGGATAAATTTCAGCAGTGACCGTGGACAGCACTGGAGGTCCGGGAGGCACCTCGACGATTTTGAGATTCGCGCCCAGTTCGTCTCCGAGGCGGCTGAGATCATCGCGAATCCGCAGGATGATTTCATGGGATTGCTGGATGCGGTCGGCTTTGTCGACGAGATTAACGCGGACCTCCGCTTGGTGAGGCTCACGGCGGAGAAAATAGTGGCGGACCATGCCGTTGAAATCCATCGGCGAGGATAGGCCGACGAAGACTTGGTAGTCGCGTACCTCGGCAAGGCTGGCCAAATAATCCCCGATTCGACGGGCGACGAGATCGGTGCGCTCAAGGGTCGTCCCCTCGGGCATGTCGATGACCACTTGGAATTCGTTCTTGTTGTCGTAAGGGAGAATCTTCAGGGGGACTTGCCGCAACAGGGGCAAGGTTGAAACCAGGATCAACAAGACTCCGATCGACAAAAGCGTCAGCCAAGCGTGCGTCGGCGACCGTAGCAGAATCTTGAATAGCGGTGAACATAATTTGTAAAACCAATTGCTGGTGACGGGATCGCCACCGGGGAGATTGCAAACGATTTCGCCATCGCCTTGCGTTGATGACGGGTCGACCTCCGACGTTGTTTTTCGCATGTTGCGCAAGGCGACCATCCCGAGCCAGGGCGTGACAGTGAAGGCGACCAAGGTCGAGATCGTGACGGTCAAGGGAACGTTCAAGGCCATCGGGGCCATGTAGGGCCCCATCATGTCCGTGATGAAGGCCAGCGGCAAGAAGCTGGCGATAATCGCTAACGTGGACATGATCAACGCAGGTCGTACCTCTTGCACCGCCAGCAAAACACTTCGCCGCGGCCGCAGCCGTTTGCTGGCAAAATATCGGGCGATATTTTCGATGTCGGTAATCGGGTCATCGACCAGCAAGCCGAGTGCGAGAATCAAAGCGAACATCGTCACCCGATTGATGGTGTAGCCGACCATGTAGTTGACCAGCAGGGTCAGGCTGTAGCAGACGGGAATGGCGATGGCGATCACCAGAGCGGCTCGCCAGCCGATGCTCAACCCGATCAGGGCGACGACGGTCAGCACGGCGATCAGTAAGCCTTGGACCAGTTCATTGACTTTCGCATTGGCGGTTTCGCCGTAGTCGCGCGTGATGCGGTAGGAAACCCCCTCCGGAAGATAGGTCGCGGCGAGCGCTGCCATTTTCTCGTGCACTTGGTTCGCGACCCAAACGGCATTGGCCCCCTTCCGCTTGGCGACCGCTAGGTGTACCGCAGGAAAGACTTGACCGGCTCGATTTCCGTCGGGGTCGGCGGGCCCAAAGCCCATCCAACTGTAGGAGACTGGCTCGGCAGGACCATCTTGAATGTCAGCAACGTTGCTGAGAAGCACCGGCCGATCGTTGACCACGTGAATGACGATTTTTTTCAGGTCTTCAACCGAACGCAGAACATTCCCCGACTCGACTTGGAACAATTGATCCTGTTGCTCGAAATGACCGCTGCGCATGCTCGCATTGGCTTGTTGCAATGCCTGTGCGATTTCTGTTGGGGAGGTTTGATAGGCAGCCAACCGCGCTGGGTCAAGGTAAACCATGAGCCGCCGCGGGCGGCCACCGACGACTTGCACGCGATTCGTATCGGGGATGCCTTGGAGGGCTTGCTGCAGTTCTTCTGCGAGGCGGCGGAGTTCGAAGTCACCGTATTGATCGCCGCGTTCGCTCCACAGACTGACGGTCACGATCGGAACATCATCGATCTCGATCGGCTTGACTACCCAACCCTTGACGGCCGGCGGAATTTCGTCGACGGCCGAATTGATCTTGCTGAAAAGTTTGGTCAAGGCATTTTCGCGGTCTTCGCCCACGTAGAAACGAACCGTCACGATGCTGGAACCGGTTTGCGACATGGAGTACACATATTGCACTCCATCGATTTGATAGAGCAATTTTTCGAGCCGCTCGGTAACCTGCCGTTCCACCTCTTCCGCGGAGAGCCCAGGAGCCTCGATCATGATGTCGGCCATGGGAACCACGATCTGCGGTTCTTCCTCGCGCGGCGTGACCCAAAGGGCCGCAAGGCCGATAGCGGTCGATACCGCGATGAGTAACAAGGTCACATCGCCGCGCATGAACTGATTGACGAGCAGCGTCATCCAGTTCAGGCCGACCAAATCATCATCACAGGCTGCGGTAGATTCGACCTCGACAGCGTCCTTGCTCATCGTGATTCTCCGTTGTCCGTCGTTGAAAGATCGCTGGGCTTGTTGCTGGTCGGCTGCAAAATCACCGTTTCCCCTACCTGGACACCACTCAGCACTTCAACGCGGCCAGGCATACCTAGAGTCCCGACTCGGACCAAGCGACGTTCGATTTGCCCGTTGGGCAAGAGCACGTCGACGTAGTCGAGCTGTCCGATTCGGATTAGGGCGGCAGTGTTCAAGCACAAATGCCGACGCTCACCGCCGTCGATTCGCAGGCGCCCGAACATGCCTTCAAAAAGGTCCGGGTCCGGGTCAATCTCCGCCTTCACCAGGAACGAGCGGCTGGCGGCATCCGCTTGAGGCACAATTTCGCGGATCGTAGCCGTCACGTCACGGTTGACGGCGTCGATTCGAGCGCTGAGGGATTGCCCGACTAGCAACCGAGTCGCCAGTTGCTCCGAGATCGGCGCCTCCAGCCGCAGCGAGGCGGCATCGTAGAGGGAAATCAGCGGGCTGCCCGGCTGAACCAAATCTCCCAACTCGACAAAGCGATCGACGATACGGCCCGATTTGGGAGCAGTGATCACGCGGTAGGAAAGCATAACTTCGGATTCGGCGACCATTTGCTGGGCCCGTAACATCTCGGCCTTCGCGACAAGCAACCGGTTGCTGATCGCATCGAATTCGGCTTGAGAAATAGCGTTTTGCGGGAGCAATCGTTGCGCGCGTTGGAATTCGGTCTCGCTGAACTCAACGGTTGAGCGAGCTGCCGACAGCAGCTGTTGCGCTTGTTCGAGCCGCCGATCGTACTCGGCTGCATCCAAGCGGATCAAAACATCTCCCGCTTTGACCTCTTGGCCGGCGACGACAAGGATTTCGGCCACCGTCGCCATTAACCGCGATGAGATGACGGTCCGATTCGCTGCGCGGAGGGTACCCACAGCTTCCTCGCTCACCGGCTTGATCACCTCATGAATGGTATCGGTCGCTAGTCCGGCCGAGGCCGAGCCGCGGCGTGTCATGCGTTCGGGCTCGATCTTGTCGCGAAAAAATCCAGACATCCAGGCGATGATCAGAACGAGTAGTGCCAAGCTGGCGATTGCCACCAAGGCCTTGCCCAGCACACGTAACCATGCGTTCAGTTGTCGTTTCATCGAGAAGGCCGTCTAGAAAAAAAAAGTAATAAAAAATTTACTGTATCGATCATCATGGTCCGCGGGGCGAACGCAAAACACAACCAGAAATTATCGGAACTCTGATTGAATCGCTCTGCGCTGCACGTTGGCAACGATCCCTCCGCCGGGGTAGCTAGCGATGCTCTTAGCCAATTGGAACCATGGCTTGTGATTTGCGGCAACGATGATTGTCCGCGCCCCGAAAAAGGTACTGGGAATCACCACTGCCTTAAGCGGTACACTTCGGCCACCTTCACGGTCGCACCGGCTGCCAAGCGGCACGTTCAGACTGATCCTTGGCACAGCGAATTCGTTACAACCTGGGGCTTACAAGGGCAATGCCGCCGCTGGTCGAGCGATTGTATGAGAAAAATCGGCATTTTGTGAAGAACGATCTGTGGCGTGGTCAATCGAATCGCTGCTACTGGTCGCCGCATTTTTCTTTGAAGCGAGCAGCTAGATTTTTGAGAATTTTTTGTTCCAGCGAAAAGTCTCGCCCCATCGGGATCCAACCCCGATTCGGCTGGACAACCAAAAGGTCATCCTTGTTGCGATCGAGTGTTCCATCAAAACGCATGGGGCGTGCCGTGATATTCGCCGACTCCGGATCGGGTAAATCCTCGAGTTCCTTATAGACCTTGACGTCCAAGAAGTACGTCCCTTGGCTGGGTATCAATCGGACTTTGGCCCAACGTCGAACCGTTTGGAGCGTGGCATGTGCTCGCTCGAAACCAAACGTCGAATCGCGCCGCCATGGTTCGAGGTAAGTCGAACCGATTTTCGGATGGGTTTCAATCCAGCCCTCTGTGATCACTCCGTCGACCACCCGAATCCGTTCCTCACGCGCAATCCGAAAATAATCATCCAGTTCGTCGGATACCGCTGCCATTGCCCAGTCAGGGTCGATCATGGGGACGATGATCGGATTCTCGATGGCGTCGCGGTCGAGCGCCTTGATTGCGTCCTCCTCGCTCGGCCAAAACGCTCGGCAACCGCACGACAACGCAAGCGGAAACAGGCAGAACGTCAAGATAACAATAGCCGAAGTCGATCGCATGGCGAACGAACGAAAAAAGGGACGATGTGAAGGAGGGGGAGTTTGACAAGATTCAAGAAAATGGGCAAGGGCAAACTGCGGGCGTCTTGCGTTGGATGTCTCGCCGACGTGCAGCGGAAAAAAATTCGTTTTTTTCATAAAATTTCCAAGAACGTCCCCTTGCCGGACGAAATTAAATGTTCATTCTGTGTATGTGAATATGCACAGTTGGTTGGTGTTGTCTCAAAGTGATCCGCGGCCGTTGTATTTGCAAATCAAGGGGCAGATCCAGCGTCGCGTGGCGGCAGGCGATTTGCCGCCGGGAGCGGAATTGCCATCCATTCGCCAGTTGGCGGCCGAGTTAGCGGTCAGCGTGATCACCATCAAACGGGCTTATCTCGAACTCGAACGCGAGGGCACGATTTGTACTCGGCAAGGCAAGGGGTCCTTTATTTCCGAGCAACCGGACGTGGCGAAACGCATCGCTCAAGGCGAGCTTACGGGCTATTTGGAACAAGCCGTCGAACTTGGAAAACTGTTCGAACTTTCCAAAACGGAATTGCAGCGGCGACTGGCTGAAATTTACGAAAAGCAATCTTCGAGGAGTCAGGAACGACTGAGTTGATCCACGAGGTCGCTGCCATCACAGCGGCAGTCCGCCTGCAAGTGTGACGAAAGGCTATCGCCATTTTCGGCTAGAGAATATCAATCTTGAATATGGCACAGGGACCCTCAAGGGACTCGTCGGCCCCAACGGCGCTGGCTAATCCACCACCATGCGAATCATGCTGGGGTTGATCAAGCCGGACCGCGGCAGCGTCGAAGTTCTGGGGATGCCGATTTCGTCCAGCGATGCGCGGGCAAAATTCGATATTGGCCACTTTACTGAAGATATCCGACATTGCAAAACAGAAACGATCGGCTGGCACATGCGATTGGTGCGATCGTTCTATCCGACTTGGGAGGACGATTACCCCGACGAATTGTTGCAATGATTCGGGTTGAATCCTGATCAAAAGGTCAAAGGGCTTTCGTATGGGCAGCATGTCAAGACGTTGCTGATGCTCATTTTGGCTCGGCGGCTCCGCTTGTTGATTTTGGACGAACCGACCAAATGATTGGATCCGGTGGCGAAGCAAGAAGTCCTCGGCGAATTGATGCAGGTGGTGACCGATCCGACACGAACGATCATCTACTCGTCGCATCACACGGAAGATATCGAAACGATTTGCGATACGATCACCTTCATCGACCGTGTTCGTGTCCTGGCCTCGCATGATCGCGATCAAATCTTGGAGCGTTGGCGTCGCTTGCGTCTGCGAGTGCCGGAGGCGTGGGCGCTGCCTGAAGGAGGTGGCCTGAGTGCCGAGGGGGGGATGGGGAGTCTGCGAGTCGTCACCACGGACCGCTGCGACGAAGCCTTGTTAGGGCGAGTTCAGCAATCGGGCGTGATCATCGAAGGGCTGGAAAAATTAACGCTCGCAGAAATTTTCGTGGCTGCCATTGCTCGCGGCCGAAAGGAATCCTCGACATCAATCTAAATAATATCCAATTGTTGTTTTTGAAAGATCTGTTTCTCAGTCGGTGGCCCTGGTTCGGCTATTTGGTCGGCGGTCTGTTGAGTGTCGTCCTCACTTGTTTGTTGGGTAAAACGCTGGGTTTTATTGCCTTCATTTTGATCGTAACGGTGACGATTGCTGTAGGAATTCATTTGATCGGCTTGCTGCTGTTGGGAGAGTCCATGGAGCAAACGAGGAATTTTGTGTTCAGTTTGCCCGTAAGTTTGCTCGATTACTCCGTCGCGAAGATCACGGTGATGCTGACGACCTTTTTGATACCCTGGCTGGCGATGCTGGGGGCGTTATTTGTGTAGCTGCATGTCATTCCCGAGGCGAAATCTGGTGCATTGGTGCCGCTGACGTTGCTGTTTCTGTTCCTCTTGGGGAGTTTCTGTCTCCAAAACTGGTTGCCGCTGTGGTGACCGGTTCCGTGGGTTGGACGATCGTGATGGTCGTGTTGGGAAATGTCCTGTTCAAATTATTTGCTAAATCGATCTCTGAGCATCCCGCAATCGCTCCCATTGCCAGCAGCACGACGTTGAGTTGACCTCCCGTGGCCTGCCCAGATCATGGCTTTGGAGGTGACGGTCGTCTTAGGGGAGGATTTGCTTTCTTCTGGCAAACGCGTCAGCGAGACTTGATTTGAACACTACGAATTTGCGACGAGTCGAGCATCGGATCCATTATCTAGACAATCTGCGTGCCCTGGCGATGTGGTTGGCCGTTTATCTGCATAGCGCGATGGCTAATGCGGAGCCCGCGCGGTCGATATTGTTAGCGACGAACGGTCAAGGGAGCCGCGCAGTTGACCTTTGAATCTTGTGGCTTCACTTGTTTCGTATGAACCTGTTTTTCTAGCTGGCTGGCTATTTTTCGAAATTGCTGATCGGCCAACGCGGCGAATTCGGCTTTTTGCGCAGCCGAGCCATCCGGATTGTCCTTCCCTTCGTGTTGTTTTACCCGCTACTTTTGGTGCTCATGACCGTGGTCATCGTCTTCGTCATTTCGTATATCGATGTGCGAGCCGGGTTGCTCGGGTTGATTGTCGAGGTGGGACAAAATACGCCGAATGCGAGCCGAAGGCAATCGTGGAGCGCGATGCACTTGTGGTTTTTGTATTACTTGGCGATGTTCACCGCGATGGCCGTGGTCTTTTACCGGGTTGTTCCGATGCGGATGAATCGGTTGTTTCGCTGCTCGCCATGGTTTGTGCTCTGGCCATTGGGCTTAGTTCCCGCGGTGATGGGAGGTGGCGTTCCGGTGGCGGCCCGAGAGTCCTTCATTCCCGCGTGGTGGTCGATTTGGTTTTATGGATGGTTTTTCTGGTTCGGGTGGCAGACTCACGGGCAAGAGGCAGAACTCGATCGATGGCAGGCGTGGATGTGGCGCCCCTTATCGGTGCGAGTTTTCTGTTATTCATTCCCGACTACGTCTACCTCCCAAATTTTGACGTGTGCGTCTTGCTCGGTGAGTCCGAGTCGATCGATCGCAGGCATTACCTCATGGAGTTCGTCTTGACTGCCAATCTTACGGTAGCGTCGACGATCCTGACGTTGTCAGTTGGAAGATGATTTCTGTCACGTTCGTTGGGTTGGCTGCGGATGACTGCCGACTCGTCGTATTGGATCTACGTGATTCATTTGCCTATCGTCATTTTTGTACAAACCCTACTCATTCCTTGGGAGGTTTCGCTGTGGATCAAGTTGGCCATTGTGGTGGGTGTGACTTGGCTATTCTCGTTCGCGAGCTATCTCGTAGTTGTCCGCTACATGCCAGTCGGGTGGATTTTGCACGGACCCGCATCAATTTCCTTGAAGCCTATCCTGAGTCGTGCCCTCGCTTACGCTTCGGGCTGCGGGGCCTCGCTTTGGGTTAGGGCGGCCGAAGTTGTGTTTTGGGCTAGGCACTTGGTCGGACGAGATGGCTTGAGCGTGTGACATCGGCAATCCGAATTTCGTTCAGGCTATCCCCAGACGGTCAATTGCTTACGCTGCGGGCTAGGGTCACGGACGGTTTCGGGCCAAGCTTTCAATAGGCGAAAAATTAGATCGGGGGAAGCGAGTTCAGAGTTTGGCTCTCAAGTTCACAACAGTTCGATCTCGTCAAACGAGCGGATTTCAGGAAAACGGTGCGTTGGTAGGGTGGGATTTTCATCGCGGCGACTGAGGGCGACTTGTAAACCAGCGTTCGCTGCGGCCTCGAGTTCCTCGACGGAGTCGCTGATGAACATGACGTCGTGGGGAGGGCGGCGGATATCTTCCAGGATTCGTTTGTAGCTCTCGACGTCTTTCTTGCCGCCAATCGTCGTATCGTAATGTGCCGAAAATAGGGGTAGAAGATTGCCCGCGATCGTGTGACCAAAAAACAGCTTTTGCGCTGCGATGCTGCCCGACGAGTAGATTCGTAGGTCTTTTCCGAGGGCCTTCCAACGGTGAAGTGCGTCGGGCACCTCGGGATAGACGTGGGCGACAAGGGTGCCCGACAAAAATCCTGCCTCCCAGATCATGCCTTGCAATTTCTTCAGGCCGGTCACCTTGGCATCACGGTCCATCAAAAAGAGAACCGCAGCACGGAGTTCGATCGCGGGATCCGCCTGTTGGGCAGCTGTAAAGCCCAGGCGCTTCGCTTCCGCGCGAACTTGATCGAAGACCAGCAGCGCCGAGGCATCATTTCGTTTCGCATCGACAAAATCATCAATTTGTTGCCGAACGAACGGAAACATCGTTTCGGTGACGAACCGAATGGAAGACGTGGTCCCCTCGATGTCCAAAAGTAGATGCGTGACGTTCGCTTGGATCAATCCCATGAATCGCTGCGTCAATAGTTCAAGATTTGGCCGATTAGAATCGACAGTCGATGTCTGGAGTTGGAGCTACTCGGCAATCTCGATTGCGAAACGGGACCGGTCACTGCTGTCGGCCTTCAAATAACTTGGGCCCCAGCACAAGGGAGCGTACTGGCGATCAACTCCGTTCTCGACATAGTGTGGCGTCCAACCGGAGCTGTCTTCGAAGAGACGAATGCAACGGATCGTTCGATCCGAGCAAAGGTTGAACCAATGTTTCGTGCCGCGAGGTACGTTGACCAAGTCCCCCGACTCGACCGTGATGCTGAACAACGGCCCTTGGTCCGGATGTATATGGAAGACGCCGCTGCCATGGACCGTGAAGCGAATTTCGTCCTCGCTGTGGGTGTGCTCCTTGTTGAATTTGTTGAGCATCGCGTCCAGATTGGGAGTGGCGGGATTCACGTTGATCACATCGGCTGTAACGAAGCCTCCTTGGGCCTTGAGTCGCTCAATTTCGGAAGAGTAAGCTTCGAGAATTTCTTGGTCGGTCGCTTGCGGACCGACGCGGCCTGCAACGTCCCATTTCTCGTACCAGATACCGAAGGGCTTGAGAAATTCGCGCATGGCTTGCACGTCTGAGATTTCGCGGTTTTCGTCCGGAACGTGAATCTTGGCCATCTTCATCCCCTTTTTAGGTTACCCGCTGTCGCAAGTTTCTGATATTATCGACAATATTCGCGGAAGGGCAACCGCAACCAAAAGTCGCATCGAAATTTTGCCGAACCAGGGGAATTTAGAGCCACTCTCTGCGGTTCACCCACTGGAATGCCGTCATTCTGCCACTAGGATTTTCCTGTTTCAATCATGACCATCGTTGAATCAACAGCCAACCCGTCGACCGATACGCCTTTGCCGCCCGATCTTCCCGAGCGAGCTGTGAAGCTTGCCGCCGAAATTCTCCGGGGTTCGCGTAGGCGAGAAACGACTCAGGAACGTCGCCGCTCGGCGCAAATGGCCCGCATGATGAAAGACGAGAACGGCAAGAAATTCACGATCGTGATGGCCGATCAGGTTTTGAAAATCGGCGATCCGCGGTTGGCCGCTAACCGCTTGCAATCGATCCTGCGGCAATACGGAGTGCCGCAGTATCTGCCGTCGACGAGCCGGACGGCGCTGTGGGCCGCGGGGGCTGCCGCCAAATGGTTGCCGGGCTTGGTCATGCCGCAGATCAATCAACAAGTTCGGCGGGAATCGGCCCACGTCATCGTTTCGGCCGATCCGGCCAAGTTCGCCAGATATCTGCGCGAACGTCAAGCGGCCAAGATGCGGATCAACTTCAACCAGCTGGGGGAGGCCGTGCTCGGTGACGAAGAGGCCGCCCGACGCCATCGCGCTTACTTGCAACGACTGGCCGAGCCCGACATCGTTTACGTTAGCGTCAAGCTCTCCTCGATCGTCTCGCAGATCAGCATGACGGGATATCGAGACACGATCGAATCGCTAAAACCTCGCTTGCGCGAGCTGTATCGAGCCGCCATCCGACATGGGGGAGCGAAGCCGAAGTTTGTCAACCTCGACATGGAAGAGTATCGCGATCTCCACATGACCGTCGACGTCTTCTGCGAAGTACTGGACGAACCAGAGTTTGAACGTCTGGAGGCAGGGATCGTCTTGCAAGCCTATCTGCCCGACTCCTTCCAAATGCAACAACAACTGACCGCCTGGGCCAGGCAACGTCACACTAGGACCGGCGCCGGGATCAAGATCCGCCTCGTCAAAGGTGCAAACCTTGCGATGGAACAAGTCGAGGCGAGCTTGCGGGGATGGCGTCAGGCTCCCTACGAGTCGAAACCTGAAGTCGATGCGAACTACAAGCGGATGCTCGAGTGGGGCACGCGCCCCGAAAATATCCACGTCGTGCGGTTGGGAATCGCCAGTCACAATTTGTTCGATGTCGCTTACGCCTTGCTCGTCCGCGAGCATCGTCAAGTTGTCGATCGGCTCGAGTTCGAAATGCTAGAAGGGATGGCGAATGCCCAGGCAGCCGAGGTGCGCGAGCGGTCTGGAGGAATGGTGGTGTACACGCCCGCAGTCCCCGATGACGAATTCGAGGCAGCCATCGCGTATCTCGTGCGACGACTGGATGAAAACACGGCACCGGGGAGTTTTCTCGGGGCTCTCTTTGCTCTCGAGGAGGGGTCCGCCGATTGGGAACGGCAAAAGCAGGCGTTTTTACAAGCTTGCCGCGATGCTGCCAGCCCGACGTTGTCCTCGGTCTCGAATCGCCGACAAAATCGCTTTATCCACACGGCACCGGTGGACGACGGCAGCGGCGAATTCCGCAACGAACCGGACACCGACTTTTCATTGCCACACAACCGAAAGTGGGCCGACGAGATCATCGCAAACTGGCAGAGTCGGACCGTCGACACCATCCCGCTGGAGATCGGCGGCCGTCGGATTGACAAGGCACCGACTGGCAAGGGGAAAGACCCGTCGCGGAATGAAGTCGTCTACCAATATTGCGAAGCTGGTACCGAAGAGGTGCATGCCGCGCTCGATGTGGCAGTTGCAGCCCAGCCGCGGTGGCAAGCTCTCGGTGTGGCAGGACGAAAAAAAATCTTGCAACAGATCGCCCGCGTTTTTTCCGAAGGTCGCGGTGAAACCATCGGCTGCATGATGCTGGACGCGGGCAAGGCGATCACAGAGGGGGATGTCGAAGTCAGCGAGGCAATCGATTTCGCGAACTATTACTCGCGATCCCTTGATTGGGACGGCCTTCATGACGGTACACAGATGAAGCCACGCGGGGTCGTCGTCGTTACCCCGCCATGGAATTTTCCCTATGCCATTCCGGCCGGCGGCTGCCTGGCGGCGCTAATGGCCGGTAACAGCGTAATCCTCAAACCGTCGCGCGAGTCCGTGTTGACGGCTTATATCCTAGCTCGGCAATTGTGGGATGCCGGCGTTCCGCGGGAAGTGCTGCAATTTCTGCCGATCGGCGATCGGGCAGCTGGCAAGCAGTTGATTGTCGATCCGCGCACCGCCGCCGTGATTCTGACCGGGAGTTACGACACGGCGAAGAATTTTTTGAGCTGGCGTCCGGAATTACCTTTGTTTGCCGAGACCAGCGGCAAGAACAGCATGATCATCACGGCCTTTGCCGACATCGATCTGGCGATCAAGGACTTGGTGCGCGGTGCCTTCGGGCATTCAGGTCAGAAGTGTTCGGCAACCAGTTTGGCGCTGGTTGAAAAAAGTGTCTACGACAGCAAAAAATTCCAGCACCAACTGCTCGACGCCGCCCGCAGTTTGATTGCCGACGGTTCTTGGAACGCGAGCGCTGTCGCCACGCCGGTGATTCGGCCCCCCGACGAAAATCTGCAACGCGGCTTGACCACTCTCGAGCCAGGAGAGACGTGGCTGCTTGAACCTAAAATGCTGAACGGCAACCCCTGCATGTGGACTCCCGGGATCAAAATGGGAGTCAAACCCGGAAGTTGGTATCATCGCACCGAGTGCTTTGGCCCTGTGTTGGGGTTGATTCGCGTCGAGAATTTCGAAGAAGCGTTGAAGATTCAGAACAGCAACGAGTTCGGATTGACGGGTGGGTTGCACAGTTTGGAGCCCGAAGAAATCAAAATCTGGCGAGAAAAGGTCGAAGTGGGCAACGCCTACATCAACCGTTCGACAACGGGCGCGATCGTGCGGCGACAGCCCTTCGGTGGTTGGAAGAATTCCGTGGTTGGGCTCGGCTCGAAAGCAGGCGGCCCGAATTACGTGGCGGGATTCGGCTTGTGGGCTGAGGTCGATTTACCGAAGCAACGTGCCTCGTTATCGCCAAACCTCAAGCCACTGGTGGAACGGCTCAAGGGAATCTTGCAGAACGCCGCGGTCATCGAGCGAATCGAGGCGGCGGCCGGCAGCTACCAGCACTGGTGGAATGTCGAATTCTCACGCGAACATGATCCGTCTCAAATCCACGGCGAGACGAACCATTTTCGCTATCGCCCGCGGCCCTGGCACGTGCTGCGAATCGGCGAAACGGATCCCCAGCAGGCTTTGGAAATCGCTTCGCTCACCGCGATTGCTTGCCGATTGACCGGCACCGAACTCGAGGTCAGCACCACCAAGCCTGCCGATTGGATGGCCCAATTCAGCAGTGCCAGCGACGTGCAACCGTTTGTCGAAAGTCACGAGCAACTGGTCGCGCGGTTGGCCAACATGCGCGATGGAACTGTGCGGGCCATCGGAATCGCTCAGGAGTTTCGCACTGATCAAATCGGCAACTTGTATGTGACACGGGACGAGCCGCTTGCCAATGGCCGCTTGGAATTGCTCAATTACCTCCGCGAGCAATCGATGTCCCGAACGGTCCATCGGTACGGAAATATCATTTGAGTCACCGGCGAGTGATCGCCTCGGGCTGCGGCCGTTCTCATTGATGTGCAAGATCCGAGGGGGACGTGGTCTGTTCGCTGACGCTACATTTCCAGGCGGCGACCGCGGCACTCGAAAAGAAATTCCAGCACCTCAATGTGGCGCCGCGCCGCGAAGATGTCGCGGCCCCAAGTGTACAGGCCATGCTGACGGATCAAAAAGGCGAAGCGAATTTTGTCAGGCTCGGCGGCATACAGTGCTGCGATTTTTCGTGCCAAATCGGGAATGTCTTGCGTGTTATCGAAGATCGGTATCCAAACTCGAGTTTGATGGGTCGTGATTCCCTCCAGTCCTTTGAGCATTTCGAAGTCGGCGATTTCGAATCCACCGTCGGCAAAGAAGTGTTGCGAAAGGAGCGTACTCCAGACGCTATGCGTGTGCAAGATTGCCCCAATGGGCTCATGCCGCTTGGCTAATACGACATGCAGCATCGTCTCGGCGCTCGATTTCAACTGACCCGTCGCGGTCGGTTTGCCATCGGCACCGACGCGGACGAATTGATCAGGTTGTAAGCGCCCTTTATCGAAGCCGCTAGCGGTGACGATGAGTTCGACAGGGTCTTGAGAGAGCACCACGCTGTAATTGCTGCTCGTACCTACCGACCAGCCTCGCATGTGGAACAGTCTACCGCAATCGATTAATTCATCGATGAGTTTGCTGTGATCTTGAGCCAAGTTGTACCTCGTTAAGTTCGTTGCGTAACGCCTCTGATTTTAATGGAAGGAACGGTGGTGGGCCATGCGGGCATCGTAGGCGTTTCCCGCTTGCTCGCGATGCGAGAGCAACGGCAAGCGTTTAACTTTTGGGAGCCGGCCCGCGTGGCCGAAACGAGATATGTTTTTAACTCTACCTCGGGGAGCGTCGACCCGTAGGGCCAGAGAGTGAGTGCTTTCTAAACTTATAATTCCCAATTCTTGCCCCCCCCTCCCCCCCTCCCCGCTCACTTCGCGGCTGCGCCGCGACCCTCCAGTCCGCGGCGGGAGGGTGGATCCGAAACTAAGAGCCGCTCCCAACAACCGCAGCACCCGTAACCCGAAGCGTTAGCAAGGTCAGGTTTTGGGATAGGCCCTTGGTAACGATAACGCGAGATGACGGACGCCGCGAACTAAGAGCGGGCGGCGAGAGGGTGGAGGCGAAACTTAGCACGGATGGCACCCGATAATGAAGGCCGCGACCGTCGCCCGCGGCGAGATGACGACGATGTTTCCACTGGCATGGATGTTCGATGCTGAAATTCCATCACGAATGAAATCGTCGGGCAGGGCGATTCACCCAAAAATCAAAACAGCCGATGCTGCCGGGATGCGACACGACCGGGCCGTGTGCAAAAATCCGTCAGCCGCCGGGCGCTAGCGCGGTGCCCCGACAAGCGGACGCTGGCGCGTTCCGGCAAATCGTTTTGGGGCGAAGCCTAATGTTCGATATACTTCCAGTAGTAATCGAAGCCCTTTTTCAAGAAGTCCGGGCTGTTGTCGATGTCGTGGCACTCGAGGCAGGTTTTCTCTGCGTCCTTTAGTTCCAGCCGCATCGAATTGCGGAGCTTTTCCTGCAACGCGACATTGTTCCCCTCCTCCGCTTCCGCATGTTCCTTGCCGGGGCCGTGGCAGTTTTCGCAACCGTTGCCGTGCAAATGAGCATCCTTCACCAGGTCCGCGTAACCCGTCTGGTAGGGGAAGAAATTCTGTGGATTCCAGCCGGTAACATGGCAACTCAAGCATTCGGGATCGAAATTGCGTGGGATGTCGGCCCGCGGATTGTCCTTGGGGTCGATCAGGCTGACCGTTGCTCGGAAATGCGGCCCACCTTTGCCATCGACTCCATCCTTCCAAATGTCGAACTCATCTTCATGGCAGTCGCTGCAGCGTTCTGAACCGACATAGGTCAGGCCCGATGGATGTTGACGTTGCTTGACATCCGGGAAATTTTCGGGGCGAGTGTACAGAATTTCGAGTTCCTTTTGATAGGCCGCAAAGATCGCTTTGGCTTCCGGGGCATCGCGGAAACGGGCGTCCAAGGGGACTCGCTCATAGTTGATCTCTAGTTTGCCGTTGGGCCAGTTGCAACCGACGATGCCAACATGCATCCCCTTGGTACCGACTTCGATGATTTGTGTCGTCCAGCGTCCGGCATTGATCGCCTCGGGCAACATCGTGGGTTCGCCGGGGCAATCACCCACGACAATCAGATCGAAAGGAAACTGCTTCGCGTATTTTTGGCAGGTTTCCTTGTCGGTCTGCGCTAACAGCACGAGCGTATCGCACCTCGGCTGTTTGCTGAGTCCCTGCAAGGCGCGTTTGATTCCGTCGGTCGCCGAGATCGCTTGAAAATCTCCCGAAGCAATTTCTTTGACGAATTCGTCTCCCAACACCATGACGACTCCAATTCGTCGCCCGCCCGATTCGATGACGCGGTAAGGCGCAACGAAACTTTCGTCCAGCACCGTAACGTTGCAGCAGGTGAAAGGCGTTTCTCCTTCCATGCAGTTGACGATCAGTTGTGCCAGTTCGGTGCTGTCGAGTCGCAGTTCATTGATACCCAGTCCGATACTTTGGTAGTTCATGACCTTCGTCAGTGTCTCGAAGGTCGCACGCAGTTTGACGACAGATTGCATGGCTTGGCGACGATTCTGGTCGCCCAAATCGAGCGACACGACGTTCCAGCCTCGATCGAGCAAAACCTTTTGGCAGTCGCGGCGGCGCATCAAGCCCCCCTTTTGGTTCTCGAGTCCGGTGCAGCCGCAGGGTTCGATGTAACCGCGTTGGCTCCCCGTAATGAACAAGGTCACCTCGGGCTGCTGCCAATCCTTGACCAGGTCCTCGCGCTTGGGGAAGGTCGGGTGATCCGGTTTGTCGGGATCCTGAGCCCTGTCCGTTGCGGAGGGGCCGATTGCAGATTCTCGCAAGCGGAGATCGTTCGCTTCATAACGCAAATTTGCCAGGTAGCCGCCGAAAAAGCCGAAAACCATAACACAAAGCAAGGCCGATTGTTTCAAAAGGTACATGGTGCGATGACTTGTCAAATGGAGTTGGCGAATCGGGGCTGGTCTGCGACATCCCTCAATCCCTGATTGTAAGGCAAAAGTTCACCTGGGCCAAATAGCATTTTTCGACCGAAATCGTCGACGATCACCGACGGTTGAAACGCGTGTAAAGTTCTGATGATGAGACGGTGCTCGCAACGTATGGGCGAAGGTTCAACAGGAATCACCCTGTGTGAACCCATCCAGCGCGGTTGCCGCTGTCTTTGCCGCCAACAGTAACGATCGGCCGCCACATGCTTTGGGCGATGCAATTTTGCCAGCAAGAAGAAAGCTAGGCGGCACGTCGCTCGCGGCCAAGCAAATTACGAAGCTACTCGCCGAACCGAATCGCCACGTCGAGAGGTGCGATTTCGGGGTCGCGGACGATGATGGACATGGTGATTTTTTGCCGCGACTCGGGGTAGTCCCCTTGGGGCGTCAAGCGAATGGTTTTGCCTGCCCGCGCGGTTTTGACGTCGGCGAGATTCTCCTCGGAGAGCTCAAGAATTTCCGTGCGGAACAGATCCGGGTTTGCCGAAAAATTGATCGCCTGAATGTCTAATTGATCCGTCAGCCACGTTACGAGATGTACGTAGGCCGGTTTCCTTTCGGCAAATTCTGCAGAAGTGTAGAGCACATTGCGATTGGGTAGGATGCCGATTCCCGGGTAAATGGTGGCCTTGAATTTGACGAACAGTTGAGGCAAACGTTGTTGATTGGTCTTGATGAGCAGGGTTTCCTCAAAGCCACTTTTCCCCATTTCGCCAACAATTCCGAGGTTGAGCAGATATCGCGAATTCGCGGGAACGACCTGATGCTGGCCGAGTTCGAGATCGCGGAGTCGTACGCTGGGCGGGAGTTCTTCCACCCAAATTTCGCCGGGAGCATCCCCCACATTTTCCAAGTACACCTGGTAAGGCTTGATTCTTCCGCTGAAAGCTGTCCCCAAGTTGACGATTTGCGAATTAGAGATCGCGAATTCCGGCTCGGGGGTGGCCATCGTACCCGTTTTGGGCCAACCATCGATCGGAAATGTTTCGGTTGTGGCTGCCGACCGAATCGCGAAAAAACCGTAACCAGCTCCCAATCCGAGGGCGATTGCCAAGACGATCGTTAAAAAGGCTTTCATCGTGTTTCAACTGCAGGGAATTTGCGAGGATTGGTTGGTGAATGCATGGCCGCGAATCGCTTCGGAAGCTTTCGCTTGAGGTCCGCCATCTGGCACCAAGGAGCCGGCGGCCAACAGCGGCCGATACACCGTTAAAAGTTTGCCGTGAAAAATCTCATTGTGGCTGACCCGCGACGAAAGTTCAATCCAAGTCCGCTTGGGGCCGCTGCATTCGCTCGCGCAGCAAGTTGCGGCATTGCGTGAGAAACTCGAAGTAGTCCGCGCGGCGGTAATCGGGGTACGTCCAGCGAGAATACTGCCAGCCCGAGCGGAGGTAGTAAAGGGTGACTTCGGCGTAGATTCCATCGCGCAAGTAGATGCGATGGTCGCGATCCTTCGTCGTGGCCAGTACCAATTTCGCCTCGGAAAGGTAACCCGGATCGATGTTGAGCGGCCGCGGCTCAGGGCAGGCATGGGCGACTTGATATTCGCTTTCCAGCTGATTTGCGCGGAGCTTGCGATCGGGCAAGGTGGCGGGATCGAAATCCTCGGCGAACACGAACAATTGTTTCTTCAGATTCGTCCCCATGCTCGCCGTGTAGAAGCCGGTTTCGATGAAGTCGTACAGGGGGCTCGCCAAGAGGACAGGGCCAGCGATTTTTTCCATCTGCTCACGCCCCCACTGAAGGGCGTGCGGGTAGCGAGAAAAAATTGCTGTGAAAAATAGTACCGGAAAATGCCGCCGTGTCTCACCCATCTCGACCGCGCCATTCGGCTAGTACGATTTCGCGAAAATCGCTCGCGTTACCGTTTTGCGTCCCGTGAAAATGCATTTGCCATCGACGGGCTCATTCGCTAGCGGAATGCAACGCGGCGTGACCTTGAGTTCCTTCAAAATGTCGTCCATTTCGGGAGTATCGACGAAGTGACAGTGGGCGAAGCCACCGTGGATTTCAGGAGCATCGCTATTCTTGGGTGTGAAGAATTGTTTGAACTCATCGAGATTGTCGATCACGCGCGTATGTTCGTCGCGGAAGGCTTGGGCACGTTCGAACAGGTGGGCTTGTATTTCGTCCAGAAGCGCTCCGGCACGCGCGATGAACTCGCCGCGCGGCATGTTCGAGGATTTGTCTTGGTCGCGTCGCCCAACGAAGACTGCATCGTTTTGGATATCGCGGGGGCCGATTTCCAAACGAATGGGCACACCTTTTTTGACATACAGCCATTTCTTTTCGCCGCCCCGCATGTCGCGCGCGTCGAGGATGACCTCCAAGGGACGACCATGGTAAACGATTCTCTCCAGGTCCCGTTTCAAATTTTCGCAGTGGGCGATGACCTGCGATTTTTCTTCGTCGCTGCGGTAGATCGGCAGAATCACGATCTGCTTCGGCGCGATTCGCGGCGGCAGGACCAAGCCGTCGTCGTCGCTGTGGGCCATGATCAAGGCGCCGATCATGCGGGTCGACATACCCCAGGAGGTCGTGAAGGCGAAGCTTTCTGTGCCGTTTTGATCTTGGAACTTGATCTCCTGAGCGCGGGAAAAGTTCTGCCCCAGAAAGTGGGAGGTACCGGCTTGAAGCGCCTTGCGATCTTGCATCATGGCTTCGATCGTGAGCGTGGCGTCGGCTCCTGGAAAACGTTCGCCAGCTGTTTTTTCCCCTTTGATGACGGGAATCGCCATGGTGTTTTCCGCGAACTCGGCGTAGACGTCGAGCATCATGCGGGTTTCCTGCCAGGCTTCTTCTGCCGTGGCATGAGCCGTATGACCTTCTTGCCAGAGGAACTCGGCGGTTCGCAGAAAAATCCGCGGCCGCATCTCCCAACGGACCACATTGGCCCATTGATTGATTTTCAGCGGCAGGTCGCGATAGGACTGGATCCACTTGGCGAACATCGCCCCGATGATCGTCTCGCTCGTCGGACGAACAATGAGCGGTTCTTCCAGCGGGCCGGCGGGATGGAGTTTGCCGTCGGGACCTTGCTCGAGGCGATGGTGCGTGACGATCGCGCATTCTTTGGCGAAGCCCTCGACGTGTTCGGCCTCTTTCTCCAAAAAGCTCTTGGGAATGAACAGGGGAAAGTAGGCGTTTTCGTGGCCTGTGTCCTTGAACATCTTGTCCAAGATCCGCTGCGTATTTTCCCACAGCCCCCACCCCCAAGGCTTAATGACCATGCAACCCCGCACTGGGGAGATTTCGGCCAGATCGGCAGCCTTGATGACCTGCTGATACCACTCGGGGTAATTCTCTTCGCGTGTGGGAGAAATCGCCGTTTTCGGTGCTTTATTCATTGTAAAATCGGACCAGTTGGCTGAAATGATCGAACCGTCATTCTAAAGGGAAGCGTTAAACCCGACTAGGCTTTGTCCCGGCGCTAATCGCCAACAGGCGTTAGCATACCGTTTTTCATGATGACCGCGGGGCCGTACCCTAAGGCTCAGATTCTGAGCAATATCCTCGCGATCGCCTTGGTTGGGGAGGACTAGTTGATCGTCGCGAAAATGCAAATTCGAATGAATCGCAACGGGCGGATGGAGCCCGATGTCGCATGAACGAACTCGGTAAGATTCTTGTGACCGGGGCTGGCGGATACATCGGCCAACGTTTGGTGGGCAGCCTATTGCAATCCGCGGCCCAAGTTGTCGCCCTGGTGCGCGAGCCAGGGGCATTGGCTTCGATCCATTCGCCGGAATTGATGATCGTTACGGGTGATGTTACGCGGCCAGAGACATTGGTAAAGGCCGCACAGTCGTGCTCGCAGATTTATCATTTGGCCTCCACCGTTGGCCTTTGGCGCCGTGACCCAGCGGAATTCGAGCGAGTCAACGTAGGCGGCACCGTCAACGTGTTGCGAGCCGCGGTAGCGGCGGGGGGACGACGCGTCTTGATTTGCTCCTCATGCGGGATTTTTGGCCCGGCGCGTGATGGCCGAGCGATCGACGAGAATAAGCCGGTAGATTCCCAATCTTGGGGGCCCTACGAGGCTTCCAAATTCCGGCAGGTCGAGGTCGCTCTCGGGTTTCGCTCGCGCGGGCTCGAAATCGTGACGGCCTACCCCACACGCGTGTTTGGCCCGGGACCGGATCGCGAGGCGAATACCCTCACGAAAATTCTTCGACGCATCGCTGCCGGAAAATGGACGCTGATCCCCGGCGATGGCAAGGCGGTAGGGAATTACGTTTTTGTCGATGATGTCGTGCGCGGGTTGCGGCTCGTCATGGACGGTGGCACTGATGGTGAGCGCTATATCATCGGCGGGAGCAATCTCCGTTATACCGAGTTGTTTCGACTGGCCGACCGATTGGGTTCAGGCAAAGCAAAATTTGTAAAAGTTCCGCGGTTGCTGGTTCGCGCGATCGCCGGTGCCGAACAGTTCCGAAGTCGACTACTTGGCACGAGGCCTCAGCTCACGGCGCAGGCAGTCCAGAAGTACCTGTCGGATTGGCCTGTTTCGATCGCCAAAATTGAGCGGGAACTCGGATACAGACCTTCGGAAATCGAGGCTGCCATCCGGGCCACGATCTCGGCACCGGGTAACGGACACGCGTGAAATTAAAGGCAAGCCATTGGCATTGGGGACAAATCAGGACCAGAGAGGGCGACGACAAGCGAAAGTCATTCGTCGATTTTTTAGTCCTTGTATCAAAAATCAGATTTTGGAAAAAATATCAGCCGCAGCGCGAGGCGTAAGTGGGGGCGTGTTTGGGCTGTAGTCCGACTTCAGGCCGGTCCTACATGAAGCCCGAAGCGTAGGCGAGGGCGCATTTGGGGTAGTTTCTGGCGTAAATTCTCGAAAAAATAGCCGATAATTCGGCAATCCCGCCGAACCATCATCGTTGACGTGTAATAAGCTGTCCGAACAAACAATCTTTTACGTTCTGTAGAGAGTTGGTCATGAGTGTATCGAGCGGTTTAGTGGCGCTGGTCGCCGTCGTGTGCCTTCTGGGAGGGCCTTTTTTGTACGGCATGTTCAACTCGGTCTGCTCGACGATCGAAAAGGTCTCGAAACAGCGAGCTGACGCCAACCTCAAGCTCGAAATGATTCGACGTGGCTTCACTGCGGACGATATCGAGCGGGTTTGCCAAATGAAGCTCGATCCTCGCCAAGTGAACTCCGAAGATTGGAAACCGATCCCGCCCGCAAAACCGGCCAAGGCGTAAGTCGGCACGCCTCGGTAAACTCTTAACTCACAACTCATCGGCGGTGAATGAAGCGATCGAATAACTCTCGATAGCGCTGGAAGGTGCCCGCAACCGCATGCACCTTTTCGGCAGCAGGTGCGAACCTGACTTCTCCCCCCCCTCGATGACTCGCTAGATATTCCGACCATGACTGCGGCGATCCCTGCAGGATGGCTCGGCGATAACCTGCCAGCAAAGCCGCACCCCAGGCTGATCCCTCGGAGCCACTGTCGAAGATAACGACGGGCGTATCGAAAACATTCGCGAGGAGTTGTCCGAATTGGGGCGTCTTGGTCAATCCGCCAGACAGAACGATTTCGTCGCGCGGGAACCGTTGGTCCTCCAGCGGTAGACTGCCGAGTCGCAAGTTGAACATGGTCGCGAGAATCGCGGCCTTGATCGCATTGCCGGGAGTAGCATTGGCTTGGTTGAGTCCCCAGAGGGCAGCTTGTCTCCCCTGCTCTACTCCCAAGCCGGGTTCGTCGTCCATGAACGGCAACGCTAACAGCCCCCCACAATCGTCGTCGGCCGCTATTGCTTGCGGCAGCAATGCTGCGAAGGCCGAGTCTTTGTTTTCGCTTGCCCGTGCGCCGAACATCTCCACAACCGTATTCATGAAGGTCGTGCCGTTCCGGAGCCAAACCATATTGATCGGCCTCCCGTCAGCCGCGCAAAAATGATCGATCGAGCGAGCGACCCCCACAAACGGCTTGTCCCCAACCGCGTTGGCACAAACGGACGTGCCAAAACTCATCGAGACGACGCCCGGAGAACCGATCAACGAGCCCGCCATGGCGGCGGGCTGGTCCCCTTCGGCCGGCGCGACGGGCGTGCCGCTGGGGAGGCCGAGGATTTGGGCCCCAAGCTCGCTCAGTGCCCCGCCATCTTGGCCAGCCACGCAAACTTCAGGAAGGAGGTCGGCTAGCGCTGGGCAACCTGCGCCAACAATACCTTGAAACCTTCTCAACTTGTCGGCGTCGTATTGCGAACTTTGCTCCTCGATCGGAAACATTCCCGACGCATCGCCAACTCCCAAACGCCACTGACCCGTCAGGCGAAATGCAAGCCAGCCACCCGGTGTCGTCAAATGCCTGGCCCGGCGAACGACTTCCGGACGCTGCCGCGTCGACCAAAGATAACGCGCGGCGGTGATCCGCTTGGGCATCTTGAACCCTAAGGTGCTAGTCAACTCGGCCCCCTCCGCTTCATTTCGGCTATCGCACCAGAGCCGAGCGGGCGCTAAAGGATTTCCAGCGGCATCACAGAGAACCTCGCCGTGCATCTGGCCGGAAATCCCGATCGCCAGGACTTCGCATTCGAGCCCTCGCCCGCCAAGTTTCTTTCGCAAGTCGTTCATCGCTGCCGCGGCCGCCCGTTCCCAGTCCTGCGGCGCTTGTTCGTAGCATCCGATAGCTAGTCCGGGAACCATCTCGTAGTGGCCACTTCCCGATTCGATCACTTTCATCGCCTCGTCGGTCAGCAAAGCGGTCAGTCCCTGAGTTCCAACATCAATTCCCAGATAGCCCTTGATTTTCGTCATGATTCTGATTTTTTTATTTCCTGCTATTGCTAAAGTCGTGCGTCCAGCGATGGCAAAGTCAACTTGCCACTCCCTAGTATCTTTATCCAGCTCCCCCGAGCTCGCTCAACGGCGCGACAATCGACAAACTCCACAAGGTAACCAGTCGGCAACGGTAGTTGAGATGATAACGCTTTGCTACACTGAGACGCTGGTCGAAGCGAATCCGTCGGCTTTCGCCCATGCCTGGTCAACTGGCGTGATCCCGTTGGCGGGCGACATCGAACTGCCGCAAGTTTCAGTTCGCTCCCTCGACATTTGCTGATACACAATTGGCGCTGGAGCGTCCTGATCGTTGCAGATTCGAGGACGACCCGAACAGCCACAGCCACCCTATCCAAGCCGCGATTTTATGAAACGCATCGGAATTTTGACAGCAGGCGGTGACACGCCAGCCCTCAACGCCACGATTTTTGGAGCGGTAAATCGGGCCATCCAGCAGGGAGTGGAGGTCGTCGGCCTCATGTCGGGCTTCGACAGTTTGTTCGACCCGCGATTGCCCCATGTCATCTTGAATCCGCTGTTGCAAGCGATTCCCGAACTCGATGCTACGTACGGTGGCTCGCTGCTTGGTTCCAGCCGCAAGTACATCGATCAGCGCAACGTGCACGCCATCGACCAGATCATCGAGCGTTTGCGTCGCTTGCAAATCGAGGGGCTGATTTGTGTCGGCGGTGATGGGACGCTGAATGGGTTGCAGCCGTTTTGCGACCGCATCCCGACGGTACTGGCCCCAAAAACCATCGACAACGACTTGGGACTGAATTATCCCAACGAGCCGGACAAGTATTTGCTCGAAAGTGGCGGTGACGAGCAAGGAGGCGAGCGCTATCGCATTCTTACGGCCTATGAGCCCGGCGGCGAGTTTCAACTGAACAATATGGTCAACTACGTCACCCCCGGCTACGCTACAGCGGTCTACGTGGCGGTCGAAGGGGTTCGCAGAATCCGCACCACGGCCGAAAGTCATCGACGCGTCGCCATCATCGAAGTCATGGGACGCCACTCGGGGTTTCTCGCCTTGGGTAACGCCTACGGGCAACCAGATCTCATTCTTGTTCCCGAATTTCCGGTGGATGTTCCCTTGCTAGTTTCCAGGGTGAAGGATATCTATCGACTGCAGCACAACGTGGTCATCGTTTGTGGCGAGGGAATCGTGGATGCCGAACGGCATGTCATGGCGGACGAGCAACAAACTACGGACCCGGCAGGCAACCTGCGGCTCAGCGGAGCCGCCGAAGCATTGCGTCGGATCTTGATCAAGGAGTTAGGGGATCAGTTCTTCAAAGGATTGGGGAACAGCGATTCGGCAGAAAGCGCGATATTCACACGGAAAGTCGGACATACGCAGCGCGGAGGGCGGCCCATTCTGTTCGACCGGTTCTATGCGGCTCAATTGGGAGGCCAAGCCGTCGACATGCTCTTGGCCGGTCAAACCAACGCGATTTCGATTCTGCAATGGAGCGAGGAAAACGGCTTCTATCTGCAAAGTTATCCCGGCAACGGGTTTCGCGATCGATGGGGCAGAATTCATGCCCGTACCTTACACCCGTCGTTTTACGATCCGCGGCGGCTGCATATTTCCACGACTGGAATCGATTACTTGTTGCCGATTTTCACCAAATCGATTGGCACCGAAGACGTGGAATACATCCGCGAATCCCGTTTTGATACCGGAAATCTGTTCCGCCGGTATCATTCGATAAATACGGACATGCAAAAACGAGTCCGTTACCTCTAAAGTCTTCAGGAAAAAATATGCCGCGCCAATTCGTGACGAAATTGACCGACGGAGAAGCGGTCGACGAAATCTATCTCGCCTCGGAGAAGCAGTTGCGCCCCAATCGCGCAGGCAATTTGTATTTGCAGATGCGCTGCAGCGATAAAACGGGATCGCTCACCTGCATGTTGTGGAACGCCGACCAACGCCACTACGAAAGTTTTGAGAACGGAGATTTCGTCCGCGTCAAAGCTACGGCGCAACTGTATAACAACAACATGCAGTTGATCCTCAAATCCGTGCAGCGAGTGGATCAGGATACGATCAATCAGGAAGATTTTCAGACGAAATCCGATCAGGACGTTGATCGGCTCGTCCGCCAAGTCTCCGAACAACTGCGTCAAATGACCAACCCGCACCTGCGCAGCCTTGCTGAGGTTATCCTGATCGACGAGAAATTGATGGATGGACTGCGGCGAGCTCCGGCCGGCGTCAAGAACCACCATGCGTACGCGGGCGGTCTGCTAGAACATGTCGCGTCGCTAATGAATGCTGCTGCGGCGATTGCTCCGCTATATCCCGAAGTCGACCGCGATCTGTTGTTGATGGGAGCTTTTTTGCATGACATCGGTAAACTGGAGGAATTGACCTATTCACCGGACTTCGGCTACAGCGATGCGGGACAACTCCTGGGACATCTCGTGCTCGGGGTTCAAATATTGAATCTCAAAATCGCCGATGCGGAAAAATTATCGGGAGTGTCATTTCCGGAATTGTTAGCCGTACGCTTGCAACATATGATCGTCAGCCATCATGGCGAACCCGAATTCGGCAGTCCCAAACTCCCCATGACCTATGAGGCCTTGGTGTTGCATTACCTCGACAATCTCGATGCAAAAGTCGCCAGCTTCCGTCAATTGATCGCTGAGGACGTTACCCCGAGCGCCTCTTGGACCACCTTCAACCCCCAACTCGGCCGCAAAATATACAAAAAGTCGACATAGACCCGTCGCGGGAGTTCATCGAACCAAACTTTTGACCCACACAACAGCATTCAAAAAAAGTTTAATACTGCTGCGAGAACCTTTTTAAAGGCGTCACCCGAAGCATGGATCGCTGCGTTAATCGGATCTATTCCTTAACGATTTTTTCGGGAAGCTCTTTGCCTTCGGGGATGAAGCGGATCGAGACGCTGTTGACGCAGTGGCGGGTGTTCTTGAGGGTGAAGCGTTCACCTTGGAAAACGTGTCCCAGGTGACCCTTGCAATTGGCGCAGACGATTTCGATGCGGTAACCGTCGGCGTCGAGATGCCGTTCGACCGCACCGGCTATTTCGTCGTCGAAGCTCGGCCAGCCGCAATGGCTGTCGAATTTATCGGCCGAGCGGTACAGGGGCGCATTGCACTGACGGCAGATGTAGGTGCCCGCCGCTTTGTTTCCAGTGTATTCTCCGGTCCAGGCTCGCTCGGTGCCCTTTTGCAAAATTACATACTTTTCGAAATCGTTCAGTTTGTTGTATTCGCCTTTGCGGCTCCCTACATTGCTCACTTTGCGTCTCCCGAGTGCATCTTTGACATGATCGGCCGTTGCCTTGACCCAATACCCGAAACTGGGTGTGCGATCCAACTCGGCGAACAGAATGAATGGTTCGCCATCGACCGTTTTTGTTTCAAGTTGAGCCGCGGTCTTAATCCAGTTCGTTAAATCTTTGGCAGTCAATTTCTCTAGGTACGGTGCGGAAACGATTTCATCTTGGTATTCCGTGATGAGGAGAACGGAGGCGAGTCGTTCGGCGACTTCTGCATAACCCTCGACCTTGAGCTGTTGGCTAAGGCCGGACAGATTTTTCTGGGCCGCGGTCTTGGCAACCGCCAGTTTTGTTTGGAACGTTTCGTTGGTTGCTTGCCCCTTGTCGGCCCAACTCGGGGCAAAGTCCTCCGTCAATATCGGGGACCAACTCGAAAAGTCGGCTTCCAGTTTCGCCAAATCGATCTGACTAACGGCCGCTTCGCGGATAAGATGCAACATCATCGCCTTGGCTTTCGCCTGCAGAACGTGGACTGTCTGAAAACCCTCCGGGGTGGTGGGGGGGAAAAGTTCTGATTCGGCCTTCAAGCGGACGCTACCGCACGAAGCCAACAGCGCGAATTCGTTCCAACGCGAATCTCGAAGTGCCGTAGCTGCTTGTTCCACCAACGATTCGGCAGAAGCTGTGGTCGGGTCGTCCGCTTCTTTTGTTGACTTCCCCTCGCGAGTGTTCCAAGCCGCAGGGTCTTGCAGGGGCGGGGTCTGCCACTGGCTGACGACCCACGTTGCCGTGCCGAGGCAACTGACGGCGAGCATACTGACGATGAAGGACTTCATGGGTGACCTCGCGATCTGAAGCATCGAATCTACACAAATATCGGGGTTATCCGACAGTAAAAAGTCAATTTAACGGTAAACTACGGTCCGATGCGGGAAGATAGCGCTGATTTTAGACGAACCGCATTGTGAAAAACAAGGCAAATCCGGCATGTCGCCTGTGTTCGCGCAGCTCTCGTACTGGTCGACTAGGGTATTTCGTGCACAATGACGCCTTCTAAAATCTAGGCTTTTTGTTAAAACCCGTTAGCCGCGGGGCGCTTGCCCGCAGCCCTCCCAAATACCGGACGCTGGTGCGCTCTGGCTAATCGTTGCTAAACAAAGCCTAGTCGAAAAACTGCAGTGGCACAAAAGAATCCCTCCATCACTGTCCATCCAAAGGCTCCGCTGCCTGCCCGCCGTTTATGGCAGGTCGTGGCAAGCTTGCTGGGAGTCACACCCGCAAAATCGCGGCGGGAGATTTCGGCGGGGACCATCCGCGTTAATCGCCGCGTATGCAGTCGTCCCGAACGCGTGTTGGAACCGGGGGACCGCGTGGAATATGTGAGGACCGCTCCAGAGCCGAAGGTCAAGCTGCCCAAGGTCAAATCGATTCGTTTACCGCGCAGGTTGTCGGTGATCTTCGAGGATTCCCACATCATCGTCGCCGACAAACCGGCTGGGTTGCTATCGGTGCCAGCGAAAAAGGGGGATCGCAAAACGATGCTGGCTTTGGTGGAAAGGCATCTCCACAACTTCGATCCGGAGGCGAAGGTCTTCGCCTTGCAGCGACTAGACCGCGACGTGTCGGGAGTCATGATCTTCGCCAAAGATGAACCCACCTATCTCGCCCTCCGCGCTCAATTCGAAACGAACAAGCCCGAGCGAAAATATGTGGCGATTGTGGCCGGAAAAGTTGCGGACGACAGTGGCACGTTCCGCAGTTACCTGGCAACTGGAAAACACCTCGCGCGGCACTCGGTCAAAAACCCCAAGCATGGCGAACTGGCCATTACTAAATATCGTGTGCTCCGGCGTCTGGCGAACGAGACGATCGTTGAGGTGATGCTTGAGACAGGTCGCCGCAATCAGATTCGCGTGCAGTTCGCTGAGGCCGGGCATCCTGTGATTGGGGAGACCCGCTACCAGCGTCTGAAGGCCCAACGTCCGGGCTGGGATCCGACGCGGGTGGCCCTGCACGCTCTTACCTTGCGCATCATGCATCCGCAAACTCAACGGAGCATGGAGTTTTGCTCCCCTTGGCCGGCCGCTTTCAAGGAGTTCCTGCGGCGAGCAAAATCGGCCGACAAAAAATTCAAACAATGATTCAATCGGAAGGCGGGTATCACTGATGGTCCGCACAAACCGCCAGGTTCTCGATACAATAATCGAGCCGGATCCGAATCGGCAATGTTCATTCCAGTCTTTATCGATGGTTCGAAACTATATGCATTCCACTCAAATCTTGGCCGCACGTGCCGGCGTGATCACGCGGGAAATGGAGTTTGTCGCCCAGCGTGAACAATTGACCCCCGAATTCATTCGCGACGAGGTGGCCGCTGGGCGGATGGTGATCCCTGCCAACAAAGTCCACCTTGCGAAGCGGCTCGAGCCGATGTGTATCGGTATCGGGGCCAAATGCAAGATCAACGCCAACATCGGCAATTCGGCGGTGACGAGCAATGTCGCCGAGGAACTCGAAAAGCTGCATACAGCGGTACATTTCGGCGCCGACACGGTCATGGATTTGTCCACCGGCAAGGACATCGACAACATCCGCCGCGCGATCATCGACGCGTCGCCCGTACCGATCGGAACAGTTCCGATATACCAGATGCTTGAGGAGCTTGGCGGCCATATCGAGGACATGCGTCCGCAGCATTTTCTCGACATGGTGGAACATCAAGCCAAACAAGGGGTCGACTACATGACGATTCACTGCGGTGTCATGCTGGAGCATCTCCACTTGACGACGCAGCGCGTCACCGGAATTGTCTCTCGTGGTGGTTCCTTGATCGCGAAATGGATGGTTGCGCATCGCAAGCAGAATCCTTTGTACGAGGCCTTCGATGACCTGTGCGATATTATGCGTCAGTACGATGTGACTTGGAGTCTCGGAGACGGCTTGCGCCCCGGTTCGATTGCCGATGCCAGCGATGCCGCTCAGTTCGCCGAACTCGATGTGTTGGGAGAGTTGACGCGGCGCGGGCAAGCCAATGGCACGCAAGTCATGGTCGAGGGGCCGGGCCACATTCCCATGCATCAGATCGAGATGAATATCAAGCGGCAGATCGAGGTCTGTCATGGAGCTCCGTTTTATGTGTTGGGCCCTTTAGTGACCGACATCGCTCCGGGCTACGACCATATCACCAGTGCGATCGGTGCGGCCATGGCGGGCTGGCACGGCGCCGCGATGTTGTGTTATGTAACTCCCAAGGAACACTTGGGCTTGCCGAATCGCGACGACGTGCGCGCCGGAGTGATCGCCTACAAAATCGCAGCTCATGCGGCCGACGTCGCTCGCGGCCGCCCCGGGGCCCAAGATCGCGATGACGCTCTGTCGAAGGCGCGGTTCGCGTTCGATTGGAAGGAGCAATTCCGCTTGTCGCTCGATCCGGAAACCGCGCAGCGATACCACGACGAGACGCTCCCGCAAGAGACGTTCAAAAGCGCCCACTTCTGCAGCATGTGCGGGCCGAAGTACTGCTCGATGCGGATCACCGAGGACATTCGCAAAATGGCCGAGGAAACGCCCGAGAACGTGCCGCTGAAAAATTGACATGGCCAAATGCGACGAAGGTTACATCTGCGCAGTTTGCGGTCAAGATGTTGCGGACATCACCGTTAGCGACCTTTACCTGCGCTATGTTACCGGTTTGATCGTGCCAGAGGTGCTGCATACGACGCCGGAACGGCATATCCGCTGCAATCCGGTGCTCGCTCAATTCATCCTGCACCCCGATTTTCCTTCGATCGAAGTCGCCGGCGATTTCGACAAGCGGAGTTTGGCACCCGATGTGCGGCGTGCCCGAGAGGATCTGTTGACGCGGGGCTGGTTGCGATTGCGCGAGATCAAGGAGATCTTGGCGCGCGGCGAGTTGGCGATCACCGATTATCCGCTCGAGGAAGTCCGCGAGGAACGATCATCGGCTTAGGGGCGACATAGCGGATTGCCGCACGGTATTAGCGAGACCATGACGATCGAGTTGACCATTTGCGAGTTGTTATCAAGTCTGCACGTCGAGATTCTCGAGGTCCAAGGGATAGCCGTGCAACCCGCCAACGACTACGTGCAAGATTACTGCCAGCGAGTAATCGCGCGGGCCTCGCAGCGATGGGATTTGCTCGCGTGGCAGGCCGAATGTCAGGAGATCCGGCAGTTGCTGCGGCACGGCAAATTCAAAGCGTCGGGACGTAGCAAACCCTCCCAGGAATATCTGGCGACCTGCGTGGCTCGCGATGGGGCTCTGCCGCGAATCAATGGGCCTGTCGATTTGCTGAATGCGGTGAGCCTGGATTACAATCTACCGATGTCGCTGTTGTCGTTGGACAAATGCTCGCACCGTTTCTATCTTGCCCGAGGCCAGGAAGGTGAGAAGTATGTGTTCAATTCGGCAGGACAAGTCCTCGATTTGTGCGACCTGATCACCGTGTACGACGCTTCGGGGGAGACCTTGCGGCCTGTGGGTAGTCCCGTAAAAGATTCGTTGGCTGGAAAAATCACCGCAGCGGATCGAAACATGGTGGTCATCATCTACAGTCCCGATTCGGAAACCGCTCGCGATCGGGCCTGGCGAGCGATCGAAGAACTACGCAGTGGTTTTGCGACGATGCGGAACGCAAATTGAAGTCAACTTTCTGGCGGCAACTCCTCTCGATCTGCGACAATGGAGGTCGCGACATGCTTGATACGAACATGTGCGAGTAATCAGTCAACTGCCCTGTTTTGGGGTAAGTCATGAAGGAAATCAAGTGATGGAAGCAATGGCACAACATCCAAACTCAGGTAATTATCGCCCCCTGCGCGTTTGGACCCCCGTGGTGTTGGTCGCCTTGATGATCGTGGCCCGCTATTTCATGGATTGGTTTCCCGAGTTACCGGCAGTGTGGATGGTCGGGTCGTTCGTTCCTGCGTTGTTGGGATTATTGATCCTTGCCTGGTGGGTGTTGCTGTCGCGGGCAACGTGGCTCGAGCGGATCGTAGGCGCCTTGGGGATTGTCGCTGTATTGGCAGGGGTCGGAGCCTTGCTGCATTCATCCATGCAAGGGCCACCGTTCATCGTCCTGACGTTGCCATTGACCATGGCAGGATTCGCCATAGCGTCGGTGGTGGTGGGGAAGCGATTGTCGTTCTCCCGGACGTGGGCGGCACTGGCAATCTCCTTTTTGGCGGGTAGTTTTTCGCTGCTGCTGCAGAATGACGGCGCCAAAGGGGACTTCAGTTTCGGCTTCGACTGGCGTTGGAATCCATCGGCGGAGGACAAGTTTTTGGCGTCGCGCCGAGGTGGGCAGGCCGAAGCCGCGGCGGGCACGCGTCCGACAGAGGACGCTTTAGGCAATCCTGCTTGGCCAGGCTTCCGCGGTCCCGCTCGCGCTGGAATTCAGTCAGGTGCGGTAATAGCCAGCGATTGGAACAAGCAACCACCGCGCGAACTGTGGCGGATTCGCGTCGGGCCGGCTTGGTCGTCGTTTGCCGTGGCGGGAGATTTTTTGTTCACCCAAGAACAACGGGGGGACTACGAAGCTGTTGTTTGTTACCAAGCTGACAGCGGCCGCGAGGTTTGGGCCCAAGAAATCCAGTCCCGCTTCTTCGATGCCCTCGGGGGGTTGGGACCAAGGGCGACCCCAACAATTGATGAAGGGTATGTCTATGCCTTGGCAGCCGAAGGTTGGTTGATCAAATTGTCGGGAGTTGATGGTGAAATCAAGTGGAAGGTCGATTTGAAAGAACTGACGAAACAGCCGCCGCCGATGTGGGGTTATGCCGGTTCCCCACTCGTTCATGAAGGTTTGGTAATCGTCCATGCTGCGGGGAGCGGCAATCGCGGGCTGTTGGGATTCGATGCCGAAACCAGTGAGGTGCGTTGGTCGGTACCGGTCGATAAGGATTCCTACAGTTCGCCACATTTGGCGACATGTTTTGGCGAGAAGCTCGTCTGCTTTTTGGGTAATGAGGGGCTTTCGCTGTTTCGACCTGAGACCGGCGAAAAGGCGTTATTTCACGAAGCCAAGACGATGGGGTACCGGGCTCTGCAGCCAGCGATTCTGACCGGCGAACGAATCCTATTCACCAGCGAATACGGCGGAGCCTCGTTGATCCAAGTTAGCCGCGCGGAGGCGGGGCTGACAAGCACTGAACTTTGGAACTCGCGCGGTCTCAAGCCTGATTTCAATGATTTCGTGGTGCATGAGGGATACGCCTACGGATTCGATGGTGCTATTTTTGCTTGCCTCGATTTGGCGACAGGTGAGCGGCGTTGGAAGGATGGTCGCTATGGTAAAGGCCAAGTCCTACTATTGCGAGATTCTGGTCTTTTGCTGGTAGTATCCGAAAAGGGGGAGTTGGTGTTGCTCGCGGCCAATCCACAAGAGCATCAGGAACTTTTCAAGCGACAAGTTCTTGATGGAAAAACTTGGAACCATCCCGTTGTGGTGAGGAATCGACTTTACCTCCGCAATGCTGGCGAGGCTGCCTGTTTCGAATTACCGACGCAGTAGCTTCGTGACTCGTACGGTAACAGTCCGAAATCTGCACGTTTCCCAATCGAGCAAAATGATCGACAGGCTTGCCCCTACACAACGCTCTATTTCCTTGCGAAACCTAGCGTTTTTGCCAAAAAATTGGATAGTGCCTTTTCATCCTTAATGCCTTCAACTACTGATTTTATTCGTTCATCGGCGGTAGCTAGAACTTGTCAACCAAGACGGTTCGAGCACTTCGAATCCTGGTCGTCCGGTGCCAGCTCGTTTAACCGCTAGCCGCAGGCGTACGCGCGATACCGGATTTTTCGATCGGTTGATCGGTAACAACCACGCAGCGCTGGTTGTATACCCCAAGCCGTACGGCACAATTGCAACGCCTAGCCCAAAACTCATAAAGATAGTAACCCGAGCGTAAGCGAGGAAATGTTTGGAGATAGGCGATATTCGCATGGGCAAGCACGCCTGCGGCTGACTGTCAAACGAGCGATGCTCTTCGTAATGAAATGAAGTTTCAGCAAAGCCAATCGTAACCCGAAGCGTCAGCGAAAGAAATCTTATCTCAGCCCGACATAATAGCCCGACGTACCGGCGAGGGAGACGCCACACTTGCCAATCGCCGAAACGGTTTCAGCGAAGCCTAGTGACGAGATCTTTGCGCAGGCAGTTGAAACAGCCACCTAGGATTTTATTGGTGCCAGCCACATGACTCGGCTTTCTTAAAGGATTTTATTGGTGCCAGCCACATGACTCGGCTTTCTTAAAAATCCTCCACCCCAGCTCTCCCCGCACGGGTTGGGAAGCCAGACCGAGAACCGACCATGCGGTAAGCGTCTGCGCTATTGATGCTTGAAATCGTGGGTGAAACCTTGGGGAGTGAGAGGAATAAATCGCCGAGTACGCCCGCGAGTTATTCGTGAATTTGGGGAGCGTCTCAATCGGGGTTTGGGGAGATATACGGCGAAGGGCCAAGATTTTTTGCAACCAATCGAGATCCGCGAGAGTAGCTGTACGGTAAGAAAGGGAAAACCTTTCGTTTCGAGATAGAATTGAGGATTGTCGACGCAAAAGCTTGGATCGGTGTGAATTCCGAAACTATTCGCGCGATGGCGGGGAGTAGCAAGATGAGAGATCTGTCGCATATTGGCGATTTTGACCGAGTCGAACGAAGGAGTTATCGAGACTCGTGGGGCAGTAACCGAAATCGGCCCGTCGGCGTCCTTGTGGCCGTAGTGTTCGCATTGACCATCGGCGGTCTGCGTCTTTCTCTTGCCCAAGAAGCGAAATCGGAGCCGCACGATGGGAGTTTTCTATTCGATGAAAATTCGTCGTTTTACCTTCAGGTTAACGACGTTGCCTCTGCGATCGAGACGATTCTCAACTATCCGCTGACTCGCAAAATTGAATCGTTACCGGAGATCAGCCGAGCGTTGAACACGCCGGAAGTTGTTGTTGGACGGATCGCGCTGGGACTATGGGAATCGCAGTTAGGCGTCGATTGGCTGACGCTGCTAAAACGATCGGCAGGTCGGGGGCTGTTTGTGGGCGGCCAATACGAGCAACAAGCGTTAGGAATTTCGTTGCATGCCGATGATGAGGAACTCCTGAAGAGGGCGATCAGCTCGCTGCTAGAAGTGATTCAACGACAATCGCCCCCGGACAAGATCCCTTTTCAGGTCGAGGCGTATCGATCGGGAAAGTTAGCCATTTTTGATAACTCGGCGACGATTGGCCGATTCGGGAGTTGGCTGCTGCTATCGAACCAACGCGATTTGCTGACCAGAATGGCAGATCGCTTGTTGGATGAAAATCCAGGAACATGTCTTCGAGATTCGCCTTCGTTCAAGGCTGCTCGACAAGAAACTTACCGGAGCGAGGACGCTTGGCTTTATGTCGATCTCGAACCGTTACGTCGATCGGGAACCGCGGAACAATTATTTCTTGGGCGAACTGCGGAACCGGGACTTGAGTTCTTGTTTGGCGGGATTTTGGAAGCACTACGATCGGCGCCATGGACTGGATTCGGGCTGGCAATCCACGCCGATCGAATCGGCATCACTTGGCGAGTTCCCTATCAAGCCGAGCGGGTGCCGCCCGAGCGGGAGTATTTGTTGGGAACGCGCGGACTGGGACGAGCACCGGCGCTGCTGGAGGTTCCTGGGACGATTGCGCAACTTTCGATGTATCGAGATGCGAGCGGTTTTTGGCTCAACAAGGAAAATCTGTTCCCTGAGAATGTGATCGCGAATTTGACGCAAAGCGATAGTCAGTTATCCACGGTTTTCGGTGGGGTCGATTTTGGATCGCAGATTTTGGCAGCGCTGCAACCTGGTTTGCAGGTGGTGATCAAGGAACAGGAATATGCCGAGGGGATCGACCCGGAAATGAAAATACCATCGATCGCCTTGGTGGCCCGGCTTCAAAATCCGGAGCAAGCCCGCCGCTTTCGCATCAGTTTTCAAAGTCTCGTCGGATTGTTGAATCTTGCCGAGGGAGGGATGTATCGACCGCAGATCGATTTGCTGTCGACTCGCGAGAATGGAATTCAGATGACATCGGGGACATATACACCGGAGGGAGGTTACGACGGCAGTTTGATGATCTTTAATTTTTCGCCGTCGATTGCTTTTCAAAATGACTTTATGATTATTAGTTCGACGACAACGTTAGCTCGGGAAATCGCCGAGCACACCAAGTCGCTTGGCGATGCCCCGACCTCGTCGAACTCCAATGCGATACTGGCGATCGATGGCCGGCATTTGTCAACGATTCTCGCCGAAAATCGAGCGGCTCTGGTGGCCAATGACATGTTGGAGAATGGAAATGATCGCAAACAGTCTGAGAGGCAAGTCGATTTGCTGTTGGAATCGTTGCGCTTGATTCGCACGCTGACGATAGATCTGCGCACGGAAGCGGAACAACTAAGTCTCGAATTGGATTGTTCGTTTGCGAGGGAGTAGATTGCACGGTCGTCTTTTGGCCGACGATCATGCGACTTGATAGCCCACTTCAGATTGAAAAGTTTAAGTGATAGATATGGCAGCTAACCTTTGGGAACCTTGGGAGCCGAGTCCGCAGGAGCCGTGGGATCGCCGCCGCGCGGCCCATTTGATGCGGCGGGCTGGGTTCGGAGGAACGGTGCGGCAGATCGATGAGCTAGTAAATTTGGGCTTCGACAAGGCCTTGGCGATGATTCGGGAGTCAGCCGGCTTGGAGGCATTCGAAGCCGAAATGACGCCGCTCGAAAAGTCGCTTGTCAGTCGGCAGGAACCTCAGGCACTCGCCTCATGGTGGCTGCTGCGGATGGCCAAAACTCCGCATCCGTTGCTGGAAAAAACCACCTTTTTTTGGCATGGTCATTTTGCAACAAGCGCCGACAAGGTCGCCGACTCCGCCGCGATGCTTCGCCAATATCGCTTGCTACGCGAGCATGCGCTCGGGCGCTTCGAGCCGCTGGTGCAGGGCATCTCGCGTGATCCGGCAATGCTGATTTATCTTGATTCGACCGACAATCGCAAGACGCGCCCCAACGAAAACTATGCCCGCGAATTGCTGGAGTTGTTCTGCCTGGGTGCCGGCAACTACTCAGAACGCGATATCAAGGAACTGGCGAGATGTTTTACCGGTTGGGAAGTTCGCCAAAATCAATTTCAATTCAATCCCCACCAGCATGATTCGGGAATCAAAACGATCTTCGATCAGAGTGGTCCATTCGGCGGGGATGATGCGGTAGGGATCGTGCTGCGACACCCTGCAGCGGCTCGGCATATCGCTCGCAAATTGGTGCGGTTCTTTTGCACCGATGACGATGTAGTGGACGAGGAATTTCAGCCGCTGGCGGAGTTGTTGCGCGAGAACGATTTCGATATCGGAAAGATTTTGGCTGTGATCCTAAGCAGTCGATTTTTCTGGTCGGAGAAATCTCTGGGTAAAAAGGTACGTGGGCCGGTGGACTTGGCCATAGGTCTGATACGTTTGTTCGACTTGAATGCGAACATGAATGACGTTCGTGGCCGCTTGGCTGGACTCGGGCAACTCCCGATGTTTCCACCGAACGTCAAAGGTTGGGAAGGGGGAACGTCGTGGATCAATGCGTCGACATTCGTCGAGCGGATCAATCTGGTTCAATTCCTGGTTGAGCGAATTCCCGCGGGGTCGGCCGGTCCATTGAGCTTGGCCCGCGTGACTCGTTCACAAGACGAGGAGTCGAGGCGTGTCATCGAAGATTTAATCGACGTGTGGTTCGCCCAGCGTCCACCTACTGAGACCGTACGCGAGTTGATGGAACTTGCGTCACAAGCCGGTAAAACGGCCGACATGATCAAAAGGGTACTCCCGGCAATGGCGGCGATTCCAGAGTTTCACCTGGCCTAGGCACGGAAAAAAATTCAGTGGATGCATTTCAATGAAAAAGGTCACTGCCGCAAGCGAAACATGCAAGTCATGTCAGGTTTTGTTTTCAAACTCGCCAAACGGAGCGCACTAGTCCACAGATCTCGCGAAAACTTGATGCCAACGCGTTGCGGCTGATTGTTTTGGCGCTAAACCTAGAAAGTATTGCGAACCTTGAAGAGGTTGCGGAGGATTACCGATGACCAATCGACGTCAATTTCTGTATAAGACCTTTGGTGGAGCTTGCCTCATCAGCGCCACTAGCCGCATCCCTGAAATATGGCTGCAGGCGCCAGGCCTGTCGGCTCACGAAAACGGTGAGAGGATTTTGGTGGTCGTTCAGTTAGGAGGGGGGAACGACGGCTTGAATACCGTCATACCCTACGGAGACGATGCCTACTATCGGAATCGTTTTACGTTGGCGATCGGCAAAGCGAATGTCTTGAAAATCGACGACTATCATGGTTGGCATCCTTCGTTGAGCGGATTTGCTCGGCTATTCGAGCAGCAGCAAATCGCCGTGGTCCAAGGCGTCGGCTATCCGCAACCCAATCGTTCCCATTTCGAATCGATGGATTTGTGGCATACGGCTCATCGCGTCGCTGAGAATAGGCAGTTGGGTTGGATCGGCCGCTGCCTGGAGAGTGATTTCCCGGGAGGAATCGCGACGGAATTGCCTGCACTCCATTACGGCAATGAGCGGCAGCCACTGGCATTGGCAACTCGCGGCACGCCTGTGCCAACCATCACGAGTTTGAACCAATTCCGTTTGGGAGTACCGCAACGCAGGCAGTTTCTCGAAAAGGTGGACGCTGATTTGAAGCGGCCACGTGCGGGGGAAGGCAACATGTTGTTGGAGACGATACGGGACAATGCCGTCGTCGCCCTCAACACGACCCGACGGCTGGAATCGATTATCGATCGCTCGGCGGGCGTGAAGAACTATCCCGGGACTCCACTGGGGCAGAAGTTAGCCGCGGTTGCCGAATTGATTGATGCGGGGCTGCCGACACGGATTTATTATGTAACCCACAACGGGTTCGATACTCATTCGAACCAACTCGCCGCGCACGCGTTGCTGTTGCAAGAGCTCGGCGACGCGGCCTGGGCGTTCGCCCAAGATCTGCAGCAGCGAGGACACAACGAGCGGACAGCTGTCTTCGCCTTTTCAGAGTTTGGTCGGCGGGTGCGCGAGAATGCGAGTCGCGGGACGGATCACGGCACTGCGGCTCCTGTGTTTCTGTTTGGCGGAGCGGTCAACGCCGGTTTGCACGGGCGGCATCCCAGCCTCGAAGATCTTGACGACGGCGATTTGAAATTTTCGGTCGACTATCGCACGATCTATGCAACCTTGCTCGAAGATTGGTTAAACGTCCCGTCAGCGTCGATTTTGAATGGGGAGTTTGAGCGTCTACCCGTATTCCGCAACGCTTCCTAGGACCCCGAGGATGATGATCCCGCGTGAGGGGAGACTTTTAAATTCGTCTGAAGCGATGTCGGTGACTCAAGACTCATGACACATCGAATAACGGGCAGGCCCCACGAATTGTGACCGTCGGAACATCGATAAGTGGTCTTCATGAAGCGGATCGACAAAACGTTTCCGGCAAGGCCCTGATGCAGCGCGTGTTGGTCGTGGTCGAGGCGATGCGGTGTCAGATCGGTTTCGAGAGGCCTAAGACGTCGAGCATCGAGTAGAGTCCTTGGGTTTTAATCGCGAGAAATTTGGCCGCTGTGTAAGCTCCGACGGCGTAGCAATCGCGACTGCTGGCGGCCACGCGGAGTTCGAGCAACTCGCCGAGCATGCCGAAGATGATCGTGTGTTGCCCGGGATCATCGCCGACGCGCACGGCGTGGTAGCCGATTTGTTGGGGGGGGCGGCGACCCGTGTCACCGCGCCGACCGTGTTGATGCTCGGTTTTTCCCATGGTGTCGGCGATGATTTCACCGAATCGCAGAGCCGTGCCGCTGGGGGCATCGACCTTGAAGCGGTGGTGTCGCTCGATGATTTCGACATCGACATCGTCCGTGTTCGCCGCCAAAGCCTGAGCAGCGATTTCAGCCAGCCTCATGGTCAGATTTACGGCCAGGCTCATATTGGGGGACATGCAGATCGGGATTTGTCGGGCCGCTGCTTCAACCTTGGATTGCAGGTCGGGGCTTAGTCCTGTCGACGCGATAACCAATCCCGCTCCGTTGGCCTGACAATACTCGAGTGCCGTTTGGGCGCCGGCGACTGACGAAAAGTCGATCACGACGCGAGGATTTCCCATGATTGTGGAGGTAATCGGAAGTCCGATTTTTCCGACTCCCGCCAATTCCCCTGCGTCAGCTCCCAAATGGGCGGAATCGGCGGAGGAAGTCGCCGAAACCAGTTTGATTTGCGGGTCGTTGTGGCCGAGGGCGACGAGGCGTCGTCCCATGCGACCCGAAGCTCCGTTGATGGCGATGTCCAGCATGACGTAACTCGGTAGTCCAAAATGTTGCATTGGAAAAGGGGGGCACAGCTGCGGCGGCATCGTTGGGCCGCAACCGGGCAGTACGAACGATGAAAGCTCTGATCCGCCGAATCAATTCGTTGATCGCATCTCGATCGCAGCGGTGTGTCGATGCAAGCGAAGTCATGGCTTGATTGTATCGGCGGTTTCGCTGTCCAGTGAGGGGACGTAGGTCAGCGTCGCCGCGGTCGTTTCTTCGAGTTTCTTTTGCCAGTTTGGTGGCGGCTCTTGGCCTTGCGAGGTTCTGATTCATTCTCTGCACTTTGGGATCGGCCACGTCGTCGCTTTGTTGTGGCTGCGGGTTGTTGGGAGTTCCGCTGCGACGCCTTCGACCGCTTAGGCCTATCACCATCGGGCTCGTCGGTTCGCGGTCGTCGTTTCACCGTCGACGACTTGGTCGCAAGGGCAAAGTTCAATTGTCGTCGATCGGGATCAACATGGTGAACAACCACATCGATACGATCTCCCAACCGGAATTCGTTGTGTGCGCGCCGGCCCACAAGAGACCGCGTTGCTTGGTCGAACAAATAGTTGTCGGGAGGTAGGAGTTCGAGGGGTAGCAAGCCTTCTGCCGGTAATTCGGTCCCTTGAACAAATACTCCGTAGGATTCGACACCCGTGATGACTCCCAGCAGAACTGTACCGACCTGATCGGCTAGGAAGTTCAGCAACTTCAGTTTGATCAGTTCCCGTTCGGCTTGCTCGGCCCGTTGTTCCATCGCGATAAAATGCTGGCCCCAGTGTTCGAGGAGAGCGAAATCAGATTTCGGTTTTTTGCCGGCAATCAGATCGGCAACCATGCGGTGGATGATCAAATCGGGATAGCGGCGGATCGGTGAGGTGAAATGACAATAATTTTTGCTGGCCAAGGCATAGTGTCCGGTTTCCTTCGGGCTGTAAACCGCTTTTTGCATGCTGCGGAGAACGGCAAAATGGATGGCCGCGCGCTCTGGCATGTCAGCCGAAAGTTCGATAATCCGTTTGATTTCGAATCGGCTTTGCAAGCTGTCGCAGGGTATACCAAGATGTCGGACGAATTCGGTGAGATCACGAAGTTTCTTCTCTGACGGTGGTTCGTGGATCCGTCTGAGGTAAAACAACTCTAAGTCGTTGAGTTTTTGCGCTACGGCCTCGTTGGCCGCCAGCATGAATTCCTCGATGACTTGATGACTCTCCGTGTTCAATTCGACATGAGCGCCGGCCACTCGTCCGTCTTCGTCCAGGTCGATGGCGACCTCGGGCAGGATCAAGTCGATCGCGCCGCGTTTCATGCGGCGTCTGCGCATCGGCATGGCGAGCGTGTGCATGTCGCGGACAAGTTGGAAGACGTTGGTGGTCAACCGCTCTCGCCAAGGTCGATCGTCCGCCAGGTAGTCATCGATTTCTTCGTAAGTAAAGCGATATTGGCTGCGGATCACCCCGCGATGCCATTCGGCATGCAGCACCTCACCGGCAGGGGTCACCTCCATCAGAATGCTCATCGTGTAACGATTGCGTTTGGGCTGGAGGCTGGCCAAGTTGTTGGAGATCACTTCGGGCAGCATCGGGATGACCTTGTCGGGCAGGTAGACGCTGTTGCCACGTTGGAAGGCTTCGTCATCCAATCGAGTTCCAGGTCGCACGAAATGGGCAACATCAGCGATGTGGACTCCCAACTCCCAGTGGCCATTGTCCAATCGCTCCAGAGAGATCGCGTCGTCGAAGTCGCGAGCGGTCTTGGGGTCGATCGTGACGATTGTTTTGTGGGTAAAGTCGGTTCGTCCGGTAAAGTCTTGGTCGTCGAACAATTCGGCTTGGCGGTGCGCCTCCTGCAGTACGGCTCGGGGAAAGTCGCCGGGGAGACCGAATTCCGCAATGATCATTTGAGTGTCAACTCCGGGTCGGCCACGCGGTCCCAGCACGTTGACGATCACCGCTTCTCCCGACTGGTGCGGCGTGGGGAAGCGGACCATTTCGATGACCACTTTGTCCCCGGGCCGGCAATTCTTCGCCTTAGCGTCGCCAACCCAAACCGGCGCATCGAATTGATCGTTGTCGACGACCACTACCCCCAGGGTTCCGCGTTCGAAGTACGTGCCGACAAAGGTGTGGGTGTCGCGCTCCAGCACCTCGAGAACCCGGCCATGCGATCGGTCGCCGCCGCGTTCGCAGCTGACACGCACGCGCACTGTGTCGCCGTCGGCCGCGTCGAGTTCCTTGCGGGGGGGGATAAAAATGTCCTGCGCTCGGTCGCCACCGCGATAATCGACTGGGGTCACGAATCCGAAATCGCGGCTTGTTTTCCGGTAGACGCCAATGATTTCATTGGTTTTAAGTTTGCGAGCTGGCTCTGATTTGGCGATTTCGCTCTCGAGGGGACCGGGCTGAGGCGGTTCCGCGAGGGGAAGAACGCGATGCTTCGGACCGAATCTGAGTCGTCCTTCCTTGACTAATTTTTTGATCGTCCGTCGAGCGTCAGAGTTTTCGTCCTTGCCGAGATTGAGGCGTTCGGCGATTTGGCGTGGTTTACATGGCCGATAATCCGGAGCGTTGACCAGCGCGATGATTTTTGGCTCGAGTAAGAGACGCCGAGCTTTTTTCTCTTCGCGTTTCGCGGCGTACTGTTCGTCGCTTAGATCGTCGTCTGGCATGTTTTCGTTGTCTTGGTTCATGATGTCAGTGTAACCTTTCTGGTTTCGGGGGAATAGCAAGTGGGGCACAATAAACGCCGCAGTCGGCGGAAGATGGAACGAGTCGTGATGTTGGAAAGGTGCCGCGAATCATCGGGCATTAAGAGATCTAGGCTGAAAGGGGCGTGAAGAAATTCAAAGTGACATGGTGTGCGGGAAGCGGCGGGCGGTCGAAACGGTTGCCATCGCTCGAGCGGCTTCGGGAGGCTCTGTGCCCAGAAACCGTCAGCTGCAGGATCTTGGCCCGCGCTTCTTGTGAAAACCGGATGCTAAGTATTCCCTCTAATCGGTTGCTGACGAAGTCTCGAACAGAACGCCAGCGTGTGATGATGGTGAGCGGATGAGCACTATTGTCTGTGTGGTATGGGAAATCCTCTTGCTCAGGACGATGCGGGGGAGAAAAAAACATTGACGCATCGCGGGTGGCTCTCGGAACGCCCCTGCCGCTGAAAGGCTGGGCTCAGGTTCAACACATCCATGCAAGGCGAGTGGCGGAAACCGGCGCTTTCAAACGTCACGGAATCGAGCCCCACGATTGAGCGACGATTTCGCGAATGCGGTCGCTCATTTACTGCTAATGAGGACACTGTGAAAGCATGCCAGGTTCGCGCGACCTTAGAGCACCGGGGATAGCCACCGTTCGACATCGGCCAGGGGCATACCCTTGCGCTGGGCATAATTTTCAAGTTGATCGCGTCCAATCTTAGGAATCGAGAAGTAGCGGCTATCGGGATGCGAAAAATACCAGCCGCTGACGCTGGCCCCCGGCCACATCGCGTACGATTCCGTGAGCGAGATGCCGACGGTGCTGATCGGGTCCAGCAAACTCCAGAGTGTTGTTTTCTCCGTGTGATCGGGGCAGGCGGGATAGCCGATAGCCGGGCGGATTCCGCGGTATTCCTCCTTGAGGATTTGTTCGCGAGTGAGGTTTTCTTCGCGACCAAATCCGCAATCAACGCGGGCCTGATGATGCAGGTATTCGGCAAAGGCTTCGGCCAGGCGATCGGCAAGGGCCTTGATCATGATCGACGAATAATCATCCTGTTTGGCCTCGAAGCTGGCGGCGAGTTCATCGACGCCGAACCCGGCGGAAACGGCGAAGGCACCGATGTAGTCCTTGCGTTGGGATTCGCGTGGTGCGATGTAATCGGCCAGCGAGCGATAGACGGTTTGACCCTGACGTTGCCACTGCTGTCTCAGCATGAATAGTCGAGCTAGTTCGCGAGTTCGCGATTCATCGGCGTAGACAATGATGTCGTCATTCTCACTGGCTGCCGGCCAGAAGCCGTAGACTCCGCGAGCATGGAGTCGTTTGTTGGTGACCAAGTCGCGGAGCATGGCTTGAGCGTCCTTGAACAGGTCGCGGGCCTGTTTCCCGACGACCTCATCGTCGAGGATTTGCGGGTATTTTCCGTGTAAATCCCAAGACTTGAAGAACGGGGACCAGTCGATGAAACGAATCAACTTTTCCAGAGGGAGGTCTTCGATCACGCGGCGCCCGGTAAATTTCGGCTTGGCGATCTCAATCGTCGACCAGTCGCAGGTGAAGCGTTTAGCAAGAGCTTCGGCGTAGGGAATCAGCGTCAATTGCCGAGCCTCGTAGCTTTCGACCAGCCGTGCTTGCAGTTCAAGATTTTCGTTCAGCAGTCCGGGACGCAGGTCGGGGCTCATCAAGCGATCGACGACGCCGACGCTCCGCGACGCATCGAGGACATGGATGACGGGATGTTGATAGACCGGTGCGATTTTGACCGCAGTGTGTTTGTCACTGGTCGTGGCGCCGCCGATTAACAAGGGAATCGTCATGCCGCGGCGTTGCATCTCCTTGGCGACATGAACCATTTCGTCGAGGCTGGGCGTGATCAATCCCGATAGCCCGATAATGTCGACGTTTTCGCGCACGGCCGTTTCGAGAATTTTCTCGGCGGGGACCATCACTCCCAAATCGATGATTTGATAGTTGTTGCAGCCAAGGACGACTCCCACGATGTTTTTGCCGATGTCGTGAACATCGCCCTTGACGGTGGCCAGCAAAATTTTCCCGCGAAACGATTGGCCAACCAGGCCTGCATCGGCTTTTTCTTGCTCCATGAAGGGGAGCAAGTAGGCGACGGCTTTTTTCATGACGCGCGCGCTTTTGACGACTTGCGGCAGGAACATTTTCCCCGCGCCGAACAAGTCGCCGACCACGGACATTCCGTCCATCATCGGGCCTTCGATGATTTGCAGGCAGCGGTCGTAGTGTTGCCGAGCCTCCTCGACATCGATTTCGATGAAGCGATCGATCCCTTTGATCAGCGCATGCTCGATTCGCTTCTGGACCGGAGCCTCGCGCCAACTGAGATCCTCCGTTTTTTTCTTGCCGGACGTGCTTTTGATTTGCTCCGCGTAGGTGATCAACCGATCCGTTGCATCGGGGCGACGATCGAATAGAACGTCTTCGACCAGTTCGAGAAGATCCTTGGGGATTTCTTCATAAATCGCCAACTGCCCGGCATTGACGATGCCCATATCCATTCCGGCCTTGATGGCGTGGAATAAAAACGCCGAATGCATCGCCTCACGGACCACGTCATTACCGCGGAAACTGAAGGAGATATTGCTGACTCCGCCACTGACCTTCGCGCCCGGGCAGAGATTTTTGATTTGCCGCGTGGCTTCGATGAAGTTGATCGCGTAACGGTTGTGCTCTTCGATCCCAGTCGCCACGGTGAGGATGTTCGGGTCGAAAATGATGTCTTGGGGCTCGAAGGCGACGACGTCGACGAGTAAGTCGTAAGCGCGTTTGCAGATCCGCACCTTATCGTCGATTTCCACGGCCTGTCCTGATTCGTCGAAGGCCATGACAACGGCAGCGGCGCCGTATTGGCGGACGAGGCGGGCACGGCGCAGGAATTCTTCCTCGCCGTCCTTAAGGCTGATCGAGTTGACGATCGATTTACCTTGAGTGTTCTGCAACCCCGCCTCAATCACCGACCATTTGCTGCTGTCGATCATGACCGGTACGCTGGCGATGTCGGATTCACCGGCGATCAGGCGGAGGAATTTGGTCATGGCTTCTTCGCCATCCAGCAAGGCGTCGTCCATGTTGACGTCAATGACCGCGGCACCGCCGGCGACTTGTTGCCGCGCGACCTCGACGGCTTCCTCGAATTTGTCCTCGCGGATCAATCGGGCGAACGCTTTGGACCCGGTGACGTTGGTGCGTTCGCCGATCATCAGGAAATTCGCATCGGGGCGCAACGTCAACGGCTGCGTCCCGCTCAGCCGCGTCAGCGGCGCGATCACGGGATGAAGGCGGCGCCGCTGCCGATCGATCCGTTCGTTGATCGCACGGATGTGGTCGGGGGTCGTGCCACAGCAGCCACCGACGATATTGACCCAGCCGTTTTCGGCGAATTCAGCCAAGTAGTCAGCCATCACGGCGGGGGTCATGTCATAGACTCCCATTTCGTTCGGCAAGCCGGCATTGGGATGGCAGCTGATATTGACGGGGGCAATTTTCGAAAGTTCTTCGATGAAGGGGCGCATCAACTCGGGGCCCAACGCGCAGTTGATGCCCACGCTAAGCATCGGGAAATGCGAAACAGCATGCCAAAAGGCCTCAACCGTCTGCCCCGAAACGAATGTGGCCCCCGATCGATCGAATGTGCCCGATATCATCACGGGGATCTGCCGGCCGACTTCCTGAAAATAGCGTGAGATGGCAAACAAGCAGGCCTTGAGATTCAGCGTATCGATAACGGTCTCAGGAAGCAGGATATCGACACCGGCCTCGCATAGCGCCTTGACTTGCTCGTAGTAGGAGGACTCCATTTCACTGAAGGTCGTGTTGCGGTAGGACGCGTCCTCGACTTTCGTGCTGATCGCCGTTTGTTTGGTTGTGGGGCCGATCGAGCCCGCGATGAAGCGGGGTCGATCAGGGGTTTTCGCCTCGATTTCCTCGACAGCTCGCCGCGCGCACTGGACCGCCGCAAAATTGATTTCGCGGACCAGACTCGGATCCAGCGCGAACTCTTCCATCCCCACCAGGGTCGCGCCGAACGTGTTCGTTTCAATGATGTCGGCCCCAGCCTCCAGATACTTGCGATGAATGGCCGTGATTTTGTCCGGGTGCGTCAAGCACAGGATATCGCAGAAGTTGGCGAGGTCTTTATGATGATCGCGAAACCTCTCGCCGCGCACGCCAGCCTCGTCGAGTTTTAGCGCTTGCACCATCGTTCCCATGGCACCGTCCAGCACCAAAATCGACTCCGCGAGTCGCTCGTGAATCAATTCGGTTCGTGAAGAAAGCTGGACGAGGGTCAACTAAAATTCCTTGTCGAAAAGCTGCCGATGGCTGGACGGAAGAGAGTGCGAAATGAGTTCAAAGCGAGACTAGGTTATCCATGCTGTCAAATGGCTGCCCTGGCTGTCGAGGTGCGACGAAGGCCCCGCGATCGCGGCTGCTTTTGGCCCGAGAAGGTACGATGGCCCCTCGCAAAGCCACGACCGCCGCGAACGGTCGTGCCCGCAAGGAGGCGGACGGCGAGTCCATCTGCCTGCAGTAGACCACGGCCAGAATCTCGATGATCTGTCTGTCCCGGGCCCGGCCGGACCGTGGGAGATCACCCTTTTCAAGATACCAGCATCCGGAGTTTTCTTCAAATCAAATTTAATTGGCTGGGTCTGAAGTTGTTGAAACGAAACGATTTTGCCGCCAAACCTTTGGGTAGCTCGTGAATTATTCAGGCCTCGTTTTAAGGGGAATCACGCCTATAGCCGATGGCCCAGATAAAGGCCCACCACAGGGTGCACGGATCAGCATTGTAAGTGGACGACTCGCATGACCATCCTCACCAATTCGATCAATTCTTCCCAAGCGATATATTCCGCACGAAGCACACAGACTACCAGCACCTGGCGACTTGAGGATTTGAAGCGTCGGATTGCCCAGCGGGACTTCACCTACACCCGTGTCGATCAGGGGCACGAACAGGCCTCGGCGAGCCATCTGCCGGCAGATGTTATTTCGTCCTACTCCGCGACTTCGGCGACGTCCGTAGGCGATACGGGATGGTCAAGGCAAAAACTCGAGGCGACGGCAGAGGCTATCATCGCGCCCAGCGTGCCCTCCGAGCCAATGGCGCGGCCGACACGGCTGGACAAGGACCCGTTTGGAAGCCATCTCAAGGCACAGCGTGTGGCGCAAGCGACTTCGCCTGGCCAAGCGGCGTCTACGGCCGCCTCGGCGTCGCCTGCTGCGTTTCGTTCTGTGGCGGAGCTAGAGCCGCCAATCAGCTATGCGACTGTCCCCGCCGCGCATGTCCCCTTCGCGCCCCGAGAGGAAACGAAATCGCCGAGCGGAGAATCGCCAACACCTGCCTTGACCGATCTGCTGCGCCGTGCCTTTCCGGCCCAGCAGACGACCGGTCGGGGGGGGGCAAACGAAATCGAAGTGCGCGCTACTGAAATCGAGCAGTGGCCGGAGATGGTTGAAAAAATGCTGACGCTCGGCCACGCGACTGTCCAGCAATTGTCGCAAGCGGTACGGCAACTAGGGCAAGGGGAGCAACGATTGATCGAAACGGTGATCGCCGGGGTTAGTCGCGGCTCGGGAGCGACAACCATCGCGTTGACGTTGGCCCGCCAGTTGGCCGCCGAGGGGGAACGTGTGCTGGTGGTCGATGCCGATATCCATGCGGTCGGGATAACTCGTGCCTTGAGCCTGCACGAGAATCGGTCGTGGGTGACCATCACGCGGGACATGAATTTTATCGAGAAAGCGATGGTGCGCGATGCTACTACCGGTATCTTTTTCGCGGCATTGCAACCCTTGCGACTGCGGACCGTCTGGCCACCGTTCATCTTCGACCATCTGGCCGCGTTATTAGGGACGGTTCAGGAAAAATTTGATAGAGTGTTGATCGATGTCGGTACTCCTCAGCAGTTGATTTCCGAATTGAGCGGGCATCGCTCCCTGGCGTCGTCGGCTCTGATCATCACTCGTGGCAACGATGCCGACGAAGAGGCTGCACTCCGCATCAGAACCAATTTGGTGGGTGTCGGAATCGAGCATGTCATCTTTGCCCAGAATTTCGCCCGCAAGCCGGTCAACGCTCAGTGACCGTTCGGAGCGGTCGCCTCTCGGTCGGCTTGCCGTTTGGTCGACTCGCCTTGGCGGTCTGTTGGGTCTGTTCGTTTTCGCGCGGCTCTTCTACGCTTGGTGGCTGCTTGCGCTTCATGACCCGCTCTGGCTGGATGAATTGCACACCGATTGGCTTGTCGCGACGAGCCTTGGCAATGTCGTGGGACGCAGTCTCCGCTGGAATCAGACGCCGCTGTTTTTTACTGTCGAATGGTTGGTGAGGGTGTGGTTGGGCAATGCCCCGTGGGTCTTGCGTTTGACTTCGTTGCTGGCGATGGTCGGGACGGTCGGTGTGCTCATCGGGTTGATCGCGCGGCGCACCGGAGATTGGCTAGTGGCTGTTGCCGTGGCAGTAGGCTTTGCGACAATCGATTGGGTGGCGTTCTACGCGACTGAGGCCCGACCTTATGCCTTGCTGATGTTGGTGGCCACGATACAACTCGGCGTCTGGTCGACGCGGGTCATGCCGCTCGCGATACCGCTCGCGGCTGCCAGCCATGATTCACGCGGCATCCGGCCGGCGATCATCGATTGCCTACTGGCTGTGCTGCTCGTGGCGATTCACCCGGTCGCCATGGTTTTTTTGGCGACTCAGATTGTTTGCCATGCGGTTTTGCTCGCTGCCGATCGGCCGGGTTGGGGCCAGAAAGGAATGTGGTTGCGGTTGAGCGGTTCCCTGTGCGGATTAGGTTTATCGGCGTCTTGGCTGGTCGGACTGCGAAACTCGTTGGCGCATCGAGAGTTCTGGTACCAGGTAGCTGAGCCCAGCGAGCTGATTTCGTGGGCACTCTGGTTGAGCATGGTGTGGTCCGTTCCGCTGATTGTCGCTGTAGTCACTGCGCGGTTTGCAGTTGCCAACGCACAAATTAGATCCGCCTGGTGTCTGTTCGCGTGTTGTTGTGCGGGGATTGTCGGCCTATTGATCTGCCAAGCGGCGGCGATTTTCCCGATCGCTCATCCCCGATATGCCATGATGTTTCTTCCTGGGATGGCATTGGCAGGTGGGTTAGCTTTGGGGAGTTTACGGGGACCATTTTTGCGGATCGCTACGGTTGCAGGTGTTGGCTTACTGCTAGGGTTCGCGCCCCGCCCCGAGTTCCATTCGGCAGGAGTGTCATGGCGGCAACCTTCGTCTTGGGCATGGCGAGCCGTGGCCGCGGGAACGGTAGATCAGTGGCGACAGGAGCATTGGGAATCGGTCGTCGGGATCATCGCGGCAAATGGCGGGCCGAAGCAGCGATCGCTGCTGTTGTTATTCAGCAATGTGCTGGAGGATCGGCTCTTGTCTCGATGGGGAGGCGACGATTCGCTTCGTCAGGAGTTGGCCTTTCCCTTGTCGCGCTGGAACCAGCAGTTGGTTGAATTAGGGATCGTCATTTCGCCGCGTTCGACGTTGTCTCGGCCTCGATTTCAGCCCGGTGAATTTTCGCAGTTGGGGTCAGGCGAAGAAATTTGGCTGTTGGTGCGAGCGGGGAGCCATGGAGCGATCGTGGCTGATATCCTCGATGAACTGCAAAGCCAAATAGATGAACTGCGCAGTCAAGAACCGTGGCGGAAAGACCAGGGGAAGCTTCGCTATTTTGCGGTTCCCCGAAATGTGCTGGTGCTGATCAAGTTGTCCCGTTAGCAGTTCTGGACTCGAATTTGCCTCCGGCTGGCCGTGCGGAGGGCGGCGTTGTTTCATGGTCGCGGCGAGCGTTGGAAGCGAGGGTGCCAAATTTGCTGGCAATGGCCTCCGTTGCAGCGATTGGTTTCGACAGGACAATCCGGAATTTTTCGACTCGGAAGGCAGTTCAACGCCTGGATTAGCAATTTTTTCGGAAAAAATCAGCGAAGTTTGTAAATTTTTCTTGCGGGGTGAAAACGGGGAGGCCGATATAACAAAGGACTACCCTTAACCGGGAGGACGGGACACGGATTGTCTCGATTCAGGATAGAAGTCACGTCATGGCGATGGAGCGACATGACGTGACTTTTTTTTATGGTTTCTCGAAACCGGAATTGAAGCGGCATTCTCAGAACAGGCTAAGGCGACTGGTTAAAGATGTGGCGTGAGCGCTCGGCGGCGGGTTTAGCTCAGTCCCAGGTTTTGACATCGACAAGCTATGTCGCGGTTCTTCTTTCTTACGTGTTATCGTCGAGCAACTGACGACTCTCGAGCGTTCGCAGTTTGCGCTGGCGTCTCCGCGCGAGACATATCAAGCCCGGCAGAGTAGTTCCCCGCTGGCGATCGATGCGCGGATGGGCCTGATTCACTTCCCCGACTAGATCGGCTAAATTCCGAGAGCATGGAGCAAGTTTTTTTGTTTCAGCTTTCATCGTTTGCCTCCCCCGATTTGCCGTTGTCCCGCGGATGAAGAATCAGCCTTGCGTATGGTTGTTGATTGCGATGGTTGTCGGCGTGATTGCCGATCGATTTGCATCGATAACGCTGGCGTGGTGGCTTGGGATAGCATTGGTACTGGCAGGGGCAACGTTCTGGAGTTGGTTGCAACGTCGCTGGTCATGGGCCGCCGGTGGCTTGCTAATGCTCACAGCAGTTATTGGGGGGATCTGGCATCACGCGTACTGGAATCTTTATTCCGCGGACGAAATTAGTCGCTGGATGAGCGACGATGGCGGGCCGATCGCGATTCGGGGGATCACTGAAACAGAATCGCGGTACCTTGCGGCCAATGATGATTTTCCGGTAACTGCAGAGCCATTAGCAGAGAAAACACTCGTTGATATCCGCGCCAATGCCGTGCGGGTGGGTCAGCAGTGGGTGCCATGCCGCGGGCGTTTGATCGTCTTGGTGAAACAGCAAGTGCGCCTCAAGGCGGGCGAGCAGTTGCAGATGTTTGGCGTGATCAAGCCTTGTGGGGCAGCCCGCAACCCAGGGGAGATGGATCTGAGTGCCAGGTATCGGACTCGCCGTGTTTTGGCTTGGCTTTATTGCGAAAACGCCGACGCCATCAGGCGATTGGAGACACGGGTGTGGGGCCTACAAGCTTGGCGAAGTCGCATGCGTAGCCGGTTGGACGAGTTGTTGTGGGAGAGTTTACCGGAGGAGCGGGCCGGATTCGCATCGGCGATTTTGTTGGGGAATCGGGAGCAAATGAGTGCGGCGTCGCGCGATGAATTCATGCTAACGGGGACTGTCCATTTGTTGGCCATTTCTGGGCTGCATCTTGGCATTCTCGCGGGAGTGGTGCTATGGTTTGCCAAGTTTCTACCAGTGTCGCGCGGCGTGCGGTACACCGCGGTGATGGTCTTGGTTGTGTTCTATGCGTGGCTTGTCGAATTTCGGCCTCCGGTCAGCCGCGCGGCGATGCTGATTTGCCTGATGTGTCTTGGTCGATTGATCGGACGATCGGCGTTTTCCCTTAATAGCTTGGCTCTGGCGGGACTGGCGGTTTTGGCGATCAATCCCACAGACGCATTCGCGATCGGTCCCCAATTTTCTTTTTTGGCGGTGTTTGCGCTGGGAACTTTGCGACCGGAGGAGCGAGAAGAGGATCCGCTCGAGCGGCTGATCCGGCAATCTCGTCCCTGGCTGGTTCGCCAGTGGAATCGATTTTGGGGAAAGATGGTGAAAGCGCTGCGGATCAGTTTCGTCCTGACCTTGGTCACGTTGCCTTTGACGGCTTTTTATTTTCACTTGTTGGTACCCATCGGTGTATTGGCCAATCCTCTAGTCTTGTTGCCGATGGGGTTGTCGCTGTTCGGTGGGTTGTTGGTGATGGTGTTCGGAGGTTGGTTGAAGCCCCTCGGTTGGTTGGGCTCGATGATTTGCGATGGGAACTTGTGGCTGATCCAGTTCGTGGTGCGGATGGGAAGTGTAGTCCCTGGCGGGCATGCGTGGTTGACGGGGCCAAGTTCATTAGCGGTTTGGTTATTTTATGGAGTGTTCGTCGCTATCGGAGTGGTACGGCCACAGTTCTGGAATTTGCGGCGTGTGACGGTGTTGGTGGTTGCCTGGATCGGAATTGCGTGGCTCGGGCCATCGGTATGGCGCGATCGCGAGCGAGTGCGTCAGCAAGATCATTTGGATGTGGTCGTGGTCGACGTCGGGCATGGCTTGGCGGTTCTCGTGAAAACTGCCGATGGCAAGAATTTACTTTTCGATGCGGGGAGTTCGGGATCGGCTTACGGCGGCGCGCGGCGGATCGCTGCTGTCTTGAGGGCGAAAAATGTCAATCACTTGCACGCCGTTTTCGTCAGCCATGCCGATACGGATCATTACAATGCCTTGCCGATCCTGCTAAAGCAGTTTTCGGCAGGGACGGTCTTTGTTTCGCCTAACGTTTTCGATGCGCGGGGGTTGACGATCGAGCGATTTCAGCAGATGTTGCTTCGCGAGGTGGGGAGGGTTCGCCTCATCACGCGCGGGATGGAAATTCCCGTGGGAACCGATCAAAGAATTCGCGTTCTTGGGCCTGCGGCATATCCCGAGCAAGGATCGAATAATTCGGACAGTCTGGTCCTCGAATTCGAAGCCTTGGGGCGCCGCTTGTTGTTGCCTGGGGATATTGAACCGCCGGGTTTAAATCGAATTCTGGCGACTCCGTGCGCTCCGGTCGACGTCGCGTTGGCGCCGCATCACGGCAGTATCGGCAGCCAACCCGTGGCCTACACCGAGTGGTCGCGCCCCGGCTTAGTGGTCATCAGTGGATTGAAATCCCGAATCAAACCGGCTGGATTGGAGCAATACTCGCGGCTAGGTGCCCAGGTTGTTTCCACAGGAGAGTCCGGGGCCGTTTCCATTCGCATCACGCGTGAAGGGGTAACTTGGACCGGCTGGCTGAGTAAGCAGAACAAATGATTCGCATCGGCAATCGGCGATTGAACCTTGCCAGTATATTGGCGGCATCTTTGGAAATTGAGATGAATCGCCGCGGAAATAAAACTGAAACGTGTGGGATCTGATGCCCCGCGGCCTCAACAACAGGAAGCATTTTCACCAAAGGCGAGCACATACCAAGCTGATACTTCTGCCCAACAGAAAATAGATTCCGCCAACATAGATCAGGTCAACGAGCCGATTGTTGGCGAAATCGCTGATGATCCGCTGGCGAAGGATCCGTTCCTCAACCCATTGCCAGCTGATGTTCTGACAGTGCCCACCGATAGCGGTATCGTTCCTTACTCACCGGGACAAGACCTTGGTGCGCGCTCCTCCCTACCCTGCCCCGTTGGATCCAATGACACAACAGTATGTCCCCCTCCAGTAGCGTATCAACCGAGGGGTTACATGAGCCCTAACGCGAGAGTCGCCTTGCAGTTCGTCGGTGGGATTTTGTTGACGCTCGGAGTCATTCAGTTATTCGTGCTGATCGCCGGCGTTTTGATGTTGGTTAACGCAGGAGATGCCTTTGTCGAGAAAAACCTCGAGAAGTTAGAATCGATGTCCGATCACGCGATTGCCACCAGCGCTGTCTTGACGATGCTGGGGACTTTTGTGAAGTTCGTCATTTTAGTGTTGATGATCATTGGCGGCGTCTGCATGTTGCGACTGCGCGGTCGTCACATGGCATTCGTGGGAGGTGACAGCCTCGCTGCTGCCATGTAATTTCCTTTCGGGAATTCAACTCACCATGTTCCTGTTTCTGAGAATCGGAGACGTGCTCAGGATCATCACGGCGGCCATCGCACTGATTTTGTTGCTCTTGCCAGGTGCCGCTTTCGAATTCGAAGCGGACCGGGGTTAGGCGTCCTCCGCAGTGACATACTCCTTACGGCGAATCCAGTATCCCCCCAACAATAACGCAGCTGCCGTGATTGCGGCCAAGGCGGCCAAGTTAACCCAGAGCGGATGCCATCCGTATTGAATGCGATAGATGGAATCGTCCCCAGGCAGGAACCAGCCGATCCAGCGAATCGCCAGATCGAAAAGATGTCTTCTCGCCGTAAAGTTACAAATCAGCGAGGGGACATTCGGCAAGATCAACTCGACCAAAATCAAATAGCCCGCGCCGATCACCATTGCCCGCCGATAAAAGATGACACCGACCAGAGACAGAGTTGCGCCGTAAACACAACAACTCAGCAACATGAGCACCGAAAGGGCCATCCCATTCTGAAGGCGATTCGGCAAGGCGTTGGGCACCATCGCCAGCATCGATAACACGATCGCGACTTGACACACCATGAATGAGAGGGCGACCGACGCGAGATATTTGCCGAAAAACAGGGAAAGTCGACCGTTGGTACGAACTGCCGAAAAAATCCAAGTCTTGCCCTCTAATTCCGAATTTACGTTGGTGGTAGCCCACAGCAGGAGTGCTAACAGGCATACGATTGCCAAGAGCACGATCAAGACCCCAGGCAATGCGGACGACAACGCCTGGCTGACCTCCGCGTCGCGCCGGGATCGCATCGACAGGAGTTTCATGCCCCAGCCCAAGGCCAGAACGATCGCCGGCGGAAAACTGGCCAGGACGAAGCCGTAGAGGATTCGCTGGATATGAAAGGCTCGGTGAAGCTCGAACGTAAAAGTCGCCCAAATCGCCAGGAGCATGTTCATGACGCGCCTATCCTTCCTCCCCCGCCCCGGAGTATTGCCGCAAGTCGCCTGAGAGACGCAAATTCATCTCGCCGCGATGGTACTTCAAGAGCGTCGCGAACAGTTCCTTCAGGGACTCGTCTGTAGACCGCAATTCGAGGATCGTGACGGACGCCGATCGAGCCAGCGCGGGCAACTCGCTGATTAACTTCCGTGGCGACAAGGTATCGACAGCCAATTCGCCAGTTTGCTCATCGATGCGCACACCCGATACGATCGATAGCTGGGTAATTGCCGCTGCGAGACGACGCGGCTGGGAGCATTTGATCAGCAAGCGATTGGGGGAGTCTGCCAGGATTTCGCGGACCTCTTGCGGCGAGCCGGCAGCTAGGAGCCGCCCGCTGGAAATCAGTAAGAAGGAGGGCTTGACCGCCTCGACTTCATGCAAAATATGGCTAGACAAAATCAAGCTTTTGCCGCGCCGCCCCCACTCGAGCAAAAATTGAATCATGTCGTGCCGAGCGATGGGATCAAGTCCATTGAACGGCTCATCCAATATCAGCAAGTCAGGATCATGGGCAATCGACTGAGCAAGCTTGACGCGCTGCCGCATGCCCAAGGAATAATCGCGAATCGGACGATGCATCGCCTGTTCCAACTGGACCCGTTCCAAAGCGGCCTGAGCTAACCGAGATGCTGTTCGTCGTCCAAAACCATGCAGTTGAACCAGGTAGGTTACCCACTCCAGTGCCGTTGTGCGCGGCAACTGCAGTTCGACCGCTGGACATAGCCCGACCTGACGGAACGAACGGTCGCTCCGCCAAGGATCGCTGCCGAACAGACGAACCCGGCCTAAGGTCGGTTTGAGTTGCCCCAGCATCAGATTGATCAACGTTGTTTTTCCGGCACCGTTCGGGCCCAGCAGGCCGTAGACCCCCGGCTCCATCTGCAAGGAAATATCGTTGACGCCGAGGACAGTCCGATAAAGTTTCGTGACGTTTTCAAATTCGACGATAGCCACAGTCGCTAGGAGTAATTAAAGGTTGATGAAGCGGGATAAACGGCGAAGCAGAACAGCGAGACAAACGATGGTCAACAGGGTCAATAAAATGAGGCTGACCAACGCTTCGGATAACGATGAAAACCCAAAGACGAACGTTTGAGCCTCACCCAAGACGTTATAAAGTGAAACTCGCGAAAACGCCTGCAGTGCCGGTTGCAGCGAAGAATCAGGACCGTCGGGCGAAAACGTCGAGATCTGAAAAGCAAACCAAGCGCCGTGACCCAGTGCCCAGATCGCAAACCAGGCGAACGCCGCAAAACGACTCTCCTGGGTCAGCGCCGACAGCATGAGGGCCAGTGACACTGTGGGGACCACCACGACCGCCGAGGCGACCACGACCCGCAAGGGAATGTCCCAGGTCCACCAGACCACATCGAAACTAGGAGACAAAAATACGCCTAAGACATACAACGCGAGCGCAGGGGCCGTGGTGATCGCCATCAAAAAAACGGACGGAATCAAGAACTTGCCGATCAGATACTCGAGGCTGCCGATCGGACGCGAGAAATAGAGATACAAGGCCCGCGAGCGGATATCCTTCGAGATCAGAGATGGTGTAACGAAACCCAACAAGAACACCAATCCCGTAATTTGCGGATAGCGAAAGTAAGTCATCAGCATCCAGCTCCAAAACGTATGCCGCAATTCCCCCGGGTCGTTTTGACGTAGACTCTCCACCAAGCGATCGATGGCAGGGAACGATCGAAAATTGCGCTGCAATTCCCGCGCGACCTCTTCTTGAACACGTTGCCGCCGTGCGGCCTCGAGTTCACCGCGGAGGATTTGGCTGGCGCCGCCGCTTTGTTTGATGGCAGCCGATTCGGCTCTTTGCAGCAACTGGTCATTGTTCAGTCGCTCAAACACCAAAAAGCCGACGCCCCAGTAGAATACCGGCAACCAGCAGGCCAGCGTCATCCGTTTGATCCATACCGATTTCAGCGCGATCCGGATTCCGGTGAGCGCGATGGACAGACATCGCTCCAGCCGCGAGACCAGCGCGCCATTCCACTTGCGGTACCCGACGTCAAAGATCGGCACGATGGCTCTCCTGAACAGCTGCGATGAAGATTTCCTCTAACGAATTTTTGGCCGGTCGCAGCGACTGAATAATTGAGCCGGTCCCCTCGGCGATATTCCACAACAGTTCGCTTTGGTTGTGATCCAATCCGATTCGGAATTGCCCTGGAACGATCTCAGCAATGTCGATCCCGGCTTTCTTTATAGCCGCGACGAATGGTTCCGGCGTGCTGAGCAGAGAGACGGTCAACGATGGTGACGCTGGACGATTCAATGAGGTGAACGATTGCTGCAGCCGCACCTTGCCCTTTACTAGAATCACCACGTGATCGCAGACCTGTTGCACATCCGGCAGAATATGGGTGGAGATCAGGACGGACTTCTGGTGATGATCGGCCAGCATGCGAATCCGCACCAGGAGTTGCTCGCGTTCTTCGGGATCCAAACCCGATGTCGGTTCATCCAAGATCAGAAGCTCGGGATCGTGCACAATGGCCGCGGCGAATTTGATTTTCTGCCGCATCCCGGTCGAATACGTTTCGATCGGACGATATCGCTCCTGCTTCATCCCGCAGAAGTCAAGAATCTCATGGGCACGCCGCAAAGCTTCGACGTCGGGCAATCCCGACAAGGCCGCCGCGAACTGTACCGCTTCGACACCAGTCAACCCTGGGATGTAACAGTCTTCCTCGGGAACGTAGCCGATTTTCTGGCGCAGCGATCTCCCTTGTTTGCCCAAGGGAAATCCCATGACATTTCCCGACCCGCTGTCGGCGCGAATCAGGCCCAGCAACAGTTTGATGAGTGAACTCTTTCCAGCTCCATTGGGGCCCAGCAAGCCGGTGACCCCGGGAGAAACCACCAGATCGATACCGCGCAAGACCTCGATTCGTCCGAACCGCTTGTAAACACCATCGAGGCTGATTAACGTGGACGCCATTGATCGCGAGTCAATTCAAGAAAACGCGGGAAAAAATAAGCCGAGCCGAGCCAGTCCGTAGCACGAAAATCATGACCCCGAGCCTGTTCAGGGAGCGGAATTCCTCTGGCAAATTGGTTGATTTTGATCTCGGACCCGTCATAATTTAGCATAGGTCACACCGTCAGATGATTTAACAATTGGGTGATTCGATGAAAAAGCTTGTGCTCGCGGTTTTGTTTGGTTTGCTCATGTCAGGGGTCAGTGCGGCCCAATCGATTGGCGATTTAACGGGCGATTGGGTCGTGACGTCGGGCACGCTCGCTGGAGTTACCGTGCCTGCGAACAGCCTCAGTTCGATGAGCCTCAAGATCAATGGCAATGGCTTCGATGCCAAATCTGGGAGTTTGAACTCGGGGGGTATGGTTGCCCTGGCCCAAGAGGGGACCTTTCAACTGAACTTCATTATCAACCGCGGTGCCGACTCGGGGAAAACGGTACGCGCGCTCTACTCGTTCTCAGACGGAATCCTAACGATCACCTTCAGCCAGGACGACGCGTTCCCGCTCAATCATAGTTCGACGGCCGAGAACAAATATTGTGTTCTGAAATATCGGAAGGGGTCGAACGTCGATGAAGATGACTCCACCATTGTTTCGGAAGGGAACTCTGGGAGCGGAGCCGCCGCGGGCTTGGCCAAATAAAAACCGGCAATCATCCGGTTGCCCAAACAAAAAGGCTACTCGTGCCCGAGTAGCCTTTTTTTCTATGTTGGCGGAATTACGAAATCGGATGGAGATCTTGCGGGGCTGCTTTTACCAGCCCATCACCATGTTCGATTCAATGGCCTTGCGTGCCTGATCGAGATCGGTTCCCGTCTCGTGCATGTACAGTCGAATGGCGTGAACTTTATCGCCTGAAGCCTTGGAGAGGCAATCTCGGGCAATGGCACAGGGGTCACCTGCCTTGCCGGTGATGCCCAGCACCGCTTTGGAGATCACCCAGCTGTCGCGGGGTCGCCGAGTCATCCGCAACACATTTTCCGTAGGGTAAGCGTCTCGGGCCATCGCTTGGGCGCTCGCTTCGTTCTCTGCCCAAGTGATAATGATGTGTGCGTCGGTCTCAATTTCGAATAGTGGCATATGCGACTCCTCAGTCTTTTGATCGTGAGATGCGGGGCTGTGCGCTCTGCGACAACGAACCGCAATCTCTTATTGTGACGATTGGAAGAAAAAATTCTAGACTGGTTCAGTCGAAAATCCCCGCGGAATCCGAGACGTTTCGCTGAATGCCGGGCTCCGCCTCATCAAGAATCCATAAAATTCCGGAGTCGTGCTCTGCCGATATTGCGGCGTTCTCCCACGTGCCGCAACAAACTGAAAATTCCGCCGAGATTCCGCCGAATCGGGTTTGATCATCAAATTGAACGCCGAAGCTTAGCAAACATTTGCAGGAATCCCACAAATTTCAAATTGCCCGCATTGTACCGGTCGGAAAATCTCTCGTGGTGCCGTCCTCGAACTGCAGCCTGGCCCAGCCGCTCGAAGTCAACCCCACGAGCTTACCCGAAAAAATTTTCGAACCATCGTCAATCTGTACCTGTTGACCATTCCGCCAGAGGTCTTTGTCGAGGCTCTCGTCGCAACCAGCGACGCTCTGGCCGCTGGTCGTCAGCTCCAGCCAACGCCTGATGATTGCGGCTGCCAATTCGTTCAGGTCGACGAACGTATCCAACACATCCACCAGGGCGATGGGAGCGAGTTGTCCCGGCACCGGAGTCAGCGTGAGCGGTTGATTAACATTCATTCCGACACCAAACAGCACCACCGTACCGGAGCCTAGGGGTAAGGTTTCGATCAAAAGTCCTGCCAATTTCCGTCCGTCGAGAACGAGATCATTCGGCCACTTGAGCTCGATGCCAGATATCTTGCAGATTTCTCGAGTCGCTGCGGCGACCTGCACGGCGGCGACCACGGAAAGACGCGTCAGATCGAGAGCCAACTCCCCCAGCGACAAGGGGCTGAAAAATGCAAAAGTCATGGCTAAATTTCCTGGCGCAGATTCCCAGCGATTAGCTCGACGGCCGCGTCCGGAGGTTTGCGAGCGAGCGATGACGACGCGCGGAAAAGTTTGGTTGGTTCGGACTAGGCTGTCGCGCAGCTGCGTACTGGTCGAGTCAAGTGTCTCAAAAAATTCGAGACACGCCGGCGACGCGACTATGCGCCGGAGATTGGTTTCACAAAGGTTATCGCGGGATGTAGGCAACGAAAATTTCGAGATGAAGGTGGGGGATGAACCGCAAAGTGGCGGACCCAAATCATTATCGTCGGTCCGGGGCGCGGAAGAGAAGCTGCCCTGACCACCGCGCTGGGGAATTGCTCTCGCTCGACTCTGTCACAAAATGTCGTTGTCGTTATGGAGAAATTCACGAGGCTTTGTGCCAAAACCCATCAGACTCAGGGCACTAGCCCGCGGTTTTCGTGAAAACCGGACGCTAGCGCGTTCCGGCGAATCGTTTCGGGACAAAGCCTAGCGCGAAATGCGAGAGCTGCAGAAACTCGCTGGCATTGATTAAAACGACGTCCGGCGGCCGGTGCTGCCGGGAGCATAGCCGCGGCTGCTGGTTCTCAGCGATTCGGGGAGGCGTGCGCTGCGAGTTTGGTTCGATGTGTTTCCGGTCGATTGACTGGCCTGAGCCAAGTTTTGATTTTCGACTTCGTTGGCGAATGGGTTGTTGAGCATGTACGTTTGATTCTTCGTGGTGGGGGCGAAGTCCTGGGAATTGTCCCGCGGGGTCGTTGACGCCGCGACCGCGAATTCATTGATGCGCGGTGTCATCGGAGCGGGTGCGATCGAGGCTGAATGGGAGTTTTGCGCAGGCGGCAACTGTGACAGCGCGCGTTCGAAGGAGTTGTCGGCTTGAGCCGTACGCGGATACTCGGCGCCTCCTGAGGCCGGTGCGGTGTTGACTGCGGCCGGTGGCGCTGTATTCGCAGTCGGGAAGGAATTGCTCGATTTCGGTAGGAGAGGATTGCTGTCGCCGGTTCGGGGTAGGTTTGAGGGAGACGTTGGTTGGCTAGTTATCGAATTATCGAAGGTCCTATTACTCGGTTTCAATTCGATCACATTTGCAGGAGGGGATGAATTGACCGGTGCAAACGAATTGGTTTGGTCACTGGCTAACGAGGAGGCCCGTGGTTTCACCGTGGCTGGTAACTCGAAATCGTTCGATGAGGGGATGCCAGGGAGCGAAAATTGAGAGGCGATTTCTTGAGATTTGGATTGATTCGCCGCGAATTCGGGAGAGAATTCCCCACGAGTGGTCGGCAGCGGGTTGGGGACGGGGTTGACGTTGTCGAGGCCTTTCCAATTTTGGGCCAACGCGGCCGCAGCTTCCTTGACGTTTTCCTCCTCGCGTTTTCCGTCATAGCGATAGGGTTTGCGAATTGTATTCGCCTGACTTTCGGCGCCGGCAACCTTGGGGCGTTCGAAGCGGTCTTGTATCGCAACCGCATTATCGTGTTTGGCGCCGAACGGCGCCGAGGCTTGGCTAGGGGGTGTCGTGGTCCCCGTTTCGATGTCGAGCCGCTCGTTGCGTGCGAGCTCGGCCTCGTTTTTGATGGTTTCGAAATGCCGCGACGGTGGCGGGAGTTCTTTTTTGTCTTTTTTGGCGAACAGCCTGGGGCGGTTCTCGAACATGCTCGACATGCTGGGCATCTTGGGCAGGGAAAACTTAGAGGTTTGGCAGCCTGCCAAGAAACCGACCATGATCAAAACGCTGGTGATTCGATAATAATTCATGCTTCACCGTCCATAATCGAAGCAGCCTCAGTCACTGGCCGCACCTACCCGTATTCAGCGTCGACGACCGGAACCTGTGACCGAGCCGTTGAGATCCATCTTCCGGGCTCAATTCGCGTGTCTATCGCGGTATCGATCTGATGACGGGGTGTTGTCGGCCGGACTCGCGAAAATAAGGGGCTAAACCACGCCGTCGCGGGCGGGATTCTAGGAACCACAGGGATTTGCGGCAAGATCGAAACCGCTAGCGAATCACAGGGAGTTTTCGGTACGGTTCCCGTGCCGCGAAAGGCCGGGACCATGGTCCCGGCCCGACTCCGCCCAACTACGGGTGAAACTTAAGGGAAACACCGTCAGGAAAAAAAGACCGCCTGGGTTCAGGCGGTCGGGGACTCATCGATTTGTTGCTGTGCCATAAAAAAGTTGGCGAAGGGTCGGGCTAGAGTTAACAGCCGACCGCCTGAGTGGCATCACATTCGCCGCATTGCTTTACTTGGCTGCAGCAAAGCGGTCGGCGACAGCGTTCCAATTGATCACATTGAAAAACGCTGCGACATAATCCGGTCGGCGATTCTGGTAGTGCAGGTAGTAGGCATGTTCCCACACGTCGATCCCGAGCAGTGGATACCGTCCCTCCATGATTGGGCTATCTTGGTTGGCGGTACTTTCGACGATCAGTTTGCCCTTGTCGAAGGACAGCCACGCCCAACCGCTGCCGAAGCGTTTGATCGCTGCGTCGGTAAACAATTTTTTGAACTCGTCGAAGCTGCCGAAATCGCGTTTGATTGCGGCCGCGAGGTCGCCGGCTGGCTCGCCCCCTGCATTTGGGCCCATGATCGTCCAAAACAAGGCGTGGTTGGCGTGGCCTCCACCGTTGTTGCGGACGACCGTGCGAATATTTTCGGGGACAGCGGCCAGGTCCGCGATTAACTTGTCGACATCCATGTTATCGAACGGAGTGTTGGCGATGGCCGCGTTCACGTTGTTGATGTACGCCTGATGATGCTTGCTGTGATGGATTTCCATCGTTCGCGCATCGATATGCGGAGCCAGGGCATCATGAGGATACGGCAATGCAGGTAACGTATACGGCATAAGACTCTCCTGAAAAAAGTGATTCGATTCGAGAACGTCGCGAGGGTTATCGATCCGCGACGGTGGCTCGGGAGACAACGGGCCCGCAGGCACACTCGACCGCTTCGGCTTGGTTGAACAACGAACTTGATGATGTGGCAGGTCCGCGTCGACCTTCGCCGCCCATATTTCGTCATCGACACTACCAACTGCGAGTTTCTTGGAACCTATCCCAAAAGAGCCTTCGCTTACACTTCGGGCTAATGCAGCTGACAGTGTTGGGATAGGCTCTTAGGTTAGCGAACGGTTCAAAGCTCACGCCACGGGCCGACGAACTTTTGCAAGATACCGGAAAAAAGAATGATGGACAATCGGCGCGGCAAAACGGCGTTTATCGGTCTTCGTCCCAAAGCCCGCTGGTCGTGGCGATCTAGCCCGTGGTTATGGTTAAAAAAGAATGCTGACGAATGCCGGTTAATCGTGTTAAGGCGAGGCCTTGTACCTCATCGATCTATTGGGGGAGCATTATTCTGGCCATGCGTCGGCTGGAAAGTAGCGTCAACGGGCTGCCAAGCGGGCAGACCGCGAATTTGCCTCGGCCTTCCTGAAGGTTGCCGACTCATTGCTAATTATGATAGCGGGCGTCCGGCGTGACTTCGTTTCGATTGTCGATTTGCAGATACTGACCGAGTTTCCGGATCATCGCCTCACCGGCCGCACGGTCATTGGCTGAGCCAAACAAGCGTTTTTGAGGTCGAACAGCGATCCTGACCATCAATTTGGCTTCGGGATGGTCCTGGGCGACGCTGGATGATTTTTCGATTTCAGCAATGTCGATATCGACCAGCAGAGCGCTCTGCCACAAGCGAGACGATTCGTCGTTCTGGCGAACCTGAATGCTCAGCGAGCCCTCGCTGGCGTGCAGGACCTTAGCTTTGAATTCGAAGACCGTCGATTTCATGCGTTCGATGAAGATGGGTAGGATCGTCGGGATCGCAAACAACTTGAAGGCCGCAGGCTGGTAAGGGAGCGGTCGCATTTGAGCCAGATCGGTATGTATTTCAGCTTTGGTATTCACTGATTTGGATATGGCGTCGGTATCAGGCTTCATGGTCGATGCGCGGATGACGCAGTTGCGTCCCGAATTTTTGGCTTGCAGCAGGGCTTGGTCTGCGCGGACGAATAGGCTGGTGGCGTCGTCATCGGGGAGCAATTCGGCCACGCCGAAACTGGCCGTAATCGATTTTCCGTACAAGATCGCCAAGGGAGTGGACTCGACGACCTTGCGAATATCATCGGCCCGTTGGGCGGCTGTTCCTTCCGCGCAATTTGCGCAGAGGATCACGAACTCTTCACCGCCAAATCGCGCGATGAAATCGTGGGGCCGGATAACTTGTTTCAGCATCGAGGCGAAGCGAATCAACGCTTGATCGCCGATGTGGTGGCCGAAGTTGTCATTGATCTTTTTAAAAAAGTCGATGTCGCAGACGATGATGCTGCAATGCAGTCCCACGGCGCGATGAGCCTCGATGTATTCGCCGAGGATTCTTTCGAATTCAGCTCGATTGGCAACCTGCGTCAATGGATCGATGGTGGCGATGGTGTACAAGTCGTTCAGCTGCCTCTGCAGTTCGACCTGGATGCTCGTGTCGCGGAACATAGCGATGCCGCCGATGATCCGATTCGCCTTGGCGATTACCGGGAAAAAGCTGACATCGACCTGCGCATCGCGACCGCTGCGGCCGGAGATGAAGAATTTTTGTGTGGCGGGAATTCGCTGCGCCATCCACAATTCAAACGGGTTGGCAGAATCGCTGATGGGAAATCGTTCAGCATCCTTGAGTTTGAGCAAGGACGGCTCCAAACGACGACCGATCACTGCTGACCCGAGCCCGGTCAAGTGCCGTGCACCGGCATTCCAAACGTGAATGCGGCAGCTCGTGTCAAGGAACACCACGCCTTCGGGGATGTTCTCGAGCAGTGCATTGAAAAAGTATTGCGTTATGTTTTCTGCAGTCGACATGGGCGACGCTTCTCCTCGACGCGAATCATCGTTGCGAACGGGTGGTAGTGCAGGCGGCAAAAAGGTCATATAACTTTTGGCATCACGAAATAAACTGGGAGAAAGTTGGCGGCATGGCTGACGCGGCTTGCTGCCGTCCCGCGGTGGCGTTGACTGCCGTAAAGTCTAGGCCGCGAGTTCACCAAGTCAAAAACTACCCTTCGTTCGGCAGCCAGTTCGGCTTGTCAAATTTGTTCAGTCTGATTTTACGTTACGATCATGAAAATCGCCAAAATCCTCCATGACTCCCAAACGCGCTGGTGCGAAATTGTAAACGGCGGTGAAATACGTCTTTTCCCAGAAAAATTTAATCTGGCCGAATATCGCCGTTTTACATCGCAGGGTTCATCCTTGTCGCTGGATCGCACGACGATCGCGCCCCCGACTGTGTCTGCTCCGAAAATCATCTGTATCGGCAAGAATTACGCCGATCATGCCGCCGAAATGGGTGGCGAGGTCCCCGAGTTGCCCATTGTGTTTAGCAAGTTCCCGACGTCGCTGGCTGGTCCCTACGCTGACATCGTCCTCCCAGAAATTAGCCAGCAAGTCGATTATGAAGCGGAATTGGTCGTGGTTATCGGCAAGGCGGGGAAGCACATTCCGATCTACCAAGCCTCACAACATATCTTGGGCTACATGTGCGGCAACGATGTCTCGGCCCGCGATTGGCAGAAGGGGCGTCCCGGCGGCCAATGGCTAGTCGGCAAAAGTTTCGATACGTTCGCTCCAGTCGGCCCTTGGATCACTACGGCGGACGAAGTCAGCAATCCTGGCGATCTCGTGGTGCAATTGCGTCTGAACGATAGGACGATGCAACAAGCTAGTACGCGCTTGCTGATTTATCCAATTCCCGAACTCATCAGCTATCTTTCGAAATTCTTCACGCTCGACGTCGGTGATTTGATTTTCACGGGGACTCCGGCGGGGGTCGGGGCAGGTCGGAATCCGCCCGTCTTCTTGCAGGCGGGGGACATCGTCGAGGTCGAAATCAGCGGCTTGGGCTCGCTGCGAAACCGTTGCGTCGCTGAAAACGTCGACTAGGTCGGCTTGAGCCCCTAGGCTTTCAGCAGCTAGCGGCGGTCAAGACTACGATCAGCATCGATCGCATCCTCTCAGGTGAAATCGCGCAGTGGCGGGAGCAGCAGGATTCACTCAGTACTCCAGGCTTTGTTTCCCATGAATTAGCTGGAACGTGCCAGCGTTCGGTTTGGGGGAAAACCGCGGTCTACCGCCCCGCCGTTGAAGGGTTTAGGCGCAAAGCCTAGTCTCGCCATGAAAGGCTATAAGAACCTATCCCAAAACCAGGCCTCGCCTTACGCCGCGGGTTACGGGTGTTTCGGTTTTGGGATAGGCTCTAAGTCGAGCCCTGTGGTTGTTCAAATTATGCGGCTCAGGGAACTTGTCCCGAAAAAACAGACACTCGCGATCATTCTCATTATTCACTCAATCAGGTGGCCGACGATTGCCGAATACTTTGGAGGTGAATCTCGACGGAAACAGGGTGTGCTTGCTAGCGACTGCGGCTGACAGCGTGCTGCCGCGCTAAAGAACTTCGGGGGCAGGATAAGTGGCCAGGAACGATCAACGGCGCCGTCGAGTCGTCATGGATGGTGTCCTGCATGATGCCGAAGACAGCGAGCATCAGCCGCACAGCGAGTTGGCGACAACGAAGAAAAAATCCAAGGCCCGCGCAGCCTCACCTCGCCTTTACAATCGCCGCGCCAGCCACTTAAGTCAGCCGCGCATCACGGATTTGATTCCCAAGCGTCCGTGGGCAATCGCGTTGTTGGTTTTGGCGGCCGGGTTGCTTGTCGGCGTGATTAACGCCTTGCACATGGTCACGCGCGTCGCCCCCCCTGAGATTGCTGATAAATTTGCCTTGATCGGCACGGGCAGCTTATCGTCCTGGTGTTCGTCCCTGGTCATGATGGCTTGCTGTTTGGCCAGTCTTCAGATCTATGCGATTCGCCAGCATCGGCAGGATGACTACCAAGGGACCTACCGCGTGTGGTTGCTCTTTGCGGGAATTCTATTACTGGCAAGCCTGCACTGCATCGTTGATCTCGGGGAGGTCGTGACGTGGTTGGTCTCGACCAGTTCACTGCGGACGTCGAATTCGATGTGGTTTACAGGTTTGGCCCTCGCTGCTTTGGCGGGTATCTTTCTGCGCGGCTTGGTCGAGGTCCGCGCGTCGCGAGGAACGTTGAGCATGGTTTGTGTAGCGTGGTTGATCTATGTCATCGCTCTCATCATCAGGCTCCCCCAAGTTCAAGCGAAAATGATGGAATATGGGTTGGACAAAACCGAGATCGTTCAAGGGAACACGATTTGGACGGCTCATCTGGCGTTATTTGTCGCCTTGGTGATTTACTCCCGCTATCTGTTCCTCACGTCGAACGGTTTGATTGCCTTGCCTGTCAGCAAAATAAAAAAGAAATCAGCCGGGCGCGGCGGTTCGTCGAAAGCGGGATCGAAAAAGCGAACAGCCAGAGTTACGCGCGCTAAGACCAGCAACGAGCGCGATCAATCGACGGATGAGGCCGCCGATCAGGACCAGACGGATTCGTCGCGCGACGCACACGAAATCGCCGCCGCGCACCAAACCTCTAAAACGCGTGGCAGTTCCCCCTCTGACACGACGCGAACCGCGGCGGCGAATGCCGGGCCACTCAGTTCGAAAATGAAGCCGAAGGAAGCTCCCGGCGTTGATTCGGCGGACGAGGAAGAAGATCGTCACGAAAACGGCTCCGTTCGCCTTTCCAAAGCGGAACGGCGGAAGCTGCGCAAACAGCAAGCGGCGGCGCGTCGAGCTGCATGACCGCATCCCCTCCCTGATCGAGCAGCCCCGGCATAAAATTAGCCCTGCCGAGGCGGCCAAAGCTGCTTTCGCACGGCAATTTCACTAAGCGATGGGGTTCCCTTCATGAAAATTCGCACGCGTTTCGCTCCCAGTCCGACCGGCTACCTGCACATCGGGGGCGTGCGAACGGCGCTGTTCAATTGGATCCTCGCGCGGCAAACGGGCGGTCAATTCATTCTGCGAATCGACGACACCGATGCCGCTCGGAATCAAGAGGAGGCGTTGCAGCCGATTCTCGATGGGTTCCGCTGGTTGGGGATCGACTGGGACGAAGGGCCAGAGGTTGGCGGGCCCTATGCCCCTTACTTCCAAGCGCAACGTCAGCCGCGATATCGCGAAGCGGTGCAACAGCTGCTTGCGTGCGGCGCGGCCTATCGCGATTATGCGACCCCCGAGGAAACGGCCGCTGAGCGAACCGCCGCTGAACGGGAGAAACGGGACTTCATTTACAGCCGTCGTTGGATGGCGGAGACCGATGAGCAAGCGGCTCGGTTCGAGGCCGAGGGCCGCGCGGCGATTGTTCGTCTGAAGATGCCACGCGAGGGCGTCTGTGAGTTTCATGATGCGATTCGCGGACCGGTGTCTTTCGAATGGATTCGCGAGCAAGACCACGTCATCCAGCGGAACGACGGGACGTGCCTGTATCATTTGGCCAGCGTGGTCGACGACTACGATTTTCAAATCACGCATGTCGTCCGCGCGATCGAGCATCTCAGCAACACACCGCGGCAGATTTTTATTGCCCGCGCTCTGGGGTACCCTTTGCCCATTTATGGCCATATTCCGTTCGTTGCGGAGCCGGGCAGCAAGGCGAAGATGAGCAAACGAAAAATCGAACAATATCTCAAGAACAAAGATTTCAAATCGCTGATGGATTCGGCGCTGGTGATTGCCGATAGGCTCGGCTTGGCAACCAGCCCGGAGACATTCAATCCGGTATTGGTCGAGTTTTACGAGAAGGTGGGCTATCTGCCCGAGGCGATTTTGAATTATTTGCTCCTCCTCGGCTGGTCTCTGGATGACCATACGGAGGAATTCACTCGGGAGCAAATGATTGAAAAATTCAGTTTGGATCGTGTCGTCAAGAGCGAGGCGAGTTTCGACCCGGCAAAGTTGATCGCGTTCCAGCAGCGTTACATGCATCGCTTGCCGCTTTACGAAAAAATCGCCGGGGTCATGCCCTTTCTCCAGCAGGCCCGCTACGTACGGAACGACTCGGCGGAAATTCGCGAATACGTGGGCCGCGTCATCAGCGCCTTAGGGGATCGGCTTGCAGTCTTCGGCGATATCCTGAAATTTGAAGAGTTTTTCGTCGAAGACGAGGAGCTGGTGATCGATGAAAAAGCCTTCGAGAAACGTGTGGCGGGCCAACCGGAGGTGGGGCATCGATTATTCGAATACAGCAAGGTGCTCCGCGTGTGCGAGCCATTCACGGCGGCGGAACTCGAGCGAGGCTTGAATGACTTCATTAAAGCTTGGCAGATTAAGCACGCCGATTTGATGAACCCGTTGCGGTTGGCCTTGTCGGGAAAAACGGGGGGAGTCAGTGTCTTCGACTTGCTGGCCATCCTCGGCCGGGAACGTTCGCTCCAGCGAATCGAACGTTTACTCGATCGCGCGCGTCGTCCGGTTTAAACAGTTGCCCGCTAAACGCAGTGTCATTTTTTGTTTCAGTGAATTCACAATGTCCCAAGAAAACAAACCGACCGACTTCATCCGCCAAATCGTCGAACAAGATATTCGCAGCGGCAAGAATCAAGGCCGAGTCGTCACCCGCTTCCCGCCGGAGCCGAACGGCTATTTGCACATCGGCCACGCCAAGTCGATTTGTTTGAATTTCGGCATTGCCGCCGACTATGGAGGCATGTGCAATCTGCGGTTCGACGATACGAACCCCGAAACGGAGGAAACCGAGTTCGTGGAGGCCATCAAGGATGATGTCCGCTGGTTGGGGTTCCAGTGGGACGGCGACGTTAAGTATGCCTCAGATATTTTCGATCGGCTGTACGAATTCGCGGTGCAATTGATTCGCGCTGGCAAGGCGTATGTTTGCGATTTGAACGCTGAAGAGGTCGGCAAATATCGCGGGCCGTGGAATGAGCCAGGCCGCGACAGTCCCTACCGCAATCGGTCGGTCGAAGAAAATCTCGACCTGTTCGAGCGGATGAAAAATGGCGAATTTCCGGATGGTTCCCGCACGCTGCGGGCCAAGATCGATATGGCCTCCAGCAATATGAATCTGCGTGATCCCGCCATGTACCGCATCCGGCATGCGCACCACCATCGGACGGGCAACAAATGGTGCATTTATCCGACCTACGATTGGACGCACGGCCAAAACGACTCCCTGGAGGGGATCACGCATTCGATTTGCACATTGGAGTTCGAGCAGCACCGCCCGTTGTATGACTGGTTCATCGAGAATCTGGGAATTCACCATCCGCAGCAGATCGAATTCGCTCGTTTGAACTTGACCAACACGGTCATGAGCAAACGCCGACTGCTGGAACTGGTCAAGGGGGGCTATGTAGCGGGGTGGGACGATCCGCGGATGCCGACGATCGTCGGTCTCCGTCGCCGCGGTTACACGCCTGAAGCCATTCGCAACTTCTGCGCTCGTATCGGGGTGACCAAGGCCAACAGCGTGACCGACTTTGGCGTCCTGGAGCAAGAGATCCGCGAGCATTTGAATCGGATCGCAACCCGAGTGATGGCCGTCCTCGAGCCGCTGAAGGTGGTCATCGAGAACTATCTTGAGGGGCAATTCGAGCAACGCGAATTCGTGAACAATCCCGAAGATCCCGCCAGCGGCACGCGTCAGGTTCCGTTCGGTCGCGAGCTTTACATCGAGCGATCGGACTTCATGGAAAATCCGCCCAAGGGTTACTTCCGCTTGGTTCCCGGTGGCGAGGTTCGCTTGCGATATGCTTACTTCCTGAAATGTCGTGAGGTGATCAAGGATCCTCAGTCGGGCGAAATCATCGAACTTCGTTGCACTTACGACCCGGAGACCAGCGGTGGCAAGGCGCCCGACGGGCGCAAGGTCAAAGGGACGATCCACTGGGTCAGCGCGGCTCACGCGGTGGATGCCGAAGTTCGCCTCTATGATCACTTGCTGCTCGATCCACCCGAGAAGGCTCCCGAGGATCGCGACTGGAAAGCCGATTTGAATCCGAACTCCTTGGTTGTGATCCGTGGAGCGAAACTGGAACCAAGCCTGGCAGCGGCCAAGCTAGAAGATCGCTACCAATTCGAACGCTTGGGTTACTTCTGCCTCGATCAGTCAACGGCTCCTGGGCGCTTGGTTTTCAATCGCACCGTGACTCTCAAAGACTCTTGGGCCAAGGAGCAAAAAAAGAATTCCTGATACCCTAGCCATGGAGATTTGCTCAGTGCGCAGTACCGATGCGGAGTCGGCGCGATCGCGGCAGCGACGGGCCACTCGACTGGCTCCCTCGCCGACGGGCGGACTGCATCTGGGGAACGCCCGCACGTTCCTCGTGACCTGGACGCTCGCTCGGCAACGCGGCTGGAGGATCGCCTTTCGGATCGACGATTTGGATTCGCCTCGTACGAAACCGGGTGCCGATCGAGCGGCCATCGAGGATTTGCGCTGGTTGGGTCTCGATTGGGATACGGAGATCGACTATCAATCGGGGCGGCTTGCAGACTATGAGGCGGCGTTGATCCGACTCGCCGCGGCCGGATTGATTTATCCCTGTCGCTGCACGCGCACCCAAATCGCTGCGCGGATTGCCAGCGCTCCGAACGAGGGGGACCATGAGTTGTGTTATGGCGGTTTTTGTCGACCTGCGGCGCGGCAACCGATCGATTTCGTGAGTCTGAAGTCCAGCGGAGTGGCGTGGCGATTTTGGACCCCCAACGAGACGGTCGAGTTTGATGATCAGATATTCGGCCGACAGCGTGTTTCGGTGGCCGAAGAGGTCGGTGATTTTCTGGTCGCGAACAAACAAGGCTGTGCCAGTTATCAGCTGGCGGTCAATCTCGATGATGAAGCGGCTGGGATCACCGACGTAGTGCGCGGTGATGATCTCCTCTCGTCCACCGCTCGCCAATGGTTGCTGCGACGTGCGCTCGGCCTACCGTGCGAACTGACCTATTGGCATCTCCCGTTGGTTGTCGGAACCGACGGCATGCGGCTGGCGAAGCGTCATGGGGCGACGCGGATCTCCGAGCTGCGCGACGCAGGGGTCCCCGCGGTGCGGATCATCGGCGCCATCGCGGCCTGGTGTGGTTTGGATGATGGAAAGCCGCGGTCAGCCGCGAAATTCGCCGAGGATTTCGACATCGAAAAATTACCGCGGCAGCGTGTGGTTTTGACAGGGGAGATGCTGGATGCAATCTATCGAGGGAGTTGATCATAGCGGCGAGCCTTGCGGCGATGCGTCGCTGGGCGGTAACCGGTCGTCGCTGTGTTGGCATCGATGACGTTGGAGGATCGGCCGCAGACCCTCGCGGCATCGATCGTCAGCGGGGAGACGCAGGAACACTGATCACGGTTGCGTGGGCACCGCTGCCAAGTATTGCGTGGCCTTGTCGAGGCCCGCGGCGATTTTTTCGGGACGTTTGCCGCTCCCTTGTGCGAATTCCGGTTTGCCGCCACCGGATCCCTCCAGGACCTCGGCGACTTGCTTCAGCCACTCGCCGGCTTTGATACCCCGGCGGACCAGGTCGGAGGTTGCGCCCGCCACCAAGGCGACTTTGTCGGGGCCGATCTTCGCGGCTAGGAACACTGCGAGACTGGCATGCTTGGCCCGCAACTCGTCGACCATCGCCCGCAACTGGGCTGGATTGGCAGTTGTGACTTCCTCGACGATGGCTGGAATCGATCCGATTGTCTTGATGGTCAAATCATCCAGGCTCTGGCCCGCCGACGCCTGCAATTCTGACAGTTGGACCTCCAAGCTCGCGATTTCTTCCTGCAATTGTTTGATCCGCTGGCAGACATTGAACATCGGCACATTAAGCAGGCGGGATACTTCCTTGAGCGCAGCCCGTTGGGACAGGTAATCGGTCTTGATCGCCTCGATCGGGGCTGCTGCTCCTGTTGCTCCCCCCCCACTGACCTTGCCCGAGGCGATTTGCTTGCGCAGCTCTTTAGCATGGCGGGCCAACTCCGCGACGACTGCCGGAAATTCGGCGGGAGTCGTATCAAGCAGTTCGCAGATTGAGGCGATTTCATCCTGGACTTGCTCGCGGAAGGCGGTGGCCCGTGCGCCGGTCAACGCCTCAATCCGTCGCGTGCCAGCCGATACCCCTTCCTCCGCTTGGACTTCCAACACGCCGATATCTGTGGTGTTGGCCACATGGGTGCCGCCGCAGAGCTCGCGGCTGAATTCGCCGATCGTGACCATTCGCACGGGATCCGGATATTTTTCGCCGAACAGCATCATCGCGCCTTTGTGGCGCGCCTCGCTGAGAGGGAGAATCTGAGCGGTGACGGGGGCAGGATGGCTGATTCGCTCGTTGCAGATATGCTCGATGCGGAGCAGTTCGTCTGGCGTAACTCCCTGGAGGTTCGAGAAGTCGAAGCGGAGCCAATCGGCAGCGACCTTCGAACCTCGTTGCTGGGCGTGGCTGCCGAGAGTCAATTGCAAGGCATAATGCAGGATGTGCGTCGCCGAATGGGCGCGGCGAATGGCTTGTCGCCGCGGTTCATCGACTTGGGCATGGGCCGACTGACCAAGCTTGATGGACCCTCGCGTCGTGCGACCGTAGTGGAGGATCAAGTCCCCGTCCTTCTGCGTGTCGGAAACCGTGAACGTTCCCGTGTCCGTGGTGATGGTTCCTGTGTCGCCGATTTGACCTCCCGATTCCGCGTAGAACGGAGTGCGGCGCAGCACGACGATTTCTTGATTGTCTGGGGCCTCCGTCATAGCGCTGGGCCCCCCTGCCCTGGCGGATAATTCGGATTGCCGCGCTTGATTGGCGATCAAGCCGCAGATTTCGGAGGTCGCGCTGGTGGTTTCATAGCCGACGAATTCGGAAGATTTGACCTCGTGCTTGAGTTCGTCGACAGGGCCAAAGTCCCCCATGACGCCGTCGGCAATTTTGCCAGATTTTTTGCCATGCTCCTCCATCGCTTGGCGGTAGCCTTCCCAGTCGATTTCCAAGCGGCGTTCCCCGGCGATCGTTTCGAACAATTCGGGGGGCACACCGTAGGTTTGATACAAATCGGCGACGTCATCACCGCTGATTTTGGTTTGCCCTGCCCGCGACGCTTTTTCGAAGATCCGCTCGATGCGAGCCAATCCGCCATCAAGCGAGCCGAGAAAGGAACTTTCCTCATTGCGGATGATTTGAGCCACACGATCGACGGTTTCGCTGAGTTCGGGATAGGGGCCTTTCATCATCTGGGCAACGACGCCGACCAGTTTATGCAAGAACGGCTCGCGAACCCCCATTTGGTGGCCGTCGAGAATCGCCCGGCGGAGGAGGCGACGGACGACGTAGGCTTCCTTGGCGGGCCCGGGATAAACATTTTCGTGAACTGCGAAGGTGCAGGCTCGAATGTGGTCGGTGATCCGGCGGAGGCGGCGTCCATGATCCGAATCGGGAATGTAGTGGACTTCGCACACGTCAGCCGCCGCCTCAACGATAGGCCGCAGGATATCGATGTGGTAATTCGTTTCGACCCCTTGCAATTGAGCGGCCGTGCGCTCCAGTCCCATCCCGGTGTCGATATTCTTCCGCGGCAGCGGGATCAAGTTGTTGGGGGGATCTCCCTCGCGGTTGAATTGCGTGAAGACGAGGTTCCAGATTTCGACTTCTTTTTTTCCTCCGGGCGGGTGGTAGAAAATTTCACTGCACGGACCGCACACACCATCGGGGCCAAGGCTCGGAGCACCAGCCGGCCAAAAATTGTCGTGCTCATCCATTCGCGTGATGCGACTGGTCGGCAAGCCGACCTCTTCGTGCCAAATTGAGGCGGCCTCGTCGTCGTCCAGATAAACAGTGACGGTCAACCGATTGGGATCGATCGCCAGCCAACGTGGCGCGGTCAAAAATTCCCACGCCCAATGGATGGCCTCGCGCTTGAAATAATCTCCGAAACTGAAGTTGCCGAGCATTTCGAAAAACGTGTGGTGATAGGCCGTTCGTCCGACGTTATCAATATCGCCGGTTCGGAGGCATTTTTGGCAACTGGTGGCCCGAGTGAATTCCAATTCGATTTTGCCAAGGAAATGATCCTTGAAGGGGTTCATTCCGGCGGGAGTGAACAGGACGGTTTTATCGCGCTTAGGCACCAGCACGTCGCTGGGGCACAAGCGGTGCGCTTTTTCAACAAAAAAATCCAAGTAAATCTGGCGAAGTTCATCCGTGGAGAGAGGTTTCATTCGATCGAGTCCGCAAGCAACGAAATTAGGCAACGCCAGAGCCAAGCGAGGACAAAAGTACGTTGCCGCCGGTTCGCACGGGCCGCGAACAAAGCCCGCGTCCATGCGTCGGCTTGCCGTCAAGCCGATCGACGTTGAGCCAAGACTTCTGTGCTCCTGGCCTGGCGGCGCAGGGGGCCAATACAGTGTTTACAATGGTAGTTGCCAGCGGAAATGCGAATAGGTGGCTCGTTCCTGCTGGCAGGGATTTTGCATGCCTTGAGTATACCGCAAGACAACCGTTCGGCGAGACGGCGACCCATCTGGCATTTTCCTGCCCCACGCCGACGAGTTGTCCCGCCAGTTCGTGTCTGAAACCCGAGCGACGTGCGGCTTGTTTTGGTCGGATGATCACTTTATGAATGCGGCTTCTGCATGCTGGGAACTGCGGCGGCTACGTCAGGGGGGGGCCGCGCGTCAGGAGTCGGCAAACGGCGACTAACGAAATGGTTTGAAGATGACGCAGGACAATTCACAAACTTGGCCGCTATCTGGGCGTCGTTATTACTGCCCGTGCTGCGGGTGTTTAAGCCTCAGTAGCAATGCCTACGGAAATTTACATCCGCCTCCGTTCGGAGATTTGGGGGAACCTCCGTATCACGAACGTTTCGGCGACTATTCACTGGAGGGCTGCTACAGCTGCGGTTATCAATTTGGCTATGACGATGAGCCCATGGCCAGCGGCAGTGCGACGTCGTTCGCTGAATACCGCCGCCGATGGATCGAGGATGGATGCAAATGGTTTTGCGGTGACGATCCGCGGCCGCAGGCTTGGAGTCTTGGGGAACAACTGGCCGAGGCGGGAATCCCTTGGGATGGCAATTCGCCCGATAGCCCAGAGTGACGCTCGCGGCGATAACGACCTTGGTGCCCGCGGTGCATGTGTGGCGGTCGCGATGGCTGCGGTCTGTAGGCCGTTGCTGGCAAGCTCTGAATGGAGCGGCGACCCGGGCGACCGAGCCACGTCACCTTGGATTGGGTCCATACAGTGCGTCAACCGGCTCAAGTCCAGCGTTGCGGTTTTGGATGGTGAAGGTCACCTTGGATTGGGTCCATACAGTGCGTCAGCCAAATAAAAACCGCCACGTGAGCAAGGAGGCCATCGGTCACTCCCTTGTTGACGCTGCGGGTATCGCTTTCGCAATGGAGCCGCGCGGTTTGATTTGCTCGCGGCATGCTATTGACGTTGGACATCATGGGGTGGTCCAGTCTGCTTCGAGAATCGCACGCCGCCGCACATTCGCCAGGTTCGTGGAACAGGAGCAGTTGCGAGTGCCCAATTATTCGACCATTTCCAATTCGTCCTCTTCGATGGTCGAGGGGCCTTCGCCCTCCATCGCCTCGATCACGTGACCGCTGTCGGCCATGATTTTGTCTTTGATTTCCTCGCAGACGTGCGGGTTTTCGACGAGGAACTGGCGCGCTTTCTCTTTGCCTTGGCCCAAGTGCACATTGCCGAATTTGAACCAAGCGCCTGTCCGCTGGATGATTTTCGCAGCGACCCCCAGGTCCAGCACATCCCCTTCGTAGCTGATGCCGTTGGCATGCATCATGTCGAATTCGGCCACGCGGAACGGCGGAGCCACCTTGTTTTTAACGATTTTGCATTTGACCCGCTGGCCGACTTGCTCCTCGCCGTCTTTGAGCGTACCGATTTTGCGGACGTCGATGCGGCAGGAACTGTAGAACTTCAGCGCGCGGCCGCCGGGGGTTGTTTCGGGACTGCCGAACATCACGCCGATTTTCTCGCGGATTTGGTTGATGAAGATTGCACAGGTTTTGCTGCGGGCGATAGCGCCGGTGAGTTTTCGCATCGATTGGCTCATCAAGCGAGCTTGTAGGCCGACATGGGAGTCGCCGATTTCCCCCTCGAGTTCTTGCTTGGGGACCAGCGCCGCCACCGAGTCGACGACGATCACGTCGACGGCATTGGATTTGACCAGCATTTCCGTAATTTGCATCGCCTCCTCACCGCTGCTCGGTTGGCTGACGAGCAGGGTGTCGAGATCGACGCCGAGTTTCTTAGCCCAGGTCGGGTCGAAGGCGTGTTCGGCGTCGATGAATGCGGCGATTCCCCCTTTCTTTTGGGCTTGAGCGATCACGTGCAGAGCGATCGTGGTTTTACCGCTGGACTCGGGGCCGAAAATTTCGATGATGCGTCCGCAGGGGAGCCCTTGTCCCCCCAAGGCGATATCGAGAGCAAGGCTCCCCGTGCTGATACCGCGGATTTGTGCATGGGCCTCCCCCCCGAGCGTCATGATAGCACCATTACCGAACTGTTTCTCGATTTGCTGGACGGTATTCTTGAGAACTTCGTTGTCTTTCATCATTTGTTCGACCGCCGATTCGGATTTCTTTTTCGGCGCGGAGGATTTGGTCGTTGCTTTTTTGGTCATGGTCTTGGACCCTTTCGTTTCAGGAGTTGTCGCTTCGGCTAGGACAGACATGTCGGTGACTCCACTTGGTTTTCTGTAAATTCCTGATGGAACTCGGCGAACCTGTCGGCCGAACGAGCCGGCAGTTGGAAAGCCGAGACGCAAGCAAGTCGACGGCGAACGCTCGTCGAAATTACTTGCTGCGGTAGGTTGGCAGACACTCAAGTGGAAGACCTATCGAAGTTGTCGAATATGATACACCCAAACGGGGACGCTCTGAAAGTAAGCGTTGGTCTAGCCGTTCTCAGGAGCCTGCTAGAGACATCTTCGGCGCGGACGGGACACCTTTGGTCTCAACGCGGAAAAAATGTGAAACTCGCAGGAAACGAGGGCTATTTCGGCGTACTCTCGCTGCTTCCCAAGCGGGGAATCCAATCCCATTGTGGCCAAAACCAGCGGGTCAGCCAGCGGCTGATAAAGTTGGTGCGGAATCGGCGCAAGATCGGATACACCGCAGTCCACGCCCGCAGCGCCCGACGTAGCCGATCGGCTTCGTCGCGAAATCCGCCATCGATTTTGAGATTCTCGAGCCGCTCCAAGGCGGCCTGGTGCCAAGCAAAGGGGACCTGCCGTTTGAAATGTTTGGCAAGTTCAATGACGACCACCAAGAAATACTGATCCCGCGCCCCTTGGCCGATCTCGATGATCCGATTCGACATCTCAAGCAACTCGGGACGATAGACACGATAGCGGAACACGAGATTCGTGATGGCAAGGCTATCCAAAGGATTGATTTCCAATGCGCGGAAATAGGTTGCTTGGGCTTTTTCGTGATCGCCATGCAACTGGTAGCCTCGGGCCAGTCGGCAAAGAGATTCCGCATCGCCAGTGATCGAGAATTCCTTTTCGAGGTATTCGATTGACTTGGCAGGATTCGAATCTTGGATGCAATAGCCAGCGAGCTTGAGCCAGCGCGGATTGTCCGGATCGGCGGCCAGCAGATCTTCGGCGATTTTCGCAGCCTGATTCTTCGAACCGACCAGTTGAAGGCGATAGGCGAGACGTTCACGGAGAGCGACCATATGCGGCATTTTTTGATCGATATGTTCCAGGAAGGGGATCAGATGCGGATGTAAATCCTTCGAATCGAACGCATCGGCGATGGCGGTCGCGACCGCCACTTGGTGCTCCTCGTCAACCTGCCTGACGATGTCCATGGCGGCATCGACGGGCGCAGGGGAGCCGGACAGGAGCAGATACGCTAACCAGGGAATCGCGCAGCCTGCCTGCAATTTTTGTTGGCAGAAGGCCTTGGCCTTGGTAGGGGAAATTTCTTGGAGGGCTCGCGCGAGTTGATCGGCGATCAGTTCATCGCCGGGATTCCGCTGCAGCATTTGGTCCAGCAGTTGCGCGGCCGGCTCGAATTGACGTTTGCCGATCATCGCATCGACCCGAATCCAATCGAGCATCTGCCGAGAAAACGTCGATTCGGGAACATCGGCGATTTCTGCCAGGGCGCGATCGAATTCGCTGTGGTCCGCCAACACACGGCCGCGGAGCAGCGGGTAGTCGGGGCCGATCTGCTGGCGATGTTCGGCCAGATAATCCAGCGCAGCGTCAAGCGACTCGCAACGGGTCCTGGCCAGCGCCGCCTCGTAACGCCGAAAGGTGTTGTAGGGATACAACGTCGTCAGCAGATGCCGGAAGCGGAACTCTTCATCACTGCGCGCGTACTGGGCCAACTTGGCAAGAAAACACAACGCACCCTCGTTTGCCGGCGCGAGTTCGATGGTCTCGAGCAGCAGATCGAAAGCGCTCTTGAGGTCGTTGCGACTCTGGGCGATTTGGGCCAGCCGATACCACGAAGATGCGTATGCCGGGTGACGTTCCGTAATCTGCCGATGCACGGTTTCCGCCTCATTGAGATAGCCCCGTTTTTCAAGGAGCCAGGCCCGCATGAATTCGAGCTCCGGTCGCTTCGCGTGATCGGGACAATGTTCGGCGAGCCAATCCAGCAAAATTTCGGCGCTGGTTGACGAAATCGGATAGCGATCGATGAGATTGAACAGTTGTTGCGCATAGATTTCGGGGATGCCGGGCATGTGTCGGCCCGGCAACGCCTGCCGGAGTTGCGCGGTCCGCGTGGCGATGGCGATGTGCTCCCTTTCCATATCCTCCAAGGCGCTGCCGACCAACGCGGCGCGAAAGCGAACCGATGCCGACCAGCTCAAGTCGCACTGTTGGTCCAGGGCCAACGACCGTTGGACAGCAGGTGTTCCCCAAGCTTCCGCAAAGGATTTAGTCGCAAGGATCGTCAGGGCCTCTTCGATCTGGTCCGTGGTCGCGGCGCCTTGGGCCATTCCCGATGCTTGGTCCAATGCCGCACCACTAGCCCTTGCCGAAGCGGCGGCTGGCGCCGTGTCATTCACCGCGGCGTCGGCCTCCGATGCCGCACGAGATGTTGCTGCCTCAGCGTCGCTGGAGTTAGGTGCCGGATTTTGGGGCACTGGATCGGCCGCCGGTTGCGACTCCAGTTCGAAATTCCATTTCGGCAACTCTGCCTCGCCGATCAAGCTCCGCCCGCGTTCGAGCACGGGGCGGGCGAGATCGACGCGCCCTTGGTACTCGTACCAGCCTGCCAATTGCTGGTAGGCGAGGGGATCGCGTGGAAAATAGCTGATACAGGTTTTCATCGCCTCCTCGTATTTCAAACCGTCTCCGAGTTGGCCGAGAATATCGGCCAGGGTGAAGTGGAGGCGACGTCGGTGGGGATGCTGCCGGAGCAGGCCTTCGACCTTTTCTAATCGTTCGTTCAGGGGCAGCGCTCCGGATTGCAGTTCGGCCAGGCGAACTTGCAAGTAATAATCCTCGGGAGCGATGTCGATCGCGTGGTGGATTGCCGCGATGGCTTGAGCCGAATCCCCCATTTGCTCCTTAATTTCCGAATAGATCCGCCACATCGATTCGAGTTGGGGCAAGTTTTCGGCGACTTGTTGAATGCGTTGATCGGCATCCGTCCACTTTAGTTGAGCCATCAGGCATTGCGTCTGAATGTATTCCGCAAATCGTTCGCCGAAAAAGGCTCGCCGCTCCTCGACCGTTTGATAGATCGAGGCGGCATGTTGCCCATTGATCCGGATCAGCATCGATTGCAAATGTTGCAGCCGCGGATGATCGTGCCATTCAGCGAACTTGTCCAGATGCTGCTCGAGCTGCCGTTGGGTAATCACGATGCCCACGCTGGTCAGGTCGCGTTGGAATGCCAACGGATGATCGTCGGGAATCTGGCGATAGGCTTCTTCGGCGCTCGCTAAATCACCAGCCGCGCAGGCAGCCGCCAAACGAACCATCGCTTCACCTACCCGATCGATCCAGGGCTCGGCCAATTCGATCCTGTCGGCCTTGGAGGCCGGAACGAAGGCCCACAGCCCCTCGCTGTGCTCGTACTTCGACGCCAGGTCGTCGAACAAGATGCTGCGATTGATCCAATGCATCGGGTCGCGGATATGAAACAATTTCAGGCCCTCGTGGTAGCCGCAGATGACGTCGACATGGGACGAGAACAAGCCCACGAGGGAGCCGATCAGTGGCACGCCGCGATCGAGCAAATGCTGCACGGGTTCCACCTCGGCCCGCACGCAATAAGCCTGAAACCCTTGCGATTTCATGTAGTGAATCATTCGCCAGAAGGGGGTGCCGTCAGCCGTCTGCATACCGCTTGCGTACTCGGCGGGGCTAGCGGCGACTCCTTGAGCTTGGGCGACCATCGCGGCGACGGTCGGCACGCAATGATTGTGAGCTTGCGAGACCAGCGGGAGGTTGATGAGCGCCTTGCGCGATCGCGTGGCATCGCGCTGCAAATTCAATCGGCGGAGTCGAAATTGCTCCGCAATACCTTTCGCCTCGTCGTCATGCCCCTCCATCATCAACCACAAGACCAATTGACTGGCGGCAAAACGCTGGTAGCGCGAGCGAATCGGCCAGGTGCTCAGCAGACTTCGTAGCTGGTCGATGGCGAGGCCGATGTCACCTGCAGCTTGATGGACATAGGCTACCGCTAGGTCAAAATAGATCAGCGGGAGGGCATCGGCGGGGCGTTCGGCGATCAATTGTCGAGCGCGATCCAAGCGACCGGTGGCGATCATCGAATCCAGCAGCGTAGTGCGGGCACGAGTCCAGCGGGGGGCCAGCGCCACGGCTCGCTCTCCCCACTGCGTCGCCAATTCCCATTCCGATCGCAGCGACGCCGCCCGCGACAGGATATAGGCGAACAGAGACGTGCCCGGGTCTTCTCGCTCGGCCTCGCGATGGGCTTGTGTTGCCGAAATTCGCCAGCCGGAGAACGAATAGTTGTAGGTTTGCAAGGCGAACCGAAGGGGTGCGAAGTCGGCGGGCCAGTGCGGGCTGAAGCGGTCCAAACGCCGTTGGCATTCAAACAGCAGCCCATCGGCCGCAACGTCCCAAAGTTCGAGCATTTGTAACCAAACCGAATCGGGGTGCTGCCGCAAGGCAATTTGCGTCAACCGCTTGGTGTGATTGAACAGCCCGCAGCTATTCATCACGTCGATGGCGAACAGCCAGTCGTTTTCGCTGGTGGGACTTTCCTGAAATTCGGCAGATTTTTTGCGGCTAACACGCTGCAATTCGCGGAGGGCCGGTATCGCGTCGCGCGCCTGCCATAAACGACCGGCCGGTTGCAGTGATTCGATCAATAACGACTCGTCCAAAGGATTGAGCTCGAATTTCATGATGTTATCTCCGTGGATTGTTGCCGATTCTCGACTTGAGGATCCACCGCAGAACACTGGCAGGCGTTTGCTGCCGATTCATTTGGTGCGGTCGCGCGACGGAAGAGGTCGGCGAACGCAAATCCTCGGGCTGGCAAAACAAGTGTGAGTTTCTCTGGCTCGGGATTCGCGGCAAGTTTCAGGAAAATTCGCGATCGCCATCGGCATTGTGCCCGCGATTTGACCGCTGTTTGTCCACCCCCATTCTTTCAGCCATCCTATCAAATCCCGTCGTCGTTCGCACCACCCGCAGCCGAAGGCAACGACATTTCCTCATTCGATCTGGCCGTCAGCTCCAACTCATCGCCTCCAACTCATTGCCTCCCTCGCCTTCGGTTGAGGGTTGAACCATTTTCGTGAACGTTTGGCGCCCATACGGTCATGTTAGGATCGAGCGGCGTGTGTCGACCGCCGCGTACGTGCTCGCTCGGCATCGAACCAAATCGATCGGGCAGGAAACGAGGGGACCGTTTCCGTGTCGGCAAATCGGTCCATCCCGAGGTGAGCGGTCTGCGCCGTCCCCATGATGCTCTGTTGGACGACTAGGCTTGCAGGTCGATAGTGTCCATGGGCGTGTAGCTCGGGCCACGTTGTTCCAGGAAGCTGGAGTAGACGATCACTTGGTCCACCTCCATCTGACCGAATTCAATCTGGCGTTGCTCCTCGATGTAGCGCTCGAGCGCCAGGCTCCTCCGCGGCACGCTTTGGCTACGTCCCAGGGTCAGATGAGCTTTGAAATCTCGCTTCTCTGGCTGAAATCCCATCTTTGCCAGTCCCCTATCGAGGCTGCGACTGAGCACCGCAAATTCGCCCGAAGGATCATCGATCCCCATCCACAGCACACGCGGCCGATCGACGGAGGGAAACGCTCCTAGGCCACGGAAACCGATATCGAAAATCGGCGATTCGCTGACGGCCTCCTCGACATGCCGACAAAGTTCAGGAATTTCTCGGTCGAGGACGTTCCCCAAAAACTTGAGGGTGATATGCATCTGCGGCACATCGACCCAGCGGTATCCCGTGACAAACCGCTCCAATTCCCGAATCTGCCGAGTGGCAGCGGCTTTAATGACCGGCGCGACGCCGATGGCGATGAAGGTGCGAATCGTTCCCATGCGGTCCAGATATACTGCAAAGTGAGCAAGTTCTCAACGAGGCAAAACTATCCTCCCAACTCGGGTCCTTGCGGAATTCAAGCGTTCGACCATAATCGACACCGTCGATCCGGGCCTAGGTTCGCGCCGCCTGAATGAAGGCGAATCGGAGTTTCTGACGTTAGCGGAGAATCGAAAAAAATCGCGAAACGCCGCGACGGCAATTCAACCAGAATCAACCAATTCCATGCATCGATTTGCTAACGTAGCAGGTCTCCCTTCAACCAGCGATCCGCGGCAAGCGTCGGAAGGAATCCCAGCCGGACGCATCCGGGGTCGACGAAGTAGCGGCCAAGGATCGAGGCCAATCCGCGGTAAATCCAACTCAATATTCTCGAAATCATGACACATAAGAAATACGATGTCTTCGGAGTCGGCAACGCGATCGTCGATATCTTGGCAATGGTCGACGACGACTTCGTCGCTGATCTGCCAGTCCACCGTGGCGCGATGACTCTGATGGATGCGGCCCAACAAGCGGAGGTGCTGGTCAAATTGGAGCGGAACCAGCACCCCTTGAAGCTGGCCTCGGGGGGGTCCGCGGCCAACACGATGGTGGCCATCGCACAAAGCGGCGGGACAGGCATCTACTCGGGCAAGGTCAGTCACGATACCCACGGCGAATTCTACCGAGCGGATATGCGGGCGGCGGGAATTGACTTCGAGGTCGAGATGGCCGCCGAAACGAACTTGCCCACGGGGACTTGTGTCGTTCTGACAACTCCCGATGCCGAGCGAACGATGTGCACGCACTTAGGTATTTCCACCTCGCTGGCTCCCTCGGATATCGACGTCGAAAGGTTAAAACAAAGTAAGATTGCCTATATCGAAGGCTATCTCTGGGATGCTGCACAACCGCGGGCCGGTTGCGTTGAGGCGTTTGAGCAGGCCAATCGGCATGGCATTCCTGCAGCGTTCACATTTTCGGACGGCTTCCTCGTCGACCGCTTTGCCGATGATTTCCGACGCATCGCGCGGGAGTATTGCGATATCATCTTTAGTAACGCCGCCGAGTCGCGACAGTTCTGCGGGACGGACGATTTAGAGGCGTGCATCGCCGAAATCGGTCAACTGGTTGATTTAGCGTTCATCACCAACAGTGCGGACGGCTGCTACGTTGCTCACCATGGGACGGTGACGCATGTTCCAGGCTTTCCGATCAAGCCGATCGACACGGTCGGAGCCGGAGACGCCTTCGCCGGCGGCGTCCTGTTCGGTCTTACCAATGGATTGACGCCTATTCAGGCCGCTCGCTGGGGCAACTATATTGCCTCGCGCGTCGTCGAAATCAACGGACCACGTTTGGCGCAGGACATGCGGCAACATTTGAAATCGATTGTCTCGTAACGGTTGCGTTGTCACGTCCACGTCGATCGGTCATTCAAGATCAACTCGGACCAATGCAAGGTCGCACGCAAATGAACCAACCCGCAAACCAGCCCACCGAACAGGATTCTGCCGGGCGGTTCGTACGACTGCAGCGCGCTCTAGCGATGGCCGGATTGGGCAGCCGCCGCCATTGCGAGGAACTGATCGTCGAGGGGCGCGTCGAAGTCGACGGCCTGGTGGTTACCCAGTTGGGGACCAAGGTCAATCTGGAAACACAGAAGATCTTGGTGGATGGTGAGCGATTGAAACTGTCGCGCCTGCAGTACTTTGCCGTCAATAAACCCCCCGGAGTCGTATCGACCAGCGACGATCCTGACGGCCGCACGCGTGTGATCGACTTGATTAAGACGGACTATCGCGTCTACAACGTCGGTCGACTCGATCGGTCCAGCGAAGGGTTGATCATCGTGACGAACGATGGCGATCTGGCGAATCGCCTTACGCATCCTCGGTTCGGCATCGAAAAGACCTATTTGGTGCAGACCGTCGGTGTGCCGACCCCAGAGCAATTGGCACAACTCGAGCGCGGGGTTTACTTGGCCGAGGGCAAGGCGAAGGCGAAGCGGGTCAAGATGATCAAACGCAACAAAGTCGGTGCGATCCTCGAAATCGTCCTTGCCGAGGGGAAAAATCGCGAGATTCGTCGGCTGCTTGCCCGCCTGGGGCACAAGGTGACCCGCTTGCAGCGCGTCGCCATCGGGCCGATCCAATTGGGTTTAATGGGGGTTGGCGAACACCGCAAATTAACGCCGGAGGAGGTGCGAGCGTTGCGGGCATCGAAGCCGGAAAAAAGTGCCGGACAGCGATCGAAGCGCCCGCTTGGCTCGAAGCGAAATGATAGTCGTGGGTCGACCACTAACTCGACAGGTTCCCAACGGAGGCGTAGCAAGCCATCACCGAACGGCCCCCGAGGTTCTGGATCGAGGAGAGGAACCGTTGCCAAGCGCTCACCGGGGCCAACGGGGGGCAAGCCAGGAGGGGAATCGCGCCGCCCCTCGAAATCTTCAAAATTGTCTCGCTCAAAACCAAACCGCCGCAACCGCGGCTCCGGTGAATGAACGATGCGATTTTATCCCGCGGCGGATGAGTCGGGGATGCGGCTTCGAACGCAAATGGAGGCGGCTTTGAACGCAAACGAAACGGGAAACGCACAACTCAATTTCCTCCTATCGCGGCATCGGGAAAATCACTCCCGCCCCGACGAGTCGATTCTCCCGGCGGGAGTCGAGAAATGCATGGGCCTCTCCTTAACGCCCCCGCGAGCGATCACGTGCCGCAGTTACCCTGCCGTGATCGAAATTTAGCTGGCCTGCTTTTTCTTTTTGGCCACGACGATGGCATGAGAAAGCCGAGATTTACGACGCGCGGCTGCATTTTTGTGGATGGTCTTTTTGGCCCCGGCTTGATCCAATCGCTTCGTGACGACGCGAAAATTTTCTTCGGCCTCTTTCAAGTTCCCCGCAGCTAAAGCCGTATGGACCTTGCGTGTCAATGTTCGCAGTTCTCCCTTGATGGAACGATTGCGGACGTTCCGAACTCGGGACTGTTTCATGCGTTTTTTGGCACTTTTGATATTTGGCATACGAGGTCAACTAGAAAAAAAGACGAACTGCGAACTGTACCAGCAGGCATATAAGATAGCCTGTCGGCCGGTATTCTGTCTAGGGCTTTGTCGCGACGAAAGTTCGGGTTCTGCAGTTTCGGGCGTTTTCCAAGAACGAGCCCTCGCTTGCGCTTCGGGTTACAGGTGATGTCGGTCACGGGATGAGGGCTAGGACAAATAAAGATTTCACCTTGGCCAAGCGCGGATGGTTAGCCCGCCGCTTGGGCCATTGCCAGTTCCGGGGCTGATTTTCAGTCCGGCTGTTCATTATTACCGGAGCTACGGAATTTGTCGTGGCAGATGATAGCCGAAATAAATTTGGGTGTTTAAGAGCCGAAATTCTCGTTAAACCACCACCAAAACCGCTCGGCCAGACTGCGATTGGGGAGCTTCAAGCGGCCTTGGCCGTCCAGCCCGATTTTCAGGCCGATCGTGAGAGAATCCAGCGGAGCCTTGGCGATGTATTGCACCGACTCCTGGTCGACCTGAGCCACCAATTCCGAGATCAGGTCGGGAATGCGAATTTTCGACTGTAAAATTTCCGGGGACTCATCGCGTCCCTGCCGCTGGATGAGACGATCTGCCACTCCCACTGCGCCGATTTGAGTTTCGATCGTGGTGCCAGGGTAGGCGTGCAGACGAATCCGGGCCGGTTGGCCGGGCTGTGTGAATTTGACTTGCCGCTCGGTCAGCAAAAAAATCGCTTCCCATTGATTCAAATCGGCGACTTCGCAAACCCGCTCGCCCCGTTTGATCGGGATGTACTCGTGGACGCCCGTCAGTACCGGTTGACGGTCGTCCAGCGGTGTGTCGAATCGCCCGGGAAATTCTGCCTGCATGGGTGTCGCGATCACCGTTCCGGCCACGGGACTGCGGACCTGCAGCCATTCCAATTGCCGGCGATCGAATTCGATGGAGTTGTCGAGTTTGCGGATTTCTTCGTTCAATGCCGACACGTTGGCCAATATGCGGCCATCGCCAATCCCCAGCATGCCGAATTTCAGCGAGGCGTCACGTTGGTTGATCAGCTTGTCGCGTTGCGTTTCTTTTTCCTTCAGCGCGTACTGCAATGGCAAATTCTCTAGCCGGGCCAGCAACGTACCCTCGCTGACTGTTTGGCCGGCGCGAACGGGGAGTTCCACAAGCGTTCCGGTTTGTCTGGCGTAGATGGTTTCCAGCGTTCTGGGAACGACGATGACTCGGCAGTGCAGGTAGCTGGGAAAGGGGACGAACAGAACGGCGCCCAACACGGCGACCAACACGACGGAGACCAAGCTGAAGCGTTTCATTTTCATTTGAATGATCCGGCCGGGAACAGAAAAAAAACGATACAGTTTGTAGGCGGGCATGCCGACCAGACCCAACAGCGAAAACCAAGCCAGCCCCTGCCCGATCGACTCCAGGCCATACGGCTCGAGCCATTTGGTCAAGAACATCAAAATCCAAAACAAGACCAGAAACCGATAGATAAACGCAGCAACGGTAAATAACGCGAACGCCACCATACGATTTCGCGGCAGGAGTGGATCGTCGGGGACTTGCATCCCGAGCCAGTGACGCGACATCAGCGTCGTCAAGGCCTTGTTGGAGCGTTGATGCAAGTTCGGGATTTCCAGCAAATCGCTCATGATGTAGTAACCATCGAAGCGAAGGAGCGGATTGCCATTGAAAATGATCGTGCTCACACTGCAAATCAACATGACTTGCAGACAGATCTCTTGGAGCGTGCCCGGTTGGACGAACCACCAGACGAAAGTGGCGATCGTCGCGAGAAACACCTCGACGTAAATGCCTGCGGCACCGATTGCCGCCCGATGCCACTTGTTCGGTAGACGCCAACTATCGGAAACGTTGCAATACAGGCAGGGGGTCAAGACCAACAGCATGAACCCGATGTCGTGGCACTCTCCTCCCAACTTCTTGCAGCTCAGGGCATGACCGAATTCATGGCAGATTTTGGTAACGCAGAGGACGGCGGCGAAGAGATACCACTTCCGCAGGTCGAAGAATTGTTCGAACCCCGGTAGCTTGGCTTGAAACTCCGCCCAATTGGCCAGCACCGAAAACAACGCAACGAGGGCCATCACCACGACGGCCAGCACCATCGGCTTGCTGAAAAACCAAGCCGTGTACGGGTTGAGGCGATCGAGCAAGCGATCGGGGTCGATCCCCCGAAAGCGAATCGCCAGAATGTTGCTGAATTTGGAGAACAGCTCCAGGCGTTTGTTTTTCTGCCCCCGCTTGTATAGCTCGATGCCTTGGCCCGGGACATCGCTAATCACCAGGCCATCGCGATGGAAGCGTTGCAAAAGTTGTTGCAGTTGTTGCCGTTCGATTCGTTTCGGCGCGTGCTCTCGGTGATAACGGTCCAGCAGTTCTTCGACGGTGATTTCGCCGTCGAGTTGTTTGAGCAAAAAGTAGACATGGGGCGGAAATTGATAGTATTTCTGCCCGATCGGTTCCTTGATGACCCAGTACTCGACCCCCTGGTAATGCTGGCGGTCGGCCTCCAGATCGCCGCGCATTTTTAGGCGGATGGGCGTTTGTGCTGAGGAAGCGTGGGCAACGGACATGCGGCAACGGACCTAGAAAAAGACTCGCGTGCGAAGGAAATCGAGCACTTGATAGAAGAGTACAAAGCCCATCGGCTGCGGGCCGCAGTTGACCCGCGCGACGACGCCGGCACCCGCCTGCGGAGCGCTCAATTTTTCCGAATCGATTTCGATGATTGCCCGGAATTCGGTCAGTCCCTTGGCGTTGGTTTCCGCCCGATCGGAGATCCGCACCAAGCGCCCCTTGTGGCGCGTGTTGGGGTCGGTGGCCAACAAGAAATCGGCCGGGATTTCCTTGCCCCCCGCTCGTGCCAGGGCATCGCGGATGTATCCTGCGCGGGCTTGCGGAATCAGCAATTCTACTTGCCACCGGCCGTTGAGATCGGCGATCGACAGGAGCGGCTGGCCGAACTGGACTGGGAGCCCTTCGAGTTTTCGTTTGGCGTCCCAAGTCATGACCGTGCCGCTGATCGGGCTGAAGACCTGGAGCGCCTCGCGTTGTTTTTCCACGTTTCGCTTGAGCTCCAGCACCCCGCGGCGTTCGATGTCGAGTTGATCGAGCTGGGCGGCTAATTGCAACGCCGTTTGATTGGGGGGGCCTTCGGTAAAGCGGTCCACTTGGTTCAGCTGCCGCCGCAGGCTCTCGATCTGCTGATTTAAGGTTTCGATTTGTCCGGTCAGTTCGATCAGTTTTTGATCAAGCGGCTCGGATTCGAGCGTCAGCAGCAAGTCTCCCGCTTGCACTTTCGCGTTGTGATCGTGATGAACCGTTTTGACGACCATCTCCATTTTGGCGAACAGGTTTTTGCGCAGTTCGGGTTGCAGCACCCCATCGACTTTGATTTTCATATCCATCGGCCACAGGATCATCGCGGCGGTTAGCAGACCCAAGGCAACCAACGCCGCCATGGTTCGTTTGCGATAGTTCGTCCAGAGAAAATCGCGAAGTTTACCCAGTGATCTCCAGAGCGGGAGCAAAAATACGGAGTTGGTCGCCAGGGCATTTTCCAGGGCAACCGTCGATTCCGATTTGACCAACGACAGGCTCCCTTCCACGTCGGCCTCGGCCACTTCTTGATCGAAGTACTCGACGACGAGACCGCCGATTTTGCGGGGGCGGCCACGCGAGCGGCGGGTCAATTCGTCCCTCGGCTTGGGAGGTTCGACGATCAGCGGCAAGACGGCCAGGGTGCGGCTGTGCGATTCGTCCAAATACTCGTTAACTTGCCCCGCAAGTTTCGGGGGGAGTTGGTCCGTATTGCCAGTCAGCCAGAGAGGCGTGTCGGTTTTGATCGAGCTGTTGATAACTCGTGTCAATTTTTTGACGACGTTGCCCCGGTTGTCGAAGCGATCTTGGCTGCTGACCGCCTTGACTCGGTATTTTCCTCCTTGTTCGACGGCCACCACCACGCGATCGGCTTTGAGCAGCCGCCTCGTCTCGTTAGCAATCGCATAGGTGCATTCGTTGAGGTCGATGGTGCGGTGGATTTCCCGCACGAAGGTGACGCGGTTGGCCCATTGCTCGTCGGAGATGCTGGCTGCCCGCAGGTCATGCTGCTCTTGCCAGCGGGCGAACAAGCTGGCCAGTTGGGACGTGAACTTCATGTATCCCGTCTGGGTTTCTTGGTTGATCTCGGCGCGTTGCAGCAGTTCGAGTACTCCCCAGAAGCGATTTTGCCGATCCATGATCGGCACGGCGATCAGCAGCATGTTGGCGGCTTCTGGCGCATCGGACACGGCCTCGCTGCGGACGCTCAAGCCGTTCTGGTTACGGCCGACCTCATACAATAAACCTTGGTGCTGCTGGTTCTCAGCGGCCATCACTTGGTAGCGAGGCCCATGGCCGAAGATCGGCGCGAATCCCGGTTCGCCCTGAAACTGCCAAACGATGGCCCCATAGGCTCCGGTTAGCGGGACGATGCGGGCCAGCAACGTTTCGCAGAATTGGTTGAAGGGAATCTCCGAGCGAGTGAGTTCGCGTAGCTCCTCGATCGTCTGCCGCACCTCGCGTTTGACTTGCTCGACTGTGGCGTTGCCGGAGTAATTTTGTGACATTTTAGTACTCGATCGGATTGATTAACGTGAAGGATTTGAGAGTAAAACAACGGCAGTCCCTGAAAACTAGTCGATATGATCCAACACCGGATCGAAGCCCATCTCGCGCTGGTTCTTAGTGATTTCACGTTCGTTATACATCAGAATTTTACGGGCGCGGAAGTGCCGCCGTTCGAGTTTCTTTTGGGCCGACTTGAACAGCTTGATCCACCACGCGTCCGAGCGATGCTGGTACGTCGAGCGGTAACGATTGGCCTTGGCGACGCCGAAAGCCGCCTCCAGCAGGCTGTCCGTGTGGGCGATGAATTGCCGGACGGAACCGGGGTCCCCCTGCCGCGCGCACCGGCCAAATAACTGGCGGTCGATCCGCACCGATTCATGCAGTTCCGTACCGATGACATGCAAGCCCCCCAAGGCACGTACCTCGTCATCGATTTGAATGTCGGTCCCGCGACCTGCCATGTTGGTGGCGACCGTGACTCGGCCCTTCATTCCCGCCGTCGCGATGATCTCGGCCTCTTTTTCGATGTGGTTCGCGTTGAGCACCCGGTGGATGATTTCCTCGCGTTGCAGCAAGCTCGACAAAATCTCGGATTTGGCAATCGAACGGGTCCCCACCAGCACCGGTCGGCCTCGCTGCGAGATCTCGCGAATTTCGGCGACGATGGCTTCCCATTTTTGTTGCTCCGTTTGGCAGACAATCGTCGGCAACGTGACCTGTCGAATCGGGCGATTGGTCGCCAGGACATGCACTCGCATGTTGTAAACCTTGCGAAATTCGGCCGCTGAGCTGACGGCGGTGCCAGTCATTCCGGCCAGAACGGGAAAGCGGTTGACAAAGGCCTGGACCGTGATTTTGGCCTGAGTTTTGGCCTCGGGCGACGGTTCAAGTCCCTCTTTGGCTTCGATCGCTTGGTGAATCCCGCGGCTCCACCGGCGTCCGTGCGAAATCCGGCCCGTCGACTCATCGACAATCAAGATCTCATTGTTCTGAACCACATAATCGCGATTCAACAGATAATCGCGGGCGACCTGGATGGCCCGCTCGATCGACTCGTAAAGCTCGAGCAGCCCGACTCCCTTCAGCGATTCCGGTTTGGGGAGCGAGCGAACGACCTTCGTCCCTTCGATCGTGAGCTCGACCTTTCGTTTCTCTTTGTCGTAGAGATAGTCTTGGTCTTCGCTGAATTCATGTGCGACCGCAGCACTCCATTTGAAGATCTGCGCCTGACGGGCTTGCGCCTCGGCATCTTGGGTGCCGCTGAGGATGAGTGGGGTTCGCGCGTCATCGATCAAGATGTTGTCGGCTTCGTCGACTAGCAAAAAGTATGGCTCGCGTTGCACGGGAACTGCGTCGGACGGTCCGCTGGCCAAGGCCTGAGTAAGCCCACCGGCGGCATTGAACCGCGCCTCTTTTTTGAAGAGATAATCGCGGAGGAAATCGAAGCCGAATTCCTTCATCGTCCCGTAGGTGACATCGCAACCGTAAGCGGCGCGACGCGTACGGCGGTCCATCTCGGTTTGAATCGTACCGACGGACAACCCCAGGAGCTCATAGATCGGGCGATTCCACTCGGCGTCGCGACGAGCCAAGTAGTCGTTGGCGGTGGCCAACAAGGCTCCGCGGCGAAACAAGGCATGGGCGACGAGGGGGATCACGGCCGTCAGCGTTTTCCCCTCGCCAGTCCGCATTTCGACGACACTCCCCGCAATCAGATGCTTGCCGCCGATCAGTTGAACGTCGTAATGCGACAACCCGAGCGTCCGGGAGGCTGCGACCTGCACCAAAGCGGCAATTTTCGGTCCGGTGAGCCGAAAGTTTTGATGCTCACGGAGCTCACCGCCGAGATCGAGGCAGCATTGCCGTAACCTACTGTCGGGAAGTGAACGATACTGCGCAGCGTAGCGATGCGTCGCGGACAACCAGGCTGCATCGGTTCCGATCATGTCACAGGCAATCACTTAAGAAGCAGCGGATGAAACTAATTCTTACGGCGGCACGATCGTCCGTGCTACACCAACCGGCGACCTCTGCCGGATGGCCCACGCCGGACTGACGGAATCCGACCGACTTTGCAGAATGGGAAAGTTTACCACCACACCGACAATTATCGCCGTATTTGCCGAAAACAGGACGCGAAAAAACAAAATTCCCCGTGAAAAGACGCTGATCGGGCAAATTCTACCGTCACGAATCATGGTTTTTGGCGATTCGAACCACTCGCGGCAGCCCAACGACATGGCTCGCGCACCCACACCTTGATCGAATGCCGCGGCGTCATTTCGATGCTCCGCTGATAACAAACTCACAGGGTGCATGAGGAGGAAAAGCCCGGAGATTCGGCGACTGTCCTGCATGTCGATGCAATAGGTGCCACGGGTCCTCATCGCACGTGACGCAACGTTGACGCGTCCGCCAACGGAGTGTCGGGAGTGGTAGAATCCCAATTGAGTGAGGACTGGCGACGCCACGGCGCGTTCCGGAATCGCAAAGCGTGCGGAATCGCACTGCTCAAGGAGGCGAAATCGCACGGGCGGTCGAGCCAATCCCGAGGTACCTTGATGACAAGTCGTCGCCGAACGACCTAAGACGGATGTTTAGGCGAGTGTTTATTACGCCAAAGCGTCGCACGAAAAGCGATTGGCATTGCCTTTGCTTCTGGTGAGGGGATTCATGAATTCGCGAATTGCTAATCCAGGCGAATTGCGAATCAAGGTAGCAACTGAAGAGACAGCTTCTAAACCAACATCGTTTTGCAGCGCGAGCGACATTTTGGTTTCGGGGCTGGTTCTCGATGATCTTCGTAACGGCATCTGCTGGTCGAGGATCAAACATATTCACCAAAATCAAGGCTTGGAGATTGGGGATGGTTGAGGAAAAGGCCAGAGTTGTTTTGGAAAACGGGGTTCACGCCGACAGCGGGGGTCAGCACTTGGAATCCTTCAGCTACGATGACCGCATCGTACGGATGTTCGCCTTGGCCACGCTCGTATGGGGCGTTGTGGCATTTTTGGTCGGTTTGATCGTGGCGTTGCTGCTGGTGATGCCTCAATTGTCGCTGGGCTTGCCGTACCTGACGTTCGGGCGATTACGCCCACTGCACACGAACGCGGCGATTTTTGCCTTCGCCGGGAATGCCGTGTTCGCCGCTGTCTATTATTCGACGCAGCGATTGTGCAAGGCCCGCATGTGGAGCGATCTGTTGAGCCATCTTCATTTTTGGGGTTGGCAGTTGATCATCGTTGCCGCCGCATTGACCTTGCCGTTGGGCATCACGCAGAGCAAGGAGTACGCCGAGCTCGAATGGCCGATCGACATTGCGATCGCCGTCGTTTGGGTCGGTTTCTTCGGGGTCAACTTCTTCATGACGCTGATCAAGCGGCGTGAACGGCACATGTACGTCGCGATTTGGTTCTACATTGCGACGATCGTCACGGTTGCGATCTTGCATGTTTTCAACAACTTGGTGGTTCCGGCGGGATGGTTCAAGAGCTACCCGATTTACGCTGGGGTCCAAGATGCCTTCATGCAGTGGTGGTACGGTCACAATGCGGTGGCGTTTTTCTTGACGACGCCCTTTTTGGGGTTGATGTACTACTTCCTGCCGAAAGCGGCCGAGCGGCCTGTTTTCTCCTATAAATTAAGTATCGTACACTTCTGGTCGATCGTGTTCATCTACATTTGGGCCGGTCCGCACCATTTGCACTACACCGCGACGCCGCCGTGGGCACAGTCGCTGGGGATGGTGTTTTCGCTGATGTTGTGGATGCCATCGTGGGGGGGAATGATCAATGGCTTGCTGACCTTGCGCGGAGCTTGGCACCGTGTGGCGACCGACCCGGTTTTGAAATTCTTCGTGATCGGTATCACGTTTTACGGCATGTCGACGTTCGAAGGTCCGATGCTGTCCATCAAGAGCGTCAACTCGTTGTCCCATTACACAGATTGGACCATCGCGCACGTGCATTCGGGAGCTTTGGGATGGAACGGCTTCATGACGTTCGGGATGTTGTACTGGCTGCTGCCGCGGATTTTCCAAACCAAGCTGTACAGCGTCAAACTTGCGACTTGGCACTTCTGGGTCGCCACGATCGGCATGTTGCTGTACATCGTGCCGATTTATGTGGCCGGCTTGACTCAAGGGCTGATGTGGCGGGCCTTCACGCCGGACGGCAGCGGCTTGTTATACGGACAATTCATCGAGACGGTGCGGGTGCTCAATCCCATGTGGTGGGCGCGGGCGATCGGAGGCTCGCTGTATTTGTTCGGTGCATTGCTGATGGGCTACAACTATTTCATGACGTGGCGCACTCGGCCGAAGGTCTACGACGAACCAGTGTTCCGCGCCGCTCCGCTATCGTCGCATTTCGTCGACCCCCCTAAGCCGCAACCGCGGATCGATGGCGTGCTCGAAATCGGCAAGAAGCTCGATGTGTGGGAGCAGTTCCACTGGCATCGCATCTGGGAACGTTTGCCGGTTCGCTTCACCGTGTGGGTCACCATCGCCGTCGTGGTCGCGTCGGCGTTCGAAATGATCCCGACCTTCATGATTCGCACGAACATTCCGCAGGCAGGGGCCTTCGCTCCTTACACGCCGCTGGAGTTGTACGGACGCGACGTCTACATTGCGGAGGGTTGTTACAACTGCCATTCGCAGATGATTCGCCCGATGTTTGCGGAAACGGAGCGCTACGGTGATTACTCGAAGCCGCATGAGTTTGTTCACGATCGGCCATTCCAGTGGGGCTCGCGGCGGATCGGGCCGGACCTGGCCCGCGAGGGGAAAAAGCAAAGTAACTTGTGGCATATTCAGCACTTCTGGAAGCCGGAGATGGGCTCTCCGATGCCGTCCTATCAGTATCTGTTTCTTGAAAAATCCGATTTCAACTCGATCCCAGAACGGATCAAGGCCGTGGCGGCACTCGGCTCCGAGTACGCTCCCGATGTGATGGCCGACCCCGTCAGCCATGCCAAGGCGCAAGCGCGTTGGATCGTCCAGGATCTGCTCACCCAAAACGGGCCCGATCGGACGTTCTACAATCCCGACGACGCCAGCAACCCCGCTGCCAAAGACGACCCCAAGAAATACGTCATGCTGGAGGACGCCAAGGTGATCGCGTTGATCGCCTACATGCAACGGCTCGGACAGGACGCCAGCGCGTATCCGCCAGTCGACACCGGCGAAACCAAAACCGTGGCGGAGCCACCATCGGCAACGGCCACCGTATCCGAGAACGCGGCACCCGAGAACGTATCGACCGGTAACGGCGCGTCTCTACCGGCCGCAGGCCAAGTGGTCGGAGGTGCCTCGCGATGATCAAAAAGATTTTGTCGGGAACTGATCTGACCGTATTTCCCGAAATCGGCCTCGTCATTTTCCTGGCCGTATTCGTGGCCGTCTGCTACCGAGTCTTGCGGATGCGCCGGGAAGATGTTTCGCAGGATGCCGCGATTGTTTTACATGACCAGCCCCAGCAGGAGGAAATCTAGTGAGCACGCAGAACGAGTTACTATCGGATCACGCCTACGACGGGATTCAAGAATACGACAACCCTTTGCCGGGTTGGTGGAAGTGGTTGTTCGTACTGACCTGCGTCTTCGCAGCCTTATACTGGGTCTACTTTCATTCGGGAGTGGATGGGCGAGGGATTCACGCGGAATACGATCGCCACCTCGGCGAGGTGATGGTGCAACGCTTCGGTGAAATCGGCGTTCTGGAGCCGAACGAACAAACGATCTTGAAGGCGATGTACGATCCGGCGTTCGAGAAGTATCGCAAGGTTGGCGAGGCGACCTACAAAACCAACTGCGTCCAATGTCACGGAATCGCCGGCGAGGGGGGGGTAGGCCCGAACATGACCGACAATTATTACAAATCCATCAAGGGGCTCGAGGACATCGTCAGCGTCATTCAAAACGGCGCGGCCAACGGCGCGATGCCTCCTTGGAAGAATCGCTTCAGCCACCCGAATATCGCAATTTTGACCGCTGCCTACATCGCATCGCTGCGGGGAACCAACGTGGCTGGGGGCAAGGCGGCGGAGGGGACGGAAATTTCGCCGTGGCCCAAATACGAGGCAAAATAATCGCTTCGACGGTATCTGCCGCAGCCCAATGCGGTGACCGTTGCGAGGAGGGAATCGAGAAATGAACGATCCACTCTTGAAACCTGAGGAACAAGTCCTCTCGACCCTGCGTGGCGACGGGACTCGGCGCTGGCTCAAGCCGCGACTGAGCCGTGGGAAGTTCCTGTTGGCGCGGCGGGTGGTGGCGTATTTTTTGATCCTGCTCTTCACCCTGCTTCCCTTCATCAAGATCGGCGGCAAGCCAGCGATTTTGCTCGACATACCGGCGCGGCGTTTCACCATTCTGGGTTACACGTTCTTGCCGACCGACACCTTGTTCTTGGCTTTGTTCATGGTTGGCCTGATCTTGACCATCTTCTTGATCACGGCGATGTTTGGCCGCGTCTGGTGCGGATGGGCTTGTCCTCAAACCGTGTACATGGAGTTCTTGTTTCGTCCGATCGAGCGCTTGTTCGAGGGGACGGCGGGGCGCGGTGGTGAGCCGCGGGCCGATCGGCCTCCCTTCCTGAAATTTCTCAAATACCCAGTCTACCTACTGGCCAGTTTTTATCTTGCCAACACGTTCTTGGCCTATTTCGTCGGCGCTGAAACGCTATTGAAATGGGTCACACAATCGCCGCTGAAGCATCCTGTGCCGTTTCTGATCATGGGATTCGTGACGGTGGCGATGATGTTGGATTTTAGTTATTTTCGCGAGCAAGTTTGCATCATCATGTGCCCCTATGGCCGGATGCAGTCCGTGCTGCTGGACAAGGCGTCGTTGATCGTCAGCTACGACGCGCAGCGCGGCGAGCCACGCGGCAAACTGAAAAAGAATGCGGGGCAACTCCCTGTCCTCGGTGATTGCATCGATTGCGGCAACTGCGTGACCACGTGCCCGACAGGGATCGATATCCGCAAGGGCTTGCAAATGGAATGTATCGGCTGCACGCAATGCATCGATGCCTGTAACGCCGTGATGGCGAAAATCGGCCGGGCTCCGAATCTGATTCGTTACAGCAATCAGTTGCGGGATCAAGGACTGGGGAACAGCCTGTTGCGACCACGAGTCGTGTTGTATCCATTGCTGTTGCTGGGGATCGCTTCTTTGTTTGGTTACTTGATGTGGAACAAGTTGTCCTTCAACGGCACGCTGTTGCGGCCGCGAGGCAATCCTTTCACGCTGGTGGAGGGAGACCAAGTCGTCCGCAATATGATTCAGATCAAATTGGTCAATCGCACAGAACAGGATATGGCCTTCCAATTCAAGGTCATGGAACCGGCCGACGCAACCTTGTCGGTGAAAGAACCCGAGGTCAAACTTAGCGGCGAGCAAACAGGCATTTTCAACTTGGAGATTTTGGCTCCGCGGCGAGATTTTCGCGCCGGGCGAGCTTTGCTCAAACTCGATGTGCAAAATGATCGTGGCGAGTCCACGGTGCTCACCATGGATTTGACGGGACCGTTCAATTAGCCAAACTAACGGAGTAACCATGGATGCCAACCAAAACGATCGTCGGCCGATGGCAAACGACCTGCAAGAACGCGAGACGTTCGCCAAAATGATGTGGCTTGGTGGGATTTTTTCGTTTTTCGGAATCCAAGCCGTGATTTGGACGATCGCTATCGCACTGACCCACGCTGACCCTTCCCATGCAGTCGCGCCGGGGTACGCCGATCGCGGCTCGAAATGGGAGAGCACTCGCGAACAAGTCGCCGCAAGTCGGGCTTTGGGATGGCAAGCCGAGTTGACTACCGTCGCAGCAAAGGGGGGGGCTAGTGGATCGATCGTCGAAATCAGACTCGTCGATAACGCTGGCCAGCCGATTACTGATGCTCAAGTCGATATCCGTGCGTTTCATCGCGCTCGAGCCGCGTTGGCGCAAGAACGGGCGATGACCGCAACGGCTCCCGGGATCTACACTGCTCTGTTCGATTTATCCCCCAACGGCCATTGGCAGTTCGAAATCAAGGCGACGCGGGGCGCCGACGTTTATTTCGAGACAGTCATCGCAGTGGTCGGAAATTCTCAACTAACGAAGTAGGTAGCTCACGGTGACGACTCTGCTATTAACGGTTTGGACGGCTAGCCTGTTCGGCAGTGCGCATTGCGTCGGTATGTGCGGACCGCTGGCGGTTTTGGCCGGAACTCACGGCAGCACGGTCGGCTTACGCACGAGCTGGATACAGGTGTTCGGTTATCATCTCGGCCGCTTGGTGCCGTATGTTGTGCTGGGTTGTTTGTTTGGCTGGCTCGGGCAACTCGTCGATTTCGGTGCGAGCTTTTGGGGATTGACGCGGGTGACCGCCTGGTTGGCGGGGGGGGCGATGGTCGCTGCAGGAGCAATCGCGCTCGCCCGATATGGCGGGATGAATGTTCCCTTCATAAATACGAGTCAGCCATTGGGACGTTGGATCCAGCGTGGCTTTCGGGCGGTGACCAATCTGTCGCCGCTGGCGAAGTCGCTGGCGATTGGCGGTCTGACAGCTTTGTTGCCTTGCGGCTGGTTGTACGTTTTTCTGATGACCGCCGCCGGAGTCGCCGATCCATTCTGGGGGGGGGCCGTGATGCTTGTGTTCTGGTCGGGGACGGTGCCGTTACTCTTGGGGGTCATGCTCGGGGCGGACAAACTATTGCGGCAGCTCCCCGTGCCGCTGCCGCTGCTCACGGCAATCTTGGCGATTGTCGTGGGAGGGATCACGATGACAGGTCGGGCCCAAGCGCATTTGAGCCGTTCGATGGAGGAATTCCGACGGGGCGTCAATATTCAACGGCAACTCGAGGCCACCATCCAGGAGACTCCGGATTGCTGCCGCCACAAGGCGCACCAAACCGCGATCGAACGGCCCGACGTCGCGACAGAGCCAAACGGCGAACGGACCGCGCGGAGACATTCCCAAGCGGCTGTCCCGCAGGCAATCGGGGTTCGCTCCGATTCCGGAACGCAGGAGCACTAGCCGTCAATCCATGAACGATCACCCACTTTTTCGACACACCGAAACACTGCTCCGTGAGGGGGGGCGTGCTGCGACGTGCGCGCATTGCGGCCAAGACGTGCCACCGGGAAAACTCAAGAACAACCGGGAGCAGCAATTCTGTTGCTCCGGTTGTGAATTAGCCTATCAGTTGATCCACGATTACGGCTTGGACGCCTACTACGATATGGATCGCACCTTGGGGACGGCGGTCGGAGATGTCGACGAGCTGGGCGACTACTCAGAGCTGGATTCGCCAGAGTTCGTCGAGCAGTTTTCGTCGGTCGATGCTCGCGGATTGAGGCGGATTCGCTTCGGCATTCAAGGTATTCACTGCATCGCGTGCGTGTGGCTGATCGAGAAGTTGCCGCAGATGTTGCCGGGAGTTGTCGAGGCTACGGTGAACTGGAGTACCGCCACGCTCGACCTGTTTTGGAATCCGGCTCAAGTTCACTTGTCGGCGGTGGCGCAGTTGTTGCGGCGACTGGGCTATCGCGTAACGCCGATACGGTACGGCGAGCGGCAATTCCAAAACACGCTAGAGACACGGCGGCATTTGATTCGGCTCGGCGTGGCCGGCGCCGCCGCGGGCAACAACATGCTGATTGCGCTCGGCTTGTACCTGGGCTGGTTCTCCGGTATGGAGGCGGGCTACGAATTGTTGTTTCGCTACGCGAGTTGCTTTCTGGGGTTGATCTCGCTGTTCGGGCCGGGGCAGGTCTTCTTTCGCAGTGCCTGGCAAGCCATGAAGGCCGGCACGCCACACATGGACTTGCCCATTGCTCTCGGGTTGGGCGCTGGTGGAATCGGCGGACTGATCAACACGATTCGCGGCCAGGGAGAAATCTATTTCGATTCGCTCGGGATGTTGGTTTTTCTGTTGCTGATCGGCCGCTTTATCCAGTTTCGGCAACAGTCGCGCTCGGCCGATGCCGTCGAGTTGCTCTACCAATTGACTCCCCGCAAAGCTCGCAAGATCGTCAACGGCGTCCCTCAGGAAACCCATGCGGACCTGCTGAAGGTCAACGATACGGTGCAGGTATTGGCCGGAGAGCTTATTCCAGTCGACGGCATTATTCAGTCCGGCCGCACGGCGATCGATGAAGGAATCTTGACCGGAGAATCGTTGCCGCAGCCGCGCGGCGTCGGCCAACAGGTCGCGGCCGGGACGCTCAACCTGGAGGGGACGATCGTTGTGGCAACGACGGCCGTGGGTTCGCACACGCGCGTCGGGCAACTGTCCGCCATGGTCGAACGCGCGGCTGGCGAAAAGCCACAGATCGTGCAATGGGCGAATAAAATCGGTGGCGTCTTCGTGACGCTCGTGATCATCTTGGCCATCGCGACGGTCGCGATTTGGTGGCACTTGGGGTGGCTGACGGCGCTGGACCGTGCGATCGCCTTGCTGATCGTCGCCTGTCCCTGTGCCCTTGCCATGGCCACTCCGCTGGCGCTGGCGATCGCGCTGGGGCGAGCCGCACAACGCGGGATGCTGATCAAAAGCGGGGATGTCCTTCAGCGCTTGCATCGTCCCGGCACGATCTGGCTCGACAAAACGGGGACGGTTACCGAGGGCCGAATGAAATTGGTTGATTGGCGCGGGCCAACCTCTCTGCTCTGCCAGGCTGCTGCGGTACAAGATCAATCCGACCATCCGATCGCAAGGTCGATGAATCGCGCGGCCGTCCGGCGCTATCTCGATGAGCTGGGGGGGGCGACTGCGAACGTCAACGATTCGCCCGGCCATCAATGGGTGGCCAGCGACGTGCAACAGACCGCCAAGGGAGGTATTTCGGGAACGGTGGTCTTGGCCAGAGAAAACGGTGAAGATCCACCCCGCGCCGAGCCGACCGCTGCGAACTCGGGACCCATCGACAGCACGCGGATTCTGATCGGTAACTGGGGGTTCCTGCAGCAGGCGGGGATCGCAGGCACTTCGGAATTTGCAGCGTTCGGCGAGAAGTCAATCGAACGCGAGTTGACACCAGTATTCGTTGCGGTCCATGGCGAAGTACGTGGTGTGGCAGCGGTCGGCGATCCGCTGCGCGACGATTCGCGGCAGCGGATTCGGCAGTTGCAGCAAGCTGGCTGGCAAGCCGGAATGCTCTCAGGGGATAATCCCGCAATTGTGCGGCGAGTCGCCGATCGGCTTGGCCTCGATCCTCAACTCGTTCACGGTGGGTTGCTGCCGGAAGACAAAGTCGAATTCTTACGCGGCCAATCATCGGAGTCGACTCAAGTCATGGTGGGGGACGGGGTGAATGACAGCGCGGCCTTGGCAATCGCCGGAGTGGGGATCGCCGTGCATGGGGGCTCGGAGGTCAGCATGCAGGCTGCCTCGGTGTATCTGAATCGGCCTGGTTTGGCACCGATCGTGGCGTTGCTTGATTTGAGTCGCCGGACCATGACCACGATGCGAATTACATTGACGGTCTCACTGCTGTACAATTTATTCGCCGTAGCTTTGGCCATGTTCGGGGTCATCAATCCGTTGATTGCGGCCGTGCTGATGCCTTTTAGTTCCTTGACTGTGGTATCGCTATCGTGGTTCCGCCGCTCGTTTGGCGACGAACTGATAGCCGAGAGGAGGTGAGCCACCGATGACTGTCTTGTATATCGCGCTGCCGATTGCGTTGGTGGTTTCGATCATGTTCGTCATCGCCTTCGTATTCTGTGTTCGGTCGGGACAATTCGACGATCTGGAAACCCCGCCGCGCAGGATTTTGTTTGACGACATCCCCCAACGCAAAGGCAAAGCTCCATGAGGCGTTGGCCGTGCGTTACCGGCCGCCGGCAACTGGATTTCAAAGCTGCTCTTCAGTTTTGACGTTCGGAGTTTCTTCCCGTAGAGGAGGCGGTTCCAGCTGAGACTATCCCGAAACGAGCCCGCGCTTTCGCGGCGGGTTACGGCCGCGAGCGTTTTTGGGATAGGCGCTACGTGAAAATCACTACCGCGACGACGGCAACCATCGCGGCACCGCATAGGCCTTTGCCCACTGTGCCGAATACCCGTCCGACAAATGCCGCAATTCCAATTTTCAAGTTCTGCGTTGGTTCCGTGCCCAACCCGGCCTCGCCCAGCATCGCTCCTGCCAGCGCGCCTAGTCCGGAAAACAACACCGTCGCGATCAACGAACCGACGAGCGGGATCGGAATACCGATGAAAAAACCGGCGAATGCTCCCACCAAGCTCCCCACAATCGCCAGGATGCTTGCTCGGTGGCTTCCACCCAGTCGTTGTACTCCCAAGGCGGAGGCCAAGAATTCAACCAACTCACCCAACAGGGCAAGGCCGATCAACACGCCGACCGACCACCAGGGGGTATACACCATGTAGTCCTTGGGAACCAACCAAGCATTCAGAACGGCTGCGGCCACCAGCACCCATAAACCGGGAGCGCCAAACAGCGTCGCGATCCAACTGGCGATCGCCAACAGCAAGAACAGAAGTGACCACAGGATTCCCAGCGTTACCCACATGGCGGTTCTCCTAACCTGCTGCCAATACCGAATGGGCTGCCGAAGAAAAAATGTTTATAAAAAAATATGCGCGAGGGGTTCGTTTCGAATCTGCCGTATCGCCGCATCGACAATTAACACGTAGCGCGAATTCAAAATCCCGAGCGTCAATCATTGGCCGCCATCCCCTGCGGGGATTATATTCGATCTTCAAAGCCAATAAAATCGTCGGCAGGATCACCGCCGACCACGATTGCCGTGGCCGATCGGCCAAACTAATTTTGTTGACATGATGAGAGACATTCGAAAGAAGCGAATGAGAATCGGGCGACTGTTAGCGATCTGTTTTGTCGGGCACTTGATGGCTGGTGCGGCGATCGTCGAGGGAAACCCCCTTCCGCTTGCCGAACCGCGGCAAGATTCGGAACAGGTCGAGCAGGTAAGAGATGCCCTTCCCGACAACGCGTGCGAGGCCGATCAGCCAGAGATCATCGCGGCTGTGATCGCTGCGTTCCGCAAGGTTCACGACGGGTACAGTAGCGACGAAGTCCTCTTGCAAGACGAGCTGCAAGCGAAATTCATCGCGGCTTGTCACGAGGCTCTACCAGAGGCATCCCCCGAGGTTCTCAATTGGACCTTGTTGAACCTCCGCAAGCAAGGGCGTCTGTCCGAGATCAGCACAACCAAACAGAATCGCATTGCCACCGACGACGTGCGGCATATCGGCGAAATCGTCGCTCGCTCCATCCAGGATCGGCATCAAGTCTCCATCGATCGGGCCCTGTGCCGGCCGGACCTGCGGGCCGAATTCGATGAACTAGCCCGCGGCTTCGACGCGGAGATCGACCGCTATGCGGTCAGAAAGGCCGCATTTCAATTGCGGAAGGCTCGGCAGCTGCAACCTGAACTCGTTACGCGGTTGGCCGACTGGGGCCGCACGGTGACTGTCTATTCGTTGGCGGAACTCCAAAAAGACCTCTCGCCGATTCCCGCCGAACCGGGCATTTACATGTTTGCCGACAAGCAGGGCTATTTGTACATCGGCGAGTCGGATAATTTGCATCGTCGCCTGAAGAAACATCTCGACGAGTCCGATCGCCAAGGCTTGGCGAACTACTTGAAATCGAATCAAGTCGAAGAAATTAAAATCGAGGTCCATACGTTCGCCAGAGGCTCGCGGATCGGCGAATTAGCGGTTCGACGGGCTTACGAATCTGAACTGATTCGCAGTCGGAATCCGCGGTTCAACATCCGTCCTTGATTGTCGAGCCGAACTGAAAAACAATCTGGTCGCCATGATGCAGGTCGCCAAACAGCTCGTGATCGATCGCCATTGGCCGATGATTCATGGCGGTTGGCTGTCCATTCTCGTCGTCTGCCTGTTGACTGCCTGGTTGGCAGAGTCTCCCGGTGAGCCACTCACCCGAAACACCGTCCGTGTTACCCTGTTCTGGTACGCTGCCACCTTGCTCGCCATGATGCGGCTCGATTCTCGCGGATGGAGGGCGCAGACATGGCTCGGTCGGGCTGCGCGCTGGTGCTGGACTTGGGCCTGGATAAGTTTCCTCGTTCACCTCGCGATGGCGTTCCACTTCTACGATGACTGGTCTCATGCGCGTGCGTTCGCCAGGACCCGCGCAGGCAGCGGTGTTGGCGAGGGGCTGTACGTGTCCTACCTGTTCACCCTTGGCTGGACTGGCGATGTCCTGTGGTGGTGGCTCGCGCCGCTAGCTTATGCTCAACGATCGAGATGGGTCGGTCGCGTGTGGCATGCTTTCACCGCATTCCTCTTTTTCAATGGGACTGTAGTTTTCGAAGCTGGGCCGATCCGCTGGGTTGGTTTAGCCCTGTTTTTCGGATTGCTCGTTGCGTGGTTTCGGTCGGTCCAAATACCGACAAGTAACGCGATCGAGCCCTATCGCCCACTTGTTGACCAGCGCGAGGATGGCTAACCCCCTTGCAGGCTCACTGACGATCCGAGTTGCTGGAATCCTTGCTGTTGGGTGGACCGCCAAAAATTGGCTACAATGCTAGAATTGAGCGAGAACCTTGCGAATGGATGCCCGTCATGTTTCAGGATGTCGAACACAATTCGCCCGATGTTGCCGGACCAACCGGCGACTTCTCCGGTTTCGGATCCTCGCGAGTTTTGCCCGCCACCGCTGGCGCGGCCCCATTGATCGACCTGCCGCGGGATTTAGGAGAGGCTCGCAAGTTGCTGCGCGAGTTTTGCCCGCGCGTGCCGGGGGTCTATGGCTGGCTGAATCAGGACCAGCAGATTGTTTACATCGGCAAGTCGAAATCGTTGCGGCATCGCCTGCTAAGCTATTTCACGAAGCAACCGTCCGACCCGAAGATGGGGCGCATCCGCCGCGCCGCCCTGAAGCTGACCTGGGAACCGATCCCCCATGAATTGCTGGCCCTTCTGCGCGAGCAAGAACTCATTCACCGATTCCGTCCCGAATACAACAGCCAGGGCCAACCTACGCGGTTGCAACCTGCGTTCGTCTGCCTGAGCGACTCAACGGCCTCGCATGCGTTTGTGGCTCGGCGGAGCACGGAGAAAGCTCACGGGGTTTACGGCCCCATCTTGGGCACCAAGTATCTGCGAGAATCTGTTGAATCTCTCAACCATGTTTTCAAACTACGCGATTGTCCCGACACGACGAAATTTCAATTTTCGTCCCAGCTCAGATTGTTCGAGGAACCGTCGCGAGCCAAATGTATTCGGCATGAACTCGGCAGCTGTCTCGCACCCTGCGCGATTTTATGCTCACCCAGCGAATATCGTGAAAATCTGAACAAGCTCCGGCGATTTCTCGACGGGCAGGATCGTTCGACGTTATCCACACTCGAACAGCAGATGATCGTGGCGGGACAGGCCCAAAACTACGAACGAGCTGCAATCCTTCGCAACCATTGGCATGCCCTCGGCCGCCTCGATCGGCAGCTGCATCGGCTGCGTATGGCGCGAGCAAAAATTAATGGCGTGATGCAGATCCCGCAGCGATCGGGTCGCGAAGTCTGGTTGGTCTTTCGTCATGGCGAGCTCTTCGCGGCTATGCTTGAACCCCGGTCGGCCAACCAAGCTGCGGCTGCCCAAGTGGTGATCCGTGAGGCCCAACGGTCAAGCCCGAAGATTTCAGCCGAAATTTTAGACATTTATTTTCAAATCATCGTCCAGTCTTGGTTCAGCAAAAATCGCAACGATATTCAACAACTGCGCTCGCTCGATGACTACGCGGTCAAACTGGAGCAAATGTTACAGCGGTACCAACGCCGGGCGTCTTAATCCAGAGGCGAATCGCCAAAAAACCAGGAAAATCCCTTGTATTTCGCGATTTGCACGCGATTGCCATTCAGATTTTTTGACACGTTTTCGCAAATGAAGACGTCGTGTTCCCTTGGTCTGCTCCCAAAAACTGGTCCCTGAGTTATTAAAGTTCATCAGCCGAGATAGGCGAAAGGACTTTCCATGAAGAAACGAAAACGACATTCAGCCGAACAGATCGTCAAGAAGTTGCGAGACGCCGAT
>CALDHM010000028.1 GCA_937941455.1 uncultured Pirellulaceae bacterium | reverse complement strand
ATTGGGGAAAACTTGTGCGGCGACGCTCCAAGCCTCAAATAGTACATCTTTCGGTGATTTGCTCGTTGTACTCACGGGCCACCAATACGAAATGTTTTCGCATATGGTTCCCCGCGTTTTATCAGTTTTCTACAGAGCCGGTCACAAAGTGTTTTAGTGACCTGAAAGATCCGCGCGTTGTGGGGCGTCGCTCGCACCGATTGATCGATATCTTGACGATTGCCATTCTCGCGTCTTTCTCTGGAGCCGATGACTGTTGCTCTGGAGCCGATGACTGGCCGGAGATCGAGGAGATCGGCAAACGACGCGAGAACTGGCTGCGCTTGTTTTTGGAACTGCCCAATGGGATTCCGTCCCACGACACGTTCCGGCGAGTTTTTCCAGCGTTCCAAGGCGAGCAGTTCGCCGCGTGTCTCTTTCGATGGACCCAAGCTCTTCGTGAGGTTGCTAGGGAACAAGTGATCGCGATCGATGGCAAGACACTTCGAGCGTCGGGAAACCGCACACGGGGATCAGCAAGCTACATTTGATCAAGGCTTGGGCGACGGAAAGCGGCCTGACGTTGGGGCAGATGGCCTTCCACGACAAATCGAATGTACTCACGGCGATCCCGGAATTTTTGAAGATATTGGACATCGAGGGCTGTATCGTGACGCTTGACACGATGGGCTGCCAGCGGTCGATTGTGTAGCAGATCTGGGAACAAGGCGGGAATTATCGAATCGGATTAAAAGGGAGCCAGTTGGGTTTGCAGAAGGAGATGCACCGGTTGGTGGAGCAGGGAATCGACACGGACTTTGAAGGGATGCGGAAGACGAACGTCGAGTTGCAGGAACGATCTTACGGACGTCAAGAAACCAGCAGATGACTTGCCGTGGCAATTCCAAAGGATCACCGACAACGTCAGAAGTGGCGAGATTTTCAGACGCTGGTGGTGATGACGACCGAGCGGAAGGTGGGCGATCAAGAAACCTGGGTGACGCGTCGCTACATCACGAATCTGCCGCCGCAAACAAAAGCCTTGGCCGATACGGTTCGTTGGCCTTGGTCGATCGCGAATTCGCAACACGGGGTCCTGGATGTGGCTTTTGGCGAGGACCGCCGTCGCCAATGATCCCGCAATAGCGCAGCGAATTTGGCTGCGGTGCGTCGCCTTACGGTCAGCATCCTGCGTCAAGAAAAGACCAACGAGCGTGGCGTCAAAAATAAACGCCTGGCCCGTACCCTCGATTCAGACTACCTCATGTCAGCCTTGCAATTTCCAAACTTTTGATGCGCCGACCCTGAGTGTTGGCTGGCGCCACGTTTGATTTGATTTTGGCATGAGGATAAGCGTGGTGAGGAGCTTGCGTATGACGACAACGAGGGCCAACTTCCTGGGTTTTCCCTTGGCCAGCTGGCGTTGGTCGCAGAAATTAAAGAACAGAGATCTAATGTCTAAAGGGACGGGCATTTTATAAAATTTTAAAAATTTTCATTTTTTGACATGTTTAACGCGTCACAGGCGGTTGCCGCCGCGGGATGACCGCGAAACGAGTGCCGCGGTTAATGTTTTAGCAGGTTGCAGCAAGCTTTCTTCGGGACTGCTTCGATCGCCAAACGATCGGCGTCCGGGGAGAGGCGTGACTGGCCCGTGCGAAGAGTCGTCCGTTCAGCCTCGGAACAAGCAGGGGGCTACTCTATCCGTTCGCGATCAATCCGGCGAGGCGGACGACCTCACTTACGGTAGTCTGAAGCAAAGTTCGGGGCATGCCGTCCTGGAGGTCTTGATGATCCGCAGTCAGCACTTTGTCGATTCCCCCGACCGCCGCTTGGTCGGGGACGATCAGGACGCCGATGTTACCCAAGATGGCTCGTACATGTACGAGTCCCCGCAGGCCGCCGAGGGCTCCGGTCGAGGCGGCCATAAGACCGCACACTTTACCGCGAAACGCTTGCAAGGGTTTTTCCTCGGCCGCCGGGCGTGTCGCCCAATCGATCGCGTTTTTCAGCAGCGGGGTAATGGAGCTGTTGTATTCGGGGCAGGCGATCAGAAATCCGTGATGCGTGAACATCAGTTCCTTGAGCCGTTTCGCGCCGGCCGGCGTTCCCTGCTCTGATTCCAAGTCTTCGTTAAACAGTGGCAAATCCAGGTCACCGAGATTGAGTTCGGTGACCTCGGCTCCGCAATCGCGAGCCAGACGAGCCGCGATCCGCACGAGTTTTTGGTTCCAGGATTCCCGGCGAGCGCTCCCTGAGAATGCCAATAATTTAGGTGATGACATCAGCGAATTCCTTGTCTAATGGTTATGCATTCGAGCCAACTTTGATCTGCGACAAAACGCAGGGTTAACCGCTACCTCGCAAAAGCAGTTACAATAATAACAAGCCGTAGCTCACTCGCGCAGGCGGACCGATCAGGTTGAATGGACGAGCGTCCTTCGTCCCCCTGCAATGACGCTTGGGAAGATCAAGGATACATCGAATGGGAACAGTCGCTGCGGATGAGTTGCCGATGGGATTGTCGGCCGACAAGTCCTTGATCGAGCACCACTTGGATCGGTATCTGACCTTTACCGCTGGTTGCCCACCGCGATTGCAAGAGGCGATGCGTTACTCGGTCCTCGGCCCGGGAAAGCGACTGAGGCCCTTGCTCGTTTTGCTGGCCAATCGGGCCTGTGGCGGGGTTTTCGAACATGCGTTGCCGGCGGCTTGCGCGGTGGAGTTGATCCATTGTTATTCGTTGATCCATGACGATTTGCCGGCGATGGATGACGACGACCTGCGACGCGGGCGACCAACTTGTCACCGCCAATTCGACGAGGCGACCGCCATTTTGGCTGGCGATGCGCTGATCCCGTTAGCCTTTGAAATCATTTGCCGAGACAGTCCGACTGTGGAGATCGCCGCCCGCTGTTGCCACCAGTTGGCCGTGGCGGCCGGTGCGACGCAGCTCGTGGGGGGGCAAGTGGACGATCTGGCGGCTCAATTCGCGGAAATCGATCTGCAAAAACTCGAACAAATTCATTTGCGTAAAACGGCGGCGATGATTGCGGTTAGCTTAGGGTTGGGAGCGATTACGGCCTCGGCGAATGAATCCCAACAGACGGCCCTCGAAAATTTTGGCAAAAATTTGGGCCTCGCGTTCCAAATCGCGGATGATCTGTTGGATTTGCGGGGGGATGAAGACAAAATGGGAAAGCGGGCCCGCAAGGACCAGGTTTTGGGCAAACTGACCTACCCGACTGCCTTGGGAATCGAGGATAGTATTCGCTTGGCGAACCTGCTGGTGGAGGAGGCCCTCCAGATGCTGGTGGGATTCGGCCCCACCGCAGAACCGCTCCAAGCCATTGCTCGCTACGTCGTTTCAAGAACTAAGTGAGTCGTTTCAAGTACCAGGTGATCAACCCATGAAAAAATTGTTGTCGACGATCAAGTCACCCATGCAGCTGCACGAGATGAACCCAGCGCAGCTGGCCCAACTGGCTGACGAGATCCGCGAGACATTGTGCAACCTGATGAGCATCCGAGCGGCTCACTTCGCATCGAATTTAGGTGTCGTGGAATTGTGCCTAGCGTTGCATAGCACGTTTGATTTTCGCCGCGATCGTTTGATCTGGGACACCGGGCACCAGATTTATCCCCACAAGCTGGTGACTGGCCGCTACGACCGCTTCCAAACGATTCGCACCCGCGGCGGCTTGATGGGTTACCCGAACCCTGCCGAGAGCGAATACGACTTGTTCGTCACCGGCCACGCAGGCAGCAGTGTCTCGACAATGGTGGGCCTGCGCAGCGGTGATGACCTCATGGGCCGAAGTGACAATCACTGCATCGCGGTGATCGGCGACGGAGCCTTTCCGTCGGGGATCGTGTTCGAGGCACTGAACAACGCTAATTCCCTGAAGAGTAAGATGCTGATAATCCTGAACGACAACGAAATGTCGATTTGCCCCCGCGTCGGTGGGCTCGCCAGTTACCTTGATCGCTTGCGGACCAATCCGCTGTACACGGGGCTGAAGCACGAGATCGTGAATCTGCTAAACAAGGTCCCGCTGTTGGGCGATCCCACGGAGCGAATGCTGGCTCAAATCAAGGAGGGGGTCAAGGCAGGCTTGCACGGCGGCATGTTATTCGAAGAGTTCGGACTTAAGTATTTCGGTCCGATCGACGGCCACAACATCCAGCTGCTGAAAAAATATCTCAAGATGGTCGCCGAAACCGAGGGCCCCGTCCTATTGCATGTGATCACCCGCAAAGGGCACGGCTTTGAACCGGCCGCATCCGACCCAGTCTATTTCCACACGCCCCCGATTTTCGAACGGCGCGACGGAGAGGTGATTATCAAGAAAAGTACCTCCAAGGCCTACACACACCACGCCCGCGACGCAATCTTCGATCAAATGAAGCACAATTCGCGCGTCACGGTTATCACCGCTGCCATGTGCCAAGGGAACGCCTTGGAACCAGTGCGGGATGCATTTCCTGATCGCTTCTTCGACGTCGGAATTTGCGAGTCGCATGCGGTGGCGTTCGCAGCAGGTCAAGCCAAGGCGGGGCTGCGGCCGATCGTCGACATCTACAGCACGTTCCTGCAACGGAGTTACGACCAAATCTTCCAGGAGGTCAGCCTGCAGAATTTGCCGGTGACCTTCATGATGGACCGTGCTGGTTTGACCGGCCCTGACGGCCCCACGCATCATGGCACGTTCGATGTCGGCTACATGCGAATTTTCCCGAACATGGTGGTGATGGCTCCGGGTGACGCCAACGACATCGGCGCAATGCTCGATTTCGCCCTCAACCACACCAGCCCCTGCGCGATCCGCTATCCCAAAGAAAACGCTGTGGAAATTCCGCGGCAGCTGACTCCGATCCAACTCGGGAAATCGGAACTGATCCGCGACGGAAAAGACGGCACGATCTTGGCCTATGGCACTCAACTCGGCGAAGCCCTGGCAGCGGCCGAAATCTTGGCTCAAGAGGAGCTAGACATCCGCGTCGTCAACGCGCGTTTCGCCAAACCGATCGACAATGATATGGTGCGTTCGGCGATCGAAGAAACCGACTTCGTGGTAACCGTCGAGGAAGGGATGCTCCAGGGAGGTTTCGGTTCGGCGGTGCTCGAAGCCGCGAACGAGCTGGGGCTCGATGCGCGCCGCGTTCGGCGGTTGGGGATTCCCGATATCTACGTCGAGCACGGGGAACGTGGCGAGTTGCTGTGCGATTTGAAACTCGATCGTGACGGCATCAGACAAACTTGCCGCGAATTGGCTGATTTGTATTGCGAACAGCGGGCTGCCCGTCAATCCCACTAGTGCGAACGCCTTATGTTGAGCTCCGGAAAATCGGTCAAGCGTGCGCGGGTGATCTTGTTGGGCTCGCAAGCCGACAATCCCACGATCGCCAACTTGATCGCGGGTCTCGTGCTGGACATCCGATCGCGTGTGGACGTAGTGGCCGAGTATCTCGACGGGAGCGAAATCAAGCAAAAGGCGAATGCCGATTACGCGATCGTTTTCGGCGGAGATGGTTCGATCCTCCGCTCCGCGCGGCAAATGGGCAACCGCCAGCTGCCTGTCTTAGGGGTTAATTTGGGCAAGCTGGGTTTCTTGGCCGACATTCAGCCCGGAGCGATTCTGGATGCAATCGCTAGCATCGCCTGCGGAGATTTCCGCATAATCGAGCACGTGATGCTGGACTGCGACGTCAATGATGGTGGCCAATCAGTCGCGCGAGTAAAGGCCCTTAACGAGGTGGCGATTCTGTCGGGACCGCCGTTCCGCCTGCAGCAAATTGATCTTTACGTCGACCAGCAACTTGCCGCATCATATCAGTGCGATGGCTTGATTGTGAGCACGCCCGTCGGATCGACGGCCCATAACTTATCGGCCGGCGGACCGATCCTCCGTAAAGATCTCGAGGCGGTCGTCATTTCACCGATCAGTCCCCACACATTGACCGTACGGCCCCTCGTGGAATCGGCCGACCGGGTGTTCGACCTCGAAACCAATCAGGCCAACGACAGCGCGGCTCTGGTGGTCGATGGCAACGTGGTTTGTTCGCTCAGTCGCGGGCATCGCGTCCGTATTTCCCGCTCGAAGTTGAATTTTAAATTGATCGAAGTCTCAAACAACAACTACTATCAAACGCTCCGCGATAAACTCGGCTGGGGCAAAGGGTTTTCGGCCAATCCGGCCCTGAAGCGGGCGGCGACGAAACGAAAGTAAGTGGAGTAAATTCTTCGGAAGGACCCTCGTCATGAAATGGATTTCAGTGATTCGAATGGCTTTGTTGGTTGCGTTGCTGCTGCCGAGCGGGGGCGGCGTAGCAAAACAGGACGCCGAGCAGGTCAAAGAGAAACAGCAGCTCGATCCACAAGCAGCGATCGAGCAGGCCGTCGAGAATTTGGCGGCACGACAACGCTTCGAATTGCGGTATCGATTTACTCCCGAGCTGACGCTCCGTTGGGATATCGACCACACCCGCGCCACGAAGATGCAAATGGCGGGCCAGTCGCAAGAGTCGTCGACGCGCGATCGTTCGACCAATGTCTGGAAATTCACCAAGGTAGAACCCGACGGCACCTTTCAGTTCGAAAACACGATCGAATCCATGATGCTGTGGCGCAAAATCGGCGATGAAGCCCCGGTTATGTACGACAGCTCGCAGCCCGGCGGTTCAGTGCCGGTGGAATTTCGTGATGTCGACGTGGTGGGCCGCGTAGTGGCAACGATCACCGCCGATCCGCTCGGCAAAATTTTAGAGCGAAAATCGGAGCATAAAAAATCGAGACTGGGCGTCGGCGAAATCTTGCTCCCCTTGCCTGCCGAGGCGGTCGCTATCGGACAAACCTGGTCGGTTCCCGATCAGTTTCCAGTGACCGACGAACATGGCTTTGTGCAAAATATCAGTTTGCGATTGCTCCATCGCCTCGAAAAAGTCGTCGATGGCAAGGCGTACATTTCGATCCGGACCGAAGTCTTGACGCCGATCGACAGTGACAAAGTCCGTTCCCAACTGATGCAACAAATGAGTTCGGGATTTGCTGTCTTCGATCTCCAGCGCGGCATGGTCGTCTACAAAGAATTGAGCTGGAATGAACGAGTTCAAGGCTTCGAGGGGAACGACAGTCTACTCACCTACATCGCCAAACGAACCGAGCGGCTCGCTGCCGATCGTCAGAGCGTTAAGGCCCATGCCAAGTCGACGACCAATCAACCGGTCACTGTAGAAATCAAGCCGCGAACCGGCCGCCCGATCATGCGCAAATGAACTGTTGCGTGGCTGGTGGCCACAAGAGGTTGTTCTCGTAGTCGCTTATCGGTTGTTCGGGTGCGCCCCGACGACTTAGGCGCACGGCAAGGGGGCTATCTCACCGAAAATTTCGTTGCGGCGCGCTAACTACCTCGACCACCGATGGCTTTTCAATAAAGGACTCTGTTGCGAATGATTCGGCACTACGCGATTGCCTTGTTGGTGTTTATCGTCATCGACGCGATTTGGCTCGGTGCCATCGCGCCAAGTTTTTACAAGGAGCATTTGGGGCATCTATTGAGCCCGCAAGTGAATTGGTACGCCGCGGCGGCTTTTTACGTGATTTTTATTCTGGGGTTAGTCGTTTTCGTGATTCGCCCCGCGATGTTGGCTCGCTCGTCCATCAAGGCCTTGGGGTTGGGCGCATTATTCGGGCTGGTAACCTACGCGACCTATGATTTAACGAACCTGGCGACGCTTCGCGGATTTCCGCTGATCGTGGTTGTGGTGGACCTGACTTGGGGAACGGTCCTGTCGGCCCTCGTGGGCTTCGTAAGTACTTGGTTGCTGTTGCGATTGGAATCTCGATGTTAGCGGAACGTGGCTCAGTCAGCACGCAGCAAACCGCGGGTATCGGAACTTCGGCCTTCAAATCGGTCATCCGCCGGTTTTTTCAAAAACGGCGAGTTTGACGATCGGTACTGCCCGCCGGTAATACAGGTCTTAGGTCACACCAGCGACTTCAGCACCTCATCACCGTCGCGGTGTTGCTCGCTGGTGATTCGAGTCATAGTTAGGGGGCTTGGTTTGGAAAAGGCCCTGGATCAAGGAACTACTCTGATTGTTCAAGGTACGAATTTACTTTGGATTCGTTTGGGTTACTTATTCCCCGCTTCCAATTTCTCACGAATGGCTTTTTGCATTGCTTCGCTCCGCAAACCGATTTCGGCAGCCTCGCGTAGGGCATCCTCGGTAGAAATCCCTTGTGTCCAGTTGCGATAGAAGGCCCAGCAGGCTCCGACACGTCCCCCTTGGGCGCAATGAATCAGGACCGCGTGGTCGGGGCCCGCTTGAGACAATAGGGCAAAGACTCGATCAAGTTGTTCTTTCGAGATGGAGCTCGGGGGGCCGCAGGGAATTTGGTGAAAGTCAAAGCCTTCTTTTGCGGCCCAAGCCGCTTCGTCCCAGTCGGTCTCGTTCGGCTGACACAGCGAGATGATCGTGCGGACTCCCTGCTGGCGGATCACTGCTGCATCGTTGGCAGCGATGGCCCCCGCGAAAATTGTATGCTGAAATTTCGAAGGGTTGACGGTGTTCCCCAACCGGATCGGTTCGATTGTCCGCGGGGCCTGCGCCGTCCGTCGAGAAGTTGCTTTGTCGGTGGGAAAATCGTCGGGGATCGGGATCGTCACTTGACCCGTAGCCGCCCATTCAGTGCCGCGGAGTAACAATGTGATGAACCCCGTGCATTCTTGGGAATAATCAGCGTGTCCCAACGTCGTGTGAAACACGCGGCCTTTGCCGTACTCGACGACCATCACCATCGGTTCGTGGCGACCGGTCCCCCCTTGTTCTGGTGCGGCGAAGGCCGTCGCGAGAACGTGCAGGTTTTCTCCGGGTCCACGCAGTCGATCGTAGAGTTCGTCTTGGGTATGCAACCAACGCAAGGGCATGCCCTGCGTGATCGGATGTTCGTCATCGCGGATTTCGATCAGGAATTCGTGTTGTGGACCGTGGCTTCCCCCTTGTCCCCGAGCCGAGTCGCGCACGAGTTTCGCTTGTTGATCGAAGTAGACATAGGGACCGCTTTCTTCATTGCGTCCGCCCCATCCGCCAAGTCCGATCATGCGATTGTATTCGCGCCAATTTGGAAAGGCGTTGTTGGCGGCATGAATTACGACGAAGCCTCCCCCACTGCTGACGAAGTTCTCGAAGGCTTGCTCCGTTTTCTCCGGCCAGGCTTCACCGTTGTAGTTGGACAGGACCACATGGTACTGAGAAAAATCGGGGGCGAACGTGGCATCGGCACCTTTAGGTTGCGTCCGCGCGATGTCCACCGAGAATCTCCCCGACGCGAGCAGGTAGTTCCGCATCATCTCGGTAGTCTTCGGCCAAATTGGGTGGTTGTTTTGGCCATCGACAATCAAGACGCGGATTTTATCTGGTTGGTCTTGAGGTTGGGTTTCCTGCGGTGAAGCCATGCCGTCTCTAGCGAGCAGAGCCAAAGCCAACAACCACACGGCGCTGGCAGGGAAAAGACGCAACGCGATAAAGGCAACCATGATTATTTGCTCCGAAATTCATTCATTACAAGCATCGAACCGTCTGTTCGAAATTATCCTAAGCTTAACGGATTCGCGAGCGGGGCGGACTCGGCGTTGGCTGGGAAAACGCGGCAGCCGTTCAGTTGCCAGAATTTTAAGTTCCGGTGTAGAATTCGTACAAGGGTCGGTTGTGCCAATTCGCGATGGCGTCTGCCAGCGGCGAGCGTGGGTTTTCTATGAAGGGGTCGATATGAATGCAGTTGGAAACATTCGGCGGAGTGCGAACGGGACGGTCATCGTTTGCTGCCTCCTCACTATGGTTGCGTTCGCGGGTGGAATGGGGATGGCATCCTGGTTGCTGCCGGACCGATCATCGGTCAATTCGGAATGGCCGCCGGCGGTGCTGCGAGCGGATTCGGCCTCCGCCGGAATGTCGATTTCGCTTGCGACGGGGCGATTGAATGATGAGATCGAGGCGCTGTATTTGCTCGATCACGAGACCTTGACCTTGTCGTGTTATCTGTTCGATGCCCGCTTGCGTCGGCAGCCGATCGGCGTTTATCGGGCCGACTTGCGCCAAGCGTTCCCGGCAGCCGTTCAAGGGAATATGGACCTCGTGATGGTCACCGGATTATTATTCGGCAATGTTGCGGGCCGAACCGGACCGATGCGGCTTGCGGAGAGCCTTTGCTACGTGGCGGATGGCAAATCCGGAATGTTGGCGGCGTTCAATGTACCGTTCAATCAGACTGGGTTGCAGAATGCGGTGGATCAATCGGGAAACATGAATCTGGTCTGGCAAGGCTTGTTCCGTGATCCCCGCTTATTGCAACAACAGCCGCAAAATCCTGCGGGAGGTCAAAATAAAGATCAGGATGCCGGCAAGGGAGGCAACTAGGTTTTGATCGAACAATGGCTGGGATTTTTCGGTTTGTCAGCCTTTCGCCCCGGTCAACGTGAAGTGATCGAGGCCGTGCTGGCCGATCGTGATACGCTGTGCATCATGCCTACAGGGGGGGGCAAAAGTCTTTGTTACCAGCTACCAGCCCTGGCGCGGGAAGGAGTGACGCTGGTGGTTTCCCCCTTGATCGCCCTAATGAAGGATCAGGTGGACACGCTCAACCAGCGCGGCATTGCGGCGACGTGCATCAACAGCTCTCTGTCACCTGGCGAGCAGATGGAGCGGATGACTCGCATGACTGCGGGGGAATTCAAGCTGGTGTATATTGCCCCCGAAAGATTGCGTAGCGCCGCATTCTTACGCGCCGTCTCGCGGGTCAACGTCAAGTTGTTGGCCGTCGACGAGGCTCACTGCATCAGCCAGTGGGGACACGATTTTCGACCGGACTATGCCAGGTTGGGAAAATTTCGCCAAAGGATTGGCAACCCGCAGACCATCGCATTGACGGCGACAGCGACGCAAACCGTTCAAGCCGACATCCAAAAAATCCTCGAACTCCGCGAACCGGCCGTATTCATCAGTGGTTTCGCGCGGCCGAATTTGAGTTTTCGAGTCGAATCCCCCAAGTCCAACCACGAAAAAGATCGGCGCGTCGTCGAGTTCCTGAACACCAAGCCGGGGGCAGGCATCATCTATGCGTCGACTCGCAAGTCATGCGAGCATCTCGTGGAACTGTTGACTCAGGAACTGAAACAGCCTCCCGAGTTTTACCATGCAGGCATGGCGCATGCTGACCGCCAACGAGTGCAAGAGAACTTCATGTCGGGCAAAACGCCGATCGTCGTGGCCACCAACGCCTTTGGGATGGGGATCGACAAGGCCGATTTGCGGTTCGTCCTGCATTACAACATCCCCGGGAGTTTAGAGGCCTTCTATCAGGAAGCGGGCCGCGCGGGACGCGACGGCAAGCCGTCGTTGTGCTTGTTGTTGTTCTCGTTTCAAGATCGGTACATCCAAGAATTCTTCATCGAAAACTCGTATCCGTCCCGCGAGATGGTACGAACGGTGTACGAGTATCTGCAAAGTTTTGAGCAGGATCCAATCGAGATCACATTGCAGGAGATCAAGGACCAATTGGGATTGAAGATCGGCACCGAGGGGATCGCAAACTGCGAAAGGTTGCTCGAAAAAGCAGGAGCCATCGAGCGACTTGAAAGTAGCCAGAACATGGCCGCCGTGCGGATTGACTCCGAATTGCCGACACTGGTGGAAATGCTGCCGCGAGAGGCGAAGTCGCAACGCGCGGTACTCCGCGGACTCGAGCGGGTCGTCGGTGAACTACGCGGGGAAACGGTCTTGTTCAGCCCCAAGAGTCTGGCCGACTCGCTCGACATGAAATGGGAGGCCATCGCGCGGGCAATCCGCGTGTTGGTCGAGCAAAAATTGGTCGAGTATGTCCCCCCCTTTCGCGGGCGAGCCATTCATATCAAAAGCCGCGGCACGCCCTTCAATCAAATTCAAATTGACTTCGCGGAACTCGAACGTCGCAAGCAAGCCGAATTCGCAAGGCTGGATCGCATGATCGCGTATGCGAATACGTATCGCTGCCGGCAAGTCGAAATTCTAGAGTACTTCGGCGATCGCAATCGCGAGAACTGCCGCGCGTGCGATCGTTGCGGAGCTGGCTGGCCGCTGCTCGGCGAAAAATCGAATGATTCAGCCGCAACAACGCTGGAACCGACTCCACAGCCAACGACTGTCGGAGCGTCAAAGGCGGTACTGTACGCGGTGCAGGTGGCTCTTAGCGGGGTGACGCGGACCAAAGGCCGGTTCGGCAGGAAGCTGATCGGAAAAATGCTGATCGGCTCACAGACCAAGGAGGTCAAAGCCGCGGGATTGACCAAAGTGAGCACATTCGGCTTGCTCCAGCCTCTGACGCAATCCGAAGTCGACGCATTGATCGACGGCCTGCTAGGAGCCGGGTTGGTGGAGCGGATCGAAGAAACAAAATTTCGCCCCACAGTGCGGATCACGAGTCGCGGACAGCAGATTATGTTTGGCAAGGAGCAGGTCGATTTTCAAAAGATTTTCGGCAAGCAACTCTTTGCTCGCCTAGATCATGCATTCGCGAACCACGAACCCAAGGCGTTGTCCCAGCCAACAATTATGCCGCCGAAAGGCAAGCAGCCGAGCGAAACGAACTCGCCCCCCCCCGAGAAAATTCCCACGCCGCATATCGACACAACCGGAAAGACAAGTCAAAAATCCGATACGTCAGGCAATTCAACTTCTGACAAAAGGAAACCATTCGATCGTGAAACCAAAAGTAGCCGTGACCCGTCGTTGGTCGAGAGCTCCGATCGTGATCAACCGCCGGTGATCCCGACAACACGATTCCCGGCCGACGCGGAGGTCCTTGCGGCCTACTGGACGCAGCGGTTGTTCGCGGACGGCTATCTGCTTGACGAGATTGCCCAGATTCGTAACTTGTCGATCGAGGTTGTCCAAGAGCACTTGCGGCAACCGCTAGGCGGTCATCGAACCGATCGTCACGAAACAGAAGTTGCTCGATAATCGTCACTGCGACAGCAAGATTCGTCGCCGAATCGTAAGTGGCCTCCTGTCTTCCTTGTTTGCGACGCGTTGCCCGATTTTCAAGTGAATTCGTGTTGAACGCCACTGGACAAGACCGCATTGGTTGGCGATCGCGCAATGGGTGTTCAGGTCGCGGCTTTTGGTCTCGGCGTCAAGTTAAAAAGTGTCCCGGTGATGTCAACCTCGGACTTGATGACTTGACAGTTTAAAACTGCGAATTTATCGACAGGATGCGACGGCCATTTGGGGCCGATAACTCGCCAACGTGTTAGATTTTTAGTACAATTTCCGGTTTTGACGACCAGCATTGAACCGCCTCCCTTACCGCAGGGGCGAGCAGTGTTTGCCCGGTGACAACCCGCCGTTCATTTTGAGATCACCAGGCACCCAGCGGCGATTTCGGCGAGAAAAATTTCGAGAGATTAATGGACGAACCAAGACCCGAGGGATCATCATCCCATCGACAATCCGGCCCACAGCAGCGCAACATGAATTTCTGGATATTGCTGTTTTTGTTGGGGCTCTTGGCCTTGCTGGCGACCTTCAGCATGGTGCAACCGGATTATAGCCAAATTTCGTTGGGATACTTCAACAAATTGTTGGATGGCAAGGATTTCGATGGTTCGCCCCTGATGCGTGACGGAAAAGTCGCCGGGTCGCCGATTGAGTCCGTTGTCTTTGTCGGCGGCGAGTACGCCGAGGGAGTTTTCAGTTTCCCCCCCCCTCCAGAACCGCGGCGGGATCTAGACGGCACGCTGAAGATGCCCGCGCCGGGGGAAAAGCTCAAGCAGAAATTCCGCTTCAACCTTCCTGAAACATCTGAAAGCCGCGCGGAACTGGCCGATCGCGTTCGCGAGCGAGTCAAGCAGTTCGATCAGCGGCAGCCGTCCAACCTGGTCAATTATTATTCCGCGTTTTTCATGCTGCTGCTGATCGGCTTGACGATCATGATGTTTCTGTCCTTGCGACGGACACAGAACCAAATGATGGGCGGGGGGGGATTTCTTTCGTCGTTCTCGAAAAGCCCGGCCAAACGCTACGAGCCGTCGAGTCGGCGGATTACGTTCAAAGATGTCGCCGGCTTGGAGGGGGTGAAAGCCGACCTGCAGGAGATCGTTGATTTTTTGAAGGAACCCGAAAAATTCCGCAAACTAGGGGGGCGTGTCCCCAAGGGAGTCCTGCTGGTCGGGCCGCCGGGAACGGGGAAAACTCTCTTGGCCCGCGCGGTCGCTGGCGAGGCCAATGTGCCATTTTTCAGCGTCAATGGTTCAGAGTTCATTCAAATGTTCGTCGGGGTCGGGGCAAGTCGCGTCCGCGACCTGTTTCAAACGGCCAAATCGCAGGGGGCTGCCATCATCTTCATCGACGAGATCGACGCTGTGGGACGCCAACGCGGGGCGGGGCTCGGCGGAGGTCACGACGAGCGAGAGCAAACGCTCAATCAAATCCTCGGTGAGATGGATGGATTCGACAAGCAAGATGCGGTCATTGTGCTGGCAGCGACGAACCGGCCCGATGTGCTCGATCCGGCTCTGCTTCGCCCTGGTCGCTTCGATCGGCACGTCACCGTCAGTCGGCCTACCAAGCAAGGTCGTTTGGAGATTTTCAAGGTCCATGTGCGCGAGGTCCCCTTAGCGCCCGACGTTGATCTGGAAATCCTTGCCCAAGCGACGGCCGGGATGACGGGAGCCGATATTCAAAACCTGGTCAACGAAGCTGCCCTTTGGGCGGCCCGCAATAATAAGACCCGGGTAGAGATGTCCGATTTCTACTACGCCCACGACAAAGTGTTGATGGGGGCTCGACGCGAAGATATTTTGAGCGAAAAAGAAAAAGAACGCACGGCCTACCATGAGGCAGGTCATACGCTCGCCGCTTGGCGTCTGAAAAATGCTACCCCGGTCCACAAAGTGACTGTCATTCCCCGCGGGCGAGCACTAGGTGTGACGCAGATGGTTCCCGAGGAAGACCGCCTGAATGTGTCGGAGCACGAGATTCGCGACATCTTGGTCGTGCTCTTGGCCGGCCGCGCTGCAGAGAAAATCGTCTACAACGAGTACACGGTGGGTGCAGAAAATGATTTAGAACGAGCTACCTCGATGGCGCGCCGCATGGTGACTCAATGGGGGATGAGCGAGCGGCTGGGGCCAGTCAGCTACAAGATCACCGACGAAGATCCCTTCCTCGGGCGAGAAATGCATCAAAGCCGCCAATTCAGTGAGCATACCATGGAAATCATCGATGAAGAGGTGGCTAAAATTCTCAGCGGAGCGGCCCAATTGGCAGTCGATTTGCTGCAGTCGAAACGGGAGCAACTCGATCGGCTCGCCCGCGCTTTAGTCGAACGAGAAGAACTGGACCGCAACGAAATCGAGGCACTGATCGGCCCGAGTGTTCACGCGGAAAAGTCTACCGGCGACAATGGCAAACCGAAGCACGAGGAGTCGGCCCTCGCGGGGACTTTGCGGCAACCGACTTCCGTCGATGGTTGATGCTGTCGATGGACGGTTCGCCAAACCATCGAAAACGCCTCGCTAAACACTTGTTTGGTTGTGCTGCTCTCGATGAGATTGGACTGCAGAAAGGCCCCGATTTTGATGGGGGTGCCGAAAATTCCTATAAATCGGCGGGCTCGGGCTCTGTTTCGCAATCTATGTTTGCGGGTTGAGTTGCCGTAGGCGTGCAGTTCGGCCTGCTCCGCGCAAGTGATAAACGGCGACTGAACGCCGAGTTGAGAAACTTCTTCGCGATCAAAGGGTCGAATAAACTCCCAAGGAACTCTTTAAAATACGCGGCTGAACGACTTGAAATTTTCCTCTCGACACAACTGCCCAGTAAATGGAATTTGAACCTGACCTTCTGAAGCAATCGACTCGCCTGCTGGAGTTATTCGCTCTGCAGATCGACAGCCGATTCGATCGACAGCTCGCCAGGAAAATTTTGCTGCAATCGTATCACAACGAGTCGCAGAAACCGGACCAGGATTGGGTCGATACGGTCGCCTCGTGTGCCGAATCGATGGAAATTCGGATTCGACGCGTTGAAACAAATTTCAAAGAAATTCTGCCGATGGTTCGCAACGGTTTTCCCGTTGCAACGCTCGTTGGCGATTCGTCTCGAGAGCAGGCATGGTGGTTGCTGACCCGAGTCAAAGGGGGCAAAATCGAAATTGTCGATTTGCGCGATGGCCACGCTCGCTGGGTGAAACAAGCGAATTTGGCCAATAACCTGGAATTAGAGTCCTTAGAAGACACGCGTTGCTGGTTGGTATGTTATCCGGTGTTCATGGGCGATGCTGTTTCCGCCGCCGGTCATCACCATCCCCCGATAGTCAACCAGGCAGACGCTCATGGCCATGGCCACGGGCATGGTACCCCGCCACTGCGGCGAATTTTGCGAATTGTTCGTCCGGAACGAGCGGATATTTGGACGATCTTGCTGTTCTCGTTCGTCGTCGGCTTGCTCACGTTGACGACACCCATCGCGACCGAGGCCCTCGTCAATACGGTGGCATTCGGTTTGTTCATCCAACCGGTCATTGTTCTGGCAATCATCGTCCTGGTATTTTTGGGATTTTCTTCGGCCCTCAACGCCTTGCAGATTTACGTCATGGAGATTCTGCAACGGCGTTTATTCGTGCGTTTGGTTGATGACTTGGCTTATCGCCTGCCCCGAGTGTGCCAAAATTCCGTGGATCAGATCCGATTATCCGAATTAACCAACCGCTTTTTGGATATCGTGACGATTCAAAAATCGCTGGCCAAGTTGTTGCTTGACGGAGCGGGTTTGATCATTCAGGCGGCCATCGGGATGATTGTTTTGGGTTTTTACCATCCCTTTTTATTGGGCTTCGACATCGTACTGTTGGCTTGCGTCACGTTCACTTTGTTTGTGCTTGGCCGCGGCGGAGTCGCCACCGCGATCAACGAATCTTTCCAAAAATATGAGACGCTGAAGTGGCTGCAAGAGTTGGGGCGGTGCCCGACCGCTTTCAAATTGAACGATGGCTTGGAGTTCGCCGTGGAACGGGCAGATCAATTGGCGGTCGATTACATCCGTGCCCGCAAAATACATTTTTCGATTTACATGCGCCAGGTGGTATTTTCATTGGCCATCTATGCGGTGGCGATGACATCTCTGCTGGGGCTCGGGGGATGGCTGGTGATTAGCGGCGAATTGAGCTTGGGCCAATTGATTGCTGCCGAACTGATCGTGGTATTGATCATGCGGTCGTTCACCAAGTTAGGAATACAACTCGAGAGCTTTTATGATTTGATGGCTGCTACCGACAAGGTCGGCGTGCTGCTGGACTTGCCGATTGAAGACCACGACAAATTGCTCGATGTGCCGCATGATCGGGCGACCGTGCTGCGATTCGATAACGTGTCGTTTGCGATCTCGGATCATACGGTCATTGATGGTTTGAGCATGGAACTGGCCGAACACGATTCTTTCGCCGTGATTGGAGATACGGCTCAAGGAATCCATTACCTCGGGGATTTGGTACTAGGTTTGCGTTCTCCGTCGTCAGGTGTGATCAGTTTCTGCAACGTGGAATTGCGCGAATTTCGACTCGATTCTCTGCGCTCAATGATCGGAGTAGCTCGCGAGGGAAATATTTTCGAAGGTACGCTCGAGGAAAATATCCGCTTGAACCGTCCGCAAGTCAGCATGCTCGAAATCCGGCGAGTCGTTGAAGAATTGGGTTTACTGAAAACGATCAACGAACTTCACAATGGCTTCAGCTCGCGTTTGTCATCTTCGGGATTCCCGCTGACGCCGATTCAAGCGAAACGGCTGGTAATTGCCCGCGCCCTGGCAGGGCGTCCACGCTTGCTGGTGCTCGACCGAGTTTTGGACAGTTTTTCTAAATCTGACGCGCGGAGCATCGTAGAAGTGGTTGCCCGCTATGAGGAAACGACCTTGCTCGTGATTAGCGCCCGACCGGATTTTGTCGATCTCTGTAGCCGGAATGTGGTTTTGGGGGGACTTGGCAATTGAGGTAGTTTTGGGAAATGGCTCTGGCTTTAGTAGTTAAGCTGCAACGCAGGAAAGGGTTTTGACGAATCAACCATGAGAAGCACGATCACAGCTCAAGAAATTCGCAGAATCCCGCTCCCCGCGCTCGATCTGGTTCAGTCGAGTCGCAGGATTCGGGGATTTGCGAAGGGGGTATTGCTGGCGCTCTGCTTATGGGGAGCAGCCATGCTCTTTTTACCGTGGCAGCAAACAGCGCGCGGAACGGGGCGGGTGATTGCCTTCGTTCCCCAAGAGCGACAGCAAACGGTGACCTCTCCAATCGATGGAATCGTTCGGTGGGTGAAGCCCGGACTCCGCGAAGGGGACAAAGTTAAACAAGGTGATGTCATCTTGGAACTGGTCCCCGTAGCCACCGGGCTCAAGGATCAACTGGAATCACAAATCCGAGAACTCAAAACGAAGCTCGATGCGATTGCCTTGAAGGAACAAGTATATCGCCAGAACGTTACCGATTTCGAGGCGGCGCGAGATTATGCCGTGCAAGCAGCTCAGGAAATGGTCAACTCCGCGGTCGCCAAACTAAAAGCCAAACAAAAATTGATTCCTGGCTACGAGGCGAAACTGCATCAGGCCAAATTGAACTACGCTCGATTCTCGACGCTCGAAAAAGGCGGTTTTCGCGCAGAGCGAGAGGTCGAGGAATTGAAACGAAATGTCGATGTGGCTGAAGCCGACTTGCATGCGGCCCTGGAAGAAGTCGCGTCGGCGGAATTTGAAGTGAAATCAAAAGAGCAAGAACTCGAGCAGAAACGACGCGAGTTTCAAACCAAAGTCGATATGGCTCGAGCTTATCAACAAGAGCAAGTCAGCGAGGCCGCGAGTGTCCGCAAAGACATTGCGGATTTGGAAATCAAGTTGCAAGAGCTGCAACAATTGACGATCATCGCCCCCCGAGACGGCAGCATTTTTAGATTGCCGCTTTACGAACAAAGCCAAACCGTGAAAAAAGGGGAAGATTTGTTTACCATCGTCCCCACGACCAATGAGTTGGCCGTCGAATTATGGGTGACCGGTCTGGATGTCCCCTTGATTCAACCCAACGATCACGTCCGACTCCAATTCGAGGGTTGGCCCGCCGTCCAATTTGCCGGCTGGCCCTCCGTGGCGGTAGGAACCTTTGGAGGACGAGTCGTTGCTATCGATGACTCCGATGACGGCGAGGGAAAATTTCGAATCCAAGTCATTCCCGACAAACAAGGGGAATGGCCCGAGTCGAACTATTTGCGGCAAGGCGTTCGGGCGAACGGCTGGGTTTTGCTGCAGCAGGTTTCTCTAGGGTACGAATTGTGGCGACTGATGAACGGTTTCCCACCGGCACGGCCTGATGCCGATCCGAAGAAGCTGAAAGCGTCGATGCCCCCAGTTAAAGTCAGTTGATAGGAAAACAACCGGTCATGGAAGGCGGGGCCAAACAACTCGACATTCATGCGGGCGCAATCAAATCGTCGCGCGTAAAACCCCAGCTGGTGAATGAATTTGCCACGCAGCATGCGAGATTCTGGTGCTCGTTGGCAGTTCTGACCTCCCTCATGCTCGGCGGATGTCGCAGCGATTTTTGGCAATCGCTGGCCCGTGTTCCATCGTGGCCAATTCGACCAACTCCCCAACCGAATAGCTTGGTCGTGCCATTGCAGGCGGATATGTTGGTGTCGACGAAAGAGATGACACCCGTATCCGCCGCGCCGGCGGAACTGGCAGCAGCAAAAGCGGACGATCCGGCTGCCGGCGGAGCGAATTCACCTTCAACACCTGGAAAGAAAGTCGAACTAGGCCCTCCCTCTGAACTTCGTGAAACTTCGGCCAAGGTTCCTACGTCGCCGAAGCTGGAGCTGGCCGACGTGACGGACTCGGTGTTGGCGATCTTTCCCGAGTTGCAAATCGCTCTGCTCGAGCAAAATGTGGCAAATGGCAATTTGACAGCAGCTCTGGGGGCCTTCGACTTCAACTTGCGGGGCTCGACGATCAATCAACCGGTTGGCTTCTACGAAAATTATCGGCACGCACTTGGGTTTTCGCAAAACATTGCGTCATCCGGATCGACGATCTACGGCGGCTACCGTATCGGAGCTGGGGATTTTCAACCATGGTACAAGGAACGCGAGACCAACACCGGTGGCGAATTCGCTATCGGTGCCGTGGCACCCCTTCGGCAGAACCGTTTGATCGACGCGCGGCGAGTGGCCGTATTCAGAGCAGAGCAAGATTTACAGGCGGTTGATCCATTGATCCGCAGCCAAGAAATTCATTTGATACGCGACGCGTCGATCGTCTACTGGGTTTGGGTGGGCGTTGGCAATGCCGTCGACACGCACGAGCGGCTCCTGAAACTGGCACTCGATCGGGCCAAGGCGATCGAGGAACGTGTCGAGCGCGGCGATTTGCCAAGGCTGTCGAAAATCGACAACGATCGCCTGATCGCGCAGCGTCAAGCGAAATTGATCGAGGCCCAGCGAAAATTCGAGGCATCGTCGATCAAGCTGTCATACTTCCTGCGGGACACAGGCGGTCAGATGCTTTTGCCCGGTCGGGAATTCGTGCCGGGATTTCCAGAGCTCGTCTTGATCGATCGGGAACAATTGGCGGATGACCTGGCGATCGCTCTGGGAATCCATCCGGAAATTCGCCAACTCGATTTCGAAATCAATAAAGCGGAAATCGATATTGCGGCAGCGCGAAATCTGGTCCTTGCCCGCGTCGATGCGTTTGCCGAGACCTCACAGGATGTCGGCAGTCGAGCGACGCCGCTGGGGGACAAGTCGCCGCTAGAAGTCGAGTTGGGACTCAATGCGGAGCTGCCACTTCAGCGGCGCTTGGGGTTGGGGCGATTGGCGGCTAGCGAGGCGAAACTTCGCCAAGCCCAATGCAAACGAGAGTTGATTTCCAACAAAATCCAAGTTTCCCTGCAAGACAGTTACTCCGCGATGCTCAACGCCCGCGAGCGGATCGAGCGATCTCGCGAAAATTTGCGACTCGCCTTGGAATCGCTCGAAATCGCTCGCAATGCATTTCAGAACGGAGACATCGACCTGATCATCTTGAACATTTACGAAGAAGCCGAAGCAAATGCCGAGCTCATCGTGATCGACGCCGAAATAGAATTCTTCATCGCTTTGGCCGAGTACCGCTTCGCCATGGGAACCCGCTAACCACAAATCCCTCTTCAGATCCCAGCACTAAAAATAAAAGTTACGATTCAATGATTAGCGGGCCGTTCAGCGGCCTTGGGGCCTGTTGACAATTGCTGCCGATTATGTCGTCTTCTCAGACCAGTACTACACGACGGATCTCGGGGAACTTTTGGCGAACAGCCAGATGGCCCAGTCGATTGATGCAATGATCGACTGTTTCAGTTGGGAACCCATACAGGGTTGTTATTTCGAATGGAGAGCTGGACGTGGTGGAATTGGTATCCGAGTAATGGCGAAGTCATTACGGACGACCGGGGAGTCGCTCGGAATCCCGACGTCATTTACATCGACCCCAGCCACGATTTGGACACCGCCGCGCATTCGATTCGACAGGCTCTGATCTAGCTTTACGACGATAAACGGTCCGCCATTCAAGGTTATGAGACTGCTTGGGATGGAAACGAAAAGAGTTTCTTAAACGCGTTACAAAATAGCGGGGTTCGCATGTCCGTGTGGACTCGCCCCGATCAAAGGGATGGCGCAGAGGTCGACGCCCTGAACGACGGCTTGGTGACACTGTTCGAATTAGCCAATGCCGTTGCCATTATTGAGCTCTCTTCCGGTAGAATATTGTCTTTCTCAGTGATGAGCCAGCGTGATTTAACGACCACTGAAAAGGTCTTGATATTGGGCTTGATCGGAACAGGATTCTTGGTTGTCGCCGTCACTTATGTCGGTGGAAAAGCCGTCGCAAAGATCATCGGTAAAGCAGACAACCTTGCCGATGCGACTAGTTTAGTTGATAATGTAGCCTCAATCAGTGGAGTCAGCCGCGTCCGGCCAAAACACCATCCCTTCCCGATGTGTCTCGGTGGAGCTGCTGATCAGACATTGAAGAAGATTCCTCGCAATCTTCACTATCGGTTTCATGCTTCGCTCGATAAGTGGATGGGCGGAAAGTATGCTCGCGCCCACACACTGCGGCAGCGTTTAAAGGCCTAGACAAGGCCGTGGTAATCAGGGATCTGACAGAGTTTTACAAGACTGCTGACGGCGGAGCGCACGCGAAGTACCTAGATGATTTTTTGCAAGCTGTTAAAGAGTCAGGGTTCTGATACGGGGCGCAGCGCATGGATAAGAGAAAGACCACGAAAACGCCAAAAGGTGTCGTAATCCTGAAGGGATTCAACACTGCGAATGCCCTCGTTGCGGAACAGGAAGTTAGCCTGTTCGACTACTACGATCAGCTGCACGCGATTCTCGATGAAGATCCGTCAGTGCGATTGGATAAAGGGATTCGGCGCGTTGTCGGTCAGATATGCAACGAAAAGGGTGAACTGGATCAAGAGTTCGGCAATGACTACAACGACACTGGAAGAATCGTTCATAGTCGCATCGTATTCGCGGACGGAACTGTTTCGGAAAAATAACGCTTCCTTGCCCCAATCAGAGGACTGGCCGGTGCTGACGACTTCGCGAAGCTTGGTCGTACGGGCACCATCGATCCCAAGTCGATTCGCTTCTGTCAAGATTCGATTGGTGCAACCTTCAAAAACGGTGAGTCTGTCGCAGATCTAACTACGAAGCTGAAAAACAGGCTTGACCCTTCCACGATTCCGCCCTTTCGCATCGTTGTGAAGGACGGTAAAGTGTTCACGTTGGACAATCGACGGCTGAAGGCTTTCCAGGACGCCGGGATTCCGATTCCGTTCGAGAAATTGGATGCGATCCCCAAACGGGAAATGTTCAAGTTTACAACGGTGAACGACGGAATCGATATCGTCGTGCGACCCGGAGGATTGTGATATGGACGGCGACGCATTGGTCGATGTAGCGGCACGTATAAACAACCGTGAAGAGTTCATTCAGTTCCTGAGCGAACTGTCGGCGAACCTTGGCTCGCACGGTGACGAGTGGGAGAATGGATCGCTCGAGTTGTTCTTGGGAGCGATGAAACGGTTCACGGAACGAGCGGATGGATATTACCAAAACATTGGTGAAGCAGTTGACTGCGATCAACCATCATGGCGATTGTTCGCAGACATTCTGTTGGCGGCGAAGGTCTATGAATAGCACGCTGCTACAAACGACGTGAGCGAAGGTAAACGGTACGCAGCGGCGGCAGGAAGCCGTTGCAATCTTCGCAGGATGCACCGCCGGGCGAATGGATGTTGACGAAGAATAATTCAAAAGGTGCCACCCAAGAATGGCACTGTCGTGTTAGGGTAGCTGCGTAACTCCTCTAGTGGCGTTGAGCGAAATTTTGTAAATTTCTCTCAGCCGTGGCGATTAGTATTGCAATAAAGCCCCTCCTTGGCTTTATTTTCATAAGCCCTCCATGGCCAGTTCATCCCGAAAAAGCCAAGGAGGGTTTTTCGATGCGCTCGATACCAAATCCAAGCTGCCCGCGGAAGTTCGATTTTGAGGAATACATCAAGGGTTTTTTGTTACAAGAAGGGCTCCCCTTTGCAGACCTGCTGAGTGCTCAAACCATCGCCCAAATCTTCCAGCGGTTTACTCAGCCGCTGTGCGGCATCTACACCCACGCTCTCGTCTTGTGGGCGTTTCTCAGCCAAGTCCTCCGCGACGGCAAGGAAGCCTCCTGTCAATCGGCCGTCGCTCGCATCATCGCGCATCTCGGCCGCCAATGGTCAACCCCGCTCCCACAGCCGACACCGGCGACTATTGTCGAGCTCGTGCCAAGCTACCTGAGGCAGCACTTCAAGAACTGACCTGTCATGTCGCTGCCCAAGCCGAGGAACAAGCCGATGCCCAATGGTTGTGGAAAGGCCGTCATATCAAACTGATCGACGGCTTCACCTTCATGATGCCCG
>CALDHM010000027.1 GCA_937941455.1 uncultured Pirellulaceae bacterium | reverse complement strand
TCCTGGTACTCCGGCCAACGCCAAGTCCAAGCCTGCTTCACCCCGAGCTAAGTCCACTGCGACTCGGCTCGACAGGCCGCCACCTCGCCTTCGACTCCAAATCTCGCCCCCTCCACACGGCGTCCCCATCCCGCCTCGGCTAAATGTCGACCCCTCCACACGACGTCCCCACCCCGCCACGGTCCTCGCTGCGCCACTCCAGCATCTATCCTCCGGGCAATCCTCCCAAAACCCCGCCCATTTTCCCCTGCCGCCAAACCCCAATCCCCCCCAGCTCAACAAACTCCCCCAACCTATCCCCACAATTTATTGGGTGGCACCTTTTTGTATTTGTATTCTTTTTTGTATTGTTTGGAGTGAACTATTGCGAGAACGGCGAGCGGGAGCGTAGGACGACTCCAAACTGGCGCGGAGTCGGGACAAGAGTTCTGAAGAATAGCTCGAAGCAACACTGCATCGGAGGCTCCGCCCGCGTGAGGTCGCAAGTTGGCGCGGGAACTCTGAATAATAGCTCGACTCAACTACGGAATGACGGCGTCCATCACGGAGCGTATGAACGATTTGCGGCCTGTCATGGAGTCTGCGCGGCTACTTCGATCCGAGGCTAAGTTCGACTCGAGATGCCATTTGGGACGGCTCGATCTCGCGAATTTCATCGGTCAAATAGGTATAGTTTTCGGACATGGACTCGAAGAATCGGAAGGCTTCTTCACCCTCTTCGTAGCTGACGCGTCTCTCCTGCCGAGCTTGTTCGACTGTCACGGCGAATTTGCCTCGCATGTCATCCCAAATATGGTGCACATGTTCGAGCACCTCGCGAAGCGTCGAGCCATAGATCAAACGAGAATCCTCATAAGGGCGATCGGTGTCGACCGTCAATATGTGGAACTTGCCCATCAAATTGTGGTCATCACTCAGCGACTCTTGGTAGGCTCCCACCAGGAAGATGCCGATCCAGTAGGGGCGATCGTTGAGTTGGTGCATGGGCAACCAACGACGTTGGCCTGCGCCCCCGATAAAGCAATCGAGTTTGCCGTCAGAATCACAGGTCATGTCTCCCAAGATTCCGATACGTGTCGGCCGTTCATTCATGCGATGGATCGGCATGACTGGGAAAAGCTGGTCGAGGGCCCAGGCATCGGGCAAGGCCTGAAACAGGGAAAAATTCGCAAAATAGGTATCGGCCAAGTTGTAGCGAAGTTCATCCAGTTCGGCCGGGACGAAGGGGAGTTCGTCGAGCAAGCTGTTGATCTTGAGGCAAATCGAATTGGTCAAGGCTTCGCATTGGGCTCGTTGCTCTAGCGTTAGATTGCCGTTGGCAAACATCTGCATGGCGATTTCCATCGCCGTCTGGGCGTCATGGAAACTTTCGGAGACATTTTTGACGTTCAGTTCCTCAAGGATACCGCTGAGTTCGACCAGCGGCGCGATTTCCTCGTCGACTTGGTCGCTGCGCGGGACGAGGGACTGCTGGACATGGGTCTGGCTGCTGCCGACGATGGGGACGATCAACATGCTGTGATGGGCCACTAGGGCTCGTCCGCTTTCGCTGTAGATTTTGGGATGGGCCACTCCTTCTTGATCGCAGACCATCTGTACGTAATAAACCACGTCGTTCGCGTACTCCTGCAGCGTGTAGTTCATGCTGCTGGGCTCTTTGTTTCGATTCCCCGTGTAATCGACGGCCAGACCGCCGCCGACGTCGAGAATTTTCAGAGGCACTCCCTGTTGAACCAAATCCGCGTAGATTCGCGTCGCCTCGATGATCGAATACTTGATCTTGCGGACATTCGTGATTTGGCTGCCCGGATGGAAGTGGAGCAGGTGCACGCGATCGAGGCACTCTGCCCGCCGCAGTTGCGCGATGCAGTTGACCAACTCCGGAATTGACAAGCCGAATTTACTGCGGGCCCCCCCCGAGCTTTGCCAATGTCCTGCCCCGCGGGCCGACAACTTGACGCGAATCCCCAATTTCGGCTTGATATTCAACCGTTTCGAGGTATTCAAAATCAAGTCGACTTCGTTAGGTTTTTCGATCACGATGGTGACGTTGCGTCCGAGTTGCGACGCCCGCAGGGCCATTTCGATCACTGCCAAATCTTTGAAGCCGTTACAAAGTATGGGCGTATCGTTGTCGGCTAGTGCCAGTACGGCGTACAACTCGGCCTTGCTCCCCGCCTCAAGTCCTCCGCCGTATTTTTTGCCGGACTTCAAGGCGGCCTCTACCACCTCCAAATGTTGGTTCACTTTGACCGGAAAGATCGTCGAGTATGAGCCTTCGTATTCGAATTGGCGGATCGACTCACGGAACGCCTCGTTGATGTCGTGCATCCGCCGCTCGATGATGCCCGGGAAGCGAACGAGCACAGGGGGTTCGGCACCGTGGCTTTTGAGAAAATGATTCACGACGTCGAAAATGCGGATCGACTTGGATTTGTCCACCGACGGATTTGCCACCAAGTAGCCTTCGGAATCTAGCTCAAAGTAGCCCAGGCCCCACCGTTCCAGATTGTAGAATTCTGTCGCGTCGATTGTGGACCAATCGTTTTCAGTGATGTCGATCATCGTACAGTCGTCACCTCGCAGACCGCAAAAGTTAGTTTGACCCGAAATTCAAGCTAAAAATCATACCGAAAATCTCCTGCACTTTAATAGGAAATTCGCCGGTTGGCTAATTTTTTTGGAATTTTTTTGTTGCTGAGTTCTTAAACAGAAAAGAACCATCTCGCTTGCGTGAAGTGTTTCATCAGCGTTCACGGCTCGCCCCGTCCCCGTCTCAAACGCCATAGTCAGTGTGTTGTGTTGGGGCAAAATTGTCCGCAGACTTGCCTGAGATCGTTCCCTTGCAGGCCCCACCTCCTCGCCTTAGGGATGGCGGAACTCTCGGACTGCGGCATAGCAAGGCGTGCGGCCTGGGACTTCCTCACATTTGAGGTTGAGGATTGCATAATCTTTTGAATGTCTTGTCCGAGCCACTTACCTGATCAAATCCCCGCCTCGGAGAGGCACGCGATTGCCACGACAAAGCGAAATCTCAAGCCTGACAAGGCCCTAGGGCTTGCTGTGGATAGTCAAACCTCGTTGCCAGTCGATTGCCCTGCGATACGACGGGCAGAAAGCTTACTTCAATTGGGTGGTTACAATTCAGAAGAATCTCACGCTTGGTCAATGATCAGCCGCTGAGCACGATTCCAGGCGGCTGTGCCGGCGGCGCGGCCGATGACGGCGCCGTCAACGTTAGCCTTTTGGAAGTGGATGCCACTGTAAACGCGAGACATGCCCGCATCTTCGGCCGCAGCCGAGAAGGTCGGCCAATTCAGCGTGATCGGTAATGTCGGGTTCACATTCGGCTCGAAACGAGATTTGCCCACGGCGATCGTGATCGAGCCGCCGAATTCATTACTGCTAGTAAAACGCTTCCACACCTCAGCAGCTGACGCGCTGTAGGCAATGTGCCCGGAGGTGTAGTCGGGGAAGGGTGGCGACGGATCGCCGCCGGGCGTCTGGTAGGTCAACCAATCCTTTGCGAGGATCCGTCTGGTCCCTTGGTTGGGGAACCTGCCATCGATGGTGTATCCCCTCAAGGCGGCGTCGAATTCGCCGATCAGCTCGAGTTCGCCCAAGGTGCGAATGGCGCGAATGGGTCGGGTGTAACCGTAGGCTGGTTTTGTGTCCCAAGTCGCGATCCCAGCATCGAAGATGGAATTCCCCAAAGCGAAAAACATTTGGCATTGTCATCCAGCGAGTGATTGTCGCGAGCTGAAATGAATTGGCCGAAAGTCATCCAGCTGCCCGGTGGAAACGACGTATCCGGCCCGTCCTCCCAAAATTCGGCGATGATTTTTTGTTGATCGGTTAGGCCCGTAGCCACGCGAACGACTTCATTGAAGATCGCGATGAACTCCGGATTAATCACAGTCCCTACCAAACTGCGATTGATGTCCCAGACAGTAGCATCGGCGAGCGTGATTTTTTTCGACCAAGTTGAGAGTTGCTCCTTCGACAAGCAAAAAATAAGTGGAGCCGGACTCGGACGAAACTGATCACCTCGTTCCAGACCGAAGCGGGATGACCTTGCCCCAATGCGGGGTCAAATATTTCGGCATGTGGATTTCCGTGCCCGGCGCCGCATCGATGGGAATCCGTTCCGGAGTCCAGTACTGCGGATTGACCGACGCATCGACGGTATTTTTCGGGACGTAGCCTGTAGTGTCGGAGTAGCGAACTCCGGCGGTTCCCGTCGGTAGTTCAACCAATTGGTTGGCACCGTCTTGGTGCCGCACCGTCTTGGTGCCGGAACTCCAGCAGCCGCGCGGCCATCGCATTGCCGATTCCCGCAGGAGTGGTGACGCCGCGGGTGCGATTGTTTTGGTCGTAAGCGAGGGCTTGCACCAACTCGTCGAACTTGGCGACTTGATCGGGATACAAATCGGTCAGGACACGGTAGGCCGCGAAGCTCATCGCCTCAGCCTTGTTGCCGTCGGTGTTCTCGGCGATCGGCCGCTGAAATTCATCGTCCGCGAGCGTCGAACGGGCCGTGAGATCGTAGGCCGACCAAGCGTCGTACATCGCGGTGTGCACCATGGCGTAGACCCGCGAGGCCACGGTCGGCCCGGAACGTTTCGCCGCAACCGCTGCCCGCGCGACGTCGTCCCACCTTACCGAAATCGTCGACCGCGGATTGTTGCAGATCACGGACTGCGTCGCCGGCGTGACCTCCAAGAACACAGCGCCGAGCTTTTTGGCATCGACGCCGCGTGCCTGCAGTTGATTCATCACGTTGCGAAATTCGTGATTGGGTTGTCCCGTCGCTTCCGCTTCGAATCCAAAATGACGATTGCGCCCCGCGGAGTTCGTCAAATCACGCGCGGTGTCGTTACTATCGTTGCCGCCCAACGTAGCGGATCGCCGCAACGCCACATTTTGATCGATCACCACCAAGTCATCGCCCATTCCCGCGTCGACGGTCAGACGCCGTCCCAGGGTGGCTTTTTCGTTCATCCACTGGGGCAAGATGCCGAAAAGGTCGTCGCCGCTGCCGAGATTAATATTGCTTTTTCGATTAACCTGGTTCGCGCCGGCCATCACGATATGGTCCTGACTGTCCCCCGAGCGCAGTTGCAGATCTCGATTCACGTGGAGGGATTCGAGAGAGATCGAACACGGTCCACCGTTGGTGATCACGCAATGCCGCCCGATCCGCATACAGCTGATGGCGATCACGCTCTTACCCGTGGGCGAGAGGAGCGTTGCCGTCCGCGCAATCGCCGACTTTTCGACCTGCACGGTATCCGCTCCGCTTCCGGAGTTCAAATTGAGTTCCCGAGCAGCGACGCCATGCAAGCGAAGCGAATCATTTCCATCCCCCTCTTGATGACGAGATTTCTTGCGATCTGTACGCCTGCGACGACGAGTTGATCATCTCCGCCGTTGAGCCGGATGGTCAGATGCCGCAAGCTGGAAGTGGCAACCAATGTTTGTGTCGAGCCGTTGATGGTCTTAGAGTTGCCGCGGACACTCCTCGTGCGTTGTGCATCGCGAGTGACGACGACCTCATTCCCCAGAGCGTCTCCGGTTACCGTCAAATGGTCTCCCTGCAAGGAAACGGCGACGTTTCCGGCAAGCAGCAATTTCGTTTCGAGCTGCGCGTAATCCAAGTGGCGAGGCGATAGCTGGCAATTCGGTCGATCGATGCGGCAATTGTCCTGTATTGTGGACCAAGTCATCCAGGTTATGGTCGGGCGCTCCTCAATCTATTTTGCTCTTTCCGTTAAGAGTCGGAGGTTCGTCATGAGGAATCGGAATTTGGGCAGAGGCAAGCCCTAGTACAAATGCGAGATCTTGCCCATTTCACCCAGTTTCTCGAACAGAACCTCTCGAGAATTTCGGGCACGCTAGCGGAGCCGAAGGGTACACAGGCCTACCGTTTGGGGATAGGAGTAAATCGAAATGCCCGGCAGACGGTTGTCTGTCGGGCGTTCATCGTTCGCGGTAGCTTTTGCGGTCACTACGATTCGTTGCAGTGAACCGCATCGAGTGGATGGGTTTCGCCGGTCTGCCGCACCCGCGGCCGCCGGCTTCCATGGTTATGAGAATTTATCCTATGACCCTCGGTATTATCGCTTGATCTCAGTTTTCTTGCTCGGGTTATCGCCGACACGAATCTCTCCGCTTTCGAGGACGAACACGCTGGTTTCAGCGATCAACGGCCGCGGATAGGACTCGTGACTGAGCGAAGAGCTGACGACATGGTTACCAGCATGGTGGCATGTTGCCGTGAGTCGCAAGCGAGTCTCTTGGGCATTTCGCAGTGAAATCGATTTGAAGGTCACGCGGCCAGTTTCTTGATCATAGGTGTAATGATCGGCGGGTTGCGGAACCAGCCAGTTCGGCAAGTCAACCTGCACGTTGACATTCGAGGCTGGACGTGAGCCCTTGTTGATCGCCTTGACTTCCAACACGACATTGTCGCCGATCAGGATGGGACCCGAGACGTTCGTGATTTGGACTTCCAACTCGGTCACGGCTGTAACGTGAGTGACCAGGCTGTGCTGTGTTGGATCGGTCTCTTGGCTTTTGACCGTGATTTGGCAGACTCGTTCTCCTTCGTGGCTATTGTTCGCCTTGAACATGATGGTTTCGGATTGACCTGGCGCCATGTTGGCGAGGCGCCAAATCGCGCGGCGTGTTTCGGGCCGGACATCACCGGGACGATTGACCGTGGTGATGTTCATGCCCGCTGGCAAATCAATGATGACTTGAACATCGTTGAGAACGATGTCCCCGGGGTTGGTGACTTGGATCGAATAAGTTCCATCTTTATCCAAGAAATTGATCTTCGGACCATTGGCCGCGATGGTCAGTTCCGGGCGAACCACGGCAACTTCTTGCGAGGCGACTTGTTCAGGGACGTAGGGCCCGCGAACGATGGCTTGCAGGGTCGCCGATCCGCTGGTGATGGGTCGGAAGGCAAAGGTCAATTCGCGACTTTCACCCGGGCCCAAATAACCGATTTCCATCGTGCGATCTTTGTGGGAAATTAGTTCGATGCCAGCCGGAATTTGCAATTGCAACTGCAAATCGTTGGCCGCGCCATCACCATGATTGGCCACGACGATGGTGCCCAACGAGTCCTTGCCGACGATGCCGTGGGGATCGACATCCATTTGTACCTTGAGTTCGGCCTGTACGGCACCCATTTCGACCCGTGCCCGGCTCGGAATGACAAGTTGCGTCTCGATGCCCGCAGCACCCTTTTCCTCGGCCATGAGTTTGAGATTGATGTGGGCTTTTTGTTCCGGAGCCAAGGGCTGCAAATCCCAGTTCCATTTGCCGCCATCGACCGGCTGCGGCGGGACGCTGGCCTCGAGCAACCGCAAATGCCGCGGCAACGTCGCTTGCAGTTGGATTCCTTGTGAAATATCTTGGCCAAAATTGCTGATGGCGATCGTCACATGAAACGGCTCTCCGACATTGATCTTCGCTGGTGCTGTCAAATCGGTAGCGATGACGGGCAGAACACTTACGATATTCTCTTCTCCGGAGAGTTGCAGATGGTCATCAGCGCCGCCAATTGTTTCCGTGAAGATGATCTTATTGGAATGTTCAGGCTTGCTGGATGCGTCGCGATTCGGCGATGCCTCCCGAGTGGCTGTCGTCGGAGCTGCAGCCGCGTGAGACTTTCGGGCGGACCCTCGTGCATCCGGCGGCTTGGGTGGTTGCTGCACGGGAACCGCGAATGCGATCGCTGCATTCAAGCACAATGCGGCGATTAGGCAAGTGAAAGCCCAAATGGTTGCTCGAGAACATGGAGTCGAATGGATTGAAGTCACGGCGATTTTCCAATTTTTGAGTCGCATGTAAATATTTGGAGAGGAAAATTTAGGAAGTATGATCCACCACCTGCTCCCCAATCTACCGTCATCGAATCTCGGTTAACCTCGTCTTGTTTGCTTAGAAAATTCAGCACCAGGCCAAGGTTTTGGCTGTACTTAATGACGCAGCAGGTGCGGGGCCCTTATCGTGGTACATCGACGACAAGGGACCGTTTTGCACTCGCACTGCGAAGCAACTACGAGTGTTTTCTTTCTCGCGAGGAAGTTCTAGGGATAGCTGGCAGAGACGTGATGGCAAACAACGCATCACCCAATGAGGGTTATCGTCCAAGCGATGCAGCGGCGGCAAACGAGGAATTTATATTCTGAAAAGACTCTGTGATTGGCAAAGTTACCGCAACTTCGCTGCCCTAGGCCTTTTCTCCAAACTAGAAAACCGCGGGCAGATGCCCTGCGGCTGATGGGTTGTGGCACGAAGTTTTGGTTCTAGCCGTTATGTAACAAGCGTTGCCGAGCTAACTGACAATACGCAGCAGAACAGTCGAACCCAATATAGGCTCGCCCCAAGCGACGCGCGACGACAGCGGTCGTACCCGATCCGCAAAACGGATCCAGAACGACGCCAGCTAGCGGCGACGTCGCCAGCACGCATGTCTCGACGAGCTGCTCTGGGAATACTGCGAAGTGAGCTCCCCGGAACTTCGACAGGGGAATCGACCACACGGTACGCTTGTTTCGCCCGAGCGGGTGGAAGGCTTGATCCCAGCGCGCGTCATGCAGATTCGACTTGCCAGCATTCTTGCCTTGCTCCGGGGTGCCGCCGCGGGTGCCAAAATGCTTGCGGCCGCCGCGCATCTTGGATTGCCCCGAAAACGTGACATGTGGTTCGCGGATAGCGTCGGCATCGTAGTAGTACTCCGTCGACTTGCTGAACAGAAAAATATATTCGTGGTCGGTGGTAGGACGTGTTTTGACAGACGAAGGCATTGCGTTGGGTTTGTGCCAGATGCAATCGCTGCGCAAATACCAACCGCGGTCCTGCATCGCCAGGGCGAACCGCCAGGGCATACCCAAAAGTTGATGGCCGAGGTATTTATCCCCGATCACCACCCACATCACCCCTGAGTCTTTCAATGCGGGAGCGATCGTGGAAAAGATATCGACGAGGCGATTGACGTAGCTTTCCGGCGAAATCTCTTGGCCCACTTGCCGTCGACTCCCGTAGTCGCGCTGCCGGAAATAGGGAGGACTGGTGACGACGCAATCGATGAATTTCGGCGGCAACTTCGCACCTAAATCAGCGGCGTCCCCGCAGTGGATTCGATTCAACCAGCGGTCGGTCAGCGGTCGAGTGCTTGGTTGTGATTGGTTCGTTGTCACGCGGCAACCTACATCTGATCCACGACTCCGATGCCGAGCAATCCCAAACCGACCTTGATGGTCCGTGCCGCCAAATCACACATCTGGAAACGGCTTGCTTGCAATTCTTTGGTTTCCGCCTCGAGCACGGGGCACTGAACGTAAAACTTGAAGAAGGTTTGCGTCAGTTGGAACAAATACTGCGCCAGCAAGTTAGGGCGGTAATCGACCAGCACCTCGTCAAGTGTTTCGCTGAACTGCAAGATCATGATCGCCAATTCGCGCTCGAGGGGATGGGCGAACACGAACGGTTGAACTTGGGAGCGGATAGCCTCCGGATCGAGTTGTGCCCTGCGAAAAATTCCTTGGACGCGCGCGTAAAGGTACTGGGAGTAGGTAGCCGTGAACCCCTTCAGTTCCAGCATCTTGTCGTAGCTGAATGTGTAGTCGGAGCTACGATTTTGTGACAAATCGGCGAATTTCAAGGCACCGATACCGACCACTGAAGCGATTCGGTCGATTCGGTCGGCAGCTATTCCGTCGCGAGCATCGCGTTGCAGGTCCAGTAGAACCGCCTTGGCCTTCCGCTCCGCCTCGTCCAGCAGTTCTGCCAGCCCGACCGTGTCCCCCGATCTCGTTTTGAACGGGCGACCGTCCTCGCCAAGCACGGTACCGAAGGCGATGTGACGCAGATCGACACCGGCGTAGCCCCACCGCGCGGCGGTCGCAAAAAGCTTGTCAAAATGTTCGTGCTGCCGATGGTCCACAACATATAAAATCACATCCGGATTCCAGGTCGCGACGCGATATTTGATGGTGGCCAAATCGGTGGTGGCATAGAGAAACGCACCATCGCTTTTTTGGATCAACATCGGCGCGTCGAAGCCATCCAGGAATACGCAGATCGCTCCATCGCTGGGGACGGCTAGTCCGCGGTCGCGGAGATCATCCACTACGGCTTGCAGTTGGTCGTGGTAGAAGCTTTCACCGAGCACCACATCAAAGGACACATCCAGACGTCGATAGATTTTTTCGATGTCGCCCATGCAATGGGGCAAAAATTCTCGCCACAAAGCCAGATTCGTCCCGTCGCCAGCATGTAACTTCGCCGTCTCCTCGAGAACCGCCTGATTGATCTGCGCATGTTGTCGAGCCAAACCGAGCAAATGCGGATCGGCCTCGACCGCCACAATTTTTTTCCTTGCCGAAGCGATTTCTTCGGCGAGTTCGTCCTGCTTTTTGGCAAGCCGCTGCAATTCCTGGGCGTATTGTTTCTTCTGATTTTTGTCGACGGGTTCACCAACGGCACGGGACCGCGCGATGGCGTTTTCCAAATCGTTGTGTTGCCGCTCCAGTCGAAGCAACTCCTCCCGCGCTGTATGATAATCACTGATCTGGCGGATCAAGCGATACAACGTACCCAAATGCTGAACGGGGTCGCTACGATAAGCTTGCTCGTCGCGAAAATGCTTGTAACCGTAGAGGATCATCCCGAATTGGGTGCCCCAATCTCCCAAATGGTTGTCCGTGATCACGTGATGCCCAAGGAACCGGGCCACGCGAGCCAGGGCATCGCCGATCACCGTCGAGCGAATATGGCCAACATGCATCGGTTTGGCAACGTTGGGCGACGAATAGTCGATCACGATGGTAAGTGCTCGCACTGTTCGAGGAACGCCAAGCCTTTCGTCGGTGAAGGCTGCTCCGAGGGCTCGGCTAAGCAGGCGATCGTCGATCCGCAAATTGATGAAACCAGGTCCCGCGATTTCGACTCGGTCGCACAGATCGTCCAAGCGTGCGGCCTGAATCGCTTGTTGGGCAATCTCGCGGGGTGGCTTCCCCACTGCCTTGGCCAGGGCCATCGCAAAATTCACCTGATAGTCGCCAAACTTTTTATCCTGAGCAGGGCGGATCATCCCTATGTAGTCCTGGGGTGGCACCCCGAGCGACTCGAGCACCGGGAGGAATCGCTGGCGGATATTGGCGAGCAGGTTCATGGACGAGAGCAACTTTCCTTGCAAGAATTAACGAATGAACAACGACTCGATGAATGTCACAAAATTTGTGCGATCACGCAATCCCCATAATTTACGCGTTATCATCATGCGATCCAATTCTGTCATCGCAAGCATGTTCTTGGCGGCCGCCGCGCTGCTCAGCTTCGGCCTGGTTGTATCCGTCGGGCACGCCGAAGAACCCTTCGCACGCCCCGCTCACCCTGTCTCGATTGTGGAGTCAGAGATTTATGTCCAGAAACATCGGCTGATCATGAAGCTGCGTTGCTTCGCCGACGATCTGGAACTTCTGCAGGGTGTGTCACCCCTCGCCAGCGGCTTCTACGACCCGAAGGAAATCCGCGAGGCGACGCAGGACCACGCACGTTTTCTCGCCGATCGGATCGACGTCCTGGATGAAACGGGAAATCGGCTCAAGGAACAAATCGTCGAGGTGGTTCCGCCGGAAATCCCTGCGGCAGGAATGCGGCAAAACGACATGATGAATTCGTTTTGCTCGTTTCAATTCGAATATGAGTTCTCCCGCCCACCCGAATTCATCACTATCAATCAACGCATGCTCGGCGAGGGGTATCTCTTTCCGACCGAGTTCAAGTTGTTGCTGAAACAAGCCGGATCGGATGTGCCCTATCTGCACATGCTCAAGGCCGAAGCCCCCGAAACGTTCCGCTTCGATTGGGAAAATCCGGCGTTGGCCTCCGATGACTCGGCAGAGGATTGGCAAGCCTGGTTTGAAAAGCAACGCGAGGCGACCCTGGGAATCACAAGCTACAGCAGCGTCTACTCGTTCATTTACATCACCAATTTCGAGGTCCGGCATGAGATCCTGATTCCGCTGGCCAGCCTCGCGACGATGATCGACTTCCAGCGGGCCGACGAAAACTACTTGGAAGTGGCCGAGCAAGACGCGGCGAAACGGAAAATCGAAAAATTCTTCTCCTTCGACAACGAAGTCATCGTCGATGGAGTTCCCGTCAAGCCGGTCTTTGATCGGATCGACTTCTACGGTCTCGATCTGCGCGACTTCGCCATGCGCGCAGAACGAAAACGGATCAGTATGGCCAACGGCCGGATCGGCATCATCATGTCCTATCCGATCAAAACTCCACCGCTGTCGGTCGAGGTCAAGTGGGACATGTTCAACGATGCGGTCAAAATGGTCGACTCGGCAGTTTTCGCCTACGACCAACTGGAAAAAACACAGTTTTCCATGTTCTCCGATAAAAATGTCTATCGTTGGACGAGCGACGCGCGGAAGGAATTACCCAAAATCAACGGTGTGGCCGTCGAGGACCTGCCGCAAAAGATTCCGCTGATTTCGCTGGGGTTGGCCTTGCTCGGACTGGTCATGGGCGGAGCGAGCCTCATGCGGCGCAGTTCACTGGGAGTGGTCGCCGGCTTGCTGGTTCTCGCCGCGGCATACCCGTCACGACATGCGATGCTGTGGCCAGCGGCCGCGATAAGTCCTGAGACAGCCGAGGCGATATTCACAAGGCTGCATCAGAACATCTTTCGAGCCTTCGACTACCGCGAAGAATCCGACGTCTACGATGCCTTGGCGAAGAGTGTCGATGGCGAGCTGCTGCGTGATTTGTACCTGCAGATCAATGAACGTCTCACCTTGCAAGACCAAGGCGGGGCTATTGCGAAAATCGAGCAGGTTCAATTCTTGGAAGGAACCAAAGGCGAGGAATTTGGCGCGGGTGACCAGTTGGGCTTCAATTTTCGTTGCCGCTGGAATTTGGTTGGTACCGTCGAACATTGGGGGCATATCCACGAGCGGACGAACCAATACGATGCCGAATTCAAGGTCCAGATTCGCGACGGCGCTTGGAAAATCACGCGGATGCAAGGCCTCGACGAGCAACAGGTTGCGGCTCATACTCGTTTGCGGCAATTTTGATTTCGGCTTGCCCTTCGGTTAAAATGCGAATCGAAGTGTAATTCCGACTAAGAGCCTATCCCCCTTACCGGCCCTCGCTTAAACTTCGGGTTACAAGTGTTGTCGGTTGTGGGATAGGCACTCACTAGGTCCCCATCACGAGTGTGGTCCCATGATCAAAACAGTTCGATTCGCGATCGGTTTAACGCTGCTCTCATGTTTTGGCTTTGCCACGACTACCCTGGGACAGGTGAGCGTGGCAGTTCCCAAATCGCGGCAGGGAGTCCGTCAATTCCTCATGGAACAACGGGAGTTCAAAAGCGCCGACGGCAAGGTCCTGGCGACGGGCATTTTTGACAAAATCGAAAACGGGCGGGCCTACATCAACGATGGCAGGGAAACCGTCCGTATCCTTCTGACCGATCTATCTGAAGAAGACCAAGCCTACATTCGATGGGCCATCCAGGAACGCAAGAAGAGGGAACACGCTGACAAAGTGATTAAGGACAGCTTGTATCGCTTGGACATCAGCCGCCCGGTGGAAATTCCTCGCGGCTGCAGAAAGCTTCGCACGATCGGTCGTTATGGCAGCCCGGCAGCGGCCCATGTTCTGCAATTGATCGCCTCGGTCAGCGAAACTCCGGCTAAATGGGAGTTGTTTCAGACGTACATCGAAATCTGCGAAGTCAACGAAGGCTCGATCCGCGACATTTTCGCGACGCTCAACCGCGAAAGCAACCGCGATCTTCTGGCCCGGCTCGAGAGCAATCCGCGACCATTCCTCCAATCTTACGCGAAGCTGGACGATGCTGGGATCGAATATCTCCAGTTTGTGGCCTATCGCGGGCGTCTGCTGTCGAGCGATAATCCCCCAGTCGCCCCGCTGCAACCGGAGCGATTATTGTCGGACGACAATGTCGCCCTGCAGCGCCGCGCGGCAGCATGCGAAGCTCTCGGCCGCATCAAAACGGTCGCATCGATGGCCGCCATCCTGAAATTGCTCGAATACGCCGAGGGGGACAAAGACAACCCACCCGAGGACTCCACCATTCGCGCCTGCCTCTCGGCTCTCGCTACACTGCGGATGAAAGACGAAGAAATCGAGGCGGCTCTCGCTCGCAACGAACAAGCCTATCCGGATCTGGTCGCCCGCGCCCGCGAAAAGATCAACAGCACCGAGGCGGATTCCGAAACCGAATCGGAACAAGAATCGAGCGAAGATGACGGTTCCGACGGCGGCTCGACAACCGAGTAATCTCGTCATCGGCTCACGCGGACATTAGAGCTAGGCCTTTTGCCAAAACCCGTCAGCCGCCGAGCGCTAACCCGCGGTTTTCGCAAACTATGAAGGCTAACTGGTTCCGGCTAATCGTTTGGGGACAAGGGTTGGGCAGACTATGGGATTGCCCGACGGATCGCTTCTTCCCACGAGAGCATTAACCGCTCAGCCCGCTCCAACTCAATGACCCGCGTATCGACGTGAGCCGTGACGTTCAAATCACCAAGAAATTGCATCGCCGCACAACTGATCGGTAAATGTCGGCGAACAGGAGGAAGCAAGGCGACCGAAGCCAACGCGGCATCGCCAACCAGCACCTTGCCATCAGCCATGTTGAGACCTGAACGAACAAACGGCTTGCCTAAATTGGTCAGCAGGGTCGTTCCGCGAGGCCTCGGACTCGCTGCACTGTAGCGGAGCCAATGGTTTGAGATCGACATCAGCCGAATCGCTAATAAGAAGATTCGATCGAGCATCCAGTGACGGATGATACCCAGTTCAAAATGGATCCCTCGCGCAAGGCCCCAGATATCGCCGGTCTCGCGAGCGAAGCGATCGAGTTGCACCAGTGTTGTGCGATTGGCAGTTGGCATCGATGATTCCCATCGCTCGCGAATACTGATCGGCACAATGACGCGATAGCATGTCGTTCGTATGGCGGTTTCAGCCGCTGCGAAATACTTGGCTAGTGCCACATAGAGCGTTGCTAACAGAAAATCGTTGAGGGTTACTTGTTGGGCCACCAGCGTCTTTTTGAGTGCTTGGACCGATTCGCGATCGATCGAGAATCCGCAGCTCACAGGCCGCCACTGGTCGGCCGGAGGTACGTCAATCTCCGAGACCAGCGTCTGGAATCGTCGCCCGATGAACTTGGCCGCACCGAACAACGCGATCGGCTGACGCCACCAATGCCGCAGGTAACGCCAGCTCGCCACGCCGATGCGATTGCGACGAAGAAGAGCGGTCGGCTGAAGTTGACGTAAGCCGGCATCGGCAACACGGCCGCGGATCAAATTGTCGTAGATCACGAGCCAGTCTCGCACGAAGGCCAGACCGCCAAGGCCATCGGTGAGCGCGTGGTGGACCTGCATCATCACCGCGGTTCGCTCCGGACCAACATGGCACTTGGCGTAGTATCCCGGTTCCGTACGCAGATCGAGCCGACGAAATCGGAAATCGTCCGTTTCGCAAAACTCGATCCTGGTGCCGGGCATCTCCCGTTCCCGCCATTCCCAACGTCCCCACGATTTCCGCGCGACGGCTTGTCCCCGCACATGCCGTGAGACGGCCAACTCAAAGGCCTCCTGCAAGGGGCCAGCGGCGATTTGCCCCGCGAATTCGAAGCGCGCGAAAAATTGATTGGGAAAGGCCGGGGAGTCATCGAAGAAATGATACTTCTCGATACTCGTCATCCGGATCGGGAACATAACTGTATTATTCCATGGATTCGGAAAAAATCGGGCCCAGTTCCCAACGTTTGGTTACTGTGGGCGGCGCAATGTGCTCCCTCGGTGTAGCGGCCCTCGTTGCGGTCGTGCGGTGGTCCCAAGGCCCCTACGGCGGGTTCACGCGGTAGCGATTTGCTCCCGCGGATCTATCGCCTGCCTTTGCCCCAAAACGTTCATCTGCAGGGCGCTGTCCCGCGATTTTTTTTGAAAAACGGACGCCGACTCGTTCCGGTGGCCCGTTTTACCACAAAGCCTACTCCCGGCAAAGTCAACTCCTGGCCGATCACTCAACAAACTTCGAGCTGCTTACCCCGACCCCATCCTAACGATCGAGCGTGCGGAAGGAAGCGCCGCCGCTGGCCCTGACCTCGACTTGATACGTTTTGCCCTCTTCGACTTGCATGTAGTTGACTTGGCCGTGACTGGCGCGAATGCCGAGTTCTTTTTGCCGTTTGGGATCGTTAGATACTGCCCAAAAATCCGACCAGATTTTTCGCTCGAACTCGCCGCCGTACCCTTCTCCCTTGTAGACGGTCGGCACTTGTTCCCCTTCCTGAGCGTAATCGAGCGCATGCCCGCCGTGGGGGCCATCGAGATCTCCCCAGATACTTTTCAGCACACACAGCGAGGCATGTCGCAGCGAGTCGTTGTTTTCGACGTACTCGTCTTCGAATTGCACGAGCCAGCAATCGACGTACATTTTGTCACCGTTCAAGCGGAAGGAACGCACCTCACCGATCGGAGTTTCTCCGCTGTGGCTGACCTCCCAGAAATCGACATTCAAGTAGGGCTTGCCGGTCGCTTCATCGAGCCCCTTCTCGCGAACCTTGATGTTGGCGAGACGGCGATCGATCTTGAGCAAGCGAAGGGAGGTCTGCAGTTTGTCGATCATCTGCCGCGATTCCTTCAACGCGACCGCTTGTCGCTCGAATTCTTCTTTCAGTTTTTGGAGATCCCGCTGGGCCAACTGCCCGGGCAGTACGTAGTGGTTGTACCCGAGACAACCCGCGTATCCGAGAACCGCGAGTACCAAAACCAGCAGCGCCGTGCGAATGGCACTATTGACGATTTGAATTTTCTCAATCGTGTCGACCATGTCTTGATTTCCGTTGCGGCACTTGTGATTCCAGATTTTCGGCTTCGCGTAACACGCGGCCTCACCATTCGAACATGCCCAAAAGTGTCACTCGACTCAGAACTGAAGTCTCGTTGACGATTCTACCTGATTCAACCTAACTCGCCGTCACGGCTCTTTGTTCGCCCTGACAAAAGCCGACGTGTCGCGGCGGCGATATCCGGCTGACTGACGAGCGATTCTCCCACCAGCATCGCGTTGATGCCGTGCCGTTCCAGCAAGGCGACGTCATCTGGCGATGCAATTCCACTTTCGCTCACAAGCAAAATATCTTGAGGAACTTTTGAGCGCAGTCGCAGGGAATGCCCGAGATCGATGGCAAAGGTCGCTAAGTCCCGGTTGTTCACACCGACCAGGCGAGGTTCGACTCCCAGCACCTTGTCCAGCATTTCCTCGCGGTGGAATTCCACCAGGGCCGTCATGCCCCAGGCCCGAGCGCAGTCGTGCAGTTCTGTCAACTGGTCGGCCGCCAGACATTCGGCAATCAGCAGGATGGCGTCGGCACCCGCCACGCGGGCTTCGACGATTTGATATTCGTCGAGGATGAAATCCTTTCGCAGCAGCGGAAGGTCCACCGCGGCGCGGATCAATCGCAAGTAATGCAAATGCCCCTGGAAGAAAGGCTCGTCGGTTAGAACGCTGAGGCAAGTCGCTCCGGCGTCAGCATACGCGCAAGCAATGCCCACGGGATCGAAATCCGCGCGGAGGATCCCTTGCGAGGGGCTGGCTTTTTTAACTTCGGCGATCAAGGCAATCCCAGGGGCGGCAGCGATGGCCGATGCGAAGTTGCGCGGAGGTGCCGCATCGTTGGCCCACCTCTGCAAGGTCGCCAGGTCGGTCCGCGCCTTGGCCCGGGCGATCTCCCGCCGTTTGCTGTCGACAATTTTCTCAAGAATGGTGGTCACCGTGGACTTTTCGCCCTTTTTCGAGCCAAGATTCAACCGGATCGCTCCACTGGCCAGAAACAACGATTGCAGAGGCGGCCCCCCGTTTCGTCGGCAAAACCGCTACAAGCCATTCTCTTTGTCAAAGCTGGCAGGAAGGGATGCTCGTTTCCGATTATAGTGAATGTTCGTTGAGCTACTTCAGTCGTCGAGCAGCGTTTTTGGGCTCGTCTCAAGATGAAAATTTCTGCGGCTCTCTCGTTGATCCTGGTTGCCGCTCTCGCCTTTGCGGGAGGTTGGTATTGGGGAACCTTCGGCGCAAAGGTTTCTTCACCGACGGTGGCGCCAGCACAACCAGACAACCCAGAACCGCCGATGGTCCCGCGCGTGTTCGCCCAAGGGAAACTTTTGCCGCGGGGGGGCATCGTCAATGTTCTGGCCCCGCCGGGGCAGCGGTTGGCGACGATACTCGTCGAGGAAAATGCACAGGTCGTGGCCGGCGAAACCGAACTGGCGACGTTGGCCAGCCTCGAGGCACTCGCGGCCCAAACCGACCTGGCCAAGGCTCAAGCTGATGCGGCCGAACAAGAGCTCTCGCAAAAAATTCTGGCCGCTGAAAACGCTCTCCAAATGGCTCGCGCCAACACACGCGGTGCCGAGCTGAAATTGCAGCAAGCCGAATCGACTATCGACTTGACCGTCCCCAATCGACAACTGGAAATGGCGCGAGAGCAACTCGATCGGATCGAAACTCTGCTGGCCGATCCGCAAACGACGGTTTTCGTCTCTCGCTCGCAAGTGCAAGACAAGGAACTTGCCATCGAACGGGCTGCTGCTGAATTCCGCGCGGCCCAACGGCAGCAAGAATTAGCCGTCGCCGGGGCGCGGCTGGCCCTCGATTCTGCCAGACAAGCCGAGGCGGCGGCTGAGCGCAGCCTGGCCATGCTGCAAAAACTCCGCGATGAATCCCGCACGGCGGAACTCGCTCGGCAAGTCGCCGAGCGGCAGTTTACGAGTGCCCGCCTCGTTGCCCCGGTGTCGGGGACCGTCCTGAAAGTGTTCGTCAAACCAGGTGAGGCGGCCACGAATACGCCGCTGCTCCAGCTCGGTGATTTGAACCACTTCGAATGCGTAGCGGAGATCGTCGATCAGTTTGCGTCGCGGATCGCCGTCGGCCAGCGGGCGCGTTTGACCCATGCCGCACTGCCGCGCCCCGTGGGTGGCACTGTGCGAGGGGTGAGCCGAATCGTGGGGAACAGCACCTTGCCCAATCCGTCCCCTTTGGCCATGGTGGACCGCCGAACAGTCGATGTCCGAATCGATATCGATGACTCTGACGTCCCGCTCGTGCAGCGTTTGGTGAATCTGCAAGTGACCGTGGAAATCGAGACCCCGGCAACTCAGGCCAGCGGGCTGGACCAGTCGCCGAGCGTGCAATAGTCATGCGTACCAATGTCGCGCTGCTCAACATCTTGAGCAATCCGAAAAAAACGCTGCTCTCTCTCGCCGGAATCGGCACGGCGATTCTGCTGATCTTCATGCAACTCGGATTCCGCGGCGCCGTAGAAAATACGGCCACGAATATCTACAGCAAGATGGACTTCGACATTTTGTTGCGGTCTCCAGACTATTTGCATTTCATGGATTCGGGGACGATCGAACGACGATTTCTGAACCAGGCCAGTGTCGTGGCCGGAGTGGCCGACACGAATTTCTTGCGGGTGACGGTGGCCAATTGGCGGAATCCGCAAAAACTCAACACCAAGGCGATGCTGATCGTCGGCATCGATCCACTCCATTCCCCATTCAAGGATCCGCGCGTCGATCACGCCTTCGACTTGCTGACCGCCCCTGAGACGATTCTGGTTGATACCAAATCGAATTGGGAATTCGGTCCGCGCAACGGCAGGCGGTTCGCGGAGGCCGATGTCGGCCTGCAAACGGAAATCGCCAACCGGCAAGTGCAAGTCGTCGGCTTGTTCGAAATGGGGGCAGGCCTGGCGGCCAATGGCGCCGTGATTTGCAACGAAGCGGGCTTTCGCCGCATCGATCCGTTGGCAGCGCCCGACCGCATCAATTTCGGCTTGATCAAACTGGCCCCGGGACGATCCGCGCACGAAGTCGCCGCGGAAATCAAGGAACTGCTCACCCGCGATGGCATCACCCCGGTCGATGTTTTGACTCGTCGTGAAACACTCGATCGGGAATTGACGCGTTGGCTCGGTGAGACCCCGATTGGCTTTATCTTCAACCTTGGCGTGTTCATCGCGTTCGTCGTCGGTGCGGTGATCGTTTACATGGTCCTTGGGAATGATGTGGCCAATCGTCTCCATGAATACGCGACGATGCGAGCCATGGGATATTCGGGGATGTATCTCGCGTCGATCGTGCTGCGGCAAGCCGGCTATTTGGCGGGTTTTGCTTTCGGGCCCGCGTTGCTGTTGTCGCTGGTGCTGTACTCCATCACTGGCAACCTGGCGAATATTAATTTGACGATGACCTGGGACCGCATCGCCTTTGTGCTGAGCCTGACGCTGGCGATGAGCGCGTTGTCGGGAACGATCGCGCTGAAAAAATTGTGGCAAGTCGCTCCCGCGGAGTTGTTTTGAGGCCCCATGCGACGTACTCCATTGGCTTGGAACAATCTGATTCATGACAAGCGGCGGTTGCTGATCGCAATCGTGGGGATCGCCTTCGCGGTGATGCTCATGTTTCAGCAGCGAGGGTTTCGGCTGGCCTTGTTCGATAGCACGGTCGAGATCGTGCAGTTGATGGATTGCGATGTGATCGTCTTCAACTCGAACCGCTTCACGATCAGCAATGAACTGCGGTTCCGCCGGAGTTTGCTCGATGTCGCCGCGTCCCATCCTCAGGTCGCCGAAGTAGTGCCGGTGTATCTGGAAAACCTCGCGGCACGTCTCCGCTCCCCCGGGGGCCGCGCGCGGCCGATTCGCGTTATTCTGTGGGATTTGAATCAACGCTTGTTTTACGATGATGCCGGCGAGATCGAACGCTATCGAGCAGGGCTCAGCAAGCCGGGGACCGCGATCATGGATCAGCTCAGCCGGGAGGCCTACGGATTCGATCTGCGCGGCGGGGCCAAATTCCCGCAAAACGGCGAGTTATCGCGGAAGCAACTAGAAGTCATCGGGCGGTTCTGGCTGGGCCGCGATTTCGCACACGACGGTTCGCTGCTCATGTCGGTCGACAATCTTGAACGCTATTTCAGCTATCGCGCGGCAGATCCGCGGACCGTGGTCGATTACGGCGTCTTGCGGTTGGCCGCCGGCGCAGACCATCGACAAGTCGCCGGGGAATTGCGGGATTTGCTGGGAAGCCAAGTCCTCGTGATGACCAAGCAGGACTTTATCGATCGCGAAATCAATTTTTGGTCGCGCAGCACGCCGATCGGCATCATCTTCAACATCGGCATGGCCCTGGGGTTCGTGGTCGGCGTGATCATCTGCTACCAGATTCTGGCCAACGATATCGCCGAGCATCTGAAAGAATTCGCGACACTCAAGGCCATGGGGTACCCGAATCGATATTTCGTCGGAGTGGTGATTCGCCAGGCGATTTATCTTTCTCTGCTCGGGTTTATACCCGGTTTGCTCTTGTCGTGGGGCCTGTTTTGGTTTAACTCTAGCGTGACGGGGTTGCTGATGCGATTGAGCGGGGAGCGAATCCTCGTCATTCTGGGCTTGACCCTCGCGATGTGCATCGTCTCGGGTTTGTTGGCATTGCGCAAATTGATCCAGGCCGATCCGGCGGCACTATTTTAGTTCGGTAGATCATGACAAAGGAATAGGCGGAGCGATGATTACCGACAGCCTCGATCTGGACGACCTGATCGCCCGCTGGAATCCCTCCCCCAGCGACTTGAGCATCAACGCCGTCGGCGTCAATCATTACTACGGCGAAGGGGAGACGCGCAAACAGGTTCTGTTCGGAAATCGCCTACAAGTCCGCCGTGGCGAGATCGTGATCATGACCGGTCCATCAGGCTCCGGGAAGACAACCCTCCTGACGTTAATCGGCACCTTGCGCAAGGTGCAAGAAGGAAGCTTGAAGGTGTTGGGGGAGGAACTCCTGGGGGCCGCTCCGACAACCGTCGCTCAATTGAGAAAGCAAATTGGCTTTATCTTTCAGGCCCACAATCTCTTCGAGTCGCTGACGGCATACCAAAATGTGAGCATGGCCACCGAGTTGCTGGGCATCCCACCCGTCGAAGCCAAACCGCGCATCGTGGAGACGCTCACGCGTTTGGGTTTGGGGCAACGCATCCATTACAAACCGCGATCCTTGTCCGGCGGTCAAAAACAGCGGGTAGCAGTGGCCCGCGGCATCATCCATCGGCCGCAATTGATCCTGGCCGATGAACCTACGGCAGCCTTGGATGCCGAGTCGGGACGTGAAGTCGTCACGATCTTTCAGGAAATGGCTCGCAACGACGGTTGTACGATCGTGATCGTCACCCACGACAACCGCATTCTCGATGTGGCTGACCGCATCGTGAGCATGGTGGACGGACATATTCGCACCAATGTCCTGATCGAGCGGAATGCGATCATGTGTCGAATTCTGAATGAGTTTGACATCTTTCGCAGCTTGACCCCGCAAGCGATATCCCAGGTTGCCGACAAATTGAGCCTGCGCAAATACCTGGCTGGCGAGGAAATCATTCGCCAAGGGGAAATGGGTGACGAATTCTTCGTGATTGGCGCCGGTGAGGTCGACATCGAGATCGACGGCATACGGGTCAACACGCTGGGCAAAGGGGCATTTTTTGGCGAGGTCTCGCTCATCAAGCACCAGCCTCGCAACGCCACCGTGCGGGCCAAGTCCAACGTCACCTGCTTCATCCTGAGCAAGGACGATTTCCAATCGGTCATGGACAACAGTCAAACTTTCGAACAAGAACTCCGCAACGCGATCTTCGCTCGGCAATGACCCTCTCGAATCGCTGCGACCGTTGCTTTATCCAGGCTTGAGGTCGAGGATCCAACGCAAAGCGTTGCGCCTAACGCAAGCCGCTTCCAGAATGGTGGCCAAGGCGAGCGGCAGATACGTTGCTACCTTCGACGGATGGTAGTTTCCGAGCGAGACTATACCGTCTGGCGACGGTGGCTACGGTATGTGTTCAATTGCCGCTCGGCCAATCGCTCGGCTTTTGCCATTTTTCATCGTTAAGTTTTTTCGATGTCACGATGCACGAGGAATTGTGCCAAAACTTGTCAGCGGCCCGGGCACGAGTCTGCGGCTCTGGTGATACCCGGACGCTCGAGCGTCCAGCTGATGGCTCCAGGATCAAGTCTGGCTCGGGGCGTTGCGAGCAGCGATGGCAGCCTGCACATAATTTTGCCAAGTGCGCCGCAAACGCTCGCGGTCGGCGTCAGTCAAATCCCGCAACACGCGAGCCGGGACCCCTACGGCAAGCTTATTTGGCGGTATCTCCATTCCCTCAGTGACCAACGCGCCGGCACCGATTAGACTGCCGCGGCCGATCTTCGCTCCATTGAGGACCGTCGCGCGAATGCCGATCAGCGCATCGTCCTCGACCATCGCCCCGTGGACGATCGCGGCATGTCCAATGGTAACGCGATCGCCGATCAGACAGGGAAATCCCGGGTCGGCATGCAAGACGGCCAAATCTTGAATGTTCGTGCAGTCCCCGATGGCGATACGCTCGACGTCGCCGCGGATCACGGCACCGAACCAAACGCTAGACTGTGCTCCGAGAGTGACATTGCCGAGTACCATTGCATTGGCGGCGACAAAGGCATCGGCAGCCCATTGCTGCGACCTGTGAGAAAAGTCGTGAGCCATCAAGCTTTTCTCTTCAATTGGAGCGCCTTTTCCGACCAACGCTTGACGGTTTCTTGCGAAAACAAGTAATAGCGATAGTGGGTGTCCGGATGGTATTCGTCGCCAAACGAAATCGGGCTCATGTAATTAGCGATCTGCAGTGAAATGCGATTTTCGCTCATCGCCAATTTGCCGACTTGTCCTTCATCCACCGAACCTCGCCAGTGCAAGAGCTCGGCGTGAGAGTTGGTGCCCGTGCAATCGAACCCCAGCCGCATGTCGCGGCCATCGACCGGTGGGCGTATCCGGCAATGCAACTCCATGCGCGGGAAATTTTGCCCAAGATCTCGATCGCGAACGACAAAACGATCGATATCGAATTGGAACCCGATATGGCGAAAGGCGTAGAGCGTGTGGATCTTGCTCCAGTGCTCGGCGGCGTAGTGAAACAGCTCGGCTTGCGAGCCGATGGTCACCAGGCTTTTGTCCTTGGACAATTGATGAATGGCCAGGCGAAAGCGGAGCGAGTCCTCGGTTCGTTGCAGGTAGACGATCGAGGCAGTTTGCAGCAACCGTTGCGTGGGCTCGAGCCACGCGAGCGACTCAGCGGGGACGTTGGGCGAAGGCCGAATTTCCACAGGGGCGACTTTCGGGTCGAAGCGAATCCGATTTTCTTGCCCCTGCCTCATTTCGTCGTCCAGTCGACGAAAGGCCCACGGATTGTCTTTGCGGTCGAACTCGATCGTTCCGCTTTGAAATGCATATCCGATAAGATTTGGCATGGCAGTCAGCATCCGAGAATTGCGGGACAGCCCTTTTCCAGATCAGCGTAGCGCTTCATACTGAATCAGTATCCTACTTCGGCCCAACAACCAAGGCAACCGTTTGAAATCGGCTCGACAGATGCCTTCGTCAATGTCGAAATTAATGAAGCGTCGTCCCCCTGCGACTTGTCGGCGGCTAGGTCGTCGATTTTTTCGGCAAGCCCCCGCGGTCGTCGCCCGCGAACTACTCGGGCAACGTTTGGTGCACACGGTCGAGGGCGTGCGATTGTCGGGAATCATCGTCGAGACTGAGGCGTACCTGGGCATCGCTGACCGAGCGTCTCATTCCTTCGGCGGCCGACGGACAAAACGCAACCAGTCGATGTATGCGGACGGAGGAACGGCATACGTGTTTCTCTGTTATGGCATGCATTATCTGTTCAATGTGGTCACGGAAACTCGCGGCATCCCTTCGGCGGTGTTGATTCGAGCACTTGAACTCGACGAACACCGATCGCCCCCAGCACAATTAACACAGAACGGGCAGGCTCGCCGGCGATGCTGTAGCGGGCCCGGCAAATTGACCGAAGTTTTAAAGATCGATCAGTCGCTCGACGGTAGCGATCTGGTGACGAGTCCACACCTGTTCATCGAGCGTTCACGTACCCTGCCGTTGCCACCAACGGCCGTAGCGATCGGCCCGCGCGTCGGTGTCGATTATGCTGGAACGTGGGCCCAAGCCCCCTTGCGATTCACCATCTCAGGGCACCCCAGCATAAGTCGCCCCATTCCAGGGTACGGGAAAGCATGAAGTGGCAGACTACTCTATGAAGCGGATCCATATTGTCGGCCGCAAGAATAATGGCAAGACCCAATTGGTCGTCGATCTCGTGGCAGAATTATCGCGATCCGGTTATCGAGTAGCAACCATCAAACACACTCATCACCGCCATGAACTGGACACGCCAGGCAAGGACTCCTGGAAGCATCGCCAGGCTGGCGCCGCCATGGTCGGTGTGCTGTCGCATCAACTGAGCGCGATCTTTGTGCCCGTAGACGCCAGCGCGGGGGGGGAAGATCGCTACCGGTTGATCGAGCCGCTGCTCGCCAGTTGCGACCTGCTGCTCGTGGAAGGCAATCTGGCAACCGAGGCGCCGAAAATCGAAGTCTGGCGGGCTGTTGTCGGCTCCGAGCCCATTTATCCCGGAGATCCTGGCGTCGAGATGGTAGTTTCCGATGATGACCTTCCTGATCCTCATCCGCTGCAATTGCCGCGAACGAATGTCGCGGCGATCGCTGAATGGATCATCGCCCGACTCGGCTTAACAAAACCGCTAGGTCAACGCCCGCTTGGCTCATAGCCCATCCTCAGGATTACAGGCAATTACTGGCGTGCTCATGACTCGGCGCCCCTCCTCACGGCTCGCACCGCGACCCTTCCAGAGGGTGGAGTTGGAGGTTTTTCTCACTGGGGGAGAGTGGAGTTGGAGGTTTCCAGCACCGTGGATGGGTGAATCTGGAGTTTACTCGCAGTCGACGAGTTAGGTAGCTTGTGGATAACAAAAAAACACACGAACAAAAAAAAACACGGTCGGCTTGTTGAGGGCCGACCGTGCTTAAGTGCATGTCCTCGCCAAGCGAGCCTGCACGAAACTATTCTCTAGACCTTGTCCCAGAACCTGCCAGTCGCTGGGCACTTGTTTGTAATGCTGTTGAAAACCGGACGTTTAATCGCTCTGACTCGTGGTTTTGGGACGAAGCCAAGCGAACATTTCACTACCCGATGGGTGGATCATCATCACGCGGGGGGGAATTGTTTTGCAAACGTTTCAGTTCGTTTTCGAGGCGCTCGATCGTACGGCGTTGCTCCTCTACCGTTCTTCTGAGCGCCTGCAATTCTGCGGAGTCGCTGTTGTTTGCGTCGCCTCGCGGTGGACCCACCGTTGTTCGTGATGAACCTGAAGTTGAATCCAGTATCGAGTTGGTACGCTGAGTGGCGACACGGGGTGGTGCAAAATCGTTCGAATTATCGTCGATGCCTGCCGACCTGCTCTCGGTAACTTGGCTGGCGGGTAACTCATCGCCGACTTGTTCTGGGCTGCCGTAGCTGACCGACACCTTGGACGTTTTGCCATTGCGGGCGAATTCGAATTCGATCTGGTCGCCATTTTGCATGAGCCTAGTAATTTCATCGAATTCATCCAGCGTCGAAATATCGACGCCACCGATTTGAGTAATCACGTCGCCGCGCCGCAAGCCAGCTTGGGCTGCATTGCTGTCCGGAGTTATTTCCGCGACGACCAAGCGATCTTTCTGCTCGACCAGAACAATACCAAACCCGGCGGGAACTTGTTGCGGCCGACCAGCGTTCGTTGTTTCTGGTTGGCGGTATTCGGGTAACCGCGGTGCAGCGAATTCCGGAGTCGGCATACGGGTATTCGGTGCGGCCAATGTTGGTTGATGCTGCGGGATGCCGCGTTGAGGGCCGGGTGCGAATTGTCCGGCAGCAGCGGAAGGCGGCTGACGAAAGGTTCCGGGATTGGCAGCATTCGCAGGAGGATTGGTGGGATATTGCTGGTTCGGCCCTGGTTGGCCGTAGCCGGCTTGGCCGCGCTTCTGCAGCTCCCGGGTTTGTCGCTCCCGTTCCTTTTCCAGGCGTTCCTGCTCGCGTCGACGTTTTTCTTCGTCTTTCTTTTCCTCGCGAGCTTGCGCATCCTCGCGGAGTTTTTTGAAAAATCGCCCTCTTGGCAGATTTTCATCCACGCGCTTTTGGAGATCCTGCAAAGGGTTTTGCCCAACGCAGGTCTGTCCGAACAGGAAGAGTCCCAGCAGCAGCGTGAAACCAAGGTGACGAACGGAGATCATGGTGATTTGCCTTTTTCGCGGTGCGCCGTCAGCCGGCAACAAATTGCCTGCACTGGGGTTCAGCAACCTGCTTGATGATTCGGCCCTCGACAACCGAATTCCGCAAAAAATCGGCATGGCTGTATCAGGTCGATGGATTGGAAAATTTTTCGTCAATCGGCATGATCCGCACAGCTTGCCAAACAAGGTTGATAGCACCTTCCTTCGCCTAGGTTTTGTCTTCGAACTAATCCAACGAATCGCTGGAACTTGCTAACGTCCGGCTCCATCTCGAGTTGAGGGGTTCATGCCCCGCGGCCCTCAGATTTTTGAGTCCAAGCCGAGCGCCATGCAAGCAAAGGCTTTTGTTTGATGGAATCGGCAACCGCAACGCATCGAGAGTGGCTCAGCAGAAGCGGGAAAGTGGGCTTCGTCCCGTCATTGACTTCCTTCAGCGTGACGCTCCGTTTTGCAGCCGCCTGGGCACAAGCCCCCTAGAAAACTTCTCCCTTGACGCATCTCCCCGTTTTTCCTACGTTCCCAAACATGAAATTGCTCGGTGTTTTGACCAAGTCGTCTTGCTTTGCCCTGGGGATCATTCTCAGTTGGTTGGTTTCTGCGCAAACCAGCGGCGCACAACAGCGCGCGGCTTCCAACGCAGCGAGCCTGGTCGTCCTGAAAAACATGAATGTGCTGTCTGGCATCGCCAGAGCGGATTTCGAGAAGACGATTGTCGAGCAACCGAATGGCAGCCGCATCGTTCTGCCTACGGATCAAGTCGCCTTGATTTGCGACACTTACGAGGAAATCTTTGATTTTTTCAGTTCTCAATTGGAGTCGGAGGACTATGCAGGCTTCGAAAGGCTATGCCGTTGGTGCATCCGCTACCAGCAATTCGAGGCCGCACAGCGGTTGATCGATCGCTGGCAATTTAGCCGCGTGAGTCCTCAAGTCCTGGAATCCTTGCATACTCAACTGGTCACATCGCGCGCGGCCTACGAACGTTTGCAAAAGTCTGCGGCCCTTGAGACTTCGAGTGCATCGCCATCGACCAACGTGGCCGTGGCCACGGCGACGACCGACGCACCGAGCCGAAACAAAACGACGGTTCGCGAGGTCCTGCCCGACGCGATGGTACAACTCGCTGGTTTTTCTTCGGAACCATCGACAGCATTGACAAGCGGAGCGGAGGCGACGATTCCAGGTTGGGAACTCGATGCCAAGCTGAAAAATATGCCTGAACTCGGCTTGGCGGGCTTCAAGCGCGTCGTGGAACCGATTTTGGCGAAGAACTGCGCGACGGTTGGTTGCCATCACCGCACCAGCGATGTCTATCCCATTTTGAGCGTAGCCAGTGGCGTGACGATCCCCAAGCGGATGAGCCAGCAGAACATCTATCAAGCGTTGCGTTACCTCGATCCGGATCAACCTGACACCAGCCCGCTGCTAACGTTCGCGATTACCGCTCATGGCAGGCAAGCGAAATCTGCCATCGACCTCGAATCGCGAGAGCATCAGATTTTGGCCGAATGGGTACATTTGATGGCTGAACCGGCCCGGCGAGCCGAAATTCCCCGCATCATGGTCACAGCCGCGCGGGCCGAAGTCGCGGCGGCACCGGCCAGCGTCATTTCATCGTCGGCCATGGAACAAGCGACGATCAAGCTGGCGTCTCAAGCTGCGAGTGAGCCTCCGCCGACTATCCCCAATTTGACGTCGCAACGGCGAGTGGGAGCAGTTGAGGATCCCTTCGATCCGCAGATTTTCAATCGTGAATTTTCCAAGAAGAAAGCGGCAACGGTGCGAACCGAAAATACCTCTGGTTCCGGCGATCAATAGCTTCGTTCGTCGCGGCCCTCGCCCCGCACGATCGCCGCCGACGCGCTGGTCCCCAGCCTCGTGGCGCCGGCCGCGATCAAGGCCTGAGCCTGTTTGAAATCGCGAACTCCTCCAGAAGCCTTGATGCCGATCGAGCAACTGCGGCGCATCAAAGCGATCTGTTCGACGGTGGCCCCGGTGTAGTCGTAGCGGCCGTCAGGTTGCTTGACGAAGCCAAAACCAGTCGAGGTTTTCACGAAATCGGCGCCGGCTGCCTCACTGAGCTCGCACAAGCGGGCGATCACCTCGGGATCCTTCAAGTAATCGGTCTCGAAAATCACCTTGACGATCGCCTGGCGTGGCCGGGCGACAGCTACGACGGTCGCAATGTCATCCTGGACAGCCTGCCAGGCCCCTTGGAGGGCCCAGCCGATGTTGATTACCATGTCGAGTTCGGCGGCACCATGCAGCAAAGCCCAGGTCGCCTCGGCCGATTTGATTTCACTAGGCTGACCCCCGTGCGGGAAGCCGATCACTGTCCCTACCAGCGTGTTGCTCCCGTGCAGGACGGAGTTAGCCAGAGGGACGGCGAAGGGTTTCACGCAAACGCTTTTGAGATTCAGGCTCTTGGCCAACTCGCAGCCCTGGCGGATTTCGTCCTCAGTCATAGTGGGATGCAGCAGGGCATGATCGATCATGCGGGCGATGGATTCGCTCACCGTAATGGTTCTCCTGGTTGTTTATCGGTGTCCGTCGTGGCGTTCGTGACGGGAGTTCCCGATCGCGGCAACGTGGTGCGATCGCTGTAACGCGGTGACGATAGGGATTCGGTTCCGGGCAACCCGGTGACGGCCCGCGCCAGACGTCGCCGCGAAACGTTGAACATTCTGGCCACGAGGCCCCACATTGCCAAGGCGACCAGCAGGAGGATCGCCGCGGCGGTCGCTGCCATCCGCATCAGTCGATTGCCCAGATCGTGAGACGGGCGGATCACGCCGGCGTAATCTTCGAGGACCGCAACGATCAATCCCGAATCGATTTCCTGTTGGCCCTCGCCAGTGAAAGGGATCGATGCGGTCGCCACCAAGCGATCGGCCTGATATTCCTCGCCGATCGGCAATTGTCCCAGCGGGTCGCGTAAAATCGGCACCGCGATCTCGTCCAGGTTCACGCGCAAATTGACCGCGTCTTTCACCGGGGCAGCGTTTTTATTTTGCAACTGGCCAAATAGCGGATGTTCCAAAATCACCCCTTGCTTCGGTCCCGGCCGACCGTCGAACATCATCGCGTATTGATTACGGCCCGCATCGAAGTGGACAAACTCTCCCATTTGCACGGTCAAGGCGACGACGCCGATCACTTCCGAGCCTTCGTACAGTGGTTCGGAAAATGCGATCTTCCACGTCGCGCTCTGCTCACTCAAAAATACGGAGCTAAGCGATTTCCCGCTGACGATTTTCCGCTGCAGCGGATCGGCATCGACCAAAAAGCGCGACGGCGCGTCTGGAGATTCGTCGATCAGATCCTCCAAGAGTCCCGTAAAGTAAGAACGGAAACTGTAGTTCTTGCCGAGTGTGTGACTGGGTTTGCTGTCGACCTTGCCGGTTTCCGGATCGACGAACACACCGATGACCTGATTTCCCATGCGATCGTACACGAGCCAACTGGCGACGTGCGGCGGCCGCCGCTCGAGGTGATGATTGACCAGCCATTCTTGCAAGGCCTGTCGCTGGTGGTGAGCCAGAAACTCATCGCGAAGATACTTGATGCTGGGATCGTTGTTCCGGCTGGGATCCGAGATTTTTCGGCCTAACTCCCGAAAGCTTTCGTCCCGCAGCAGCGCGGTAGCGGCGGCCTTGAAGTCCCGATCGCGGCTCAAATCCGTCAATTCCCGGAAATAGGCATCCAATTGTTCCGAAGCGGTACGAGCCGCTAACCTGGCTGCAAATCGATTGGCCTCGACCGCCTTCTGCGTGATCGCGCGATCCGAATCGAGTACCGCGCGGCGATAGGCTTGCCAACCGAACAACGACATGATCAAGATCAACAGCAACGGTCCAAGCAAACCCAGGATCAACAGCGGTCTCCGCTGAATCATGTCTTGTCGCTGCTGCAAGGCGAGCATCACCGACTGCACGCTGTCAAAACGTCGATGGGGATTGCTGGCGATCGAGCGATCGATGATCTCTGCCAAATGGCGATCGAGGCCAGGAATCGCCCGATGACCGCTGGGTGGGGGAGACTTGAGAATACGGCGACGGTAGGCCTCGAGTCGCTGGTGGATATCGCCGCTCGACTCGATCTGATTGGTGGCCGTTTCGTCATAATGTGGCGGTCTTCCGGTCAACATGGCATAAAAGACCGCCCCGAGCGCATAGACATCCCACCGCGCGTCGGGAAGCGCCGACAGGTCCGCTTGCTCGGGGGCCATGTAGAACAAGGTGCCGAGCGATGGTACTGCCTCATGCGAAAGCCGCGATTGCCCGAAGTCTGCGAGTCGAGGATGCCGGTCTTGGTCGAGCAAAATATTGCCGGGCTTCAGGTCGCAATGCAAAATCCCCTTACCGTGCAAATGCATCAACCCGCGAGCCGTCTCCTGGAAAATCTCGAGGGCTTCGTTAACGGGGAGTTTTCCGCGGGACCGCAGCAAATCCTCAAGCGATCCGTGCTCAATGAAGTCCATCACGTAATACGGCGGATCGGATTCCCAGCCGACATCAAGCAATTGGACCACGTAACGATCGGCCGAAAGTACCACCAGTTTTTCAACTTCTTTGGCGAGGCCGCGGACATCGGCAAGACTCCGTTGATTGTAAAATTTGATGGCGACACGGCGGCGCGTGATCTCGTGCATCGCCAGCCAAACCTCCCCGAACGCGCCGGAGCCGAGCGGCCGGAGGATCGTGTAACCCGGAATCTCGCGCGGCGGACCGGCTCCGGTGCGACTGATCGCTTGGGCCTCCTCCAATTGCTTTGGGGTCTGTAGTTCGGTCTTGTCGTACGACATGCAATTGACTGACGTGAAAAGCTTGCGAATCCGGCCGATTCGAATCGTGTCAAATGATCTATCCTGTGGTGGCTACCCGCAGAACCCTGCCGAACATCGTCGAGGGAAGCGCTGCCGCCAGTAACCTATCGACATCGTTGGGCGTTCGGCCGCGCCACCTACGGGCGCGAGTGCCGTGGCCAAAGGTTAATTCACTCCGCGTTGTTCACGCCATAGCCGAACCTAGGTCACGCCGACATTTTATCCCTTGCTATGGAAAAAAAAACACGCGACATTCGGTCAGCGGCCTGCGCGGCAATTCAGGGTTTTATGCCGAGCTGGTGCAAGATTCGCAATTTTCAATCGTGGAATCGCTTCTGTTATCCTTGTCGAACAATCCGCCGCAAGGGTCGCAACCGAACGATGCTGGCATTGACTTGAAGCAGCAACAAACCGCGATTCGTGTCAGCCAACAATTTTAGGTTCCCGACGCAACCGCTTACGAAAGGATCCGATCGCAACGAGTTGGCGTCGATCATCGCAATGGCTGACAAACAGCTCGTCGCCGATCACGAAATAAATAGCGTCCTGGTCGAATTCTTGCCCTAAATCACAGGCAAGCCCAAACGGGAGTTCGACGGCCCAACCGGGTTCGGCGTGGAAGGTTTCCGGAGAATAACCCGTCAGGCGCCAATACCATACGCCGCGGCGTTGGAGTTCTTCGCGCAGGTTTTCGTCCGCCAGTTCGTTGGTCTCGGCAGGTTTGTGCGTGCCAGTCCGCGCGTAGCCTGTGATCACGGCGAATGAGGCAGGCCAATCTTCCGGAAATTTTGCGGAGGTGAAACAGGCTCGCGCGTACTCGGGATGAAAATTATCGACCACGTTGCCCCGCCTGATCAAAGAACCGAAATACGTCATCGAGCGCTGCCTGCACAATCACCATATGCTCCACGCCGTGATACTCCTGGTACTGCACCTGTTGGCCTCCCGCATCGCGTACACTCTCGAAAAACGCCTTGGCTCCGGACCTGCCGAAATCGAGGGCTCCGGCCGCGACGAACCAAGGCACCTGGGCGATGGCCCGCGGATCGCGGATGGGCCGCCCGCCTCCGATGGCGCTGGCTGCCGTGGGGAGTTCGGGATGCAGCGAAACCTGGCGAATGACTTGAGCGGCTCCCATCGAGTGACCGATCAGAAAGACTCGAGAACGATCGAGCTCGTAGAACGGAGCGAGCAAGTCGAGCATCTCGGCACAGTCGAGTGCGAGCCCGCCCAACCCCTGTCGCGGCGCTACGACCAAGCAACCCCGCTCGATTCCCAGCTTCACGGCACGGCCCGAACCATACGTTTCGAAGAACATATTCTCGCTGCCGCCGGCCCCATGAAATAGAAAGAGGACAGGGAGTGGCCCTGCCGCATCCCGTGGCGCTCGGACGCGTACGGCAACCTGTTTTCGTTTCTCAGCGAGCACCAACCACTGGTCTTGATCGCGGCTGCCGACGGCAAGCAACTGATGCGGGTTTTCGGCCGTCAGTGCTTGCTCGGACTCCGCCAGCAGGCGGCCGAATGGGAAATCGGTTTCGAGAATGGTGGCACCTTGGGCCCGTTTGAGCAAATTGATCCGCTCCTTGATTGTCGCCCGCAGACTGTCGCTCCAGCGGTCTGATTGTTCGGCCAGTGACCGCTCGACAGATTCCAGCCTTGAGGACAGACGGTCGATTTTGCTGAGGCTCGTCGGCAACAACGGGAACGTCTCGCCGTGGTTGACAACGGTCCCGCGAATGACGAAATCACCTGATGGAAGGGTGGCGAGATTTAAGTCAAAACCTGCGGTGGCTTCGTTCCACGGACGCTCGGCGCTGACCAGCCTTTGCCCTGTGCCGTCAACCACCTGGATCCCTACGAGTGTATCGGCCGGTGGCTCGGTTTTTCCTCCGTAGCTGGCCCTGAGCGCGATCCGCAACGCATTCAGGTTGTCGTCGACCACCATCGCGGATGGTTCAAGGCGATAGCGGAGTACCGCCGTCTGCCAGTCGCTCAGAGTGCGGTCGGCGGCAATCAGCCAGGCTTGATCCAACTTGGCCATCGCCGTTTGCAGCCGAAGACTGAAAAAGCTGTTGACTGCATCGATCATCGGCTTCGCGGAATCGGACCGCTGCCGCTCCGGGGCCGTCTGCCACGCGTCCTCGAATCGCCGCAAGCGTTTGCCCAATTCATAACGTTCGACTTGCGCCGAAACGACAGGGGGCAGGAAAGCGAACAGCCCGAAAACCGCGACGGCGATCGCACTGCAAAGGTTCCGCCTCATGTTCAACCTCAAAATCCTACGTGGCAAATTTTTTGAGAAATGGAGAAGGTTACGAATCGATCCAGCCTCCGCCGAGTACGCGATCGCCGTCATAAACGACGACCGCTTGGCCCGGGGCCACACCGAATTGGGGCTCGGCGAACGTTACCTCTACTCGGTTGTTCCCCAGGGGCCGAGCCGTGGCTGGCACCGCTCCGCTATTGTAACGGATCTGCGCCAGGCACTCGAACTCCGTATTAGGCGGTCGCACCAACCAATTCGTGTCGGACGCCGTCAATTGGAGCCTCCCCAATTCTTCCTTGCGGCCGATGACGACACGATGATTTTCCCGGTCGATGCGCACGACGAAGTAGGGTTCGCCCATGGCCACGCCCAATTTTTTCCGCTGGCCGATCGTGAATCCCTCGATGCCGCGGTGCCTGCCCACAACCTCGCCCGCGGTCGTCACGATTTCGCCGGCAGTACTCGAACCAGCAGTGCGGGCACGGACAAAGTCGCCATGGTGCCCCGACGTAACAAAACAAATTTCTTGGCTGTCCTTTTTCGTGGCGACATTTAGTCCGATCTGTGCGGCCAGAGCGCGAATGGTGGGCTTGTCGTACTCACCAACCGGCAACAGCATGCGCGGCAGCAACTCCGGGCGAATGCCGAACAGCACATACGACTGATCCTTGTTTTCGTCGATGCCGCGCAGCAGGCGAATTTCGCCCTCGACCTGCCGCAAGCGCGCGTAGTGACCGGTCGCCACATATTGCGCACCGACCGAGTCGGCATAGGCGAATAGCTTGCCGAACTTGATGCGGTTGTTGCACATCACGCAAGGGTTGGGGGTGCGGCCTGCGGCGTACTCGCTGACGAAGTAATCGATGATGCCACGAAATTCCGCTTGCAGGTTGAGCGCGTAAAAGGGAATGTCCAAGCGGTCAGCCACGCGGCGAGCGTCGGCGGCGTCCGAGGCACTACAGCAACCTTGCTTGTGATCGGTACGGGTGTCGAGAATCGGTAGCAGCGGAGAATTTTCCCGCTTCCCATCCACCGCGCAGGCAGCGATGCTCTGCTCGCCGTGTCGCATGAAGACGCCGATGACATCGTGTCCAGCCTCGCGGAGCAGGTACGCTGCAACGCTGGAATCGACCCCTCCGGACATGGCTAAAACGACACGGGACATGCAGCAATGCGATGGTAAAGGATTGATGTGGAATGATAACGACTTGCTTCAGTTTATCAACAAAACAAAAGTTGATGCTTCCCGTGATCGATGGAAATTTAGCGGCCTCAACCGCGCGGATCCATGGGTTTTTTGCGACTTTGCCCCGTGTCGGTTCCGATCTACAATAGACCTGGTTAACTGGTCCAAGAAATGACGGATAAGGCCGAGACATGACCTGCGGAGAAGATGACATGGACAAAGTGATGATCGATACCCCCGTCGATTTGGACCGTATCGAGGAAGCCGTGAGAGAAATCCTCGAGGCAGTAGGCGAAGACCCCCAGCGCCCAGGATTGCTAGACACCCCGCGGCGAGTCGCCCGGATGTACGCCGAAATGTTCGCCGGTTTGCACCTCAAGCCGGAGCGGCATCTCGAAGTCGTCTTTCCCGAAGTTTACGACGAAATGGTGCTGATTCGCGACATCCCCTTCACCAGCATGTGCGAACATCATCTGCTGCCGTTTTCCGGTAAGGCTCACGTAGCCTACGTCCCCAATGGCCAAGTCACCGGATTGAGCAAGATTGCTCGCGTCGTCGAAGAAATCGCACGGCGGCCCCAAGTCCAGGAGCGTATGACTCAGGAGATCGCCGACCTTATCAACACCCGCCTCGACACTATGGGTGTTGCCGTCGTGGTACAGGCCGAACATTCATGCATGTCGATTCGCGGCGTGAAGAAACATGGTAGTTCGACGGTCACCAGTGCCCTGAGGGGGATTTTCAAGTCGAACGAATCGACCCGGGCTGAATTCATGTCGTTGATCCGCAACTAGTACCCTGATTTTGCTGCACCTCGCGGCGAATGAGATCGGCACGCTGCTATCGTCGGTTAAAGATTCTAGCTCGTTAGCCGACAGTTGACGGTACCGTTTTTAATTGACTCGTGAGCAACTCGGAACCAGAGAGTTGCTGGCTGAGTCCTTTCAAATGTTCCTTTCCCAACATTGACGGATCGACGAAACTGTTGATCGCTCCGCCAATGGAAAAAATTCCCGGTACGATCCGCTTGGCATGCCTTTTTTCGATGACGAACGTAAGGTATTCCAATCGCTCTCGTTCGATCGTCGGGAATGAAACCATATACTTCGCGTCGCGCGGCGGGTCGACCAACAGCAGCTTCATGCCCGTTTCGCTGAGATCGATGCAAATCCCAGATTTGACCTCGTCGGCCTTGATCGGAGCCCCAAACCAAGGAGCATAAAAAACCGGTAAGGTTCGCTTCCACCGTTTCGAGATCCGCAAATCATCGTCATGCCATTTCGAGCTTTTGGTCAACTCGATGAGGCGACGCATCTGGGACACGAAATCTTGCTTCGAGCTCTTCGCAAAAATTCCAAACATGAGGCATCCGAGGCTGGGGTTAGTGGCGGGTCGGCAGGTTGAGGCGAATTTAGACTGCGATCTAAGTTGCCACGCAGTGGCCAGGGTGACACCCTGGAGGCAAGCTACTCGAAAACATACGTGCAGTTTGTATCGAATCCGAAAAAAAAGCGGAAGTTTTTCGTGATTTTGACACCGTTGTAACGAATATAGCGGTCGCGGCGAACCTGCCTCGCCACCCCCCATTCCGAAAACTGAATCCATCCGCGTTTTCGCCTAAATTTCCAAACAACGTCATTCCCGTACCCGTCGCGGTTTCAATTCGTAAAACCAGAAATCGTTATTCGGCTGGTCGATCATCAACTGATCTGGGCGACCGTCTCCGTCGATCGTAAAGGTCACAAAACCGCGGGGGAAATTGTAATTCACCGTTTCTCGCCAGTGGATCTGAAACGTGTTGAGGTGCCAATGAGAAAGATCCGCTACGAAATTCGCTGCAGGATCAAGTCGCAGCACCAACCGATCATCGACGTGCTCGACGACGACATCGCCATACAGGGGGCAACGATAACGACCGACGAAATCGGCCAGCGGCAGACTGGGCTGCGTATCCGGTTTGCGCAGGTCGTCGATCCGGTTCCTCTCCGCCGCTTGCTGTTGATCGGTTTGAGCGAGCCGCGCGATCGCCGCGGCACTGCGATCGGCACGCTCTGCGACATTCAAGAAACACTCGATAACGCGATCGCGAAGGAATCGGCTGGCGGATGACTCGCTATTCGTCAGCACGACGACGCCCAATTGCTCCTCGGGCACCATCGCCAGATAAGAAATCATTCCATCCAATCCACCACTATGACCGACGATCTTGCGACCGTGCCAATCGTGCAGGACGTAGCCTAAACCATAAGCCTGAAAATGCCGGGTTGGCTCCGCCTCGATCGCAGCAGGCGACAGCGGAATAATCGTCTGCGGCTCCATCAACTCACGCAGCCGATCGGCGGAAAGCGGGCGCTGGCCAGCGAAGCTCTCGCCGTTCAGTTGAAACAACATCCACTTGGCCAAATCGCCAGCGGATGCGTTCAACCCGCATGCCCCCCAGGCATTATCGACACGGCCCAGCGGCAGGACTCGCAGTCCCTTGCCCCCCGATTCGTTGTGCGGCCAAGCGAAATTGTCGGTCATATCCGCGACGCTGACGGTCGTGCGCGTCATCCGTAGCGGCTCGAGAATGCGCTTGGTGACGAACGCTCCCCAACTCTGCCCCGACACGCGCTCGAGGACCAATCCGGCGACGATGTACATGAGATTCTGATAGCCATAGCGGCTACGAAAACTGCTGGTCGGCTGCAAGAAGCGGATGCGATCGGCCACCTCGCGCGGGCTGTATCGAGTGTCGTACCAGAGCAGATCGCCGCTAAAGGTATCCAGGCCTGAGCGATGACACAACAAGTCCCGAATCGTCATTTCACGCGTCACATAGGGATCGGGCATCATGAATTCGGGAAAATGCTTGATGACGGGGTCGTCCCATCGCAGCTTCCCCTCGTCGACCAGGATTCCCAAGGCGGCGGCCGTGAACGCTTTGGAGTTGGACGCGATGGCAAACAAGGTATCGCCGTCGACCGGTTCGTCGCGATCGAGTCGCCGCACGCCGTAGCCCTTGCAGAGCACAACTTGGTTTTTGTGAACGATCGCGATCGCCATGCCGGGCACGTTCCAATCGCGCTGGACCTTGACCGCGTACTCATCGATCTCGCGTAGCCATCCTTGGAGCTGGGTGTCTTGAACTTGCTCTCCCGCGCGTGCCGCGGCGGGCATTGGTTCTAGCAGCAACGGTTTGGGATCGGCAGTCTCTTGTGCGAGCCCAAGGCCCAGGAATCCACATAATCCAGAACTGATGACGAACATTCGGAGCAGTGTCTGCATGTCAGCACCCGTTTGAGTAATAATGATGCAATCCACGACATCGATCCGCGGCGGAACAGACGTCCGCATCGGTTCGATCTCGATTCTACTCCATTTCAAACTCGAACTTTGTCAAATCACCACGTGCGGTTCGCGAATTCAGCCGGTGGGCACCGGCTCCGATCTCTTCCGCAATATGCCGTCGGCGCGGTCGTTTTGATAAGGTATTCGCTGGATTTTTGCAGATCGAAACATGTGGGCTTGGTTAGAGGATCACAAAGCGATCGTAGCCATCATTAGCGCGGCGAGCGTCGTGATGTTTTTCGGCTCGCTGCTGCTGTTGCCGGTTTTGGTGATTCGACTGCCGGCGGATTATTTCTTGCGGCGTCCGGTGCGCGACTGGCCCACGCGGCATCCTGTGTGGCACCTGGCGTTGATAATCGGGAAAAACATCTTGGGAGTAATCGTCCTCTTGGCTGGACTCGCCATGCTGGTGCTGCCCGGGCAAGGGCTGTTGACCATTTTGTTCGGCCTGATCCTGATGGACTTTCCCCGCAAACGTCAATTGGAACGGCACCTGATAAAGATCCAGCCGGTCCGCGCAGCAGCCAATTGGATCCGGCAGGGCTACGGGCGACCGCCGTTCGAATTCGTTGCCAACGAGAGCGATGATGAGGCCGAGGCGTTGCGAGAAGTCAAACGTGACTGAGAGCTTGTTCGATATCGAATACCAGATCATCCGGATGTTCGATGCCGACAGAAATTCGGATCATCGATTCGGTGACCCCTTGCCGCTGCCGCGTTTCCTTGGGAACGCCGGAGTGCGTGGTGGTCGCTGGATGACTGATCAACGTTTCGGTGCCGCCGAGGCTCACGGCCAGTTTCATGACTTGCAGTTCGTCGAGCATACGGAACGCTTCGGCTTCGCCACCGCGAATATAGAACGAGAACGTGGAGCCAGGAGCCAAACACTGCCGCCGATAGATGTCGTAGGCAGGGTCGGATTCCTTGAGAAATCCCAAATAATTCACCTTCTCGATTTTCGGATGCTGCCGCAAAAACTCAGCAACGATTCGCGCGTTGGCATTGGCTTTTTCCATCCGCACACTCAAGGTTTCCAGCGAACGTAGCAGCATCCAAGCGCTGTTGGGATCGAGTTGCGTTCCGATGGCACTTCGCAAGGCCCGGATCGGCCGGCACGACTCTTTGGTACCGACGATCGCGCCGGCAACGAGATCGGAATGGCCGCCGACGTACTTGGTAAGGGAATACATCGCGAGATCGGCGCCATGCTGCAGCGGATGTTGGTAGCAAGGGCCCAAAAATGTATTGTCAACGGCCAAAGGAGGGCGATGCCCATTTTGCCGCTCGCCGATGCGCTCAGAGATTTTCCGTAAGTAGGCGAGGTCCACCAGATCGTTCGTGGGATTGGCGGGCGTTTCGGCCAAGATCATGCCGACGCGACCGCGACTGATCGCCTCTTCCGCCGCCGCGTCAAGAGCCTCGTGCCGGACACCATCGAAGAAGGGGACCGGAATGATCCCGTAGTTGACCATGACCTTTTCCAGCAAGGTCTCGGTCCCGCCATAAATTGGCGACGAAAACATGATGACATCACCGGGGCGAAGAAACGCCAGCATGGCGGTCGAAATCGCCCCCATACCGGAAGAAAATGCGCCGGCAATTTCCGCTTGCTCCCATAGGCACAGGCGATCCTCGAGAACCTCGAGATTGGGGTTGTTGAAGCGTGAGTAAATCAACCCGGGTTCTTCGCCGGGGCCGGGCTGGCGGCGGCCCGAGTTGAAATCGAAAAAATCCTTACCAGCTTTGGCATTCTTGAAGACGAACGTCGAGGTCAAAAACACCGGCGGCTTGAGAGCGCCTTCGGACAGATGCGGGCTGTAGCCGTAGCCCATCATCTGGGTCTCGGGATGCAACTCGTGATTCGCGATTTGCCGTTTGCGATAGTTCTTCTTCTCGGCTTCGTCCATGGTCCAGGCCTTGTGTCGGTTGTGGGTCGATTCGTCGGTTGGTCAATTCACTGCTCGCTATTTTAGGTTATCCCCGTTTGTTTGAATACGCCAAGTTACCTCATCGCTTCTTAGTGCTAGCCGAATTGCGAAAACTTGGGTTGAGCGAACAGGTCGAACGATTAGAATGCGGCGTGATTGCATTTCCAAGGGAGTTCACGGATGAACGGGCGACGACGAACGCTGGGACCAGGTCGACGTTTGGTCTGCGATATTAGCGAGATGGCGTTGCGAATTCCCTTGGCCGGGGCAATCGCCAAAATCGATGTCGAGGAACTCGCCGAGTGGCGCCGCAAGGTATCTCCTCGTATCGCTTGGAACGTGTTGTTCCTCAAGGCATATGCGCTGGTGGCACAAGCGCGACCTGAACTGCGGCAGTTATACGTCCGCTGGCCTTGGCCGCATCTGTACCAGCATCCCACGAATGTCGCAATGCTGACGGTCAGTCGCGAGCACGAAGGGGAGGAGCGATTGTTCTTTGGCCGCTTCTCGGAGCCAGAAAAATGCTCCCTGGTGAAATTGCAAGAACGCTACGACCAGTATCGCGCAGCTCCCGTGGAATCCATCAAGCAGTTCCGCCATCAAGTCCGATTTTCCAAGGTGCCTCGTTGGCTACGGAAAATTTGCTGGTTTTTGCTGCGCGAGATTTTCGTGGGTTCCGCTGCAGGGCAGATGGGGACCTTCGGCATGAGCCTGTCCTGTTTCAAAAATGTGTACGGGACCTGCCATGTTTCGCCAACCACCACGACGTTGGGCGTCGATGTGGTCTCCAAAAACGGCGAAAGCCAAACGCTGCTGACCTTCGACCACCGCATCCTGGATGGCGAGCCGGTGATCGAGATCCTGCAAGAGCTTGGAAAAACACTCCGCGGCCCAATTTTGGAGGAACTGCGGAGTTTGTCGCCAGCCGCGGCACAGCCGCGGGCAGCCTGACTCGCTCAGGCCAGATACCGCACCACCCAGGCTGAGATCAGCCCGGCCACATAGTCGGCGATGAACGGTTGGTTTACCAGCAAATGATCAGCGCCGTCCAAATTGATGAACGACGCGGGGCCGCCGGCCGCCTGCACAACGTCCCAGCCATGCCGGAAGGGAAGCGTCTCGTCCGCGGGCGAAAACATGACGAGCAAAGGGAGCGTCAGGGCACGTAGGCTGGCCGGATGGTCATGGCCGCGCAGGACCTCGATCATTGTCGAGCGAATCAGATGGCGCTGCCCGCCGATCACGACCTCTCCAGCTCCGGCGGTCTCGATATCAGGATTTAGCCGCACCAAATGATTGGCCAGATGCAGGGTGTTGGCTGGGGACGCGATATTGACCACCGCGCGCACGCTCGGCAAGTTCTGAGCGGCCACGATCGAGGCCGCGCCGCCGAGACTGTGGCCGATCAACAACTCGGGCGCTCGATACTCCGCCGTCAAAAATGCGGCGGCCGATTCCAAGTCGGCGACGTTGTCAAGAAACGTCGTCGCACTGAAATCGCCTTGGCTATCGCCCAAGCCCGTGAAATCGAATCGCAATACGGCGAAGCCGAGCGCTGCCAACCTGCGGCTGATCCGCACGATGGCCTTCAAATCCTTCGTGCAGGTAAAACAGTGGGAAAACACGGCGAACGACCGCGGCTCACCGGCAGGGGGCAATTCCAGAATTCCCGCGAGCGTGATGCCCGATCGAATGGAAAATTTGACGCGCTGACTATTACGCTGCATGGGTTGTGATGGCTCGCCCCGTTTTGGCTTACTAGAATTTCACGAGAGCGACTTCGCTCCACTTGATCTTCCAAGTTAACCCATCGGCATCGGTCAGTACCAGGGCGTCGCCGTCGACCGCCGCCAATTTGAAGTGGGCGGCCAGATCGAATCTTTCGCCGTTTCGTAGCAGCACCATCGGTTGGGACGCCGATCGCACCGGGGCAAACCATACCGATGGACTTTGCGTCTCTCGCGACCCGACCAGAGCAAAACTGTCGAAGCGAGGCGTCACCAGGTCGTTTTCGCGGGTGTAGGCCTCCTTGATTGTGGGCAATAATTCGGGGAGCTTGAGTTCTCCCCGCCGTGTATCCCAGGCAATATCTCGGGGAGTAACCTTGAGCTCGGGCAGCAGCCAGCGGCACGTTGGGAAAACGAGGACGACTTGCCAAGTCTCACTGAAATCGTCCTCCCGGGGGTAACGCAACTCATCTTTGGGAAACCAGATCGCCTCCACATTATCGGCCCGAACGCGCCACAATGGCTGCCGCGTCGAGACGAACAAGCCATCCTGGGGATCGCACTTGAAGATCGAACCGTCAGCAAGTTTGACGAAGCAACCCGAGGCTCGGGACGATGGCTCACGCCACGGCGATTCCGGTCCCTGGATCGCCGCGATTTCGGCCAGGGGAATTTCCACCGGTCCCCAGACAGCATCATCGATTCGCAGCGCTCCATCGTCCCAGGCCAATTCCGGAACGAACCAAACTTCACCGGAGCGAAGCCGCACCGCATAGTCAGGCCGGCGATTGACGTAAGTCGTCGCTGGTCGCGGCGACGAGTGACGAAAGGTTTGCAGGGAGTACGATTTGTCGATGTCGCGGTCGAGCGTCTGTAAATGCTCATTCAATTTCATCTCGACGAAAGCAATTGGAATTTCGGAACGCAAGCCGAAGAATTGGTTGCGTTCCCCCCCCGCTTCGATGCGGGTGATGATGCGGCCCTCGGCATCGTAGGCATCCATCACGACATCTTTGGGATTATCGATGATGGCCAGCTGAAATCCGACAGCATCAACCGTGGCTGGGATTTCGGGCAAATCCGGCAGACAAAAGCTGACCCGGATTCTTCCGCTGAAAATCCGCCGCGACTTCTCGCCATCATAGACGCACAAGGACTTCAGCACCGGCCCGTCGTTGGTGACGTTGCTGATGTCGGCCACGATGACTTGAAAATTCCGCTCCGAAAACAAACGCACGCCGCGATCAACGAATTCGTCTTGGACCAGGTGGAACGGTTCGAGCGAAAATCCTCCTCGATCGACTGCGAAATTCCATTCCGGCGCGTCGCGCCAGTCATTCGCTTGCTCGCTGGCCTGAACCACTTGAACTCGATTCATCCGCGGAGTCGCGTCGACATCGGCGGCGAGTTTTGGCCAGCCTGACACGATGCGTTCAAGTTGATCGGTTGCCAGTTGGATGACCTGGCCACGCCAGCGACAGGCGATTCGCTGTTGCGCCAATTTCAGGATGCGCGTTTGGCCGGTTTTCAAACGCACGAAATCTTGTTCGGTTGCCAGCGCAGGCCGCGGGGAACGCGTCCGCGCCGTGGTTGACCGCGACCGGTCGATTTGTTTGAGGATGCGGGCCACGCGGTAACGCTTCTCGAGGCTGGGATGGTCCAGTTCGGCCTGTAGCAAGCCGCGATAATTTTGCAGCGTTGGCAGTTGCAAAAGTTTGGTTTCGGCTTCTTCTCGCTCTTGATAGTCGGCAGCGTCGAGCTTGGCAATCGCCGTAGCAACTATCTCTCGTTCCGACGACCCCGCCGCTTTGCGAAAGATGACACAACGAATTTCCGACCAGGGTATCGGCCGTGGTTCCCCGGTGGCCTCATCAATTCCAGGGAAGGCCTCATCAACGAGTTCGACGAATACGGTCGTGCCGTTTTGGTAGACCAGAGTCACCGGGATTTGTCCGAGACTCGCCGCTGGATGAAACAACGCTGCCAGTAACGGGACGTGCAGCAACCAAACTACCCAACGCACATTGCCCAAGCGTTGGCGTTTCGCCAAGCCGACTAGGGGACAGGCTCTCATCTAACGTTCCTGATTTTGTCGCTTCCACTCATCCACGTTCACGTAGCGGTATGTCCCGCCAGCATCCTCCGCCATTTTGCGCATGAACGATCCTGCAGGCGGGTCCGGTTTGGTGCCGAACTCAAACGAATGTACCGCAACTCGCTGGCCTGCAGTCGACAAAAACGAACGAATCTGGTTGGCATTCATTTCGGGGTAACCGCCATCGGCTAACCAGATGATGACGTCGGGCCGCAGGGCCAGGGCCGAATACATGCCGGCTTCGTGATTCGTCGCACCAAAAGCTGCGATGCTGCCCATAAATTGCGTCAAGCGGCGGCGATTCTCTTCGTTCGCGGCCAGCATGTTCCGCTCGCCAATCATCGTGACTTTATCATTGTAGACCAACACTTGAAAATGATTCTCCGGCGTCAACGCGGCGACCGCATTGGCCAATTCTTTGCGGGCCAGAAATAAGACGCCTAATCCGGAATCCCCCATACTGGCCGATCGATCGATCACGAATACAAATCGGCGACCCTCGATTTTACCGCTGCCGAACAGTGATGCAGCGACTAGGGGTCCCTGCGGTTGCCGATTGCCCAAGGCGCGCTGTTCGCGGGCGATCGCCTCGAGATCGTGATCGCTCAAGGTATGTTCAATCCGACTCGCCGACAACGACTGCTGCATCTGGTTTGCGGACTCGGACATCTCGAGCGGGGGTCCGGCTCCCTCAACATGAGTCCTCTCAATCGGCGGAATTTCCGGTTGCGTGAGTGCATCGGGCAATTGGGGAATGTCTGCAGCAGAATTGGCGGAATCCGCGGGGGCTTCGTTTTCCGCGTGGTACTCGACCGTCTGTCGGTCGGAAGTCGCGGTGGCGAGGACGATCTCGCCAACTCGATCAGGCAAGCCCCCCCCGACCGAGGCAGGTTGCTGGAACACCCACAAACTCGCCAGGATCAACAAGCCTGCGTGCAGTAGGAAGCTCAAAAGTCCCGGCTGCCATCGTTTGTTCGTCGAAATGTTCAGTTTGTTGGATGCCATGTCGATATTATATTATCGGCAAATTCTTAGCCCATTGGCTCTAGACACGGGCTTGTTACCAGCCATCAAGGAGCAATCGCGCGGAATCCAGAGCATTCAACCGTCGCAGGAATTCGCGCGAATTGTCACATCGGCCTTTACCGGTTCACCTCTACGGTCTAGGCTTAACGCATGTTGCGAATGACCGATTCCTGCCGAAACAACGCCGTGCGACTGATTTTAGTCTCACTTGTTTCGTCGTTGATTGGGGTCTTTTTATTTGCCGATCGCCCTCAGTATTCGAGCGATAGTCGGCCGCTGGCGGCAGTTCTCGAAATCGCCGAATTTTCCAAAGAAGCCACGAAGTCGATTTCTTTTGACGCGGCTCAAATCAGCTCGGCAATCGAGAGCCTATTCGACCGCGCGGCTGATGAAATCTTGTCGATCGAGCCGTCACTTCCGGTCTTAACGGCCTGTCACCTACCTCAACAACCTCGCGGCCCGCCAACCTGCGCATAATAAAATCTGTCGCCCGTCTCCCCAGTTGTCGGCTTTGCGATCGGAGTCGTTCCGCCAATCGTAACCGCGAGAAGTTCAGGATGATCGTTCCGAGCACTTCGGCAAATCTTTTGAGCAACAATCAGGCTGACGATAGAGCTATCTTCACCAAAACGCCTTGGTTTACCCATCAAATTCTTGGTCAGCTTCGCCGAGCGTTCCGCGGTTGGTTCGCCGTTGTGTGCTGAAACGCCGTCGGGGGCATTTTCAAAATCAACCCTTGACGCACCGCCGATTGCTCGATTCGGCCTCTGTACGTTAGGGTTCGAATCCAGATTCATTATCGATTACCGCCATTTCGATAGTCCATTCATGTCAACATTAACGATCGAGGAAATTCAACACGCGATCGACCATGCGGCTCATTTGCTCCCGTCGCAAGGTCCGCTGACCGTGTTTATTCATCACAACACACTGCATGCTTTCGAGGGCATGCCATTTGACGAAGGCGTCCGGGCAGGCGCGAAGACGTTGAACTGCCGAACGATGCTGCCGGAATCGTGGTATCGTCAGGCATGGAAGCAAGGGGCGTTTTCCACCGAAGATGTGGAGGCCGCTTTGGAGGAATCGTTAGGACACGAGGCGGACTTGTTCGTCGGTTTGCTGGGTACGCGGTTTCACCTCCGACGCGAGTTACTGCATCAACCGGTCCAAGCGGTCCTCCCGGAGGAACTCGACTGGGTCATCGCCGAGACCGCAGCTTTTGAACGATTTCCCAGCACTACATCGGGCGATCTCAAACGAGCGCTGGTCGAGAATACCCGGCGTTGGGTACTCCGTTGCCTCGATCATGTCAATGGTAGTGCCGATCCCAGCAACGAGACGGAATCTGAGCGAACGGAGCTAAAACGTTTCGTCAAAAAGTGCGACGCGTTGCGATCCCAGTTTCGCTTCGACCGGGCGTCATCCTGGTCTGACAAGACCTGGGAATCGCTGACGTTGCAGATGTTGTGGCAGATTTGTTTTCGCGCGGTCTCGCGTTTTCCGCGATGGTCGGAGAATGTCCATTTCATTCGTCATCGGGATGCTCTTTTGCAATGGAAAGGGGTCGATGCCGATGGGCTGGTCCATGAACGTCTGATCCCATTTTGCAGCGCCTTTTTGGATCAAGGCCTCAGCCAAACGATGATGCCTCGCAGGGAGGCTGGATTTTGGCAAGCCTTTTCGGATATTTTCGACAGCCGCACCGAGTTGCTCGCTCCCTGGCTGCGGCCGCTGCAAGCCGAATTGCACCAAGTCGAACAGCGGGGTCTGTCTCCCCTGCACAGCATCGCCGAAAGTCTGTCGGCCTTGGGGGTGACCTCCGCGGAGGTGCCTGATTACCTAGCGCAAACCCTCTTGGCGTTGCGCGGTTTTGCCGGGATGATCTGGCAGATCGAAAAACGGCCGGACCGAGTTTCTCAGCCGGTTCCAGCGGGAACGCTGGTTGAATTCTTAGCGGTTCGCTTGATTCTGGATCGACTGGCCTTGCGATGGCTCGCAAATCAATCGGACTGCGACGATCTCCCGTTGTCACAATTGCGAACGGTCGCTGCGGAGTCGTTGCAGAAAAAATCGCTGGGCCAAATTCGCAGCGAAGCCTACGCGATTTTTCAACTTGCCCGTGGCTTGGGATGGTATCCGAAGACACTGTTTTCGATGTCTGCTGCCAATTGGCATAAGGTCTTGGATGAAATTCGCGCCTTCGACGAGTATCAGCGCTGTTTGGTTTTTCAGGCAGCCTTCGAGAGAAATTGGCGACACGAATGTTTCGACGCGATTCTAAATCTAGCCGAACAGCCTGTTTCCGATATCTCTGGCATATCGACAACGGGTGCAAACCGCGGGGCGGAACCTGCAATACCCCAGGGTTCCGGCTACCTGTTTGACATGATCGCCTGCATCGATGAGCGCGAGGAATCTTTTCGGCGGCATTTGGAGGAAGTCGAACCGCGGGCGCGGACCTGGGGTGCCGCTGGATTTTTCGGTGTGGCCATGTTCTATCAAGCTGCTGAATCATTTCAAGCGATTCCGCTTTGTCCCATCGTCATCGAACCCAAACATGGCGTCACCGAGGAATTTCAAGGAGAAGAATTGGCCCAAGCTCAGGAGCGAGCGAGTCGACGCCGCAATCTCGGTGAATGGCAACAGCGATTGCACCTGCACAGTCGTTCGTTTTTGTCAGGAATCATCACGTCGCTCGTGGGCTTGCTCGCCGTTATCCCGTTGGTCATGCGAGTTCTTTTTCCACGGGTCACCGGTTTGATTAGTCGCCAGTTTGCAGGGTGGTTCGAGACCACCGCGAAAACTCGACTCAATCTCCAGCAACAACCCGAGGCAGCGATTCATCGACTTCCGGGCTTTTCGGTCGATGAAATGGCTGAGATTATTCACCGTGTCCTGCACGATCTTGGTTTGATCGGGGACTGGTCGCCGCTGGTCATCATCGTCGGTCATGGATCGACCAGCCTGAACAACCCCCACGGCTCGGCTTACAATTGCGGCGCGTGCGGTGGAGGTCATGGCGGTCCGAATGCCCGAGCCTTCGCGCAAATGGCTAATGATCCCCGCGTCCGCAGTCGCCTGGCCGAACGAAATCTGGTGATTCCCGTCGATACTTGGTTCGTGGGTGCCTTCCATAATACGGCGAATGACCAATTGACCTTTTTCGATGTCGAAGCGATCCCCGGCTGGGTGCAGCCCCGTTTGGTCGCAGCCCGTGCCGCCCTGGTCGAGGCGGCTCGTCGCAATGCACATGAGCGTTGTCGCCGCTTCATGTCGGCGCCCTTGCAACTATCCGTTCGAGATGCCGTCAAACACGTTCAGGGGCGGGTCGAAGATTTGTCTCAAGCTCGCCCTGAGTGCGGCCACGCCACCAATGCGATTTGCATCGTGGGCCGACGCGAGCGGACGCGCGGAATCTTTTTTGATCGGCGGGCTTTCTTGCACAGTTACGACACGCGAGTGGACGATGCGAATTTGACGATTCTGTCACGAATTCTCGGCGCGGTCGTCCCTGTGTGCGGTGGCATCAACCTGGAGTATTTCTTCTCGTACGCCGACCCTGTTCGACTCGGCTGCGGCACGAAGCTGCCCCACAATATCACGTCACTGTTGGGTGTGATGGATGGAGCGCAAAGCGATTTGCGAACCGGTCTGCCCTGGCAAATGGTCGAGATCCATCAACCCTTGCGTTTGCTGCTGATCGTCGAGGCCACCGAAGAAGGAATTCATCAGGTCTTCGCAGCCAATCCCTACTTTGAGCAAATCGTGAGAAATTCGTGGTTGCAGCTTGCTTTGTTGGATCCGCAGCGTCCAGAAATTCGACGGTATGTGCGGGGCGATTTCGTACTCTACCAAGGCAGCAAAACAACTCGGCCGCGAGCGGAAACATCGAGCGATTGGTATTCCGGCAAGCGCGAGGATCTACGTTTTGCGGGAATTGGGCCGGTGGGGAATACGATCTACGAACGGCACCGATCAGGAGTGGTTCATGCTTGATTCGACTTTTTTTGCGGCGAGTGCATTTTTGGCCGTGTTCGCTCCGAGCTTGCTGGCCGGTACGATTGGACTTTGCAGCCTACTGAATGTGTCTCTGCGGGAGCAAGTGATCGGTCGACTGAGTTTGTTGACGAACTTGCTTGGGCTCGTGGGAATTTTCGGAGTGGCTGGCATGATGATCGCCGCTGGCCGCACGGAAACGATCCTGGAATTTGGTCATTGGGTGATCTTGCCCGAAGAGCATTTCCATTTTCATCTGAAATTTGTCTTCGATCGCCTGTCAGTGCCGCTGGCGACTCTAAGTTATTTACTCTGCGGAACTGTAGCGGCTTTCGCATCGAACTATTTGCATCGCGAGGCGGGATACCAACGCTTCTTTTTGTTCTATGCGTTGTTTTCCTTCGGGTTGAGTCTGAGTTTTCTGGCCAGCACGATCGAGGTACTTTTTTTTGGTTGGGAACTGGTGGGGTTGGCATCGGCCTTGTTGGTCGGTTTTTTCCACGAGCGCCGCGGACCGGTGAACAACGGTTTGCGGGTTTGGGCCGTGTACCGAATATCTGACGCTCTGTTTCTGGTGGCTGTGGTGATGATGCACCATCTGACCGGCGAGGGGGATTTCGATCATTTGACCGGTCAGGGGGCTTGGCCCAACGCGGTATCCCTGCTCAGCGGCCGGGAGGCCTTCAGCGTAGGAGGATTGCTGTTATTGGCGGCTGCGGCGAAATCGGCATTGATTCCGTTCTCAGGTTGGCTGCCGCGGGCCATGGAGGGGCCAACGCCATCGAGCGCCATTTTTTACGGTGCTCTGTCGATTCACTTAGGGGCCTTTTTGCTGCTGCGGGTCAGCCCCCTGATCGCCAACTCTGCAGGTCTTACCGCGCTGGTTATTGCAATCGGTCTGGCGACGGCCATCGTGGCGAACCTGATCGGCAGAGTTCAGGCGGATATCAAGGGCGTGCTGGCCTTCTCGGCATTGACACAAGTCGGTTTGATCGTCGTCGAAATCGGCATGGGTTGGTACTACCTGGCCCTGACACACATTATCGGGCATGCCTTCTTGCGGACGCTGCAACTGCTGCGTGCCTCGAACCTGCTTCAGGACTATTTCAACATTGAAACCGCGGTCGGTCGGAAAATCGCGATGAGTCGGCTCTCGCAGCTCGAGGACTCAAAACCGGCGGAAATGCAACCCTGGCTCTACCGCTTCGGGCTAGAGCGAGGCTACCTGGATTTACTGCTCGATCGCGGCCTGGTTGCACCTTGGTTGGAATTTTTCCGTTGGTGCAGTCGTCTCGAGTCGAATGGGATCGCTTGGTTTGGCAATCAGGTCACGGCGAAATTCCATCAACCTGGTGAGGAAGCGGATGCTTGAGTTACACGGATATTGGATCGAAGCCGCGTTGGCGATTCCTCTACTCGCCTCGATCATCGTAAGCAGTCTCCGCAATGATCGGCGGCGCTGGGGCCTCACCGTTCTGGCGCTGGGGATCACGTTGTTGTGTGCCGTGGTTGCCTGGCTGGACTTCGAGAGCTTGAAAAGCTTCGAGGCGCACGACCGCTTGAATTTCTGGGAACGCTGGCTTGGCAGCGAATTCTTGGTGATCGATGAATTGAGCGCCCCGTTATTTGCGTTCGGCGCACTACTATATTTCGCTATCACATTCGTGACTCCTCGCTCGAAGCAATCCCGATTTCCCTTCGCGCTAACCCTTGTTTCGCTGAGCTTGTTGCTGGCCTTGTTGAGTTGCCGCGAGCCGCGGTGGTTTGTCGGTTTGCTGTTGCTGCAAAACCTTTTGCCGATCTTCGAGTTGCGCGCCCGCGGTCAGGTTTGGCAACTGTTCGCTTTGCACCAAGCATTGTCGATGGCGCTGATTGCCGTGGGAAGTTGGATGGCATGGTCAGCGGTAGAAATCGATGCGCGGCCATTCGTGGGGGATTTGTTGCTGGCGTTGGGCTTGGTCATCCGCTGTGGCTGCGTACCGTTTCACACCTGGATGATCGATTTGTTCGAGCGGGCGACTCTGGGAACCGCGATTTTGTTCGTGGTGCCGATGATCGGGGCGCTCGGTGTCGTTCGCCTGGTGTTTCCCTTTACGTCCGCAGAGATCCTGCGGGCCATCGCCCTCGTCTCGCTGTTGAGCGCGGTTTATGCCAGTGGAATGGCGGTCGTGCAAACGAATACGCGTAAATTTTTCGCCTATCTGGTGTTGGGTAACGTATCGCTGGTGCTGATCGGTCTCGAATCAGTGACCACGATCGGATTGACGGGCGGCTTGATCTTATGGTTTTCATCGGGGATATCGTTGACGGCGCTCGGCATCGTCATTCGCGCGGTGGAAGGGCGTGTGGGGCGAGTGGGCCTGAATGACTTCCATGGTCTGTACGGGCAGATGCCAGCGCTCGCCGGCTTTTTCTTGCTGGCAGTTTTGTCCGGCATCGGCTTTCCCGGCACGATTGGTTTCATCGGCGGAGAATTGTTTGTGGAAGGAGCGATTCACGTCTACTCCATTGTCGGAGCGCTGGTCGTGGTGGTGATGGCCTTCAATGGAATCGGTGCTCTGCGGGCCTATTTCCGAATTTTTACTGGGTCGATCGCCCCGGCGACCATATCGATGCAAGCGAGTCTACCGGAGCGGCTAACGATCGTGGTCTTGGCATTACTCATGGTCCTCGGCGGTTTGTTCCCGCAATGGCAGGCCAACTCGCGTTACCATGCCGCCCAAGAACTACTGCGACGCCGTGCGGCTACTGCGCCGCGAGACGTGCGAGAATCAATCAACGAAAACATTTCTGGTGCGATAAGGAATTCAACTCATGACTGACCTCTCGAAAACGAATGCCGAATCGACCGCGTGGCTCGGCGACAAACCTGTCGGTAATTGGCAGGGGTTTAAAGCCTATTGGCAATCCGACTTGATGTCGGGCTTGATGGTTTTTCTACTGGCTCTGCCGCTCTGTTTGGGCATATCGGTTGCCTCGGGGGTTCCGCCTGTTGCTGGCGTATTCACGGCAATCATCGGCGGGGGCATCGGGACGCTGTTCAGCAATTCGGAGCTGACGATCAAGGGCCCCGCTGCAGGCCTGATTGTGATCGTACTGGGCTGCATCGAGGCGTTCGGTGGCGATGGCATGACGGGGGGCTGGACCGAGATCGACACCAACGCCTACCGAGCGGCGCTGGCGGTCGGATTCGCGGCGGCTATTATCCAAATCGGGTTTGGGCTGGTCCGCGCCGGGATTGTAGGGGAGTTTTTCCCAGTCGCGGCGATTCATGGGATGTTAGCGGCGATCGGTCTCATCATCATTTCGAAGCAAATCCCCGTCGCCTTGGGGTTGAGTGTCAACGGCGAACCCCTCGACTTGATCCGCAGGATTCCCGAATTCATCGTCGAGGCCAATCCCGTGATCGCTTTGATCGGGATGCTCAGTATTCTGGTGATGTTTTTATGGCCATTGGTTGGAAAAAAATTTCCGGCATTGCGCCGAATTCCTTCACCGATGGTCGTGCTCGCGTTGACTGTTCCTCTGGGGTGGTTCTTCGATTTGCTCCATCAGCATTCGTACTTCTTGCACAATCACGAATACCAGTTGAGCGAAAAGTATCTTGTGGCGGTACCCGAAAAAATCTTCGGAGTTTTTTCGAATATTCAAACCCCCGACTTCACCGTTCTGCAGCAGCCGATCGCCTGGAAATGGGTGGCCTTGTTTTTCATCATTGGCAGCTTGGAGTCGATTCTGAGTGCCAAGGCTGTGGACTTGCTCGATCCCTGGAAGCGGCGCAGCGATATGGACCGCGACATCATCGCGGTGGGCGCCGGAAATGTCTTGAGCAGCTTGGTGGGCGGCCTGCCCATGATCTCCGAAATCGTCCGCAGCAAGGCCAACATCGATAACGGGGGAAAAACTCGCTTCGCTAATTTCTGGCATGGAATTTTCTTGCTGGCTTGCGTGTCACTGCTGCCGATGCTGTTGCATCAGATTCCCTTAGCAGCACTGGCGGGTATGTTGGTGTACACGGGCTTTCGCCTAGCGCATCCCCAAGAATTCATCAATGTCTTTAAGATCGGCCTCGATCAACTGGCGATCTTCGTTGTGACGTTAGTTGCCGTACTCGCAACGGATTTATTGATCGGCATCGCGATTGGGATCGGCTTAAAATTCCTGATGCATCTTGCGCAAGGTGTTCCCTTGCGGACCTTATTTTTTCCGGCCCTCAACGTGGAGCCGATCGACGGCCATTCGGTGCGAATCGCCGCAGGGGAATCCCTGGTCTTCAGCAACTGGATCGCCGTCCGCCGAACTATCGAAATAGCAGGTCTGAATCAAGGAAAAAGCGTCCTGCTCGACCTGACTAAAACGAAGATGGTCGATCATAGTGTGATGGAGAAATTGCATCACCTGGAAGATGATTTCCGCCTGCAAGGCCTGCAATTGGAGTTGCTTGGCTTGGACCAACTCGAGCCCATGACCTCGCATCACCTCGCCAGCCGTAACCGCCGACCCGCCACGGCACAACGCCTGACCGTGATCGGTGACCTGAGCCTGGAGGACGAAATCGCCGACATCCTGGAAGACGGGGGCGTCAGTGCTTTTACCGCCAGCCGTTGCTGGGATAGACACATCGGTCCGAAAGCCAATGCCGAGGGGCGCGAACTCCTGCGGATCGAAGCGGTGGCATCGCACGAGGCCATGAGGCAAATTTTGCAACGAATCAACGCGGCAGCTAGTCGAGGACACCAACTTCGAGCCTATCTCGAAACGGTCTACATTCCGTTGCTGGCTAACAAGCGCGACGATTCCCACAGCTAATTCGAAGGCGAATCGTTTGCGAAATCGGTCGATCAACGCCGACGCTGACGACGGAAGATAAACCCTGATCGGCCCGAGTCGTTAGACGATTCGTGGTTTTCGGCCGTTTCCGTGGCCGCCGGTGACGCGGTTGAGGAATCGCGAGGCGTCGCATTGAACAACTGATCGATAAACTGCGGCCAATAACCCTCCAGCAAGAAGCGGGCTTCGTCGACCAAGTCAGGGTCCGTCGTCAAGGGGCGAATCGATGCAATCAATTGGGTGAGAGCCTGCAACTCGCTCTTTTCGAACAGGCGATCGTACAGCTCGATCCGGTCGATCTCGACGGTCCCGGCTCGCATCAAGTCGAAGCCGATTCGCAAGCGAGCCGCGGTGTGCATCGGAAGGTCATCGAAATGCACGACGAAGGGCTTCCATTCACTCGTCAACTGCTGCTCGGGATGATCCGGCAACAAAGATCCGAACTCCGCGTAGCGGTAGTACTCCAGCGGCGTGGCTTCGGACTCGATGGCGACTCGCAAGGGAGGTTGTGCGGCGGCATCCGGGGTTCTCATCCAGACGACCAGCGACAGCCGTCCCGACTCGGGTGCTTCGAACCAATCGCTGCGAACCCAGGCCACGGTTCCTGTCGAAGTCAGCTGCATCGCGTCGGACACACTTTGGGGGGCCGTCGGAATGAAGTTGACGGTTTGGCCCGGCTGTTTGGGGAAATGCCAGCCCCCTTGGCCGCGAAAGAACTCCGGGTTGGCAAGTTTTTGGATCGGCTGCGGTTCCGTCGCGGACGCCAAGCTGGATTGCAGTCGATGGAGATAGCTGCGGACAGCCGTCGCGGCTTGTACGGGCATCTGCACTTCGAAGTCCATCAAGTCGGCGGACCGGGCGCGGAGAGCCACTAAGGCGAAGGGCTCGAGTTCGAAGGTCACTTTGGTTTGCAAGGCATTGTGGCGATTCACCTGTTCACCTACCGGCGGGATCAGTTGCAGTTGATCGGGATGCACCTTGAAGTTGAGGGTCACGCGACACTGCCAAGGACTGCTGTTGACCGCGTAAGCCAGCCAACCCTCGCGAGAACTCGACTGCCGCACGGCCACCGGTCGCCGCGATTGCTGCGAACCGCGCGGATAGACGTCTCGGAATTTTTCCTTCGGCAACTCATGCAGGGCGGCTGCGAATCGTTGAAAAGTGGGATCGTTTTGGGTCGCGATCAACCAGCCGCCATCGAACAGCTCCACCGCATCGTTGCGGAAGATCGCTTCAGCAAATCGCTTCAAACCCGACTGTCCCGGTGGAGCGATGGGTTGGAGACGATACCATGCGCCTGGGTTTTGGCCAGTCTGCGCGGCAGGTGTTTGGCTGCGAATCCATTGGTCGCGGTGGATGAACAAGGTCGCAGCGTGTGGCTGCTGCCCGTGGAATTCCGCCAAACCGCGACTGCGATTTTGGCTCAGCTCGATTCGTTGCTTGATGAGCGACTCAGTAGGCGCGATGCGAGTGGGCTGGAGCACGACCGTATGTCGCAGTGTCGCGAGAGCCTTGGCGTCCCAGCCCAAGTCGCGCAAGGCTTCGGTTGCGCTGGCCGATTTCCGCAGCGATGGACTCAGCTGTTGGGGCAGGTCGCCGGAGCGAAAGAGCTCGATTCCGGCTAGATACAGCTTGCTTTGCGGCTTGCGCAGGCTGATCAGCGTTTCCCAGCGCTGGTACAGTTGCATTAAGCGTTGGCAGCGCCACGCGATCCAATCTTGCCGCCGCCGCCCTAACAACTCTTGATCGATGAATTCTTTGATGGATTCCGGACTCGATTCTAAATTCAGCCCCGGCTGAGACTCGGCGAACGTCTTCACCGTTTCTCGATCATATCCCCACCGGCGGCCAGGCAAGATCGCGTAGGTATGGCCACTGCAGACAACGGCAAGCCCTTCAAAGTTACGATGCGCCGCGTAGCGGTCCAACACCTCGCCCAATACTTCGGTCATCGCGTCCTGTACGGACGAAGTCAACGCATGGTAGCGAGGCAGGACTTGATTCGGCGGACAGACCGTGCCTCGATCATCAACCAAACAAACGGTGTTTTGTCCTTCGCTCTCGGCGATCGACTCTAAACTCGGCAGGGGATCCGCAAAGGTAACGGCTGGTATCAGTCGTAAGCCCTCGCGATCGAACATGCGAAACAGCATTTCCAGAAGGTCTTTTTGTTGCGGATCCTGTCCCGTCGAGGAGAATCTCCCGGTGTCATATCGCGGATTGGAGGGGAGACTTTGCAGCGGTGCGAGGCAACCACCGTTGCCGTTGATGGAAATCATCAAGCCGCTGTATCCTGAAAATTTTAGATACTGGATCAGCCGATCGGCGGCCGAATAAAACGTTTGCCAATCGTCGATCAGTTCGCCGGTTCCTTGATCGACTGCCCGCTCGCCATTGAAATTTTCAGCAAAGAGCGGCAACTCAGCGAAGGCGAGTATTCCGCGCGAGTTGCCGCGATGATTCCGTCCAACTAAACGCTCGGGCCCACTCCAGACCTCGACATGCGTCACGAGAATATCGCACCCTTGACTGCGATTGGCTACCAGCAACGACGGATTCTTGTTATTTGGCCAAATCACCATTTCAACTAAATAGTCGCGTGATGGAACTTCGTCATCGGACGCGGTGAAGTCCCTTGATTGAACAACGCCGGTATTGAAGCCGAAGTTGGAAAACCCACCGAGTCGATCTGCGTCCAGCAGACTCATACCCAGACTCGATGCTCCCGACGCTTGGTAGCGAACGCGAACCAAATAGGGGCGATTCACATCGGGAACGGCCAGCGTCGCGATGCGTTGATCTCCGCTGCGGAGAGTGATCGGATCGCGCCGGGATTCGGTTGCTGGCGGGGAACTGCGGAGCTTGTTGAATGGGTCGATCATCGAGGCCACGCGGGCTGGGAAATTGTCCTTCGCGGCTTCATCCCAGCGCACATCGTGAACCAGCGACCAGGGCGTATCCGATTTTCGCTCCGGAGGCTCTGACGCCAGCACCAGGAACTGAATGGTTCGCAGCACGGGATTCCGATTTGAAAAGCCAGCTTGGTACCAGCGGGGCTCCAGCGTGAAGCTCAATTCATAGACTCCTTCAATGGCGGGCGTCTTCAGTTCGCCATCGAACGCCGCAAAGCCCCCGTAGTCGTCGGGGCGCAGCTCCCATGTAAGCGTTTCGAGAACCTGTTTCGGTTGAGCGATATTCCGCAGACGGGCCACACACCGCAGGTTCCGGTTGTTCGCTGCAGCGAGAAAATTGGGAACCATCGCGAACTGCCAGGATTCACCCGGTTGGAAGATCAGGTGCGGTCTCCTCGTTTCAATTCGCAACTGGTCCCCGGGAGTGCGAGCGATGACAAATCGATTGCCCTGCGGATCGATCACCGCACCGACCGAGGCATCGCGAAGTTCGGCGAGTTGAAATTTTTTACTGGCTCGAATCCCCGGATTCTTCTGGGAATAGACTTCGATGAGTACCGGCGTTTCGTCTTTAGCCTCGACCGTAAAGTCGATGCCACCAAAGGCGCTTTTGCTGAGAGCGCGGACGACAAGTTGCTGATCTCCGACGATTTTGGCGGAGCCCAAAGCATCGCTCTCCATCGCCAATATTTCCGGCGATGAGATTCGTCCCTCGCCGACAAAAACGCTGACATGCCACGGTTCCTGCGGACCGCCCCCCCACGTCAAACGCAGACGAAAATTTGTCTCGCGGACAGCCGGTCTGGCTTCCTGATGACGCGTCGCCAACGGAGCATCCGCTGTCTCCAAACCCGGCAGGTCTTGAGCAACGACCAAAGGGGGCGCGCTCAACCAGCAGACCAACAGGGCTGCCCAGGCCGATCGGATTGAGTCTCGAAAATGCGAAGCAACGAACGACAACGTCGGAGGACCTCCATGTCCTTGGCTTGTGATTTCTCCACCGGCAGCCAACGACGAGATTAGGGATCAGGTGAGCCTTCCATGGGCACCTTGATGATCCTTGAGAAAAACGCCGGATTTTCCCAAGAATTTACCACGGCCGTCCTACATGCCCTAGACCAATCCGGCGAGCTAGCTGGTCTGCTGCTATCAGCCATTTACCCGACCGGTTGCAGATCGTCGCGCGGACCGACGCTCAAGCAGAAGCCGGTCGCAAGCGGATATTTCTCCGCCACGGCACGGACGTCGCTCAAGGTCACTCGGCGATAGCAGTCGGCGATTTGATCAGGCGTCTTATAGGGCAAGTCAGCCAACCATTGGCTTCCCAAATTGAAGAGGCGAGCTTCGGTGCGTTCACTGGCCAAGAGGATTTGCGAGATGATTTTTTGCTTAGCCAACTCGAGTTCCCGCGGCTGGATTCCCCGCAGCGCACTGGCTTGGACGTTGCGTAGGCGTTCGAGATTTTCTTGGGCACGCTCCGGTTCGCAGCAAAAATAGCTCATGACCGCGCCTGTCCCCAGATACTCACAGCTGCCGATGCCGGCTGATTCTACACGCCCCGAATCGATCAACTCCCAATACAAACGGCTGCCGCTATCGTCCCCCAAGATAGTGGCCAGCACCCGCATGGCGAAACGGTCTTCGTCCGTGGATGCGGGCCCAACGGCCAATTGCAAAACGTATTGCTGGGTGGAATTTTCTTTGACGAGACTCGAAAATCCGCCACGCGGCATCGCGGGAATGATCGATCGGCTCGACTTGCCGGCAGGCCATTGGCCACAATGATTCTCCACATCGCGAACGAGTTGTTCGAAATCGACATTGCCGGCTGCGACGATGGCCATGTTGCTCGGAACGTATCGCTCGGCGAAGTAACGCCGCATCTGGGCACTCGTCAGGTCGCTCACGGTCTGCACTGTCCCCAGAATCGACTGGCCCAGCGGATGGTCGCCAAAAAATTCCGCCATCAAAAGTTCGTGCCCCCCATACGGCGGCAGGTCTTGGTACATCATGATTTCTTCGATGATCACCTTCTTCTCGGTCTCGAAGTCTTCATCGCGCAGTGCTGGTCGCATCAGATCGGCCATCAAGTCGATCATCTGGTTTTGAAATTCGGGGAGTACTGCTGCGTGGTAGATCGTGCTTTCCTCGCTGGTGCGGGCATTGCTGCTCCCCCCCATTTCATCAAGTTCGAGATTGACCCGGTCCGCCGATCGGCGATCGGTTCCCTTGAAAACCATATGCTCCAGGAAATGGCTAACTCCGCCCAATGGGGGGGATTCATCGCGGGCTCCCGTTCGCACAAAGACACCGAAGGCGGCGAAATAAGCCTCCGGATTGCACTCGGCCAGCACCGTCAGACCATTATCAAGCTGATGTCGAAGGTACTTCACGCCCTACCTCAAGTGGCTGTTCACCTAATGTCACAATATCCTCTGGATTCAATGGATACTCTGACAAGAACCGATTGATATCCGCAACTGTCAACTGCAAGACTTGTTGTTGGATTTCTTCCATAGAACGAATCCGCCCCAAATGAAACAGATCTCCCACCAGGTTGTTGACACGGGCCCGGCAGCTTTCTTGCTTCATGACCAACCCGCTGCGAAATTGGACTTTCATCCTCCGCAGCTCATCCTCGCTGATCCCTTCTCTCAAGGCTCGAATTTGTTCGAGCATCACCTCGAGCGTTTGTTGAGCTGATTCGGTGGTCGTTGCCGAGTAGGCGAATACGGCTCCTTGATCCAAGATCGAGTAACAATGCGCGCCGACGGAGTAACACAAACCTCTCCGTTCGCGCACCTCTCGGAATAGCCGCGAGCTCATCCCATCACTCAACACGCCGATCGCACCGCGCAGACGATAAAAATCAGGATCGCGATAAGGCAGACCAGGCCAGGCGATCGAGATATACGTTTGGTTACTCGGGAATGCTACATGATGATACCCCCGCACCCCCGCTTGCCTGGCGGGCGGCTGGGGCGGCCGAGGCGGCTGCGTTCCGAAGAGTTCCGCGACCTGTTCGACCAAGGCGGACCAGTCGAATCGGCCAGCTACGGCGATCAACATTCCATTCGGTTGGTAAAACGTGTCGTAGAATCTGCGCAATTCCGCCAGCGTTAGCGCCTCGATCGACTCGAGATCGCCATCAGCATGCCGCCCGTAGGGATCTCCGAAATATCGTTGCCGCGCCGTCAGCGCGGTTTTGCCTCCCAAGTCGTCCTCGAGTGCTTGAATCTCCTGGATACATGCTGCTCGGCCGTCTTCGAGTTGGTTTTCCGGAAAATGAGGGGCCGAAAGCACTTGAGCGTAGACCCGTAACGCCTTGTTCAGCCCAGCCGCGGGCAATGCGCCACCGAAAAAAGTATGATACAATCCGCAAGTTGCATAGTAATCACAACCCAATTCCTCCAGAGCCTCGATCAAGCCGCGATTGTCATACGGGCCGCCACCTCGAAACACCATTTCACACGTGAAATTAGCCGTCCCCAGGCGATCGGCAGGATCGAACCTGCAACCCGCAGGATAAGCAATCGTGAAGGCGGCTGACTGCAACCAAGGCATCGGTTCGGCCACCAATGTCAGTCCGTTGTCCCAGGTGGTGTGGTGCGTCGCGGAGGCAGTTTTCATTGATCGTTTCGTCGTGTTTCCCAAATTGGTTGATGGCTTCGTGTCGTTATCACGTTCTACGCCGCCCGCCCAGTCGTTTGCCGCTCCGACGCCCACGAGCCGCAACCGTTGCCTCTCTGGCGGAAGGTCCCCCCGCCGGCCACCCCCTGCTTGCCGCCTGCCCCTAGGCCAGTGCTCCTCTTTCTCACAGTCAGGACTTGTTCACGCCCCCCCGCCGCGAAAGAACCTTTCATTGTAGAACGAATCGGAAACCTGAAAACGGATGGCCCCGCGAAAGCCGCGAAAAAGGGCAATTTAGGCAAAACTCTGCCGTTCCCCCCCACGGCCCCAGCTGATCCATTTTTTGCAAAAATCGGCATTTTTCGAATTGGCCGAACCTGCTAAATCGTCCCCCCGCGAGTTCGTGGATCTCGCACTCAGTTCAATTTTAGAAAGGGCCATTGGCGATGACCAACAGCTTTCGGATGGGCTTCCTTTCAGCCGGATGGCTTGCGCTGTCGAGCGTATTATTGGGACAATCTTCGCAACTCACTGAGCCTCAGACACCAACGGGCTTGTCGGGAACCCAGTCTGTTGCTCGGCCGCTGAATGTCGAAAAAAGTACGGGGAATGTTGCCCGGATTCGTTTGACTGATCAGCCAGATTCATCCGCTAACACCCATGATTCGCTGAACACGAGCCAGAATCTCCCCCCCCCACGATCGATTCCCAAGCCACCGGCACAAACGCCACGACTAGCTCGTATTCCGTCTGGCAAATCCATGCCAGGCGGCGCGGGGGGTGATTTAGGCGTCCGCCTCGCGAACTTCGAGGAAGTGCAAGATCCTGTCACCGGCTTTGATGACCTGCTCCGGTTTCCGGAATCACGCCCCAACGTCACGCTTACCGATGAAATGCCGCCCAGCGGTTCAACAAAAATTTCTGATCCTGGTTTCAGCCTGCCATCCCCGGTAGATCAAAACCCGCGTGCGAACCGAGCTCAGCCGACTCCTGCCCAGCAAGCCTCCACGAGCCGCATGCTCGAATCCCCCAAACAAGATCCACAACCTTGGCAGAGCCCAACGGCTTCCACTCCGCTGCTCGACTATTCCGCTCCGCCCGTGCGTAGCACTCCTCCATCCTCGACCAGTGAAATCGAGCCCGATCCCGCCTATCAACCGTTCACCCCCGAGCAGTTCCGCTCGATGCCTCCCCCTCCCGTGCCCGAAAATCCAGGAACCAACTACCGGTTCGAGGAGACAAAATCCCTCCCAACTTTTCCTCCTGCATCGTCGCCACGGCAAACGATCGGCGATACGTTTCTGGACTCTTCATCAGTCTTGGCCAACAGCCCAGAGGATAGCTTCAACTCGGGCAGTGCCTATCAAAATATCTGTGGTGATGTCTGCGGCGACATGTTCTATGCCTCAGCCTTCGTCGGCTACAACACGATGAAGGATTTTGAGTTCTCCAATCTGGCAGCGGGCCGTATGACGGGGAAAAGTGGCGCTCTGGGCGGTGTCAATTTGGGAATTCATCATGGCCCGAACTTGCGCGCCGAAAATGAATTAGCCTATCGTTCCAGTGCGTTTGAATCCGAACAGCCTTACTTGGCTGCGCTTGCCAACGGTGGAGACCAACTCACGGGAGATCTTCGAGTATTTTCAGGAATGAGCAATCTGATTTGGGATGTCAACAACCTCAATGTTTTTGGCGTTCGCCCATATGTTGGGGCAGGCATTGGCTTCGCACGATACGATCAAGACATCGTTTGGCAAGGGATGTCGCTACTGACCAGCGATTCAAAAAATGACTCGAATTTCGCCTATCAATTTCTAGTAGGCATCAATGGAAATGTCGGCGGCAATACCGATTGGTTTTTGGAGTACCGGTACTTCAACGGTGGTGAATCGCACGTGCAATTCAACAACCTGATGAGCCCCCCGCTGATCCACGATCGGTTCGACTACATTTCGGACGCGATCGTCGCAGGTTTGAAGATCAAGTTCTAACCGCGACCGCTGCGAAACCAATCGCGGTTTCCAGGACGTTGCCGCTTACCGCCGCAGATTCGCGCCCCTTCTCTACGGCTCTGGCAGGCCGACTCACCCCGAAAGGAGCATGGTAAGGTGCGCGGCCATGATTGGCTAATCGGGAATTTTCAGCGTTACCCCGGCTGGCAAATTGATGGGGCTGTCGAGAACATCTTGATTCGCCGCGTAGATTTGCAAATAGACATCCTCTCGATGGTAATAACGAAGTGCAATCGACTGCAGCGTTTCTCCAGGCCGAACGATGTGCACGCGGAACGTTGCCGCCTGACTTGGCGTCCCCCCCGGTCGATCACTGGTGATGGCGGTCAACTTCGATACAGAGCAGAGTGGGTTCGCTTCCTGTTGCGGTGCTGCGAGACTTTTGATCGGGTGTGACGCAGGTTGTTCGCGGGTCCGCAGATTTAACGTGGTCAATTCAGGTGTGACCCACGAACCCTGCTCGGCACCGTCGGGGGGCAACATCGGCCGAAATGCCCCTTGCGATGTCGCGGACACTTGCTGTTGAGCGACCGGGGTCGGTACCGCAGCAGGCTCATCATGATTCATGATCGAAACCGGCTGATTCGCTAGGGGAACCATCGTCCCGCTTGGTTTAGGGGGGGGGTGGAATCGAGAAAAATCGGGTTCTACGATTCGCGGTTGGGTCCGAGAGCTGGCCCCTGTCTCTTGCAAATCAGCGCGCGGGATTTGAGCGTTAGGGAGTTCGACTTGCAAGGCCTTGGCCGGTTCTCTTTCACTAACAGGGGCGGTATCCCGCAGCAAGCCCGGCGCTGGCCGAGCGTTGACTGCCTTGGCATCGTCGGTAGCGGCTGGAAGCATCGGCTGACGCAACGTGAGGTCCTCATCAACCAAGCCAGCCACGCTACTGAGGCTCGCGCCGTTGCGATGACTCCCTTGATAATTGATCCCCAGATAAAAAATGCCGGTCAAGGCGATCGCGCCGACCAAGATTTGCGGTAGGTTGAGCCGTTGCATAAGAACGTTTTCGTTCCGTAAAAACTCGCGTTGGTTTCCCTCCTGCAAAACCTTCGCAGACAATCCTTGCGTGTGGCCTCATCGCCACCCGTCCCTCACAGAAACCTGGTTTCTCGCCTGGTCAGCAAAGCCATGGCCGCAGGCGTGACACGCATCAAATGCCAGTCCGAGAGAATCCCTCGGCCAATTGTTCCCCAATCCAGCGAAAGCTTTCGTTCCATTTACGTTACCCGCGCCATTTTGGACGAAAAAATCACTCAACAAGTCGAAAATTCCGGAATTGCCGATTGGTGAAAAAATACTCAAGATTTCGTTCCGGAGGGCGCTGTTAATGTTAAAGCATCCTGAAAGAGCCTATCTTACCGCCGACAGCAGCCGTAACTCGAAGCGTAACGTAACCCGAAGCGCAAGCCAAGCAACGTTTTGGGATAGACTCTGAACTGACACTGAGCAGTGATATCCCGGTTGGCACCGCGGTGATGGCTGACGGCAATCCGGGACTGGATGAATCCCAAAGGCCAACGGCCAACAGCCAACCATAGGCAAGAGAATCCCGCATGAAACCTGCTAGCGTTCAAAACTGGCCTTTGCGTTATTGCCTTGATGCCACAAACTTTGTAATCGCAATGCCTCAAACGTTGCAGCAGTTGTCGTGGCATACTCCCAAGACGGCACGATTGATGCCGTCGATTGAAAGACGTCTATTCTCTGGTCACAGGCACATTCGCTGGTTCGAGTGGCAATCGCCGGGTTGCGTCCTGAGTCGTTTAAGGGAATCGGTAAAGCAATGAATTTCGCACTCCTCGCAGACTATGGCAATATCGCGTTGACCTGGATTGGATTTGGCACGATTTTGGGATTGGTTGCCAAGGCATTGATGCCCGGCAAGGAACCGGGGGGAACTCTGGCCACCTTGATGATGGGAATCGCCGGGACGCTGATCGGCTGCGCGATCATGAAATTTTTTTATCCGACCCAAGATATTCGCCCCATGAGCATCGAGGGCTTCAGCGCAGGGGTCGGGGGCGCTTTCGTGATGCTGTTGTTCTACCGTGTGATGGGGAGTTATTGGCTGCCCGAGGCAGATTTGGAGATTCGCCGCGAACACCGCCGACGGCGCTATCGCACCGTTTACGACGATTAACGGCCGAGCCGCTGTTTGGCTTCCTCGGACCAAGGCGTCTTGGGGGCGAGTTGTAGAAAACGCCGCCAGTGTTCCGCGGCCAACTCATGGGCATGCAACTGATCGAGTAATTTCGCCAAATGAAAATGGACGTCGGCGTAGTCGGGATGCTGACGCAAGGCGCGTTCGAAGACCCGCTGCGCCTCGTGCAGTTCGCCTAGTTCAACCAGCACGCAACCGAGATTGGAGAGCGCTTCGATGAAGGATTCTTCTAGTTCAACGGCCATGTAGTAGCGCTCGCGAGCTGCCGCCAAATCACCCACCGAATAAAAAATTTCCGCAAGGGCAAAACAAGCATCAGCCGTTGGCCCAAAGGTCTGCAACAGGCGCCGATACACGGAGATCGCCTGGAGCGGTTCCTGCCGATCTTCATGCTCCAAGGCGGCATACAACAACTCGTCGTAAGTAATCGAATCCGCGGGGGAAGCGAATGATTCCAGCGGAAGAATCCGCGGTGGCGAGCCGCCTTCCGCATGCTGATCGTTGTCATAAAAGTCGAAACGAAACTGCCCATTCGTTTCCACCAACCGGTTATGATCCTGCCTGAACAAGACCGTTGTTCCGTCGATCACCACGTCGAGTGTCGACCAACGAGCTTGCCAATCCGGATTCAGCCGAGCCCACCGCGATAGCTGTTTTTCAATGGCTGTCGCTCGCGGTGAGTTGGCCAAAATTTTGGCGAGCTCGCGAGCAAAAACCAGCTGCGAGAAATCGAAATACGGGAGCCGTTTGACCTCGAAAACTGGTATCAACAACCTCTGCAAATACCAGCGTCTCAAGGTCGAAAGCGGAAGGGACAACATCTTGGCCAGCATCGCCAGCGTGTATTGGCCGGATTCCGACTCCGACGATTCGCAATCTTGGGAAATCAATAACGTTTCGATCACAGGCAATTATCGGGTAAAAAGTGTATCGGTGATGGCTCGACCGCGACGGTATTGCGAACAATCGGGCGAGGGATCAGGACACGACAATTGATACCGCAAAACGCGATGGCAATCATCTAGGCTGTGTACTAAAACCTGTCCGCCGCAGGGCACTAGACCCGCGATTCTCGGGAAAACCCGGTGCGAACCCGTCCGGCAACTCGTTGCGGAACAAAGCCTATCCTTGCGGAACGCCTCCGTGCGGGCGGTCCCCGCCGACTAACGTGGGCTCCGCCTCGCATCGACAATTGACGCATTTGTCGAAGCAGGGCGAGTAGCGTCGCCACAAAGATCGTCCTCGATGGGGCCTATCCTACAAGCTCGTTCACTTAGATCAAGACTTGACGATCGGCGCACGACGGGGTTGCCCCGTCAAAGCAGCCCGCGCGGTGAATTTACTCGCGTGGATCGCCGCTGGAGCCATCATCCCAGTCGTCCCTGCGGAGCCACCGAGCGGCATCACTTCTCCCCGACGGACGTGTTGAAAACAAGTCGAAAACGGCGACTTGCGCCTCTTGAGCCGCGGCCGACCAGCCACTATGCCGAATGTGGCTTTACTCCGAATTGCCTGACAGCATTTCAAGCTGGGCAAATTTTACCGATTATTCGCTCCAGATAATCGGCTTCCCGATTTCACTCGGAAAAATCGGCATAACAGGCTCATGCGCAACATTCGGAGTAATCGATACAACCGTAGAGTTGCGATGTATCCTTCCTTTCGCGTTGAATCGATGATCAAATACTGGGACAAGTCGACAGTGGTGATCATTGGTGGGCTGATCTTGTGCGCTGCGCTGTGGCATCGGTTTGACTCGAGTCCGTTCATTTCGAAGCCAGCGAGAGAATCACTCGATCCGGCTGGACCGAGTCGAGTGGTTACCATCGGCTCACCGGTTGAGGGACCACCCAAAGCGGTCGCTGACTCTCCTTTATTGCAGGACGTTCTGACCCTTGGTAGCGTCTCGCAGACGCCGAGCAGACCGGAGCCGAAAAACAGCTGGACGACAAATCCCTATCGAAAGCCCAGCGGAGAAGAACTCCCGGAGGATCGTCGGCCGACTAACGATCAACTTGCGTGTCGGTCGTCGACGTCCGAATCGAGATTCGAGTCGCTATTTTCCCCAGAACCGTCTCCTGCAACTGGCTCGCAGCGGGGTCGTCCCTTGGCTCGGCCCGTCGACGCAGCGGATGGTAATCCCGCGTTGAATGAATTGGTCAGCCAGAAACTTCCCGGAGTACCTGTCACCCACGTGATTCCTCCGCCGACGGAACAAGTGCTGACGAAGCTCGCCCGAGGTGAATCATTGGCACGGCGCGGAGCAACAGCCACGGCGCGGCGAGAGTTCCACGAGGTACTATCGATCATCGCGCAGCACAATGATTCCGTACGGCAGAACACCAGCGCGTCGGCTGGGCTCCAACAGGCATTTCTGGCCTTGGACGAAGCCGAAGATTTCTTTGCGACGCCATCCTCGGGAAGCATCGACGTTCCCGCCAAGGTCTTGCGGCACAGCAGCCAGGTCCTCACGCCGCGCGAGGCAGAGGGCTTGACGGCCATCGCCGCTGCTCAAATGTATTACGGATACGCTCGTAAGATGTTCCGAGAATCGTTCCTGCACGATCCGATCGCTTCGCGCGCGCTGTATTGCCTTGGCAAACTCCATGCGGTCGCTACGGCGGACCAGACGCTCGCGGCCCCCAACTATGCTCGGGTGATGCTTCTCCACTATGCCGCGTTGGACTGCGATTCCAGAAACTATCCCGCTGCGAATGAATTGGGAGTGATGTTGGCCAAGGGGGGGCGATTGGCAGAGGCGCGCGATGCACTGCAACTGAGTGTCAACATGCAACCGACGCTGGCTGGTCTCCAGAATCTGGCCCGCGTCCAAGAGAAAATGGGGGACACCCACGGGGCTCAGATCACGAGCGCCCGGGCGCATGCCCTCGAGGATGGCACCGAGCCAGGACTGCTTAGCGACAAATTTCAGTTAGTTGATTTGCGAACCTTCAACGAGATTCCTGACCACTCCGGTGATTTCACGCGTGGGCCCTCGACCGGCACCAACATGCCCGTGTCGACCGGCAGTACAAATGATCCGCCAACGAAAAAGGGAAAACGTTGGTTCATGTGGCGTTAATCGCTGATCTTCGTTTTCACTTGACTAGTTTGACTCCTCATTGGTAGCGCACGTCATGCAACGACCATCATCTTCTCTGCGGATGCGAACAATCACTTTGGTGTCCACGGTAGCCCTGATCATCGGGCTGGGTTGGTTTTGGTCCACTTCGGCGCGACGGGCGAAGACCGGCGCTGCCGCAAACGCCCGCAGCGCATCATCGGTACCGTCGAATTTTGTTACGCGGGACGATGGGGCGCAGGGAGACCGCGGCGTTGAGCCGGCTGTTTTCGATCTTGCCGTCGAGTTGTGTAACTTCCAGTGGCCGGAGGAAACCGCACATCCCACGTCGAGAGTCTATCAGGAAACCTCCACCCCGGGATTCCTGCAGCGTGATCCATTGCCGCAAAAGTGCATGTTGGGAGTCGATCAGCAAACGGCGGATTGCCTCGATCGCGAACCGACATGGCGGCATGCGGCGCCTGTTCCCTGGGAAAATTTCGCTTTTGGCGAATATATCGGCCCGCATCGCACACCGCATTTGCCGGTCTATCTGATTCGCGTGGGCGATCAGATTTCGTTCAACTATCTCCTGTCCCGCACCCGTTCGAGCGAGCCCTACCGAATCGGTGTCGCCGACATTTTACAAATCACCTCGGGAGGCGACCCGTCGATCAACCGGGAGAGCCTGCAAGTCCTCTCCGACGGCTCCATTTCGCTGCCGCTGATCGGTCCAGTCGATGCCGAAGGGCTGACCGTCACTCAGCTGGCCGACAAACTGAATCGCCTCTACATCGAACGCAAATTGGTGCGCGAACCGGCCATCACCGTGCAAATCGTGAAAGGGGATATCGTAATCAACGATCTGCGCGACGCGGTCGATGCACGATTCGGGCAAGGGGGGCAGACGATCGGTGCCGAAGTCATGCCCGATGGTGTGGTGCGACTCCCCTTGATTGGCGCTGTTCCTGCCGTCGGGTTGACACTGGATGAACTGGCCGCTGAGGTCAACGCTCGCTACAGCAAGCACGTCCACGGAATTTTTGTGACGCCCAATCTGGTTCGCAGCGCTCCGTCGGCGATTTTCGTGCTTGGGGAGGTCAATCGCTCCGGCCGCCAGGAACTGACCGGGCCTACGACGGTGCTGCAAGCCATTGCGGCTGCCGATGGATATCGCAATGGAGCGAATCTGCGGCACGTCGTCGTTTTACGCCGCGACCAGGATTGGCGTTTAGTGGCGACCAAGCTCGATTTGTCGGGGGCGATCTTCGGCCGCAGCCCGTATCCGTCGGATGAAATCTGGCTGCGCAATGGCGATATCGTGATCGTGCCCCCGATGCCGATCTTGAGATTCTCGCGTGGCGTCGAGCTCTATTTGACTCGAAGCGTCTACTCCGTGTTCCCGCAGCAGCAACTCGTCTTCAACTTCGACTCCTTCCAGCGGTTCTAGATCGGCTCGCTGCGGCGTTCGTCACCAGCCGGCGATCGATCGTCTGCGGATCGATCACCGCTTGGGAGCGACGCGAAACAGCATCCAAAAGGCGTCGCCGAGAAAATACGGAATCGTCCAATCCGACGGCGCGAGTCCCAACGGCCATGTCAGCCAGCGACCCAAACGAGATTGCTCCGTCGCATGGCGGATCATACGCACACCGCGGCCGACTTGGATCCGTTTGCGGGGAATGCCACTGGCGATAGCCCGCCAGCCGAACGACTCCACCAGGTTGCGCAGACTGCGGCGGGTAAACCAATGCAAAACCGACGGCGGATTGTATTCATGCCAGCTATGTCCGCTCAGCCGCGCCGCCCAGCTGTGCCGATCCCAGGTCTCGACGAGGAACAGGCCGCCGTCGACGAGCCGTTGGCGGATTTGCCGTAGCGTTTCCGCGGGATCGATCAGATGCGATACAACCTGGATCAACGTGATCAACTCGAATTGTTGTGCAGAGGGCAAGTCAGCCAAAGCGTGATTACTCAAATCGACCTGCAATCGCTGGCGACCGACCGCGCACATCGACGCGTTGGGCTCGATGCCTGCAGCTTGCCAGCCTGCATCCTGAAACTCTCTCACGAAAAAACCGCAGGCAGCACCGACGTCGAGCATTCGCCCCGGACGCGTGTACCGAGACAACATGCGGCAATAATACCGAGCGCTGGCACGCTGTAGGGCTTCTTCGCCCACATAGTCCAGATAGCCTCCAGACGACCCGCAAAAGTACTCGTCGCCGTAGACAGTGGACACATGCGAGTCAGGGTCCGGCGGAATCCAGAATTGGTGCTGGCAACGCGTGCATTGACGGATCATCAAGTTCCGCTTGACGCATCGCGGCATCGCCGATGCATGGCAAAGTGGGCAGAGGGAGTCGGGCTTGTCGCTCGCTGTCATGTCGGCTCATCAGGGCAGGGATGTCATTCGTCCGATTCAACGATTGTAGGCTCGCGCTCCGCATGACGCACGAGGGCAAGCCAACGTGCGGCGAATCTTGCCGCGGGTAGACAAGCATAACCATTTGGCGACAATAGACGACTCAGTCAACATTCTTGAATTTCGCTGTGAATGGACATGGCACGCAAAAAAGATATCTCAAAAACTTCGCTTCCGTCGTCCGAGCCGTCTTATGTCCCCGCACCGGGCGCGAGGTCGCCGTTTCGTTTGTCCTACCGCAATTATTTGCGATTGATTTTCGCGCTGATCGTTTTTGGGGGGGGATCGATGGCGCTGTATTTCCAATATGCGTTCGCCAACGTGCCGCGTTACTCAGTCGAATTGATCGAAAAATACCCGAAGGATCCCGCCGCTTTCACGCAAGGACTGGTCTTCGATCCGGAAGGAGAATATTTGTACGAAAGCACGGGTTTAGTTGGGCAATCGTCGATCCGAAAAATCGCTTGGAAAACCGGCGAGGTCCTCGTCAAAAAAAATCTGGACAGCGACCTTTTTGGTGAGGGGCTGACCCTACTCAACGGAAAATTCTATCAACTGACTTGGAAGAACGACGTGATCCTGGTCTACGACCAGGAACTAAACCTGCTTGAGACACGCGAATTCAATAGAGAAATGTGGGGACTGACCACCGATGGTACCCACTTGATCATCAGCAATGGCACCAGCCAACTGATGTATGTCGATCCGCAAACCATGCAGCGGGTTCGGAATGTCACCGTTCGACATGGGAACGCGACAGCGCGCGATTTGAACGAGTTAGAATTCAATAACGGCCGCATTTACGCCAACCGATTCCAGACCGATCTGGTTTATGAGATCGATGCGGCGCGGGGCCAAGTGATCGGGCTGATCGATCTCTCGAGACTATGGCCCGACAAAGAGCGACCCGAGGGGGGGGTAATGAATGGCATCGCGGTTCACCGGCGACTCCAAAAAATGTTTGTTACGGGCAAACTATGCCCGTTCCTTTATCAAGTCGAAATTGTCCCGCAGAAAAAGTGATTCGCTCATGAATCCGGCTCAGATCATCGTTGCCAAGCGCGATGGCAAGGAACTCGAGGACAAAGACATCGAGTGGCTGATCGACGGCTACGCCCGCGATGAAATCAAAAACGAGCAAATGGCCGCCTTTGCGATGGCCGTTTATTTTCGGGGCATGTCCCATCGCGAAACGGTTTGCCTGACGCGGGCGATGTTGCATTCCGGCGTGACGATGAACTGGGCTGCCGGGCCGCCCAAGGTCGACAAGCATTCGACCGGGGGCATCGGTGACAAAATTTCCATCCCGCTGGCACCGCTGCTGGCCGTCTGCGGCCTGGCGGTGCCCATGATTAGCGGCCGCGGCCTGGGAACGACTGGGGGCACGATCGACAAGCTGGAATCGATTCCCGGTTTGAGGACCGATTTGTCGCTCGAGGAAATCCAGCGAACGGTGGAGCAGGTCGGTTGTGTCATCGCCGCTGCGACCAACCAGATCGCACCGGCAGACAAAAAGTTCTATGCCCTTCGCGACGTTACGGGAACGGTGCCCTCGATCCCGCTGATCACTGCCAGTATTTTGAGCAAAAAAATGGCCGAGGGACTCGACGCCTTGATACTCGACGTCAAATGGGGGAACGGTGCGTTTATGAAAACCCTGGACCAAGCCGAAGCTTTGGCACAATCACTCGTCCGCACCGCGCGGGAAATGGGAGTCCAGGTCAAGGCCTTGATTACCGACATGAATCGTCCGCTGGGCAAGATGATCGGCAACAGTGTCGAGATCGACGAATCGGTAGACGTGCTGCTCGGGACAGGGCCAGCCGACGTTGTGGAGTTGACCAATCGTCTCTGCGGCGAACTCCTCGTCATGTGCGGTAAAGCCGCCGATCTGCACTCGGGCATCCAGCAAGCGGCGGAGGCGATCGCCAGCGGGCGAGCCAGCGCGAAACTCGAGGAAATGGTCGCGGCGCAGCAGGGGAATTTGCATCAGGAACGGCCGAGGGCGAACGCTTCGCCGGTTTTCGCCAAGTCCGACGGCTACATCGCGTCGATCGACGCGGATCGCCTGGGATTGGCCGTTATCGAAATGGGAGGCGGACGCAAATTTCTCGGCCAGACCATCGACCACGCGGTGGGCATCGAGATGAAATGTGACGTGGGAGATCAAGTGCGCGCGGGTGATCTCTTGGCGACGATTTTCACTCGAGAGACGACGCGGGGCATTGCCGAGCATTTGGTACGGACCGCCATCGCGATCGGCCCGCCCCCGGAATCGCGGTATCCGCTGATTCAAAAAGTGATCGGTTAGCAACCTTGTTGTTTGTTGAACCTAAGGAGTGCCATGGAGCGCGAACGATGAAGCTTCGTCCCGTCAAAATCAAACGTCACTTTACGAAAATGGCTGCGGGTAGTGTGCTGTTTTCAGCCGGCGAAACCGTCGTGCTGTGCACGGCCAGTGTCGAAGAAACGGTGCCGCCGTGGTTGGAGGCCAGCGGCAAGGGTTGGGTGACTGCCGAATACAACATGCTCCCTGCATCGACCAGTCCACGGAAGCAACGCGAACGGACGAAGGTGGACGGGCGCACCAACGAGATCCAGCGATTGATTGGCCGCAGTTTGCGTGCGGTCGTCGAACTACAAGCCTTGGGGCCGCGGCAAATCGTTGTCGACTGCGACGTCTTGCAGGCCGATGGGGGAACGCGCACGGCGAGCATCACCGGCGGATTCGTCGCTCTGGTCGATGCCCTGCAAGCAATCCGGCATAACCTACCGGACCCGAAGCGGATTCCGCTGCGGGACAGTATCGCCGCCGTGAGCGTGGGGATCGTCGACGGGCGTGTCTGTCTCGATTTGGATTACGAACAGGATGCTCAAGCCGACGTCGACATGAATGTCGTGATGACTGGCTCGGGACAGTTTGTCGAGATTCAGGGGACTGGTGAGGAAGCGACCTTCTCCGAAAGCGAACTGACCAGCATGCTGGCGGCCGCAAAACGGGGAATCCAACAATTGATCGGCGAGCAACAAGCGGCTCTCGGGACAACTTGGCCTTTTTGATCGCAGCCGCCCCGGACTGCGATGCGGCGCGGCAACGATTGTGGAGAGCGCAAGCGAGCACCTCAAGAAAGCGAGTTCGTTGACTGGCCACCGTTTTGCTGCAATGCTCAATTCGCCTTGGGCGAGATCGTGCAGGTCATCCGTTTGGCCTGTTGTTGCGGCGGGCTTTCCAGTTTGCCGTATTCCAGCAATTGGGCGATGATCCCGTCCATCACTTTGCGCCCTTCCTCGATGTGGGCAAGTTCGCGGCCCCGGAACATGACCGTCACGAGGACTTTGTCCTTGTGTTGCAGGAAGGTGATTGCTTGCTTGACCTTGAAGTCGATATCGTGCTGGCCCGTTTTCGGGCGCAGTCGAATCTCTTTGATTTTTGACGCGTGCGATTTGTTTTTGTGGGAGCGTTTGTTTTTGTCGTACTTGAATTTCCCGTAATCCAGGATGCGGCAAACGGGAGGTTTGGAGTCGGGGGAGACTTCAACCAAATCGAGTCCAGCCTCGCGGGCACGTGCGAGGGCTTCTTTGGTGGGTAGGATACCGAGTTGGGTGCCATCTTGGTCGATAACCCGGACGGGGCTAATGCGAATGGTTTCGTTGATCCGTACTTGGTCTTTCGACTGCTCTTGTCCCTTGCTAATTGCTGGGTCCTTTCAAAAATTGGAAATGAAAAACGACTTGGGCCGACCTTTGGCGCGAGCGGTTTGTCCGCTTTGCCGTTTGGGCAGCCCCTGCAGGAGTCTGTTATTATAATCGGCCCATGGCTCGCCAAACTGGTTGCTGTTTCCGGGCGGCCCTATTTTGCTGGAAAATGCAACCTGACGCAATGCAACTTTAGGTCACTGGCTGGGTGGACTTGTCGGCGACCTCTCGGCAGAGTCGCTCGGCCAGCGCGTCGATGGGCACTGCCCCCATGTCCCCCAGGGTGCGATGCCGCACCGAGACGGTTCCAGCCTCGGCGTCTCGCGGGCCGACGACAAGCATGTAGGGGATCATTTCTAGTTGGGCATCGCGGATTTTCGCGCCCAGCTTTTCGCTGCGAAAATCCCCCTTGATGCGCAACCCGTGGGCCTGAAGCCGCGCCAAAACCTGCCGCCCGAATTCCTCGGACTTTTCGCTGACGGTGAGAATTCGCCCTTGTTCCGGACAGAGCCACAAGGGGAATTGCCCTGCGAAATGCTCAATCAAGACGCCGATGAACCGCTCCATCGAACCGAACGGTGCGCGGTGGATCATAATGGGGCGATGGGGGCGGTTGTCGGCTCCGATATATTCCAGGCCGAACCGCTCGGGCAAATTGTAGTCGACTTGTACCGTACCTAATTGCCAGGGTCGACCGATGCAGTCGCGAACCACGAAATCGATCTTCGGGCCGTAGAATGCCGCCTCGCCTTGTTCCTCGCTGTACGGTTTACCTAGGCTGGCGGCGGCGTTGCGACAAGCGGCCTCGGCCAACGCCCAGTTGTCGGGATTACCGACGTACTTGTCACTGGCTGGATCGCGCAACCCGACGCGCACGCGGTAATCATGCATTCCCATCGCGGCGAATACGATCTTGACTAGCTCCAAGCAGCCTGCCAGTTCATCGGCCAGCTGCTCCTGGGTCACAAACAGGTGGGCGTCGTCTTGTGTGAAGCCGCGCACCCGCGTCAATCCGCCGATCTCGCCGGACTGTTCCCAGCGATACACTGTGCCGAACTCGGCGAGCCGAATCGGCAGGTCGCGGTAGCTGCGATGCTCCGAAGCGTAGATCCGAATGTGATGCGGGCAATTCATGGGCTTGAGCAGGTAGCCGTCGATCGTCCCTGCGGACATGCGGTTGGAAAGTTCACCGCACGAACAGCCCTCGTCGGCCAACGCCTGCAAGTGTTCGCGCTGCACCAGCGGCGGATATTGGCTTTCCTGGTAGTACGGGAAGTGGCCACTGGTCTTGTACAAATCGAGTTTGCCGATGTGCGGCGTGAAGACCTGTTCGTAGCCCTGCCGACGAAGATGTTGCGAGATAAAGTCTTGGAGCTGTTGCCTGATGAAGGCGCCCTTGGGAGTCCACAAGATCAAGCCTTGGCCAACCATGTCGTCGATATGGAACAGCCCCAGCCGCCGCCCCAAGATGCGGTGATCTCGCTTCTTCGCCTCCTCGATCCGATCCAGATGCTGTTGGAGGTCTTGCTCCGTGAAGAACGCGGTAGCGTAAAGCCGTTGCAGTTGTTGTCGATTCTCGTCCCCCTTCCAGTAAGCGCCGGCGATCGACATCAGCTTGAAAGCTCCGATCATTTTCGGTGAAGGAATATGCGGGCCGCGGCACAGGTCGACAAATTCGCCTTGTTGATAGAACGACAAGGTCGGCTCGTCCTTGAGTTCGGTTTGAATGTGTTCGGCCTTCAGCGGCTGCCGCAAATCGAGACAAATTTTGACGGCCTCGTCGTGCGTTTTTTCAACCCGCTCAAACGGCTCGTCCAGCTCGATGATCCGCCGCATCTCGGCCTCGATTTTGGGGAAATCCTCCTCGGTCAAGGGCTCGCTGCTCTCGATGTCGTAGTAGAAGCCATCCTCCAGCGCCGGTCCGAACGCGAGTTGTACCTGCCGCTTGACGCGCATCACCGCCCGGGCCATCACATGGGCACAACTGTGCCGCAACGTCGAGAGCGCCTCCGGATCGGTTCGCGTGATGATCCGCAGGGGGACTTCTGACCCGGCCGGGATGACATGATCCAGGCGGACCGGTTGCCCCGCGATGTCACCCCACAGCGCGTCCTTGGCCAGCCGCGAGCCGATGCTCTTGGCGACCTCCAAGACCGTCACGGCCTGGGGAAATTCCTTGACTTTGCCATCGGGGAGTCGGACGCGAACGGTTGCAGACATGGTCGGGTTGATTTGGGTTGATGAATCAGTCAATGGTGGGGCCGCTGGACCTCGTCGTTTTTTGTCCACGCAGGTTCTCGGCGTTTGCTCGAGCCCGTTCTCGGCGGCCCTTGCGCACCACTAGGCACGAGTCGTCCGCGAGATGAACTGCGCGGGTCACTCGCCGCGCGATCAGCCTCATCGAATGGCCGAGCGGGCGCTGCGCCGGATTTGCCCGTAGTATACGGCTTGAGGGGCATCCGGAAAACGCCGGTTGCGTTGTTAACTCGCTCGTTGTTCGTTCGATAGGACTCGCGATCCTGCTCGAATCGTGCTTCACAATGTACGACGCTCGAAGAAAGCATTGGGCGATGCAACTCAGCGCGGCCAGCCCATGGTCGACCTGACGAATCCAGCGGCCAGACGCTCCCCGACGGGCCATCGCGTTACTTGGCTGGGCCAAGGCAGTAGATTGTGCCATCGTCGGAGGCGAGCACCAGGCGACCGTAGCCGACAGCCGGTGAACTTTTGAAACGTCCGCGAAATTCGCGTTCCAGCATGACCTCTCCGGTCAATTTGCGAAAGGCCCAGAGCCGTCCATCGTTGCTGGCCACGTACACTACATCGCCAACGATGACAGGGCCCGTCTCGACAGGGGACCTCACCGTTTGTTCCCAAAGGACATCCCCCGTTTGCGGATTGAGACCCCACACGCGCCGCCCCTTTTCTCCGGTCACCACGATCTCGGGAGCAACTGCAGCGTTGCCGGGAAATTCCAGGGATTGTCCCCCGCCGTCGAAGGTCCAAACCAACTCCTTTTTCTCAATATCTACCGCCTTGAATCCCGCCTGCATCGTTCCGAAGAAGATCATGCTCCCCAGGGCTCCGGGCGTACAACCTGTCGGAGAATCGATCGGGATTTCCATCGTTGAGGATTGGTCCGCCAAGCGAATTCCGTGGAGGATCGCGTCGCAGCCGGCCAGAAAGACTTGCTCCTGGTGGACCACGGGAGCACAACGCAGTTGGTCGCCGCCAGCAACGGTCCAGACCAGTTCCCCTGAGGCTTGGCGGAGTGCGTAAAGATTGGCGTCTTGGGAGGTAAACAACACCAAATCCTCGTAGAAGGTCGCGGAGCCATCGATCTGGCTGCCGGCGTGGAATTCCCACAAGAGTTCGCCGGCCTCACTCAAGCAGAGAAACTTGCCGTCGATGTTGCCGACAAAGAAGCGGCCGCCGTGATGGGCCACCGAGCAAGCATAGCCAAGCTTGCTCTCAAAATCCCACAGCAGCCTCCCGTTTTCCAAATCGAAGGCCAGCACCAAACCGTCCATATCGCCGATCACCAACGTCGCTCGCTGATTGAGAGTGGTCAAGCAAGCGGTGCCTTGGAACTCGCCGTTGCGGACCCGATGACTCCACAGAATTTCCAACTCTTCGGGCTGGGGCAATTCGCTGGAGGCGACGCCGGTCGCCAGCGGGTTGCCGCGAAACGAGGGCCACCCGAATTGGGGCGAGTGGTCCTTGATGGCAGGCGGTGGGTTCACTCGCAATTCTGTGGTGCCAACTCGTTTCGACTTGGGCTTGTACGCCGGCGGATCGGCGACAGCATTCCGGCCGGTGGCCGTATCGCCGGCTTCATCTGCCCGAGCCACGCCGGACTGCGCGGCATTTACCGAAGACTCGCCGGATGGCGAAGTCATGCCGCTGGCGTTGCTGGGCTGCGTCACGCCGGTCCCTGGCTGGTCAGGCGGCTTGGCACAACCACCGCACCAAAGGGCTGCGACGACTACGCAGAGAACCAACGGATACCAAATCAACTGCAAACAAGATATCGGCGCACGAACTATCATCGGAGGTCGGCCCGTGATCAAAAGGCCTGCTCGTAGAGTTGTCGCAGGTCTGCCTCGGAGACTTGTCGGGGATTGAATTGGGCCGTCCATTGTTTGGCTGCCTCTTTCGCCATTGCGGGAACCGCGTGAGCATCGACACCGCAGGTGGCCAACCGCGTTGCCAGGCCGGCCCGCTTCACAAGGTCCGTCAGAAATTCCGCCAGCCCCTCCGCTCCCAATTCGGCTTGCGGGGTGATTCCCGAGCCTTCGGTCACCTGCAGGAGCTCCGCGTACCACGTATTGTACTGTTCGCCATTGAATCGCACGACATGCGGCAGCGAAATCCCGACCGCTTGGCCGTGGATTGTGGCGTAACGCGCCGTCAATGGGTTGGCCAGCGAGTGAGCGGCGCCGAGCATCGAATTCTCGATCGCCAGGCCAGCCCAAGCAGCCCCCAACTGCATCGCCGCACGGGCCTCAAGGTCGTGCGGGTCGGCCAACACACGCGAGAAATTCGTCGCGAGCAGCCGCCACGATTCGCGGCTGAAAATCTGCGAAACTATCGTGCGTCGTTTCGAAACGTACGTCTCCACGGCATGCGAAATCGCATCGATTCCGGTCACGGCCGTCACCAGCGGAGGCTGTGTCAGTGTCAGCAGCGGGTCGAGGATGGCCACCGCGAAGCTGGCTCGTTTGTCTCCGCAGGCCATCTTCACATGAGTTTCGGCGTCTGAGATCAAGGCGAACGATTGCATTTCGCTCCCGGTTCCCGCTGTGGTCGGGATGGCAACCATCGGCAGTAGATCCCTCGTCGCGAGATTCACCCCCCAGTAGTCTTGCATCCTGCCGCCGCAGGAGTAGATAAAGTTGATCCCCTTCGCACAGTCCATACTGCTGCCGCCGCCGACGCCGATGATCAGCTCCGGTCGAAACGGCCGCGCGACAGCCACGCCCTCATCGACATGTTCGGTCGTAGGATTCTCCCGTGCGCCGTCGAAGATCAGCGTCTCGATCCCTTCCGCTTGCAACACCTCAACGACTCGGGCCGGATAGCCCGCCGCGCGAACCCCGGGATCGGTCACCAGCAGCACCCGCCGACAAGCGAGCGGCCGGATCGCCTCGGCGACCCTCTCGATCGACTTTGGTCCGGCAATCACCCGCGTCCGCAAACGAAAATCGAAGGGGGTCAACGCGGGGCGCATGTTCGCTGCGTTATATTTTCGGTCGTCCACGACGTGGGCCTTCCTCAACAAACACTGGCAAGTGCCGGATGAGCCGCAGCCATCTGCAGGGCCCGCGAGCGGAACAAGAAATCGATCAAATTCCCTTCATGCGGCTGCAGCCAGTTCAAGCGGTTCGTGGGGATCGGGCCAATGTTCAGCCGATCGATGTTGGTCGCATCGGCCAACTCCTGGATCCATTGCTCGTTTTCGGTGATCGCGGTCCCCACCAGCGTGTAGCCGGCGCGGGCTATCATCTCAGCCTGCGGGCATTGCACGACCGTCGCGAATGGGAACATGAATTCCTTGGCGACGATCGCCTGCTCGGGTGAATCAGCGTGAACGATCATCGGCCGCAAATAGGCGCAGCGCGGATGCTCGACCAGTCGTGGACCATACGGTTCGGTGATGTGCTCGACTCCCGACTCGCGCAAATCGGACTCGAGCATTTTCCAAACCGACGCCCCCATGCCCGGCGTGGTGAATGCCGCGAGAGCGGCTTGCGGATCCGTCGGCGGCAACGCGTCGATCGGCCCTAAACGCTCGGCCAGCGCCGCCGCGATCTCGCGGGTATGCCTCGATGCGAAAATGTTGCTGGCGTTGATGCAACTGCGACCACCGTTGCTTAAGATGCTTTCGACCATCACGTCAAGGAAGTCCGGCCAACGATCGACGCAATCATCGCCGAGGAAAATCTTCGAGAAGCCTGGCCCGTGTACCTGCACCTTGGGGTTCCCCGCATACTGGGCCACCGTCTGCAAGCTGCCAAAAATCATGCTGCGCTGACATCCACCCAAAATGGCTTGCCCCACGTCGTGGCCGCCGGGATAAAGGGAGATGCACTCGGGGGGAATGCCTGCCTCGGCAAAGGCCGCTGCGATCCTGTAAGCCGTCCACGGCTCTTGAGATCCCGGTTTCAGTGCCAATCCGATCTGCAAAGGGACCACTGGCAACCAGAGGGTGTGCACTCCGGGTGAATTGTTCGGCAGCACTGCTCCCAAGACGGGGGACTGAGCCTGGAAGCTGACGATCACGTCCCGGGATTCTTTACCGTAGCCGCGAGAAAGAATACTCAAGTCGAGCCCGCGCGTGAGCGCGTCGAGGATTTGCGCCATATTCTTCAGAACAAAGGCGTTTTTCTGTATGTTCCCTCGGCACATGTGCTCGGGCAAACCCGTCGAGGCCGACTGCTGCCGCACGAAATCATCCGGGCTTTGCGGACCCGAACCGACCGTCAGCGTTCCCGACTCGAAAAGTTCGGCAGCGCGGCCAGCCCGCTGGATCAAATCGTCGATCGAGAACTGCCGCAACACCGCGCGGGCCTTGTGGGCCTGCCGCAAGTCGCGGGTCACGATCCCGCCGTTGACGGTGCCGATCCGGGCCATCGGTTCACCGGTAAAGAAGTGATTCACCTCGATCGTTTCGAGCGACTCGTAAGGCTTGCCCCAGCGCAGGGGAGCTAATTCAATCACAGCTTGTTTCCTTTATCGAAAAACTCTCAATGCCCCCCCGCCGCATGAGCCGTCGTGTTGCGAGCAACCCCATACGGCTTTGAGCCTACCCTAAAACCGACAACCCCCGTAGCCCGAAACGTGAGCGAGGGCTGGTTTTGGGATAAACTCTCAATAAACGCCGACAGTCGTCGATTCGGCCAATTGATGGAACGGCCGCACACCGCTGACCCCGGGCCACGGATACAGTTCGCAGGGCTCCTCCCGTTCCCCTTCGTCCCGCTCGAGAAATCCAGGCACGAAAAATTCCTTGGTCAGCGTCGTCAGCTTGACGCGGCCGGTTTGGCCAAAGCCCACGATTTGCCTAGGATCGTCGAACGAAACAACTTCGGTAACGGCCCGCGGCTGCGGTGCATAATACGTGATCTTGTATTTGTCGGCGGCCGAGATCGGCTTGCTGCAAGCCAGCCCCATCAGCGTATTGCCGTAGGTGGGGGTCATGTAGATTCCGCTTTCCTCGGGTGGCCCGCCAAGCAATTCCTCGACGCAATACCTCGTCCATTGGGGCGTGAATTCAGTGCCTCCCGAAAAAATGCCGGTGACTCCCAGTTCCCGCAGATTGGTCCCCCGTGCCTCCAAGGAGAGGCACAATGCGTCGAGCAACTTTGGCGTCGCGAACATGCACTTGATTTGGTGGCCGGCCGTCAAGATCGTGATCGCCTGGTCGATGCAGTGCTGCTTGTAAGCCTCGAGATGTTCCATCCAACCCTTTTTGATCAGCTTGATCACCCACCGCGGGTCCAAATCGATACAAAAGCAGATGCCGCCCCGATACTGGCAAAGGTGCTCGACCGCCAATCGCAGCCGCCGCGGCCCGCTCGGCCCAAGCATCAACCAATTCGAATTGCGCGGAAAGTACTGATCTGGCAACGTATCGCTGAACAGCTCATAGTCGATGCGATGATCCTCGATCACGACGCGACTTTTCGGGATCCCGGTCGTCCCTCCCGTCTCAAACACGAAGGTCGGGCGATTCGCGTAAGCCCGCGGCCGCCACCGTTCGACCGGCCCGCCTCGCAGCCAGTCGTCCTCGAAGGGGGGAAATTTCTGCAAATCTTCAAAACAACGAATCTCCGTCAGCGGGTCGAATTTAAGCGACCTTTTTTTTTCCAACCAAAACGGACAGCCAGTCGACTCGTGAAAATGCCATTGGACAATCTCGTAGGTATGCTCGTCCAATTGCCGCTGGGCGGCCTCGATGCGTGCTTGCAAGGCGTTGTCGGTGATGGTGGTCATGATGATTCGGTTGATTTCGGTTTGGACAAATCGATAAGTGCTGATCGACAGTGATTCGGTCCCCGCCCTGCGGCCATCACCGCAAGCAAGCAGCCGATTTCACCGCCGCCGGGAATACGGCCCAAGTGCGTGGCCACGGTGCTGGGCTCAAGTTGCCATGACCTTTGCCCGCCACTCCGGGGCCCATGTGCGCCTCGGACGGGTCGTCCACAGACTTTGGCATCCTAAAACGAAATAGGAACGAACGCTAGGCTTCGTGCCAAAACCCGTTAGCTGCGGGGAACCGGCTCGCCGCTCCCTCAAAACCGGATTTGAGCGCGTTCTGACTCCCCGTTTTGGCACCAAAACTGGATTATCGAGCATGGCAGGATGATTGTCGACGCCTTGCCGGTCAGCCATCATGATAACCGGTCTCGCGCTCCCCAGACTCGAGGGCTCCCCCCATGTTCGCTTATTCCGTGATCTGCCAATTCACAGGAACCGATGCCGAAGGGACTGCACAACGCTGGCTGGAATGGCTCATCGACCAGCACCTCGCTGACGTGTTGGCCGCTGGTGCTGCATCGGCCGACGTCGTGCGCTGGGACGGTGAGCCGCTGACGCTCGAGGTCCGCTACACGTTCGCCAGCCGCGCAGCATTCAACCAGTACGAACAAGAGCATGCTCCGCGACTACGCGCGGAAGGGATAGCCAAATTCCCTCCGAGCGAACTGGGCCTTATCTATCGCAGGCAAACGGGCGATATCGTCGCTTCCCCGCATACTGCCAAATAATAGCTGTCAACTGCAAGTCATCTGCGTAGACGCCAACTTCAAAAGGATCACGACATCCCGTTCGGCATGGCATCAGACCTCAAACAACCAACCTTGACCAGAGCGGGGAAGCGGCCGACGAAATCCGGCGGTGGACAGCGGTGGCAAGTCGGTCATGAGCCCATACTTTTTGGCAAACATCTGAAAGGTCTGACGCAGATGGTCGGCCAGTGGTCCCGTCCCCACCATGCGTTCGCCGAAGCGGCTGTCATTCAGCTTCCCCCCCCTCATGGCGCGAAGTCGCCCCGTCACCTTCTCGGCCGCAAAGCTTTGATGTCGAGAAAGCCAATCGAGAAAGATCGGTTCGACAGTCAGCGGCAACCGCAACAGCACATAGCCCGCCCCGATCGCGCCGGCCTCGCGAGCCTGCTGGAGGATCCGCGGCAACTCATGATCGTTCAATCCCGGAATGATCGGCGCCACCATCACCACCACAGGAATCCCCGCCGCCGTCAATTCGCGGATCGCTCGCAGGCGACCGCTGGGACCACTGGTGCGGGGCTCCAGGCTGCGCGCGAGCGACTCCTCGAGTGTAGTGACACTGATCGCTACCCGCGCCGCATCCCGCCGCGCCAAATCACTCAGCAGGTCCAGGTCCCGCGTCACCAGACGGTTTTTGGTGATGATCGACACAGGCTGACCAGCTTCGCGGGCGACCTCCAGGCACTGCCGCGTGATGCGCAAATGCCGTTCAAGCGGCTGATAACAATCCGTCACCCCCGAGAATACCACCGTGGCGGGCTCGTAGGTCGGCCGTGCCAACCACTGCCGAAATAGTTTGGCCGCACCGGCTTTGACAAATATTTTCGCTTCAAAATCGAGCCCCGCGCTCAAGTTGAAGTACTCGTGCGTCGGCCGCGCATAACAATAGGCACAGCCGTGCGCACAGCCCCGGTACGGGTTGATGCTGTAACGAAAGGGGATGTCCGGACTATCATTTTCGCTGACGATCGACTGCGTGTCGTCCCAATAGAATTCGGTGCGAGAGCCGCTCGGTGCCAGGCTCACGTCATCGGGATCGACTTGTTCCCAAGAGGCTTCCAGCTGAATGCGCGCAAATCGATGGTTCGGATTGATTTGGGCCCCGCGCCCCTTGGCGATCACTGGTAGGTCTCGAATTTCCACGGCAGAGGCTTCCAATTCAGAAACGGATCGGGATCTCCTCGACGGCGATAACAGCGCAGAGGGGGAGATGGGGGTCAGTGCTGCCTCCGCGTGCCGATATTGCGAGACATGAAATCAGCCTTTTTTTGCGTGGCCGCCGAACCATTGGGATCGCGCGATTCCGCGTTGCGAATCGCCATGCGTCGAGCCCCCTCAGCCAGCACCTGAGCTTCCAGTTCTTCCATCACCAAGACCTTGACCGTTACCTGCGCTTGACTCGCTCCCTGTTCCCAACCGATGGCGCGATTGTTGAACAAGCGGTTGACATAAGGTCCACCCGTCAGCGGTACACCCCGTCGCGCGCTACCATGCGCTGAATTGCTGATACCCCCGAGACTGATCGTCCCTCCATCGGGTACCGCAACCGCCGTGTTCACATTGAAGGCGGAAACCACGGGCTGCTGCACGGTGATTCCTGCCGGGGTCCCGAACTGCGCCCGGCCAACGCCGCAACTCAGGGACACTAGGCACGCGATCGTAGAGACTATCAGAATCGTGCGCCGCTGGTAACGACGGGTTTGCATGGGAGCAATCCTTTGGGAGTCCAACCAACCGGAGCCTGGCGTGAGATGCTTATCCTCGCGGTTGCCAACCGTTGTAACATCCGTCGAGGGACTTTTGGAAAATGGTACCGCCACGAATCCTCCAAGCCGAAACTTGGCATGGCGTGCCACGACAGCGCCACGTGCCACGACAGCGCCAGGCACCTTTCCATCGTATACCCCGGTCGAACCGCAGCCTAGTTGCTGAGGACTGGGCTTGGTTAAAAGGCGAATTACCGACGTTTTCGCCGCGCGTCGGCGCCTAGCCGACAAGCCAGCAGGTGCGACAGTTTGGGCCGCCCGCAAGTTCGTTGGCCCTGGCAGAGCATCTCTGTCGATAAAACGGAGAAACCGGGGGTTTCAACTCGTGGAACGGGTTTTTGGACGCCCGAAAAAATAGTTGCGATGCCCGTTGACTTCCAACGCAAACATTCGTATCCTAACCGTTTTCCGAATTTCTGATGAGACTGGCTGGGCCACGTCTCGAGCGGTCCCCTTTTCGACGGCACCAACCAGGAAAGGACCGCAAAACGAGTTTTTGTTTGTCGATTTGGGGAGGCGTTTGTGTCTGGCCAGGGTCATGAAGTCATTCGAATTCGAATGGAGGCGTATGACAATGCCGTGCTCGATCAGAGCGCGCAAGAAATTGTCGACACGGCCAAGCGAACCCACTCTGAAGTTCATGGGCCAATTCCGCTGCCGACTCGCATCGAGCGGTACACGGTACTGTCCAGCCCATTCATCGACAAGAAGGCGCGCCAACAGTTCGAAATTCGGACTCACAAGCGTTTGATCGATATCGTCCAGGCAACGGCCAAAACCATTGAAGCCCTCAACAAGCTCAGTGTTCCCGCCGGTGTCGAAATCAAAATCAAGGCGACCACTCGGTAACGGGACGGTCTTCAGGTTGGACGATCAACTGGGTTGACGGTCAAGTTCTGATTCGAGTCGAACTTGTCGGTCGCCATCAGGGTGGTCAGCGAGCAAGAGAGCGAGACGTCTCGCACTTTTGTGCCGAGCTTTTTTCGGTTTAGGTTTTGGATTTTATTGAATATGGTCTGGAAGCCGCAGGGATAAGCCTGTCTCGTGAACGTTTCGGCCCGCAGGATGCCAGTCGAAACAATTCAAAGCAGTACCTTCCGTGCGGCATGAGCTAACTGAAGATAAGGCGAATTAGCGATGAGCAAAGGCATACTTGGCCGCAAGGTCGGGATGACCCAGGTGTTTGACCGCGAATCGGGACGCGTGACACCGGTGACGGTTATCGAGGCAGGACCTTGCAATGTGCTGCAAATCAAGACGGTCGAAAAAGACGGCTATTCGGCGATTCAGTTAGGCTTCCTCGACAAAAAACGCCCGGCCAAGGATCGGCGTTCCCGCCCCAGCCAAGCCAGCCGCGCTGAGCGCGGGCATGTGGCGAACATCAAAAGTAAACGCCAAGAACGACTCGCCAAAAGTGGTGGGCAACTCGCCCCCAAGGCCAACTGCGAGCCGAAAAAACTGATTCGCGAACTGCGATGCGATGCGTCGGCTTTCCAGGTCGGCCAGGAAATCAAGGCCGACATTCTGTCGGGAGCAACGGCAGTCGATGTAATCGGCTACACCCGCGGCCGAGGTTACTCGGGGGTCATGAAACGACATGGTTTCTCCGGGCAACGGGCAACTCACGGTGTCAAGAAGTGTCATCGCCACTTGGGAAGTACCGCGTCGCACGCTTCATGGCGGGGTGGCGGACGAACCAAGAAGGGCAAACGGCTGCCGGGCCAGTATGGCAATGAGCGCGTGACGATGCGCAACCTCAAGCTGGTCCGCATCGATGTTGACTCGAATCTGCTCCTCGTTCAAGGAGCGATTCCCGGTCCTCGCGGTGGTTTCGTCGTCGTTCGTGAAACAAACAAAAAAGGTTAGTCGAGAGGATTGGGCCCCATGGTATCTCTTCCGGTATACGACAAGTCGGGAAAGGAAATCGGTAAATACGATATCGATCCCGCCGCGATCGCTGACAAAATCAATAAACAGCTCCTGCACGACGTCGTGGTCATGTACCAAGCCAATCAGCGGCAAGGGACACGGGCGACCAAGGGACGCTCCGATGTCGCCGGCTCCACCAAAAAAATGTACCGTCAAAAAGGGACCGGTAATGCCCGCGCGGGGAGCCGTCGCTCCAACATCCGTCGCGGTGGCGGCCACTCGTTCTATCTGCGGACCAAAGATTTTTCCTACCGACTCCCGAAAAAAGCGGTGCGGCTGGCAACCCGCATGGCCATCGCTGGCAAGATCCGCGACAACGAAGTTTTGGTCGTCGATGATTTCGGTCTGCAACAACCTAAAACCAAAGAAGTCGCACGGTTCCTGAAGGCCGTCGGGCTCGCGGGGAAAAGCGCTCTGATCGCCACGGGCAAACACGACCCGGTCGTTTATCGCAGTGCACGCAACATCCAAGGGGTCTCGGTTTCGCCGGTCCAGGACTTGAACGCGTGGCTGGTGCTGCGTCCCAGTCGCGTGGTCTTCACGCGGCAGGCGCTCGATCAAATCAAAAGTGCGGCGAAGGCGTAACGGCCAACCACGCCGATCAAGCCGTTCGATATGATCGGCGGCGGTCGGGCGACATGGAGAAACTCAAATGAAAAATACGAAATCCAACAAGAAGACCTCCCATCGCAAATTGCAATTGGAACCGCACCAAGTCATTTTGCGGCCGCTGGTGACGGAAAAGGGGGTTTACAAATCGGAAACCGCGAACCACTACACGTTCGAGGTCAACCCGCTGGCAACGAAAACGGAAATCAAGTCTGCGGTCGAGCTACTGTTCAACGTAACTGTCGAAAAAGTTGCCACGCAGAATCGCAAAGGCAAACCCCGCCGCTTCAAAATGCGGATGGGACAAACCGGCGGCATGAAACGGGCTATCGTCCGGCTCAAAGGTGACGACAAGATCGCGTTCGTGTAACTCCTGTATCGGCAACTACCAGCACATCGGGAATCAGGATCTGAATCATGGGAATTCGAAAATACAATCCGACCTCTCCGGGGCGACGCGGCGCGACGGTGAGCGATTTCAGCGAGTTAACCCCCGGTGCACAGCCCGAAAAGTCGTTGCTGTCGCCCAAACGCCGCTCCAATGGCCGCAACAACCAAGGCAAAATCACAGCGCGGCATCGCGGTGGAGGGCACAAAAAGATGTACCGTGTCATCGACTTCCGCCGCACCAAAGACGGTATCGTCGCCGTTGTCGATTCGATCCAATACGATCCGAACCGAAACGCCCGCATCGCCTTACTGAAATATGCCGACGGCGTGAAGTCTTACATCTTGGCTCCGGAAGGCTTGAAGGCCGGCGACAAGGTCATGAATGGCCCAACGGCTCCCCCCAACGTCGGCAACTGCATGTCCCTCAAAGAAATCCCATTGGCAACCGAGATCCACAACATCGAATTGCGCCCGGGGCAGGGTGGCGAGATCTGTCGATCGGCCGGTTCCTACGCGACCTTGATGGCTCGCGAGGCGGAGTGGGCCCAAATCTCGCTCCCCAGCGGTGAAATCCGCCGCATCCCTGCCGCATGCCGGGCCACGATCGGCAAGGTAGGTAATGCCGACCACATGAACATCGTGCTGGGCAAGGCCGGCAGAAAGCGCTGGATGGGCCGCCGGCCGCATGTCCGCGGAACGGCAATGAACCCTCACGATCACCCGCACGGTGGTGGCGAGGGACGCACCAAAGGTGGTCGCCATCCGGTCAGCCCCACCGGCAAACCAGCCAAGGGTGGCATGACCCGCAAGCGCGGCAAACCATCCAACTCGGCGATCCTGCGTCGCCGCCGCTCGCGACGTTACGGTGTCCAGAAATTGCGTTAGTTTTCAGAAAAGCGACTCATGAGCAGATCACAGAAAAAAGGCCCCTTTGTCGACAAGAATGTCTTTCAAAAGGTTGCCCAATTAGATGCGGAAAACAAGAAGGAGCCGATCAAGACGTGGGCCCGCTCTTGTACCGTGATTCCGGAATTCGTTGGGCACACGTTCTTGGTGCACAACGGCAAAACGCACGTGAAGGTTTACATCACCGAAGAAATGGTTGGGCATAAATTCGGAGAATTCGCACCGACGCGGATTTTCCGCGGCCACTCGGGCGCCAAAAAGGCGGAAAAGTAAGAGATTCGACTGCGGCAAAGGTCATCAACTATGTTTTCAGCTACTCATCGCTACGCTCAAATAAGTCCTCGCAAGGTTCGACACCTGGCGACACTAGTCCGCGGCAAATTCGTGGACGAGGCGCTCGACATCCTGCGGTATCAACCGCACCGCGGGGCGCGGATGCTCGAGAAGGTCATCCTCAGCGCCACCGCCAATGCTCAGGACCCCGAGCAAAACTCCGGACGTGTGGCCAAGGTGACCGAATTGGTCGTCGTGGACGCGCGGGTCGATGGCGGGCCGATGTTCAAACGCATTCGCCCGCGGGCCCGCGGCATGGCCTTTGGAATCAAAAAACGAATGTCGCACATTCGCGTGTCGGTTGACGAAGTTAAACGAGATTAAGGCAGCACGGCAATGGGTCAAAAAGTAAATCCAATTGGTTACCGCACCGGAGTGATGCTGGGTTGGAAGAGCCGCTGGTACGCTCCCAAGGAAGAGTTCTCGGCCCTGCTGGTAGAGGACAAAAAAATCCGGGACTTCATCAAGAAGCATCCCACCGGTAAGTATGCCGCGGCGGGAATCGATCGCATTGAGATCGAACGGACTCGCGACGAAGTCAAGGTCATGATCTACGTCGCTCGCCCGGCAGCCATCATCGGCAAAAAAGGGCAGGACATTGAGACGTTGCAAGAGGAGCTGCAAAACCTCACCGGCCGGCGCATCAACCTTAAGGTGCAAGAGGTCGGGCGCCCCGAAATCCATGCGCAACTGGTCGCCGAAAAAATCGCCGAACAATTGTCGAAGCGAGCCAGCTTCCGCCGCACCATGAAACGTGCCGCCGAGGAAACCATGGAGGCGGGTGCTAAGGGAATCAAGATTCAATTGGCTGGCCGCCTGGGTGGCGCCGAAATGGCCCGCCGCGAAAAACAAATCAACGGCTCCATGCCGCTGAGCACCCTGCGTGCAAAAATCGATTATGGGTTCACCGAGGCCATGACCGCTCAAGGCCACCTCGGTGTTCAAGTCTGGATCAATCAAGGTACTTACGGAGACGAAGGCGATGGCGATGATGCCCAAACGGGTCAAGCATCGAAAGGCCCAAAGAGGTCGTATAAAAGGTAACGCGACCCGCGGCAACCGCGTGGTCCTGGGCGACTACGGCCTGCAGTCGCTGGACGGCGGTTGGCTCAAAGCGCAAACGATCGAAGCCGGTCGTATTGCCGCCCAGCAATACATCCGCGGAGAAGGTCGTCTGTACATTCGCGTGTTCCCCCACCGCTCCATCACCTCCCGTCCCCTGGAGACGCGGATGGGTAAGGGGAAAGGGGAACCCGCGCACTGGGTTGCCACCATTCGCCGCGGTACGATCCTGTACGAGTTGGGTGGGGTCACCGAGGCCCAAGCGAAGATCTGTTTCGCTCGTTTGGCCCACAAACTGCCGCTGCGCGTGCGGATGGTCAAGCGCCGCACGCACTAAAAGCCGAGGTTCTCCCCGGGAGAGACAGCCGCCAGGACCACCGCAGGCAGTCCTTACCGAACAAAATTTAACGAGACGAAAGCCATGAAAGATAAAGAAAACAGTGCTGCCGCCTTGCGGCAAATGAGCGACGAGCAATTGGCCGCCAGCTTGCGCGAAGCCAACACCAGGCTGTTCAAGCTGCGGGTCCAATCGCAAACCGATCGGCTGGATTCTCCCTCTGAGGTTCGCCGCAACCGCCGCCTCATCGCACGAATTAAAACGATTCAAACCGAGCGGGCCAGAAAAGTCGCCCATTAATCGCGCCCCCAGTCAGTGAGTTATCAGTTCGAGTAGTGCCATGCCAAAACGTGAATTAATCGGCCAGGTTACCAGCGACAAGATGCAAAAGACCCGAGTGGTCGAAATCAGCCGCAAGGTCCGCCACCCGAAATACGGCAAGTTCGTGCGGCACCGCACGGTTTGCCATGTCCACGATGAAAACAATCAATCGGCGATCGGCGATACCGTCCGGATCGTCGAGTCCCGTCCCTTGTCGCGCACCAAGCGGTGGCAATTGGTTGAGGTGATCGCCAAAAGCGGGGACGTCTCTTTGAAGGATGCGTTGCCAGCGGAAGATGCCGCCGGCGCGGGCGGTGTCTGATCGGGACTCGTCCCAGCGGGACAAGTCGCCCAGCCCAAGGTCGGACAGCACGAGTGAATTTTGAATCAGAATTTAGGTCAACAACATGATCCAACAAGAAAGTCGATTGCACGTTGCAGACAACACGGGCGCGAAGGAATTGATGTGCATCAAGGTCCTGGGCGGATCTCGCCGCCGCTTCGCTCGGCTGGGGGACATCATCATTTGCAGTGTCAAAAGCGTGATTCCCGGAAGCGAAATCAAGAAAAAGGCCGTCGTGCGGGCCGTGATCGTGCGAACGAAGAAATCGACACGACGCGAGGATGGCAGCTATATCCGCTTCGATTCGAACGCGGCAGTGATCATCGACAAAGACAACAATCCGCGCGGCACCCGTATTTTCGGAGCAGTCGCCCGCGAGTTGCGAGATCGTAACTTTATGAAAATTGTTAGCTTGGCCAACGAAGTCATCTAAGGCCAGTGGAGTGAACATCGACCATGAAAGCGCGTTTGCATCAACTGTACGTCGATCGTATTCGAGACGAATTGGGAAAACGACTCGGCATAAAAAACCCGATGGCGATCCCGCGGCTCGAAAAGATCGTCATCAACATGGGCGTCGGCCAGGCGCTCAATGACAAGAAGCTCCTGGACGATGCTGCCGAAGCACTGACCCTGATCGCCGGTCAAAAATCGGTGATCACCAAGGCGCGGCGCTCCATCGCCGGCTTCAAACTGCGGGAAGGTGTCGCCATCGGCTGCAAGGTCACGTTGCGCGGCGCTCGCATGTACGAATTTATGGATCGGTTGTTGACGTTGGCTCTCCCCCGGGTTCGCGACTTCCGCGGTGTCAGCCCCAAGGCGTTTGATGGCAAGGGGAACTACAGCTTGGGACTTACCGAATACTTGGTATTCCCCGAACTGAACCCGGACAAGTTCACCCGGTCGCAAGGCATGAACATCGTGTTTGTGACGACGGCGACCAACAACGATCACGGCCGCGAGTTGCTGAAGATGTTCGGCATGCCGTTCCGCGATCCCAAGGCCAGTGGACGGGCGGACAAAAATTAGGTTGATCCAGGTTTTCCTTCACCGTTTTTAACAGGACTGTTTGTGGCAAAAACATCGAAAATCGCTAAGGCTAATCGAGAGCCCAAGTTTTCCACTCGACGCGAGCGTCGTTGCAAAATGTGCGGTCGCCCACGGGCGGTCTACCGCAAATTCGGAATCTGCCGGATCTGCTTCCGGAAACTCGGGGATCAAGGCTTGATTCCGGGTGTCCGCAAATCGAGTTGGTGATTGGTTGTAGACGAGACGCATTAGCCGAAACAAGTGAATTCTGGTACGAGGTACTTTTGATTATGATGACGGACCCTATTGCTGACATGCTTACTCGCATTCGAAACGCGGTGAATGTCGAACGACCGCATGTGGATGTGCCTGTCTCGAAGGTCAAACGCGGGGTTGCCGATGTCCTGAAACGCGAGGGCTTCATCTGGGACTGGGCAGAAGTCCCCGAATCCCCCGTACCTCAACTGCGGCTTGAATTGAAATACGGTCCCAGCGGCGAGCACTTGATCCGCCATGTCAAACGGATCAGCAAACCCGGTTGCCGCGTCTACCGCCGTGCATCCGACTTGCGGCCCGTGCTTAATGGCTTGGGCATCACGATCCTCAGCACCAGCCAAGGCGTCATCAGTGACCGCGAAGCGCGGCAGAAAAGAGTCGGCGGTGAAGTCATCTGCGAAATCTGGTAGTGGCTCGAATCACTAAAACCAACGGCAAGTCCCAGCAATAGTTCCAAGCAAAATTTAGGCAAGATTTCAGAAGAGAACGGTATCATGTCGCGAATCGGAAAAATTCCTGTACCCATCTTGGATGGCGTCAAGGTAACGATCTCGGGAAACACTATCCAAGTCGAAGGCCCGAAAGGAAAACTGAGCCAGACCTTCGATCCGCGCGTGCAGATCACGGTCGATGAGGCCACCAAATCCGTGCAGGTTAGCCGCCGGGACGATGAGCGGCAATCGAAGTCGCTGCATGGGCTGTACCGGGCACTGGTCAAAAACATGATCGAGGGTGTCAAAAACGGCTACGAAAAGAAATTGGAACTCCAAGGGGTTGGATACGTTTGCAGCCTGGCCGGCAAAAAACTATCGATGCGCGTCGGTCTGGCGAACGAGTTGAAGCGAGACATTCCCGAGGGCTTGACGGTGACTTGCCCCGATCAGACCCACATCAACATCAGCGGTTGCGACAAACAATTGGTCGGCCAATTCGCGGCCCAGATCCGGGCACTCCGCAAGCCCGAACCTTACAAAGGAAAAGGGATCCGCTACGTGGGTGAGCATGTCAAGCTCAAACCGGGCAAGGCAGCCAAAGCTTAGAATTCGCCACCACAAAGAACCATCAAATTGTCAATTCATTGGCAAAGGTCGAAAACGTGAGAAAACAGAAATTAGTCAATCAACAACGCTGGCGCCGTAACAACCGCGTGCGCAACCATTTGCGAGCCGTTAGCGATCGGCCCCGCTTGTCGATCTTCCGCAGCAGCAGCCACGTGTACTGCCAACTGATCGATGATGTGCAGGGAAAAACACTGGTTTCGGCCAGCACCCGCGACAAAGACGTTCGCGGCAAAATCAAGCACGGCGGAAATTGCGAAGCGGCCAAATTGATCGGGCAATTGATCGCGGAGAAGGCCAAAGCGGCTGGCATCACGCAAGTCAAGTTCGATCGGGGACGCTTCAAATACCATGGACGAGTCGCTCAACTGGCGGCCGCGGCGCGGGAAGCAGGTTTGGAATTCTAGGTCTTTTCAGGAACTATCAACGTGTCGAGCGAAAGTCAAAGTCAAACGATTGAACGGACCGTGAAGGTCAAACGCTGCGCTACCGTGGTTAAGGGTGGTCGCCGCTTCAGCTTCGCTGCCTTGGTCGTCGCCGGCGACGGCAAAGGCAAGGTCGGCTGGGGTTATGGCAAGGCTAACGAAGTCCCACCTTGCGTCGACAAGGCCACCAAACAGGCCCTGCGAACCCTGGTCGCTGTCTCGATTGTCAACGACACCATCCCCCACATGGTCACCGGACGCTGCGGGGCGGCCATGGTCAAGTTGATTCCAGCAGGTCCTGGTACAGGGGTCATCGCCGGCTCCGCAGTCCGCGCAGTTTGCGAGGCGGCAGGGATCAAAAACATCCTCACCAAAAGCTTCGGGAGCACCAACCCGGTAACTTTGGTCAAGGCGACCATTGCAGCCTTACAGGATTTGAGAACTCAAGACGACGTAAAACGACTGCGAGGTGTCGAACTATGAAAATCAACGATGTCAACCAGGGAATCGTCGGATACAAGCCGACCAAACGGCTCGGACGAGGCATCGGTAGCGGTCAAGGCAAAACCGCCGGACGCGGCCACAAAGGCGAATATCAACATAACGGCAAGATCAGCCTGGTGTTCCAAGGTGGTACGATGCCCCTTTATCGCCGCCTGCCCAAACGAGGATTCAACAACGCGAAGTTTGCCTATCGTATCGGCGAGGTAAACCTGCGAGATATCCAAGAAAATTTCGAAAATGGCGAGGAAGTCAACTGCCAAACCTTACGCGAGCGGGGTTTAGCCAAATATCGCTACGATGTCCTCAAAATTCTCGGCTCTGGCGAGTTGACCAAAAAGGTCACGGTCCAGGCCCACCGATTTTCGGCAAGCGCTCGCAAGAAATTGGAAGCTGCAGGAGCCACGATCATTGAACTGCCGATGCCCCAACCAGTCGTCAAGAACAAGATGGCTGGCAAGAGCGACAAAAACAAGTAGCCGCGGTGGATCGCGATCCCCGAATTTCGAAACCCTTCCATCCAGGCTCATGCGGGGGACGATCGGCTAGATGCGTGCAGGTGGCATGCTCCCAAATTGGGATTGCGATGAGCTATCGATTCGGTGACACTATTCCGATTCGAATCAGCGTTGCATTCGACAACTTGGTCGACCAGCCCACTCGCAGGAACGAACAGGACCAGGACTATGCTTGAAAAACTCCGAGTAATCTTTACGATTCGCGAATTGCGAAAAAAAATTTTCCTGACTCTTTTCCTGCTGGCCGTCTATCGAGTCGGATGGCAAATCCCGCTCCCAATCGTCGATCATGAGCAGGTCTCCCAATACGCCCGTGATATGAGTACAGGGTTTGGAAATTTGCTCGCCCGCGTGTCGGTCTTCAGCGCCAGTCGTTTGAACCAAGTCACGATCTTCGGCTTGGGGATCATGCCTTACATCACCGCATCCATCATTCTGCAACTGTTAGGCACGATTTATAAACCGCTGATGGAACTCCGTAAGGAAGGTGAAGCCGGGCGGAAAAAAATTAATGAATACACGCGTTATCTGACGGTGGTTCTCTGCTTGTTCCAAAGTTGGGTGTTTTTGCGCGTCGTCATCATGGCAGGTGGAAACCCCGAAGCGAATTTGACCGCGCGAATCTTCGAAAATGATGCCGGAAACCTAACATTCGCATGGCAACTCGTCTCGGTCCTCATCATGACCTGCGGCAGCCTGTTTTTGATGTGGCTCGGCGAACAAATTGACGAGTATGGTATCGGCAACGGCATTAGCTTGCTGATCATGGCCGGGATCGTGGCGGCTATGCCCGAGGCACTCCGTTCGTTCTTGGTCAAATTCCAACCAACCCTCACTGGCATCAACGGCGACGGCATTGAAAAACTCGTCATGCTCGTCACGATTTTCATCGCGGTGGTTGTCGCAGTCGTGTTCATCACGATGGCCCAGCGGCGAATCCCCACGCAGAGCGCGAAGCACGTGCGGGGGCGCAAGGTCTACGGCGGCACGCGCCAATATCTGCCCCTAAAAATCAACCAAGCCGGCGTGATGCCCATCATTTTCGCCAGCAGTTTGTTGATGTTGCCGACATTCTTGTTGGAACCCTTGTCTCGCGTGTTGGGTGACAATGCCCTCGGACGGTTTCTGCAAAATGTGAACCAAGTCTTTACCGACCCGGCTTCGATGTTCTACAACGTCGCCTACATTTTGCTCATCTTCTTCTTCTGCTACTTCTGGACGGCCATTTCCTTCAACCCCCAAGAAATTTCTCAGAATTTCAAGGACAACAATACGTTCATCCAAGGTTATCGACCTGGCAAACGGACCGCTGATTACCTGGAGGCGGTGATGGAGCGAATCACGTTCGTCGGCGCGGCCTTTTTGGCCGTTGTGGCGATCGTGCCAACTTTGATTACCACTTGGTTCAACGTCGATTTCAACCTTGCCAACTTTTATGGCGGAACCGGTTTGCTCATCGCCGTGAGTGTGGCGTTCGACTTGGTGCAAAAAATCGATAGCCATCTCGTTATGCGGAATTACACCGGTCTGCTCGAATAGCCGAATTCGGCCCGCATCATCACGCAAGGGCAACTTCGAGGCTTGCGAATCCAGGCCCTCGGCAGTCCATGTGCTCGTCCACGGCAAGTCCGAACAAAACCGTTACCAACTGATGGACCTCAAGCCAAGTCGGACATCGCTACTTTTTCGAAGCTTCGCTCGCCGGAGCGTGGACGATTCCGGGAACCCACCGACTGGTGACGATGGCTACGCTCGCTACTTTCAACCAACGAAATCTGGCAGCATCGACCGAAACCGTCGCTGCCCGAAAAGAGCTTGCTCCCCATTGAACAGCCGGAACTATTACTACACCGTTTTTACGGGAACCGCGGGCTCATTCGCTGCGCCCGCTGGATTGCGGAGGCCGTGGGGGATTGGAACAAAGGCTAATACACGCCGCGGATCAGCGGATGGACCTTGTCGAGATAAAACTGCTTTAGCAGTTGATGGGTTTCTTGCGTCAGCGGAGGTAGCTCGCTGGCTTGGGCATTGCTGACGACCTGGTCGGCGCGAGTTGCGCCGGGAATCACCGTGGTAACGGCATCGAAATCCAGACACCAGCGCAAGGCCCATGTCGCCATCGCGACGCCCGGAGGCACCAAGGGCCGCAGCTGGTCGACCAGCTCGATCCCTTTTTCAAACGGCAGCCCCGCGAAGGTCTCGCCCACGTTGAACGCTTGACCGTCGCGATTGAACGAGCGGTGGTCTGTCGCGGCAAAGCGAGTGTCCGACTGCATCCGGCCGCTGAGCAGGCCGCTGGCCAAGGGAAGGCGGACGATCAGCGCGACTTGTTGGCGTTTCGTCACATCAAAGAATGCCTCGATGGGACGCTGCCGGAAGATATTGAAAATGATTTGCAGCGAAACTAGCCCCTCGATCTTCAGGCAATCGATCGCTTCGGCAGCAGATTCGACCGATGCGCCGAAGGCCCTGATTTTCCCTGCTCGCTGCAGTTGACGAAGCGGCTCCCAAAACGAGTTCTCCCTGGTGACCGCCGGCGGAATGCAATGCGTTTGGATCAAGTCGATGGTCTCGACCCCCAATCGTCGCAAGGAGTCCTCGACATGCCGGCGAATGGCAGGAGGCTCGAAATTGGCAGGCCATCCCGGTGTTTTCCCGCGACCTAATTTGGTGGCGATGAAAAAACGGTCGGCATCGGTACGTGACTTGAGGAACCGGCCGATTAAGGATTCGCTACGTCCTTGGCCGTAAATATCTGCGGTATCGATGAACGTTACTCCGCAGTCCGCCGCGCGATGAAGGATATCTAGGGCTGCCTCATCGGGGACATCGCCCCACTCGGTTCCACCGAGTTGCCAGGTCCCCAAACCGACTTCGGAAACATCTCGAATTCCAGCGAACGATCGCGTTTTCATGTTAGTGGACCTTGAGTACCTGGGTGGCGTCATAGCGCGGGGCAACATGGACCGGAAAGTGGGGGCCAACGAAGGCGCGATGGGTCGTCTCCGCTAACTCGGGAAAGTTGTTCTCCCCGGACAAATGACATAGGCAGGCCCATTGCAAACGCTCGATCCCCTCGCATACCAGTTGAGCAGCCTCGCGATTGGACAAATGACCTTGCGGGCCGCGAATGCGAGCCTTGAGCCCTTCAGGATATGGGCCGTTTTCCAACAGCTCATCGTCGTAGTTGCTTTCGATCACCACGGCATCGAGCGAACGCAGCACGTCGCGCAGACCGTCGAAGGCGTGTCCCAAATCGGACAGAATCCCGACCCGACGTCGTCCGTCATCGATGACGAAGGCGACGCCGTCGACACCGTCGTGCGGTGTGGGAATCGTATGAACCGATACATGTTGGAACGTCAGTGTGTCTCCTGCCGTGAACCAATTCAGTTTTTCGACCTTGCCGAGATTGCAACTGCGTCGAGCCGCTTGGTACGTTTTGCCGGTAATGTAGATCGGCAACCGATACTTTCGATGGAAGACCCCCATGTTTTGAGCGTGATCGCGATGGTCATGCGTGATGAGCAGCGCCGTGGACTTGCGGATCTCGAAGCCGCAATCGCGCAACCGGTTTTCCGCGGTGGCGCCGCTGATGCCGGCATCGATCAGTAATTGAACCGATTGCGAGCGGATGAAGAAGCAGTTGCCGCTGCTCCCCGATTGCAGACTGATGACCTCCATGCGGGCCTCCGTGCGATAATTGACTCGGTGTGGTGCCGCACATTGTAGCCAAAACGCGGCCATCGTCCGAGAGTAGTCGGGCGGACCTCGTCAACGTTATCTCTGACTTAAATGCCCCCTGCTCAGGTATGCTAGGATAACACTTGCTCTGCGGAGCGGCTGTCGACTGGCCGTTTTCAGCGGGCTATTGCAAAGGGTTATCCGAATGTCAACCAATCGACAAGTTGTGAAAGCATTCGCCGGGCTCGCGTGGGCTGGAGTGATCGCGTGTTGGACGCTCGGCGTCGGGTTCATCTGCCCGGCACAAGAGGTAGGAGCGTTGCGAAGCTTAGATTCTCATTTTCCGTTCGCCGTTCCTGGCTCGGTCGAGATTTGGCGTGACCGCGCGGAAGCGCTTCGATTTCATTTACAGGTAAGTCTCGGACTGTGGCCCCTGCCGGACAAAACGCCCCTGCACGCGGTCGAGCATGGTGCGATCGACCTGGGCGATTACCGCGTTAGCCGAGTTTACTTCGAAAGTTTTCCCGGCTTTTTCGTGACGGGAAACTTGTATCGGCCAAGCAACCGCGCGGCGCCGGGTCCGGGTGTTCTGACACCTTATGGACATTTTCGAAACGGTCGGTTCACGGACAACGCACCGCCAGAGGTCGCGCGGATGATCGCGGCGGGAGAAGAAAGGCTCGAGCCGAACGCGCGGAGTCCCCTGCAAGCCCATTGCGCCCATTTAGCTCGGATGGGATGCACCGTCTTCCATTACGACATGATCGGCTACGCGGACAGCCAACAGATTCCTTTTAAAGTCGCCCACGGCTTCGCCAAGCAACGTGAAGGGCAGAACGCTCCCTCTGCCTATGCCTTTTTTAGCCCGCGGGCCGAACTGCACTTACAGTCGATTATGGGTTTGCAAACCTGGAATTCGATACGCGCCCTCGATTTTTTGAGCTCACTCCCGGAAGTCGATCCGACACGGATCGGGGTCACGGGCTGTAGTGGGGGGGGCACACAAACGTTTATTTTGACCGCGATCGACCCGCGCGTCACGGCCGCATTTCCGGCAGCCATGGTTTCGACGGGCATGCAAGGAGGCTGCGTTTGCGAAAATTGCTGCCATCTCCGTACCGTTACGGGGAACGTGGAAATCACCGCACTGGCTGCTCCGCGCCCCGTGGCTTTGTCGGCCGCGAATGACTGGACCAAAACCATGCCGGCGGATGGGATGCCTGAGCTGCAGGCCTTGTATCGCCTGGTGGATGCGTCCGACCATACGTTTCTTTCTCCGTCCTTGACCTTTCCCCACGGTTACAACCAGGTAGCTCGCCGCGTGATGTATGCGTGGTTCGATCGGCACTTGCGGTTGGGAGCCAATCCACAGGGATTGTCGCTCGATCAGGTTCATCGCGGCGAAATTCCCGATGACTCGCCGCTGCGGGAACGGCCGATTCGTTTTTTGGAGCCGAGCGAATTGAGTGTCTGGAATGATCAACATCCACACCCGCCAGCAGGAATCGAGATTGAACATCAAGTAACAACCCATTGGCGGCAGGATCAAGCGGCCAAGGTTCAAGCGTTAATCGACCAACAGCCAGAGGAGGTTCAACGCGCGGTGCGAAGTCTGTTGAGCGACCTGCCTCACGGTGCGGCGGACGATGCACTGCGGATCGTTATCGACGAGCCTTTTTCTTCGCCCGTCTGGGGTGATGCCGACCTCACGGCACGCCGGCAAGTGATCGGCAATCGAACGGACACCACGGGCATCGAGATCGTGCGAATTACGACTAAGGATTCGGAACAAACACGCCGTTTCACTTGTGTCATTACCGACGACCCGTCGGGATGGCTTGCGGACCGAAGCCTTACGCCTATCATGAAGGCCTCGTCAACTACGGTGGTGATCAACGGCCAGGGTTGGCGCGTGGCCAATCAACTGGTTGAAAACGGCCGTGAGGCCGCCGGATACACCTTTGGCTACAATCGTCCTCGGGTGGCGCAGGGTGCTCGAGCGCTGGCCTGGTTACTTGACCAGGAAGAATTGCCGCCTGATGGTCGAATTCAGCTTGTGGTCTGGGACGGATCGCCGGCGGCAGCGATCGTGGCGGCAGCGGCAGCCGAGCGCAAAGTTGATCAGTTGTTGATCGAACAGGAGTACAGCTTCGAGGGAGTCGAATCCCTTCGCGATGCCGACTTTTTACCCGGAGCCTTAAAGTTGGGGGACACGCCGGGGTTTCTCAAAGTGGCGGGGGTCGCCGCGCCGGTTTATCTTGGCTCGCGAACCGAGGAAAAAGTCGAAGCTGTGTTGAAGGCCCTGGCGATCGAAGTACCCTGATTGGTGAGGCATGCTGAAAGTGCAGGGCGAGGCTGATCGGTCTTCTTGGTTTATCGGGCTGCCCAACCTTGGTCAGTAGCTTCCACAAGGTTTACATTTTCATGACAAAGGACCAACGCCTATCCCGGATCGGCTTTTACCTGTTTGCGGCGCTTCTCGCCGCTTGGCTTATTTGCCTTGCCCTGATTGCCTATTTTCAAGGACGCTAAAGGATTTTTTGGCCGTTTTTTCGAGAAACTTCGGAATTCGCCGCTTAAAGACTGGAATCGAAAATCGGCAGAAATCCGGCCAACCTGGTTGGATTGCCCCACTGATGGACAGGGCCCTTGGTTTCCTGTGTTACAATAATTAATGGTATCGAAAGTCCCTGAAGAATGGGCGTTGGGAAAAGGTGGCAGCGACGTTGCCAAACCAACTCCTGCCATTCCTAAACGCCTTCGAGGCGCCTTTCTCGTCCACGCTTCGACGGTAACAACCGTCCTTGGCAATCGTGGCTGGGATCCCCGTTCCGAAATTGTTGGCCAAACAGTACCTCAGGTGCTAAGAGCACAATCGATCAGCGGGAAAAATAAAACGACAACGATCAGGGATTTTTCGGCGGTAGCGAAACACTTGTTTGCCTGCCCAACGCCGGCTTCGAATTTTTCCGAAGCAGCGGTTGAGCAAGTTGGAAGCGATCGCCCTGTCTTCCGGCGTTAGCCCTAAGCGGGTTTCGCATGGGAATGAGGCTGCGGTAGGCTCTCCGCCTTGGCCAAGTGGGTCAGGCAACTTGGGGTGACCAGGGACGGATCGAAGAGGAGGGGCCGCCAACTCGGGACCAAAGTCGCGGTGGCGAGTTCGCGTTGCGAGCGTTAGTGGTTTACTTATTTGATCACGGAGAACTGGAAATGAATTGTACGGATCATGTACTGAGCCGGCGAAACGTGCTGACGGTGGGTGCCATCGGCGGGCTGACGCTCTGCAACTTCTTTCGCTTGCAAAGTTTGCGTGCCGACCAGAAGAACTACGTTTCGAAGGAAGGACCCGCGAAAAGCGTAATCTATATTTTCTTGCCCGGCGGGATGGCTCACCAAGAGTCCTTCGACCCGAAACCCTATTCGCCGCTGGAGTATCGTGGAGCATCCGGGAGCATCGAGACCAAACTCCCTGGGGTGCGATTCAACGAAATGCTGCGGCAGACGGCGCAGGTCGCCGACAAATTGGTGATATGCCGATCAATGACGCACGGCGAGGCGGCTCACGAACGCGGCACCCACAACATGTTCACAGGTTATCGCCCGAGTCCCGCTTTGCAATATCCGTCGATGGGGAGCGTCGTCGCCCATGAATTCGGACCGCGCAATAACTTGCCTCCCTACGTGCTCATCCCCAACCTGCCAAATCCCTACGCCGGGACCGGCTATCTCTCGAGTTCTTATGCGGGCTTCAGCCTGAATGCCGATCCGGCTAATGGAAATTATCGTGTGCAGGACTTGAGTCTGCCGGCTGGCGTGGATGAAACTCGTTTCACGCGGCGGCGGCGACTGCTCGACGTGGTCAATGAGCATTTTCGCAACAAAGAAAAATCGGATGCTCTCGATGCGGTCGACACCTTCTATCAGAGAGCTTACGGTTTGATCAGCTCTGAGAAGGCTCGCGAGGCATTCGATATTTCGAAGGAGCCCGATGCCCTTCGCGATGCCTACGGTCGCAACACGGCGGGGGCCCGCATGTTGCTGGCTCGGCGATTGATCGAGGCAGGGGTCCGCTTTGTAACCCTGACCTACGGCGGCTGGGATTTCCACGACAACATCGACGGCAACACGAAAAACCAATTGCCGGCCTTCGACCAAGGGTTTGCGACGCTCATCAACGACCTGGACTCGCGCGGCTTGCTCGATTCGACCCTGGTCTGCGTCGCCACCGAATTCGGCCGGACCCCGAAGATCAACGGCACGGCGGGACGCGACCATTGGCCCAAGGTTTTCAGCATCGCGATGGCCGGGGGTGGACTGAAGCGCGGTCTCGTGTGGGGATCATCCGATGCGACCGCCAGCGAACCCGATCAAAACCCGCTGAAGGTCGAGGATTGGGCGACCACCATCTATCATCAACTCGGGATCGTCGCCGACAAGGAACTGATGGCTCCCGGAAACCGACCGATCGAAATCGTCGACGGTGGTAAAGTCGTCACACCACTCATTGCTTAATCGGGATCAATTCTGCGCAGCTCCTGCGCCTCGTCCCGAGGCGATCTCAGTTCGCGGGCGATGCGGGGGCTGCTCGTCGTGCTGCGAGCTTTTCTGTTTTCCCGTGGATTCCCTATGAACGCTCATCTTGGAACTGCCAAGCGGCTGGCGACCGAACGGTCGCGACTGGCCCTGCTATTGTCAATCGTCGCAGGCTGGTTGGTCTTGCTGGGTGATGTGAGTCTGGTCTGGGCGAACACGCCGCGGTTGAACTTGATTTTGCCACGCGGTGTTCAGCGTGGTCAGCAACATACCCTGCGGTTTATCGGCGAACGAATCGGTAACGCGCAACAGATCTTGTGCTACGACGCGGGCATCTCAGTCATCGAGATCAAGCCTGTCGACGCCAATCAAGTCGACGTCGTCGTCGATATCGCCAACGATTGCCGACTGGGAGAACATGTTCTGCAGGTCCGCACGCCGCGGGGCATTTCGGATTTTCGAACCGTCTTCATCGGACATCTTCCCCACGTCGATGAAGTCGAACCGAATTCCACGATCTCCCAACCGCAAGCAATCGAGCCGAATGTAACCGTACGTGGTACGATCGACAACGAAGATGTTGATTACTTCGCCGTGCAGGCAAAACAAGGTGAACGGATCTCGGTCGAGGTCCACGCGATTCGCCTCGGATTCTTGTTCGACGCTTCAATCGCGATCCTGAACGAAGACCGTTTCGAACTAGCCGTTTGCGACGACACGACCATGTTCAACCAAGACCCCTTCGTCTCGATTGTCGCTCCCGCCGATGGCGTGTACACGATCATGATTCGCGAAGCCTCCTACGGCGGGAACGGCAATTGTCGTTATCTGTTGCATGTCGGAAATTTTCCACGGCCGACCGCGATTTTTCCGGCAGGAGGTCCGCTGGGCCAAGAGTTGGACGTGACGCTGCTCGGCGATGCGGGGGGGGCCTTGCCGTTGCGGTTGCAGACCCCCGCCGCGCTTGGGTTTCGCCCTGGTTTGTCACTCGAAACGGTTGCTGGAACGGTCCCTTCGGCAATCCCGTTCCGATTGAACGACCTCCCCAATCACTTGGAAACTTCGGGAAACAATACTTGGGTTAGCGAGCCGAAACTCGAACTCCCGGTCGCAATCAACGGCGTTGTCAGCCAACCAAACGAATTCGATTATTACTTGTTCACGGCCAAACAGGGACAAGTTTGGGAATTCGAGTGTTTCGCGCGGCGGATCGGTTCAGGACTGGATCCCGTGATGAACATTTTCAAGGCTTCCGACAAAAGCCACCTGGTAGGAAACGACGATTCGCGCGGTCCCGACGCTTACCTGCGATTCCAAGTCCCGGAGGACGGCGACTACTATGTGCGAATTTACGATCACTTGCGACGTGGGCGAGACGATTTCGTCTATCGCTTGGAGATCAATGCCGTGACCCCCGCACTCAGCATCTCGATTCCCCGTGTCGACCGTTATAGCCAGTTGCGACAGACGATCTGCGTCCCGCGCGGAAATCGGTTTGGCACCTTGATCAACGCCACCCGGGAAAATATCGGGGGCGAACTCAAACTGATCGAAGAAAATCTACCGCCGGGCGTCGCTATGACCGCCTACCCGATGCTGGCGAATTTGAGTTCCATGCCCGTGGTCTTCGAGGCCAGCCCCGAGGCGGAACTGCAAGGCTCACTCGTGGACTTCCGCGCTCAACTCCTTGGCGAAAATCAATCCTTGATCGGCCGCTTTACGAACCTGGCAGACTTTGCCCTTGGTGAGCCGAACAATGCACTGTACTACGGCTGCACGGTCGATCGTCTGGCCATCGCCGTCACTGAAGCAGCCCCCTTCCGCCTCGAAATCATCGCCCCCAAGGCACCGCTGGTCCGCGACGGAATCTACAACGTCAAAATCGCCGTAAGGCGCGACGAGGGTTTCACCGCGCCAGTGCATATTCAATTTCCCTTTGTGCCACCTGGGGTTGGTCGCACGAATCAAATCACCTGTCCTCCCGAGCAATCCGAAATCGTCTACCCGTTGAATGCCAACGGCAGTGCTCAGCTTGGGACCTGGCCGATCTACGTTATCGGCTATGCGGATGTCGATGGCGGCCCGTTGTGGGTGTCCAGCCAATTGGCCGAACTGGTGATTGCCGAACCGTATGTGAAAATCGAAATACCCAGAGCGGGTTGCGACCAAGGCCAAACGGCACAACTCGTCGCCGCTATCGAGCAGGTAACGCCCTTCGAGGGCGAAGCGCGGTTGCAGATCATCGGACTACCGCCGCACGTGAGCGCCGAGCCCATCAAACTGACGAAAGACACAACGGAGCTCGTGATCTCGTTGCCAACAACGGCTGAAACTCCGATCGGCGCGCACAAATCGCTGTTCTGTCAGGTCTACCTCCCGATTGCTGACGAAGAAATCATCATCAATACCGGGCGGACGGAGTTGCAGGTCAGCAAGCCCCCACCGGCCCCCGTTGAGGCAACACCCGCGCCGGCTCCTGCAGCTGCTGAGACTCCTGCGGCGCCGCCTCCACCCGCGCCGCTATCTCGGCTCGAACAATTAAGGCAACGAGCCAAAAATTCCGGAGGAAATGGCACTCATGACTAGGCGTTGTCCCCAAACGATTGACCGGAACGCGTTGGCGACCGGTTCTCGCGAACTGCGGAGTAGCGCCATGCGGTTGACCAGTTTTGGCACAAAGTCGAGGGCGCGAACTCTGATGACTTGGAGTTTTGACACTATTACCACAATGCGAGATTTAGCGATGAAGTCGACTGCGATCCACCTGCTCAAGCGATTTAGTGCCTGCTCGCACGCGTTGTTATTGAGCGGACTGTTACTTTTGTTGGCATGCGTTGGCTCGGCCTTTGGTCTCGACTGCCAGGATGCCGCCGCGACGACCCCGGCGCAACAGGATCAGGATAACGTGGCCCAGGTCAGTCCCTCCCCCACGGAGGTACCTTCCGCAGCATCCAGTCCGCGCATCGCTGCCTTGGAGGTCCAGCCTGCACAAATTTCGTTGACCGACATGCGCGATCGGCAATCGATCGTGGTCCAGATCGAATGGTCCCACGGCGTCACGCAGGACGTCACAAACGACGCCACTTATCAACTGGCCGATCCGGCCATCGCTCGCGTTTCGGGAAATACGATCTATCCGGTAGCTGATGGAACCACTACGCTCCGCGTGAGTCACGGCGAGTTCAGCCAAGACATTGAGATTGTGGTCGGCGGCGCGAGCCGCGACCTGCCGATCAGCTTCAAAAACGACGTGATGCCGATCTTCTCGAAAAATGGCTGCAACTCCGGCAGTTGCCACGGCGCGGCCCGCGGCAAGGATGGATTTCACCTCAGCCTGTACGGATTCGATCCCAACGGGGATTATCACCGGCTTACTCGTGAAATGTTGGGACGGCGGATCAATCTGGCGACTCCCGAGGAATGTTTGTTGGTTACCAAATCAACCGGCGGAGTATCGCACACAGGTGGCGTGCTGATGTCGCGCGATAGCGAAGCCTATCAAACGATTCTGCGGTGGCTGCACTCCGGCGCGCCGGCCGATCCGGGTCCTGTTCCGGAGGTGGTGGCCGTGGAGATTTTCCCCAAGGGGGGGGTGCTAAACGGAGCCGACTCGACACAACAATTAAGTGTCCGGGCCAAATTCTCCGACGGCACCGATCGGGACGTGACGAGCCTATCGTACTTCATGACCAGCAACGACAACTCGGCCGTGGTTGATCAAAGCGGCTTGGTCACCGCAAAGAATCGGGGCGAGGCCTTCGTGATGGCTCGTTATGGAACCTTTACCGAAGGGGTTCCGTTCATCGTGCTCCCCAAGGATATCGATTTTACCTGGCCCAACCCGCCCGCCAATAATTACATCGATACGCTGGTCTACGACAAGCTCAATAAGCTGCGGATAATTCCATCGGACGTCTGCAGCGACGAAACCTTTCTCCGCCGCGTGACCATCGACATTTGTGGTTCGACGCCGACATCGGCGGAGCTCACAGCGTTCCTGGCGGACGATTCTCCGGACAAACGAGCCCGTGTCATCGACGAACTGCTTGAACGTAAAGAGTTCGTCGAAATGTGGGTGATGAAATGGTCTGAACTCTTGCAGATTCGTTCGAGCAATGAAGTGAGTTACAAGGCGACGTTGCTGTACTACACTTGGCTTCAGCAACAAATCGCCAACGACGTGCCGGTCGATGAAATGATCCGCCGCTTGCTCGGCTCCGAAGGGGGGACGTTTTCGAATGCGGCCACTAACTTTTTCCAAACTGAGCGGGACACCCTCAAGGTTGCGGAAAATGTCGCACAGGTGTTTTTGGGTACTCGCATCCAGTGCGCTCAATGCCACAATCATCCCTTCGATCGCTGGACGATGAACGACTATTATCAATTCGCGGCATTCTTTTCCCAAATCGGCCGCAAGCCGAGCTCCGATCCGCGGGAGCAGATCGTTTTCAATAGCGGCGGCGGTGAGGTCGTGCATCCTGTGACCAAACAGGCAATGCCCCCCAAGTTCCTCGGCGGCGAGCAGCCGGATCTGAAGGGCCGCGATCGACGCGTCGTGGTTGCCGAATGGCTGACCTCGAAGGATAACACGATGTTCCGCGAAAATTTGGCGAATATCGTGTGGGCTCACTTTTTCGGCCGCGGACTGGTGCACGAGGTCGATGACGTGCGCGTCAGCAATCCACCATCCAACGCCGAACTCCTGCGAACGCTCGGCGAAAAATTCGCCGAATACGATTTTGATTTCAAAAAGCTCGTCCGTGACATTTGCAATTCGCGGATTTACCAGTTGAGCACCGCAGTCAACGACACGAATGAAACCGATCAAACGAACTTTTCGCACGCTACCCTCCGCCGCATGCGGGCCGAAGTGTTGCTGGATGTGATCAGCGGGATCACCGAAACAGAAAACAAATTCCGAGGACTACCTGTCGGTGCCCGTGCGACGCAAATCGCCGATGGTAATACTTCAACTTATTTCTTGACAACGTTCGGCCGGGCTTCGCGGGAAACCGTTTGTTCCTGCGAAGTGAAAATGGAGCCGAATCTGTCCCAAGCTCTGCATCTGATCAACGGCGATGCGGTGCATGCCAAAATCCTGCAGGGCAATCTGGTGGGCAAGTTCCTCAGTGCAGGAAAAACACCGGACGAGGTGTTGACAGAAATTTATCTTCGTTCCCTGTCGCGATTTCCAACCGAACAGGAACGGCAAGTATTAGCTGATGAACTGGCCCGGGAAGGGGCTGACCCCAAAACCACCTTGGAGGATATGTTCTGGGCCGTTTTGAATAGCCAAGAGTTTTTGTTCAACCACTAACCCATCGTCGCTGCTCGCTGTGTTCTCGCGAGAGTTTCATTCCTAATGTCGGTTACTGCAATGATTCCACGTGTTAAGGTTCGTGCTTTGAGGTTTTTCGCGATCGCGGGATTGGCGATTTTGTCGGCCCATGTGGCGGCCGCTCCGCTGGTCGCTCAAGACGAATCCTCTGAAAAAATCACATTCGATGATCACATCAAGCCGATTTTTCGGCAACGCTGCGCGGCCTGTCATAGCCCCGACAAAAAAAGCGGCGGGCTCGATGTCACGAACTTCACGGCCCTCATGCTCGGCGGCAGTTCAGGCGAATCGATCGATCCCGGCGCGCCCGAGGACAGTTACCTGTTTTCCTTGATCACCCACGAGGAAGAGCCCTCGATGCCGCCGGGAGACACAAAAATTCCCGATGCGGAAATTCAGTTGATCGAGAAGTGGATCGTGGGGGGGGCCCTCGAGAATCAGTCCAGCAAAGCCAAGATCAAGAAAAAGAAATTCGACTTGGCCATCGCCGCCGACGCCGCGACTCGTCCGGAAACAATTGCCTTGCCACCACGCTTGCCGCTCGAACCGGCCTATCTCGCACCGCGGGCCGGATGCGTAACGGCGATGGATGTCAGTCCGTGGGCGCCCCTGGCCGCGGTGGCAGCACCTAAGCAAGTTTTGTTGTATCACACAGGAACGCTGGAATTGATCGGCGTGCTCCCGTTCCCAGAGGGAATCGCCAACGTCGTTCGCTTCAGTCGCGACGGGCGTTTACTGTTGGCAGGTGGAGGACAGGACGGCGTCAGCGGACGCGTGGTGGTCTGGAACATTGCAACCGGTAAACGGGAGATCGAGGTCGGCGACGAACTGGATACGGTCCTCGATGCTGATATCAGCAGCGACTACAAATGGATCGCCTTGGGGGGACCCACGCGTACGGTCCGAGTTTACTCGACCCGCAGTGGGACGCTGGCCTATGAAATCAACAAGCATACGGACTGGGTGACTGCAGTCGCCTTCAGCCCGGACGGTGTTTTGCTGGCCTCGGGCGATCGCGCCGGAAACATGTATGTCTGGGAAGCTGGCACCGGCAATGACTACCTCGAATTGCGCGGCCACACGGGACGAATCCATGCCATCTCCTGGAGAATCGACAGCAATGTGATGGCATCGGCCAGCGAGGACGCCACGATTCGTTTGTGGGAAATAGTCAACGGCGGGCAAATCAAGAACTGGGGCGCTCATGCGGGGGGGGCTACTGCAGTAGTCTTCACGCGCGACGGAAATTTATTGACCAACGGCCGCGACCATGTCGCCAAGCTGTGGAACCAAAACGGCGAGTTGCAGAAACAACTCACCGCGCTGCCCGACATCGGCACTGAAGTCGCCTATTGCCATGAAACCGCTCGCATTCTGGCGGGAGATTGGTCCGGCAAACTGCTTGTGGCCGGCGCCCAGGATGGAGCAATTGTCGGAGAATTGAACTTGAATCCGCCTTCCCTGACACAACGGCTCGCACAGGCCCAGGCTGAACTCGATGCGGCGGTCGCAGCACATCAACCCGCAGCCGCCGAACTCGAGCAGTTGACGGCACAAATGAACTCCCTGCAAGAGAACATCAATCAGGCGCTTGTCAAAAAACAGACGTTGACGGGTGAAATCGCTAACCTCGAAAAACTACTGACCGACACCAAAAAGAATCTGGAGATCAAACTATCCGAGCAATCTCAATTGCGGACGGAGTTGGAAGCCAAGTCTGGCTTGTTGAATGAGTTGCAAGAGCTCGCGGCCAAGACCAAATCGGTGGCGGCACTCGCGCCAGACGACGCGGAATTAGCCGCTGCCGCGCAAACCATGGCTGGAAAATTCCAACAAGCCCGACAGCGAGTTGAGCAACTGAACGGGTTACTTGCCGAGTTCGGCAAACAAGCGTCACTCACGGAACAAGAAATGCAAACAGTCGCGGAACGCTTGGCAACGCACAGGACGGCAGTCACCGAAGTCGACCAGCAACTAGCCACCATGGAAGGGCAGTTAGCGCCGATCAAGGCAGCCGCCGAGTCCAAATCGGCGTCGGTTAACGAACTCCAGGCAGGCGTTGCGGCTGCTCGGCAATTGGTGGAACGCTGGCAAGGGGAATTGCAATTCATCAACACGATGCAAACTCTCGAGCAGCAGTTGGCCGCAGCTCAAGCGACCGTGGACGAGAAAGGGGCCGCGCGCGAGGCGATCGAGGCGGAATTGGCAACCCTCAAACGGCGGCTTGACGAAGCCGTGGCCGCTGAATCGGCTGCCCAAGCCGAACTAGAAGCCATCGCTGCGGAGCTGAAAAAATTGCAAGGCATCCAGCAGTAGCCCCAACGACCAGTGGGCCTTACCGCAAGGCTGGACAAAGGCGGAAGGCTGGACCACGCTGGATTTTGCTTTTCGCCGACCAGAACCCGGTGAAAGGGTTGCTACGCGTTACGCGACCGTTGGCTCCAACAGAGGCCGCGAGATTCCGAATTTTTTACGCGCCGCGGTGAGTTGATCGATGATCCCTGGCAGGAATTCCTGCAACTGCACCGCGGGATAACCGGCCGCCAAAAACTGCTTCCGCCGATTTATTCCTGCAATGATGAACGGCCAACCAATCTTGTGGAATTCTTTTAGCTAACGGTAGGGCAAGAGCAGTACGATCCGATCGGGCGCATGGCGAACGTCGATCGCCTGCGACGGGGTGGCAAGTTGGAAACCTGCAGCCATCGAAAGCCTCTCGTCCCGCTATCGGAACGGTACGGAAGCTGCGCGCGTTAATTCTCGCGGTGACGATTCGCCAATATTTCGAGAGCCCGCTCGAGTTGCGGATCCGCACCCGCCGCGTAGGGGAGGGGACGGTCCACCGCAATATCAGGGGCCACGCCGACTCCCTCCAACCGCTGCCCATCGACCTCCACATCGGACGTCGCGAGATAGAGAACGTCGCGATTTGAAAGCAAAAAACCGCGGCCTGCTACCACGGCCCCAGCCGTCGTTTCCCCCACCACCTGGCCAAGACCCAACTTTTTAAATCCGTAAGTAAACAGTTCCTTGCCGCTGGTACTACGTCGATTGACCAACAACACCACCGGTTTGCCCCAAACGCCGCTGAAATTCAGTTGGTCACCTTCGCGGGGACGCGAAGTCAGCATGGCGATCGGCTCCCGAAATAAATTCAGGTACTCCAAACTCGCCCCCCCCCAACCATCTCGCAAATCCAACACCAAAGCGTCGGCCGATCGGAGATCGCCATACAACAGCGATTCGCGGAGCAACTCTTGATACTTGGCCCCAGCATAGCTCCATACATGTACATAGCCGATTCGTTGACCGTCCGGCCTGTCAAGGATTTTAGCCGACGCCCGCAGCGCGTCTTCGAACATCGTTCTCCCATCGAACTGCCGCACGGAAATCACCTGTTCCACGAGGGGACCGCCTCGCTTGCGTCGGACTGCCACCCTCACCGTTTGCTTGCCGCGGAACGACTCGATGGCTTGGTACGGCCGACCGTCGACCGCCACGATTTCGTCACCATACAGCAGCCCAGCAGCGACTGCTGGTGTCCCATCGTAAACGCTGCGGATGAAAAACTTCTCATCGACCTGCTCGACATCAATCCCGATCTGATCGTAGGTACAGAGGATCTGCTCATCCGGCGGCAACAGCATTTGAAAAATCCCCAGTATCTGCGCACGGCGCGGATCGGTCGCAGCGAAATAATGGGTGTGGGATGTCCGCAGCATTCGCAGCAGTTCTTGCATCGCTGCGGCGAATTCCTCATGCGTTGCGGCTTGCAACGCCCGCGCTCGCATCGATTCCTGAGCTAGAGTCCAAGATGGCCCGAGCAATTCCTCGCTAAAAAAATGTTCTTGCACGAGTCGGCAAACTTCCTCGAAGACCGCTTGGCGATCAAACTCGAAATTCTGGGCAGCGACTGGAGTGATGATGGTGGTCAGCACGCAGAGGAAAATCCAGATCATCCTTCGCCGCAGAACAAACGATATCGGGTTTAAAGACCTTAGATTCATCGTGCTGTTCCGCGGGCGTGACGATGGCTTGGTACGCGTCGCCATGGTGGCGAACGCCTTATGGTCGGCAGTTACCGATCAAGCGCTCATTGTAGCCTTTTCAGCTGCCACGCAGGCCATTGACAAAGCGTCTTTGCGGCTCGCGCGGCCAGCACGTTGAAAGATCGCCGATGCATCAGTACACCGATTGTCTGATTCCGCAACCGCGCGGCGTCTTGAGAACGCAGCGAGGATGGTCAGCGTCTCTTGACGCGGCGTTGGTTGCTCCCCGCGATCGGTTCGCCGGCAATATTCCCACACCAAGTGCATTGTCATCTCTGCCTTGCGGGCAACCCCAAGGAGAATCGTCAAATTCGGCAAATAAGGCGAAATCCTGTTCGAAAAATGTCGATGTTTGCGGCCATCTAAAGAGTGACAGAGGTCTCAGGAGCGCGATCTTACTGGCGAAAATGCTCGGTTCGAACTGAGGAACAGCGGGGAACTGGTAAAAAGTTGACGTTTTTTTCGCGTTTTAACTATACTTGAAATAATCCGTTAGTCGGCCGCACCCAAATACCGAAGAATTGGTGGACGTACGGCCGGCGGTGATTCCCCGCGCTGTCGGGGCGGCACTAGGTGAAAGTGAAATAACATGAAAAAGTCTCTCAACTGTCTTTGGCTGGTTGCTGTCCTGCTGGTGGGGTTATTCCCCAGCGCCATCCGGGGACAATCTGACGGGCAACCCAAGCCCTTGGCCGATCGCATCTTGACGGTCATTCCTCCGAAACTAGTTCCGACCGACACGTTCACGCCGCTGTTGCCGATTCCCGGCTTGAAGATCAATCGCTATACGCCACACTACACCCCCAGCTCTGAAACGCTGTTTGGCCAAGCCAGCCAAGTCGTCTTTTACCGAAACGTATGGGGGCTCGAATTTGCCACAACCGGCCTGCGGCAGATCGAACTTATGTTCAGGCGCCCCGACGGCAGCGAAGTCAACAAACATTTCTATTACATGGTTTACCGAATTCGCAATTTCGGCAAATCCCTGAGCTACGACGTCGTGAAGGAGCAACTGGAAAAGGAATTCATCAAATACGAACTGCAGCGAGACAAAATTGAAGACGGTCGCCCGGCAGTTGGACCCGAAAAATTCCGGCCTTTATTTTCTCTCGAGGGCTGGGTGCATGTACCCGGCGGAGAAATGCAGCAAGTCGCTTACCTCGATTCCTATCTCCCGGAGGTCGCCAAGGCGATCCAACGCCGTGAGGACCCCAACCTCAAATTGCACGATCAACTCGAAATCCAGTCGGTCGAAATCCCCCTTTCCGTAAATGATGACGACCCAGGCATTTGGGGGATCGCCGTCTGGGAAAACGTCCATCCGCGACTGAACTTCATTTCAACTTATGTCTCCGGACTGACCAACGCCTACCGCATCGATATCGATTCGGAGGCGAATCAAATCTTGCGACGGAAGGTCCTGAAGCTTAATTTCTGGCGTAGTGGTGACTCGTATCTCCCCTCCAAGGACAATGTGATCTATGGGATTCCGTTCACTGATGTGCCGACCGAGCAAATCGAGATTTGTCGGCGGTATCAACTGCCCGGCCCCCAATTTCACGTGACGATGACCAATCCGACCATTGACGGCGAGTTCACCTTAGTGGATGTCAACGCGGCAGTCGATCTGGAAACACTCGATTGCCCCGGTTTGGTAACGCTGGCCGACGGCAAGCTGCCAGAATCGATCGTCGAGGCTCTGACCAATCTGAATTTCGAGGTGGACGAATCAGCCGCAGTGACGACGCGAGTACCTGGGAAAAAGTGGACTTTCGACATCGCCTTCAATGGCGGCCAACGCACCCTCAACGTCCACTTTGTGCCCCAATACTGGGAAAAAGAGGGGAAGGGAGTCCGTTTCCTGAGAAGCCTTGATTACTTCTGGGTGTACCGCTAAAATCGAGGTGTTTTTACGGCTTTGTCCCCAAACGATTAGCCTGTATGCGTTAGCGTACGGTTTTCGCGAGAACCGAGGTCTAGTGTGCCCTGCGGCTGACGAGTTTTGGTACAAAGCCCAGGCAAATTAGTCGATTCGGGCTTCCGCTCGCCCACTCCGTAAACCCCTAGTTGATTGGAAAGCGTGCGCTCATGGCACATAAAAAAGGTCAAGGTTCCAGCCGCAACGGTCGCGATTCGAACGGCCAACGGCGGGGCATCAAAAAATTCGGCGGTGAGCGCGTCATCGCTGGCAACATTCTCGCTCGGCAACGCGGCACTAAATGGCGAGCCGGTCGCAATGTCGGTCAGGGCCGAGATTACACACTTTTTGCACTGACTGACGGTATCGTGATGTTCGACCAAGACGGCCGCCGCATCAACGTCGTTGCCGAAGCGAACTAACCGGAGGAATGTGCAGCGGAGCAGGCAACAGTCCGCACTTGATAGGTGAGAGCCTTGGATTGATGCAATTGCTCCGGTTCGATCCGGGAAGCTGATAAAGTTGAAGGATGCCTGGCAGCGAGGCATCCTTTTTTTATGTCTTTTTTTAATCCCCTGTCGCTGGGCAGATCATGTTTGTCGATCGCGTTGAAGTGGATGTTCAAGCCGGAAACGGCGGGGACGGCTGTCTCAGTTTTCGGCGCGAAAAATACGTGCCCAAAGGGGGCCCCGATGGCGGCGATGGCGGCAACGGCGGCAGTATCATTTTCGAAGCCCAGGCGGGTGTCAACAGTTTGGTCATGCTGGCCCACAAAAAGCAATGGCGAGCCGAAAACGGTGCCCATGGATCCGGAGCGAACAAGCATGGGCGATCAGCCAAAGACATCGTCATTCCTGTTCCGGTCGGCACCTTGGTGATCGACTCGGCCAACATGCTGGTCATCAAAGATCTCAAAACGCCGGGGGATCGCGTCGTCGCCGCACAGGGTGGACAAGGAGGCAAGGGGAACCAGAACTTCAAGTCGTCCACCAACCAAGCGCCTCGCCAAACAACCCCAGGTCAACCCGGCGAAAAAAAAAGACTCATCCTCGAATTGAAAGTGATCGCTGATGTCGGCTTGATTGGCAAACCCAACGCCGGAAAGAGCACACTCCTCAGCCGCCTGACCCGCGCCAAGCCAGAGATTGCCGATTACCCCTTCACCACGAAATTCCCCAATCTCGGCATCGTCTATGTCGATCCAGATCGCAGTTTCGTCCTGGCGGATATCCCCGGTTTGATCGAAGGCGCCCATCGCGGCGTCGGCCTCGGGCATGACTTCCTCAAACATATCGAACGCTCAGGAATCCTTGTTCATCTTGTCGAACCATGCCCCATGGATGGCAGCGAACCACTGACGAATTATCGGAGCATTCGCCACGAACTCGAGCAGTACCGCCAAGAACTCGGCCAGCGCACCGAAATTCTGGTCGTCACCAAATGCGAACTGAACCATGCTGCCGAAACTCGCGACCAACTCCAACAAGAAACGGGCAAGCATGTCCTGATGATTTCCGCGGCAACCGGACAAGGCTTGCGCGAATTGATCGAACGTATCTGGAACGAATTGCACAAGGCCGAGGCTGCCACGTCACACTAAGGGAGCTTCTGAGATCTTTTCTATGGCATCGTACGTGCTGCTAGACATCGGCAATCAACGCACCAAATGGACCCGGTTTACTCCGCCGCGGCACCCCTCTGAATCGCTCGCTCCGCAGCAAGTCGTCGTTACGCCACAGGAAATCCCCGAGTTGGGCCAGGCACCGCTCACGTGGTTAGTCTGCAGCGTCAACCGCGCTCGCTGCCACGCATGGCAACAATGGGTTGCCACAAATCGACCCACAGATCGCTGGCGCGAAGTGACATTTCGGGACATTCCCCTGCAACTGCTTGTCCAGAAACCGGAGCGTGTCGGCACCGATCGCTTGCTGGCGTGCTATGGAGCGCGACATATCAGCCCAGTCGGCGGCCCACTGATCGTGATCGATTCGGGAACGGCCGTCACCATCGATGTGCTGTCGGCCACCGACAAGTTCCTCGGTGGCCTGATTTTCCCAGGGATTCGCACCGCGCTGAAAGCCCTCGCGCAAAACACCGATGCCCTGCCTGAACTCGAATTCGACGAGTTTCCGAATTTCGTCATCGGCAATTCGACAGCGACCGCGATCCATGCCGGAGTCTTCCATTCCCAAGTCGGCGCTATCCGGCACATCGTCGACCGCATCCAAATGTCGTCGGGCCCACACCAAGTGATTCTCGCCGGAGGTGGCATGCGCGAATTGCTTTCCGAGTTCCCTCCATCTTGGATTTTCGTTGACGATTTGGTTTTGCGAGGATTGGCTGACTTAGCCCAAACGAAACGAACGCATGACTGCTGAGATCTTCTTCTGCCATGTGACACCCTCCGGACGCGGTGCGATCGCGACGACTGTCGTCTGGGGCGGTCAGGCGATTGAGGCTATTCGCCAACGGTTCAGGCCCAAGCGGCAAGGCCGCGAACTCGGCGCCCCCAATTCTGTGGTCTATGGTTTTTGGCAAACCCACAACAGCGGCGCTGGCGAGGACGTCGTCCTTAGTTTCGACGACCAAGAAAAATGCTCGATCCATTCTCATGGTGGCATTGTCAGCCGACGGCTAATTGCCGACAGCCTGATCGCGTCCGGCGCTTCAGAGGTCCCCGCTTCAGAGTATGAAACTCGCACTTGCCCAAATTTCTGGTTGGTGGAAATTCGGCAGGCCCTTCAACAAGCCGCCAGCAGCTTGGCCGCGTTATGTTTACTCGACCAGCTAGCTTGCTGGTCCACCTGGCCAGCGCAAATCGATCAACTGCTGACCAGGGGACGCCGCGACGAAGCGATTCGTCAAATCGATGCCGTCTTGCGACGCTCAACAGTCGGCTTGCATTTGACATTGCCATGGAACGTCGTGTTGGGTGGTCGACCGAATGTGGGAAAAAGCAGTTTGATCAATGCACTCTTGGGATACGAGCGAACGATCGTATCCGCTCTGCCAGGAACAACCCGCGATATTGTGCGTCAACAAACCGTGTTCTCCGGTTGGCCTGTCACTCTGTCCGATACCGCCGGAATCCGCGAGGCCGCAGGGGAAATTGAACGGATCGGCGTGGAATTCACGCAGCGCGAGATACGCCAAGCTGACGCCCTGATCGGCGTCTTCGATGCGTCAGAGCCTTGGACGGAAACACAACAATTGTTTCTCGATCAAATGCAACCCGATTTAATTGTGTTCAACAAGCGGGACCTTGCACGAGCCGACACGCGCCGTCCGGCAGGCATTTTCGTATCGGCGACGCAGCGACAAGGGCTCGACGAGCTGATTGCTGTCTTGCTGGCTCATCTCGTCCCCAAAGATTTCGAGCCGAAGGTTCCTTTGCCAGCCACTTCGGCGATGATCGAGCACTTGCGATGTATCCGTGACCAGATCGCCACTGGCGTTAAAAGCGTTGACATCGCGCTATCCCACCCGCGCTGCGCCGATAAAAATCTCTAGGCTCAAACCAGAGCCGGCAAATCGGAATACCGCAAACGGCGATCGATATCACGCTGTTGCCGTTCAAGACATCAACGTGGAACCAGCAAGTAAGTGCGTCTCACCTGCGGACGGCCGGAATGTACCAAGGCGGACGAGGCCTGACCATGCCGATCGCAAGTCGGTTTTGCCAGCCCATCGTCAAACGACCCCTCCTTTACGCTTGGCGTTGCCCCTGCGGATGATTTTGGGATAAGCTCAAAATTTCGCACCGTTGGTCGACCGCCCTAAGCCGATGAATTTGGGGTTACAATGATCGAGTGGTTGGTTTGAACTTTTCGGGCCTTGGGGAGACGAGCCACCGCGCTGCGTCCGTTTCGAATGTTTGACTTCGCTGGGAAAAAATACCGTATGCAGAGATCGTTGTATTACGTTTTGTTCGTTGCAGTTCTGTTGATTTACGGTGATGTCGGCAGGATCATGTCGCAAGAAAACAACGTACCCCCTCCGGGATTTGTCGCGCTGTTTAATGGCGAAGATTTGACCGGTTGGACGGCACTTGAGACCAAGGACCCGCGAGAACTCGCTCGGCTTGATCCGGCAGCACGTCAAAATTTGCTGGACGCTGGCGCTGTAGCGATGAAAAAGTATTGGCGAGTCGAGTTCGAGCCGGACCCTGCCGACGAAGCAATAAAGATCGCCATGATCGTCAACGATGGGGAGGGCCCCTACCTGACGACGCTCAAGGATTACACTGACTTCGAACTGTGGATCGACTATCGCACGGTACCGCTGGCTGACAGCGGAATTTACCTCAAGGCTACGCCGCAGATTCAAATCTGGGATTGGACCGAAGCGGGAGGAAAATGGAATTTGGGAGCTGACAAAGGCTCAGGGGGGCTGTGGAATAACAGTCCGGGGACCGCTGGCAAAGAGCCCCTGAAGCGCATGGATCGCCCTTTCGGCGAATGGAATCGACTCCATATCGTCCAAATCGGCCAGCGGACAAGCATCTGGCTGAATGGAGAATTGGTCGTCGATCATGCGGTCATGGAAAATTATTGGAATCGGGCCTTGCCACTGGTTCCTGCGGGACCGATCCAACTGCAAACCCATGGCGGACAAATTTGTTGGCGGAATATTTTCTTGCGAGAGATAGGACCGGAGGAAGCTAATAACTGGCTCCGCGACCGCAGTGGCAATGGATTTCAATCGCTGTTCAACGGGACCGATTTCACGGGGTGGCGCGGGCCGCTGGACAATTATGAGATTGTGGACGGTGCGATTAGTTGCCGACCGCAAATGGGAGGGACCATCTACACTGCGGAAGAATTCGATGACTTTCAGTTGCGGCTCGAATTCAACCTGCCTCCCGGCGGCAACAACGGCTTGGCGATTCGCTATCCCGGTGAAGGGGACACGGCTTATGTCGGCATGTGCGAACTGCAAGTCCTTGACAACGAGCATCCAAAGTATGCCCGCCTCGACCCGCGGCAATATCACGGTTCGGCTTACGGAATGCTCGCGGCGCACCGCGGTTATTTGCGGCCGGCTGGCGAGTGGAATTATCAAGAGGTCACGGTCGTCGGCTCGCGGGTCAAGGTCGAACTCAATGGCACAATCATCTTGGATGGCGACCTGGCCAAGGTTGCCGAGTACCTCGACGGTCGTCCGCATCCGGGTAAGGATCGCACGCGAGGTCATTTTGGATTCGCCGGCCACTCGGACCCTGTCAAGTTCCGAAACATTGAAATTCGGCGTTTGAGCAAAGACGATTAACGAGCACCTTGGGCCTTGATCGGTCGCCGCCCAGCCACGAAGGAATTCAACACTGATGCATATGCGATTTTTTCTGCGATTGTTAGCAGTGATCGCATCGGTTTGTGCAGTGATCCTGTTGATTGGGACTCTGTTGCCGCGCGATTATCAGTTGACCACCGAGGTTGAATTCGCGGTGCCGCCGGAAGTCATTTTTCCGCACGTGAATAACTTGCGAGCTTGGCAAGCCTGGAGTTCGTACAGCCCTGAGATCAACCCGCAACTCGAACTCACCTTGGGACCGATCGAGGAAGGGGTCGACGCCAGTCAAACTTGGGCGGAGACGCGCGGCAGCGGGAAGCTCTGGATCACAGAATCCGTACCCAAGCAGCGGGTGACGTATCAAGTCGATTTTGCTAAATTCCCGAGGATGACCAGCACCATCGAGCTGAAGCCAACTCCCGCCGGGACGCTCGTGACGTGGTCCAGCGCCGGGCGTCTTCCGAACGGACCATTTTATGGTTGGTTCGGGCGGTATTTCCCCGAAATCTTACGGGCCGATTATCAATCCAGTCTCCAGCGGCTCAAAAAACTCGTCGAGCAACCTGCGGGGGGGAGCGAACCGAGAAACTGAGGGCCTTATCCCAAGGTATGCGAGTGGCCCAACAGACGATCAATGCCCCAGGCGATCACGATCCCCAGCAACAACATCAGAGACAACCAAAATCGATCGTGCGAATGGAAGTGGACCTCGGGGAGCAGGTCGCCCAATGAAATGCACAGAAAAACACCCGCCGAAAACGCCAAAATCACCGCCAGGAATTCCGGGCTTACCCAAACTGGATTGGCTAGGGACCAGGCGAATAAGATCGCCCCGAGCGGACAAGCCAAGGCAAAAATCAGGTTGATCAAGACTTGCTGACGATTCGACGCCTTGCGAGCTCGCATAAGCGAGGTGATGGTCATAGCGTCCAGCGGTTTATGCAAGACGATCGCCAGAAACGTGCCGAGGGCCGGCAGGACCGAATGCATCCGTTCGGCGCTGAAGGCAGCGGCCAGCGCGAGGCCGTCGATCAACGTGTGGACTACTAGGCCGAAGGCCAAGCCCAACCAACTGAAACTGCGGGCCATTTCAGGAGCCGACAGTTCCTTGGCTGCGACTGCTCCATTGAGCATCGGCAACGTCTGGCTGGAGACCGTCGGCTCATGCGCATGTTGGCAAGCGTCGCCGTGGTGATGTCCATGGTGCGGGTAGACTTCGTGATGGTGAAAATCAAAGCTGCGGATCATCAGAAACATGAAGAGCAGGCCGCACAAGCAAGCGAACATCGAGACGTCCAGGTTATTCGCTGCCAGTTGTAGTGAGTGGGGCAGTAGGTGCAGAAATGCCACCCCGAGCATGACGCCGGAAACAAAACTCAGCGTCAATTGGATGCGGCGATGCGTAAACGTGATCATGATGGGCAACGCGCCGCCGATGACCGAGGCCACCACGATCAGAATGGAATAGACGACCAGTATTTCCCACACGATCCGTGTTTCCCGGAAGAAGCTCGTACAAAAGCAGCATTCGAATCCATTTGGATGCGAAAGTCCAGTGGTCGCGGCCGGGGATCAGGCAGGCCGCGAAACCTCACGGCTCGGCCGACAAGATCCCAAATTCCACAGCTAGGTGTCGGCAATTCGCCATGCGACGAGCCGCAACGTTCGTCATTCCATCAACTCGCGGTACACCTTCTCGATATGTTTCCAGCGCGGCCAATCCCCACGCATGACTTTCATTCCCGCAGTCAGTCGTCCCTGCTCCAGCCACCGATCCAAGGTTCGCTTAGAAACCGGCCCGTACTCGGCATCATCGATACGAACGATCCAAGTATCGAACGGAGGTTTGGCCTCCCACGTTCCGTTGTCCTCGTGCCGCTTGACGGGCGATCGCATCACCTTCGGCTTGGAAATTTTGGCTATCTTCTCCGGCCGATACACTTCTTCAGGGGGGGGGCCGCTGGGGCGCTCGAGCCATTGCACGATCTCGGGAATAGCCGGGAAGGCTCGCGGATTGCGGCGATGGAGTTTGACCAGGTCGTGGCGAGCCGATTCGGCTTGCCCCGCCTGCGCGTAGGCCAAAGCCCGTTCATACCGCGCGCGGTCGGCCAGATTCGCGTCGAGTTTTTTGAACAGCGCCAGCGCCGCCGCGAAATCGTTGACGGCAAATGCGGACAACCCCATGTGATAAAAAGCGCGGCCCCGTTTCATCAACACTTCCGCCATCGCGCGGGGATCCGAAAATCGGTGCAACGATTTGGTCAGCCACAAGACCGTCTCGTGACACAGTCCCTGTCGCAGCAACACCGCGCTTTTGCCGAGATACGAGCGCAAGTGCTGCGGGTTGCAAGCGATGCCACGATCAAAATCGCGGCGGGCCAAGTCGAATTGCTGGGCTCTCAAAAAGAATTGCCCGCGAGCCGCATAGCCCTCGGCCGAATCAGGCGCCATTTCGACCGCCCGATTGAGTTCAGCCAACGCCGGTTCGGCCGCCTGAAGTTCCATCAGAGCCAGCCCCTTGAGTCGCCGCGGAGCCGGATCGTTCGGATCAAAAGCGATCGCCCGATCGTAGCAGCGGATCGCCCGTTTGATCCGTCCCTCGCGCTGCACCATTTCGCCACGCAGCAGATGATAGCGGGCTTCGCGCGGTGCCAGCTGAAGGGCTTTCAACACATCCGACATCGCTCGTTTCCGCTCGCCCAGTGCGAACAGTGACAGAGCGCGGTAGTACCGGACGGTATGATGGACCTTATCGCGGCGAACAACGTAGGTGAAATCTTTGACCGCCTCGGCGTGACGGCCAACCTTTTGCCAAAGCTGGCCGCGGCGGACGCGAGTTTCCAGATCATCCTCGACTTTTTCCAGGACGGCACTGAAATCGGCGATCGCTTCCTCGGTTTGGCCGAGGAATTGATAAGCCAGCCCGCGATCCCGAACTACGTTGATGTCATCCACTCCCCGCTGGATTTGGCGCGTCAGATTCTCCACCGCGCTTTTGGCGACCGGGCGTCCCAACGCTAAATACTGTTTCGCGGAACTCGGCCGACAGTTGATGGCTCGCTGCAACGCGTGAATCGCCGAGGACCACTGCTCACGACGCGAATCCACCGCCGCCAGCCAGATCCAACTCCCCGCATGTTGCGGGCGAATCTGAGCGGCCGTCTCGAAGTCGCTGCGTGCCAGATCGAATTGGCCGATTTCGTAATACGTCGTGCCCCTTAGGTAAAATCCGCTCGCCTTCTGCTCCGGCAGTTTGGCATGCTCAATGGCACGGCTGAAGTCATCGATCGCAGACTGATAATCGTTCTGTTGATAGCGGATTTGCCCGCGAATCTCGAAAGCCTCTTGGTTGTGATCATCGATCGCCAGGGCCTTCTCGACCGCCACGGTTGCCAAATCGGTCTGCTTCCTCAGCAGATAGGCACGAGCTCGCCCAAGGTAGGCCGGGACATAGTTGGATTGTCCCTTCAAAGCCGCCGAAAAATCTTTCAGCGCTCGATCCGGCTCGTTCAAGCCGACGAAGGCATTGCCACGCTCCGTGAGTGCCAAACAATGTTCGGGAAAGGCGTTAATGTACCGGGACAGATCCCTGATGGCCGCTGCCGAATTTCCCAGCCGAGCCAGCGCCGAACCACGCAGCAACCGCGACTGGATATTTTCACCGTGGATCCGCACCAGGTTGTCGCACTCGCTGACCGTTGCAGCCCAGAGACCGAGTTCATATTTCAGGTGTGCCAGTCGCAATCGCGATTCTGCGTTATCTGCCGCCAAATCGGCAAGTCGCTCCAGGTCGTCCTGACAAGCCTCTGGGCCATCGATCAGGGCCCACGCCCTCGCGCGGCACGCCAAGGCAGCCCAGGCAATCTCTCGGTCCGAATGGTTCGTCACCTTCGAAGCTACCTTGACCGCCGTATTCCCGTCCCCTGACTCCAATTTGACGTTGGCCAGACCGACCCAAGCCCAACCGCATTCGGGATCGAGGTTGAGGGCCGCTTTGAAATCGCGTTCCGCCTTGTCCAAGATCAGCGAGCGCCAATAGACCCAGCCGCGTTGCCAATACCATTGCGGATCGCGCGGATTGTCGGTCAAGCGATTTTGGTAAAACAGCCGAGCCTGCTCCAAGAAACTCGGCAGCAGCGGTTCGAACTCGGCCGATTCACCGGAGGAATGCAAAATCGCTTGAGCCAAATCATCGAACGCCAGGTAAAAATACTTCAGGCCGCTCCGCGCGGCAGCGCGCCAGGCGTACGTCCGCGCGTCGTTCCAGCCCGACTGGATCGCCTCGGTGCAATCGGCTTCCGCCGCAGCGAAGTCTCCCCGCTTCAGGGCGACATAGCCGCGCAGTGCCAGCGCCTCGCAATACTGCTGCGGAGTGGCATCGGCCAGGGCTCGCGCGATACTCCGCAACGCCGAAACATGATCGCCACGATTGATGGCTGCGTTAGCGGCCTCGTAGTGCAGGTCGTATTCCGTTTTGAGTTGGTCCTTGTCGGCCAACGCGGCGTTCTGGCGAATCGAATCGGTCAGGCTCCATCCACAGTAATCGCACGAGACGGCGAATTCAGCGAGCTCATGCTTGCAATCGGGGCATACGTGTGCCATCGGGGAACCGCAATGTGGAAGCGCCTTAAGGTCTTACAAACCTAATTATCGATCAGGCAAGAACGATCGTCAACAATTTCGGCCGTTTCCGCAGTCGCCGCCCGTTCGATCGTGAGGTTTTGGTCTCGCGAGGGTCGAAAAAGCTACTGCAGGGGCCATTTGATCGGGTTTTCCGGGAAAACCTTACGAACCCTCTGGGGTTTAAAATAAAATAGTCGCACGTCGTCGTGTCGCTCTCGATTCAGGTCGCCTCCATGAACGCAAAGTACGTTTTCCTAACCCTGCTGCTGGGGATGTTCCAATCGCTTCACGCGGTGGGTCAGGAGGGCCCTCCGCGCGGGCGCCGCGGCGAAGGTGATCGGCGATCCTTCGACATCGGAGCCCTGATGGCCCGCATCGATGTCAACAAAAACGGTATCCTGGACAACGAAGAACTCAACGACCGTTCCCGCGATTTCTTGCGGCGAATGGGCATGGAGAATCTCGGTGACTCCGTGGCCGTCGCCGACGTGATCAAGGCCTACGAAGAACGGAACGGGCAAGGCAACAGTGCGGCAGCCAAACCGGCGCAAACGACGCGCGAGCAAGCCTCCTCTGATTTGGCCGCCGTTCGCAAATTGCCCGGTTTCGATGCTCCGGTCGCCCAAGCGTCTTCTCTCCCCAAATTCAATGTCCTCGCGACGGCCGCTCCCGGCCTGAAGCCTTACGACTCCTACCCGGAATCGGTCAAGGCCGAGGTCGAAAACACCTTGCGGCGCTACGATTCTAACAAGGACGGCGTGATCGATACCGAGGAAATGAAAGCCATGCGGTGGCGAGCTCCTTCCGCTGCCGAATCCGATCTCAATCGCGATGGCACACTCACTCGCGAGGAAATCGCCCACCGCTACCTCCAGCGCGAATCGGCAACCAACGAGGGAACCAGCGAAGGCAGCGGCAACCGCGGTGGCCCTGGCCGCGGCGATCGTTTCGGCCGCGACGATGGTCGATCCAACGACTCGCGGGGTGGTGACAACCGCGGTGAGGAACGACGCGGTGGCGATCCCAATGCTGCAGGTGGCAATGCGACGAGCACCACAAGCACGTCAAGTTCCTCAGCGAGTAGCGGCGGGACCGACTACCGAACTTATGCGAGTGAGATCTTGCAAAAATATGACGAGAACAACGATGGCGTGCTCGATAAAGATGAATTCGCCAAACTTCGCCGAAAACCGCCAAATGCCGACGCCGACAAAGACGGCCTCGTCACTTTAGGAGAATTGATCGATGCCTACACCCAAATGGAACGCGTTGGCGGCACGGGGACAAGCGGCAGTTCCTCAGGTTCAAGCGCCTCATCTGGCGGCGACTCGAATTCCAGCCGCAATGACCGCGGCAGTCGAACTTCGTCGAGCGGCCGCGGCTCCTCCAGTGGCGGTCGCAGCGATAGTGGCGGACCGTTTTCGATTGACCGTTATGACAAGAATCGAGACGGGCAAGTCCAAATGTGGGAATTCGCCGACGAGTGGACCAAGGAAATTCTCGAAGAATTCCGGAAGTGGGACAAAAATAACGATGGCGTCATCACCTTGGACGAAGTTCGCAACCGCTAGGGCACCTCAAATTTTCTCGCAGCCATCGCGCGACCGTTTTTTTCCGCCGCTTTCGTTCTGCAACCCCATCGGTCAATTTATGCCGCCGGCACGTCGAGTCGCGAGATAAATCGTCAGCAGACTGCCAATTGCAAGCGTGCCCGAAACCACGTACGGCACCGCGACACCTGCTTGTTTCATCAAGGAAACCGAAACCAGAGCGCCGAGGATTCGCGCCAGCGCGCTGGCGCTCTGCGCTACCCCGAGGGATGCTCCCTGATGATCGGCCGCCACGTTTTGCGAGATCAAACCGAACAGTGAAGGCTGCAGAAAACCGAAGCCTGCGATCACGAAGGCGAAGGAAAACATCAGCATCCCGAACGAGCCCAAACCGGCAGCCACCGCAACCAATAAAAATCCAAGCCCTTCGAGCGAGGTGCCCCACAAGGCGAGTTGCCGACTGGCGACGCTCTTCGCCAGCCGACGAACGACGATCCCCTGATAGGCAGCTGCCAGCAATCCCAAGCCTGCAAAGGTCCCCACGATCTGCGGGAACGAAAATTGAAACGGCGAATAGGCAAAATCCTCAGATCCGCGCAGGAAAATGCTGAGGCTGGTTTCGTACAGGGCGAACGCCAACGTGTGGAAGAAAAACCCGACAATCAAAATTCCCGCGCTGACCGACGACAACGCTTGCCGCCACGCCCGCGCGTCCCACCACGGCGCATGGTCCCGTGCCGATCGCCCGCGCGGCTCGGGCAACTTGAAAATCGCCAGCAGCAAGGCAACGGCTGAAAACAAGGCGGCCAAAAAAGCGGGGCCTGCCCCCAATTCCCCCCCACCACTCACCCACAAGGCGACCAGCGCGAAAGCGGGTCCAAGCGCGAATCCCAAGCCGAACGCGATGCCAATTAACGCCATCCCGCGCGTTCGTTCGGCGCGGGTCGTCGTATCCGCAATGTAGGCCTGAGCGGTCGGAATCGTCGCCCCGGCAATTCCAGCCCCGATGCGGGCAGCCAGCAATCCGAAATAGCTTTTGTAGAGTGCCGCCAGGCCAAACATCGAATAGAACACGACCGAGCCGGCCAAGCCGAGCATCAAAATCGGTCGCCGTCCGACTTGGTCCGAAATTCGTCCCCAAATCGGTGCGAAGACGAACTGCATGATCGAATAGCTGGCCATCAGCAAACCGATCTTGATTCCCGATTCGTCCGCCGTGAATTCTTCGGCGTACAGCGGCAACAGCGGAAGGACGATCCCGAAGCCCACCAGATCAATGAATACCGTCAGAAAAATGACCAGCAAAGCCCCGCGATTGGCCGCTGGTTCCGCCTCGGCAACTGCATCAAGGTCAGCTGGGGATTTGCTCATCGCGGCTTAACCAAATGATGATCGATGTAATGGATCAAGGCCCGGGCTACCATGGCCTTGGTCCCCGCCACCTGCAAAACGATTTTGCTCGTTGGGTTGACAACATCCACCGCGTTGTCTTCTGCGTCGATTGCCGCAGGAGAATTGACAACGACGAGGTCACACATTTTTTTCTGCAATTTGGTGATCGCTCGAAAATGAGCGTCTTCGGTTTCCAGCGCAAACCCGACCGTCCACTGGTCCTTCCGCTTTTGCTGCCCGAGCGTGGCCACGATGTCCGCCGTTTCGACGAGTACTAAGGACAACGGTTCTCCCGTTTTTCGAATCTTGTGGTTGGCGATTTCGATCGGGCGATAATCGCACGGAGCCGCCGCGCCGATCAACCCGTCGCAATGAACGAATTCTTGTAAACAGGCCGCCAACATCTGCTCGGTCGTTTCGACAGTGATCACTTTGGCCGCCGTCGGATAGCTGACCCGCACGGGCCCCGACACGACAATCACTTCGTGTCCAGCGTCGAGTGCAGCTTGAGCGAGTTCCCGACCCATCACACCGCTGGAGGCATTGCTAATGAATCGGACGGGGTCGAGGTACTGCCGCGTCGGGCCCGAAGTGATCAGAACTTTCATCGCGACGACTGCCCAAGCTGCCGGAAAATCGCATCCAAGATGGTGGCGGGTTCGGCCATCCGCCCAGCGCCGACGGTGCGGCAACTCAACCAGCCCGACTCCGGGCCGACCACGATCACACCGTCCTGTTCAAGCTGCCGAACGTTGCGTTGCACGGCCGCCTTGTCCCACATTTCGCAATTCATGGCCGGGCAAACCAGCACGGGAGAGGTTTGACACAGATACAGCGTGCTCAAAACATCGTCGGCCAAACCATGGGCAGCCTTGGCCAGAAATTTGGCCGTGGCCGGCGCGACGCAGAGGAGCTGCGAGTCCCGCGCTAATTCGATGTGAGCCCCAAGCGGAAAACGAGGATCGAAGAGATCGGTCACGGGCTGGCGACCAGTCAACGCAGCGAAGGTGGCGGGCGCGATGAATTTCATCGCGCACGAGGTCAGCACCACGTGAACATCAACGCCGCGCTGCACCAGTTGGCTGACTAACATCGCCGACTTGTAAGCCGCTATGCCGCCCGTTACGCCGATGACGATCTGAGCCTGCGCCACAACCGCTCCTTATCAAATCTTCCACCGGATCCGGCGAGGCCTACCGCCGATCAACCGCTGAGTCTAGAGATCGTCCAAATCGAGTTCCGGCGAGTCGATGAAGTCGGGAGATGTAGTCGGACGAACTTGATTCGACGTATCGAGATAGATTTTCCCCTGCTCGATTTCTTGCAGGACGATCGCCATTTTGTCGGTCGAGTTGGTGTCGATGAACGGACGTCCGCCGCGATTCAATTGAACCAAACGTTTTTGGATCAACGTCGACAGCTTGAAACGGCCACCGACCTTGCGAACAATCGCTTCTTCTTTCAGTTCTTCGTACATGTCTCTCTTACGGTTCTCGATAGGATAACAGGATGTCGCAAATCGAATTCACGCAGGCGTTGAGATCTCGATTGACGACGTGATGCTTGTACCAGCCCGCGGCGGACAATTCGGCCCGAGCGACATCCAGACGACGGGCAATGGCCGCCTCGGCTTCGGTGTTGCGTGCGCGGAGTCGCCGCTCGAGTTCTACCAGATTTTCGGGGTGGACAAACAGCGTGATCGCTTCGGGAAACTCCCGAACGACCTGCCGTGCGCCTTCGACATCAATCTCTAAGATTATCCATTTTCCTTGATTTAGGCCAGAGGTCACCGGCTCTCGCAGGGTTCCGTACCAAACGCCGCGGCCGAAAACCTCACAATGCTCCAAAAAATCGCCATTTTCGCGGTGTTTTTGAAACATATCGAGCGTCACGAAATGATAGTGGACTCCGTCGGTTTCCCCCGGCCGCGGCGGCCGCGTTGTCAGTGAGACACTCAAAACCAGGGGTAACGGGCAACGATTGAGGAGCTCGGCCACGATGGTCGATTTGCCGGCCCCCGAAGGCCCGGAAAGGACGATCAACCTCCCGGATGTCATCTCGCCGCACCTTACTTGTTACTCGATATTTTGAACCATTTCCCGCATCCGCTCGATCACGGTCTTCATCTCGACCACGATGATCGCGACCTCGGCCGCGCCACATTTGGAGCCGATAGTGTTCGTCTCCCGCAGCATTTCCTGAACAACGAAATCAAGCTTCCGTCCGTTGCTTTGTTGCGATCGCATAGTTTGGCGAAACATCTCGCAATGGCTACGCAAGCGGACCAACTCTTCCGCGACGTCGATCCGCTCGGCATAGACACCGACCTCGCGGACGATATCGACCGACTGGGCGGGCAAGTCATATTTCTGCAACAACGTCTGGATACGTTCATGCAGTCGCGCAGAAAAATACTCGACGATAGCCGGATTCTTCTGCTCGATGTTTGTCACGGATCGCTCGAGAGACTCCAAATTGGCGAGCAGACTGTCCGCCATCGCCGCCCCTTCTTGCCTCCGCATCGTATCCAAATGATCGAGAGCTTGGTTCAACGCTACTTCAATGGTGGACCACACCTCGTCAATGTCACTCAATAAAGGTTGCTCGACCACCACACCGGGGAGCGCGAGCAGCGCATCGACCGACGGCTGCGGTAAGCCCAGCCGCTGCAGTTCTTCCTGATAGGCCGTGACTGCGGCACCATTCAACCGGTAACTCGAAAAGTCCGCGTGTTGCTGCAAATGAATTCGCGCGTTGACCGTGCCGCGGTTGACCCGCGTCCGAATGCAGTCCTCGGCTCGCGTCTGAATCTCGGCTGGCAAGTCGCCGTTGAGCGTGCATTTGAAAAAGCGGTTGTTGATGGTCCGGATCTCAACGTCAACATCGACCACATCGCCGACATGGCGAGCGTGACCGTGCCCTGTCATGCTCACCAACATGCCTGAACCCCGTTACCCGTGCGAAGCGGAAAATACCGTCAAATCCGCGAATTAACCGCCAGATTTTCCCGAGTCGCCGGCGGCGTTATCGCCTTGCCCCTGCGCAGGTGGCGTCTCGGCAGCGCCGCCGCTGAGGGGTGGGTCGTCGGTTGATCCCGCGGAGTTGTCGGAACTCTTGCCAGCTGACGTGTCGGCCTTGTTTTCGCCAGGGAGGACAGGATTTTCACCGGGGAGGGCAGGAGCTTCTTCTTCGCCGTTCGCAGCTGCATCCTCTGCAGCGTCCCCGGACATCGCTCCGGCGCGGTCGATCGGTTCTGCCGAGGGCATCTCCGGACGATTGATGCAGCTGATCGTCAGGATCGACAAGGTGATCCAAATGATGGCCGTATAGACGGTGATCTTTGTAAAGACGTCCCCGGTCTTGGAGCCGAATGCACTTTGCCCGCCGGGTCCACCCAACGCACCGGTGATGCCCCCACCTCGCCCGCGCTGGATGAGGATCAGCAGCATCATGAAGATCGATGAGAAAAACAGCAGGAACCAAAAAAGTGTTGTCATCGTCGAGCCCTAAAATCAAAAAAGTTCGGTGAACTGACCGAACCACCCGCGCCGCCGCGCCGTTTAAATAGCTTGCGTACCTAGGCAACGCTCGCGAACAATCCCATGGAAGTCGACCATTCGACTGGACCTCAGGACAATCCTCCGAGGAACCAGCCGTGATGTGGGTCACGGTCGAGCTGCGGCGATGATTTTCAAAAACGTCTCCGCTTGGAGCGACGCTCCGCCGACCAAGGCGCCGTCGATGTCGGGCTTCGACATCAAATCGGCAGCATTGTCCGCCTTGACGCTCCCCCCGTACAGAATCCGGACTGTGGCAGCAAGCTGGTCATTGTACTGTTCTCCCATCAATTTGCGAAGGTCACCATGAACCTCTTGGGCCTGCTCGGGAGTCGCCGTTTTCCCCGTTCCAATCGCCCAAACCGGCTCGTAGGCCAACTCGGCTTTCTGGGCCAACTCCGCGGGAATTCCCGAAAAAGCCCCGGCCACCTGCCGACGGACGACCGCCAGCGTCTCGCCTTGCTCCCGCTCCGTCAAGGTTTCCCCAACGCAAACAATCGGGATCAAGCTCGATCCCAAGACAGCTCTCAATTTCGCATTCACCACCGCGTCAGTTTCATGCAAGTATTGGCGGCGTTCGCTATGGCCCAAAATCACATAGCTGACCCCCAAATCCTCCAGCATCGCAACGCTGATCTCCCCCGTCAGGGCGCCGTTCGGTTGGTCGCTGACATTTTGGGCACCGATGGAAAAATCCTTGCCGATCAGCCGAACGGCTCGCACCGCCTCCAAAACCTGGTCCAAATATACCGCTGGGGGGCAAATCACCACGTCGGCGTGCTCCGTTTTGGCTAACGATGCGACCGCGGTCGCCAAATCAACGGCCTGCTCGCCGTTCAGATTCATTTTCCAATTACCAGCAATCAGATGTCGGCGCATGAGGGGGGGGACTCCAGGAAGGGTGTGCTAGCATCTTGCAAGAACACATGTTCTATCACATGAAAATCGCTTCGACAACCAAGTCCATCCAGGGCTCATGCTCGCTCGAAGGGAAACGGGATCACCTGTCGGAGTTCGGTCAACCCGAGGATAGCCATCACCAGGCGATCGACGCCTACCGCCGTTCCGCTGCACGCCGGCAGCCCCGATCGCATCGCCGCGATCAGCCGATTCTCCTCGGGCAATGGCCGTTTGTCATCGCGAACTCGCTGGGCATTGTTTCTCTGCCCGCGACTGACCAATTCATCCGCATCCAGCAATTCGTGATAACCGTTGGCCAGTTCGATCCCACCGACGTACAGCTCGAATCGTTCCGCGACCGTTATCCCCCCGGCAGTGAATCGTAGTCGCGCCAGGGCCGCTTGGCTTGCCGGCCAGTCGTAGATGATCTCCGGCCCCCCCTCACCGAGGTGGGGCTGCACCAAGCGGGCCATGGCGACATTCAACAGATTGTCGCGGTCCATGGTCGCCAAGTCGGCAACGTCGCCAGGTAACGCGTCCGCGATCCTCTCCCGCAGATCGTCGTCCGCTGCCCGCCAAGGGTCGAGTCCGACATGGCGGGCCAACGCCTCGGCGAACGCGGTTTGGCGAACCTCTCGGCCCGGGAACAAATAAGCAGCCAAGTCCGCCAGCCGCTGTATTCCCATCGCGTAATCGGCCCCCACTTCATACCATTCCAGCATGGTGAACTCGGGGTTGTGATGGCTTCCCGCTTCCTCTCGACGAAAGGCCCGCGTGATCTGGTAAATGTTGCCGATGCCCGCCGCGAGCAGTCGCTTCATGCCAAACTCGGGTGACGTCTGTAGATACTTCGGCCGACCGCCCGTTTGGTCCGGCGAGATCTCAAACGGATCGAGATAGCGATCGATGACCGAATCGCTCGAGAGCAGAGGAGTTTCCACCTCCAAAAATCCCCGCTCATCGAAAAATTGGCGAATCCGCCGCAGAATCCCCCCGCGCTGACGCAAGACATCGAGCGCTGCGGTGGGACGCCAATTATCGGTCGCGTCAAAGTTCGTCATTTTCTCCAGCCGAGTCATCGAACTCGCCTGCGGGCACCGCCGCGGGTCCCTATTTGCTGGCAGAGCGAAGGTGCTTGTGGCAGCGGACGCAACTCATCGTCAACTCGATGTAACCGAGCGTTGCCGTATCCAAATTCCGCTCGTCCGCTGAGTCGCGCAAGCGAGAGGCCACAACGCGAAATTCGCGACTGTACTCGATATATTCTGGTGTTTGAATCGTGTTCCAATTCGATTCCTGACTGAGCAGCAACAAGTCCTGGCTGTGTTGCTTGATGGCATCGTAGTTTTCGACCGCCAGGGATTCGAGCAGTTTGCTGGCCGAGGCGACCTTTCGCTGCATGAATCTCTTTTTGTCGATCGTGAGGGGCTTGTCTTGGTCCTGCGGCGTTTGCGCCATGATCCAAAAATTCAAGCCAACAGCAGCAATCAGACAAACAGCAACGAAACTGATTCTTTTCAACATGCAATGACTCCTGGTGATAGAACCGACCTATGTCCCGCTTCATTGTGACCTTTTGCACCAGGTGCTGCTAGTGCAGTAGGACCGCGGAGCCGACAGCGCCGCAAACGCCGCGACGAAGAGCCTATCCCAACAGGTGCCCTCGCTTACGCTTCCGGCTGCCTGCCACTTTTCCACCTCAGTACGATGCGCGCGATCGGTCATCGAACGTGACCTCCCTTGCGCTTCGGATTACGGCGATTGACAATTTTGTGATGGACTCTAGTTCGACGAAGGCTTTCCGCCCACTCGAATTACTGCAGTCGGCCCGCAACCGCCCAAATCCTGGACTTAACTCGGCACAAGAACCAGCTTCGGCATCGCGGCTTTGACAATGGAAATTCCAGATCGATTGGGTGAAATATCCGAGTCCGTCGCGACTTTGATGACGGCTGTTCACAAATCGATGGCGCGCATCGCATCTCGGTAGGGCGAGCGAGGCATTTTTCTTGATGGCCAATCCGCAGCCGCAACTCGATCGCCTCGCTCGTGGTGCTTCAAGCCTAACGCTCGGCGCGGCCCTTTGTTCGCCGACGAGTGAAATAGCCCGGATTTTCGCAAGTTAAACCCTGGCTGTTGCCGTTCGGCAAGTCATTGAACTGAGATATGGCGAAGCCTTGCACAACACCAGGAACCGCACTCGCTAATTTTTCCTCACTCCCCCCCTTATTTCGACTCATCATCCGCCATTTCACTATCCAGCGCAATTGGCACAAGCCTTGCACATTGACTCCAACAACGCGGCCCCGGGTGGGGGTCGCAAGGACCCCGTCTCTCCAAAGGGCGTAGCGATGAAACGATTAACAGTTTGGTTTTGCGCCGCCATGTGTGTTGCGGCAACGTTGGATGCGAAGAATTTAGCCCATGGAGATCAGCGCCGGCATGATCCCGCCGTTGGCCTGGCAGAAGACCTGCGCTGTGCGGCCCGCCAAGTTCGCGAGGATATCCGCGACGAGTTTCGGCACTCGTCGATTTTCCGGCTCTTGACGCGGACCGGCGACGACCTGCGCCGCCGAACCGACCGAGTCGCCAGTTTGACGCGATCGGGAGGTTGCCGTATCACGATTGGGCAAGAACTGGAAGCGATCGATTTCTTGCTCACCGATCTCAGCCACCTGCTGCGGACCGCCCGCGAGCGGTCGGTAAGGGGAATTGATCCTCCACTCTGCCGCTGCACCCTGTATCTGGATCAAAAACTCCTGGGGATGCGTGGCCTGGTTTGTTCGCTGCGAGAATTGCTGCGATTCAGAGGGCACGGCTGGAACAGCTTCGGACATTTCGATTTGCCGACGTTCGATGGACCGGCTCCCGGCTATGTGGTCCCCGGATATCCCGTTGACGCGTGGGGGCATCCCGGCGTGAAGACCAATCAACATTTCCTTCATGGCCCGAGTGTCTTGGTCGATCCACTGCGGTCAGCGCGATCTGCCACTGCCCCCACCCACGGGATCCCTCCTGAACCAGCATCGAAAACGATTCGCCTACGGTAGATGAATGAGCGGTTGAGGTCACCCGGCCCGCAGACCACACTGAATGCCACACAGGCCTCGGTGGGGCACCGGCCGGGTCTTTGCCGTAAACCTGCTGACGATCACACTCTAGCCGTCAAACCGCCGCGACATACCGACGACGGACTCTCCATCGCGTCGAAATGACATCTGGACTACGGAGCCGCTTCCTCGTCGTCCTCTCCGTCGTCGATGGCATGCTCCTTGAGCGCAGCCAAGGCAACGAATTCGATCGCGGAAATGTGCGTCGATTGGAGGAGCACCGGCGGGGCGAGTCCCGCCTCGTAAGCTTCTTGCCAGCGCTGGGCGCACAAGCACCAACGATCCCCTGCGACGAGTCCGGGAAAGTCGTACTCGGGTTGCGGCGTGCTCAAATCGTTGCCGCGGCTCTTGGTAAAGGCCAAAAACTCGTCCGTCATTTCCGCGCATACTACGTGGACGCCGAAGTCACTCGGGCCGGTCCGACAGTAACCGTCCCGATAGTAGCCGGTCAGCGGGTCGAAACAGCACGGTTGCAAGTCGCTTCCCAACACATTTTTCGGCTTGTGATTCGTCATCGTGGCGATCTCCAGCAGACCCAGTCACTCTTGCCCCAAGAATACTCGATGTAGGAACGCGAGGTAACTACCGATTCGGCGCGGCTGCGGAGAATCCCATCCGGCGTCGCGCCAGCCATGCCTCGATGCGGTCTTGCAACAGCATCAGCGTGCGCCACGACAGACTAAGGGCCAAAATCGCAGTCGCCCCCGAGGCGATATTCTCGAGGATCACATTCTCCGTCAGCCCATTGAGGATGAGGAACCACAGCAACGTGTCCGCGACGGGGTTGGGGCGAAATATCCAGTTGAACAGTCCGACCGCCAACAGCGAGCACAGCAGCAAGAGGGCCAGCAAACCTCCCGACAGGGCCACGTGCAAAAACATATTGTGAGCGTAACCCAGCGAATCGCGGAGGAGCACCTTACTCACGCCGCAGCCGTATCCCAGCAACGGACGATCTTGAATTCGCCGCAAGGTCGCACTCCAGATCTCATCCCGTCCCGTCCCTGTCGTCAGCTCTTCGGTCGATCCCGATTTGGTTATTTTTGTAAAGATCTGCCGCTGCAAAAAATCCTCGCCAGCGGTGGTCGCCAAGAGCGAAAACAGAATCAATGCTGCACCAAACGCTCCCGCGAGGATGAAGCCGAGCCGGCTCCCTGTCAGCCACCAGCCGCGCAAACCGAGTGATGCCGCCAGGACGCAAGCGGCCAACGAACTGCGACTGGCCGACATCACTAGCGCGCCCCCGGCAATTATCAAGATGGGGACTGCAATTCGCCAAATTTGCGCCGGCGTCAATTTCTGCGACGCGACCATCAACAGAGTGATCAAGATCGCCATGGTGCTAAACTGTCCCAGCGTGTTGGGATGTGCCAGCCCTCCCATCCGTTCGTAAAATTCGCCCCCCGCGATCGGCTCCAAGAAGACTCCGATCTCCGGCACGAACCAATACGCCAACCACGATCCGACGACGAACAAAAGCTGGCCTGCCATGATCGCATAGAGGGCACGCCACGGCCCCATCCGCACGGCGACCGACAGGGTCAAAACAACGACGACCAGCGCCGACGCCGCCGAGACAAAAGACTCCTTGGGGATTGGTGACTGTATCGAGGCGAAGATCAACAGCCCGCACAGGGCCAAAATCGCCACGGGAGGGAATAACGAGAGGACGCGGCGGATGGTCGGCGATTCCAAAAAAGCCCACCAGCAGTAGACGCCACTTCCAAACAAGATCAACAACTTGACAATCAACTGCCGACTTAGCCGAATCCCCTCGCTGGATTCGATATCGATCAACGGCGCGCACGCCATCAAACACAGGGCGAGCCAACCGCTGTAATCGATCCACGTCGTGGCGCTCGCGCGACGTGCCGCGCGCAGTAGTCGGGCAGGAAAGGCCAAAGAGGAATCAGTCGCCATGGGTTCGGCTCGATCGCGTCAATAATTAACCCGGATGTCCGTGAGTGGTTTGCAACTCCAACTCAGCTTCCGGCAGCGTTTGCTCCGCGCCAACATTCGGATTGATTCGCGGACGCCTCGGGCGCCGCAATCCGGATCGCGACGGGTCCAACCGCAGCGAGGCCGCCTTGCGTGCCGCCCGTTGCGCTGCCGTCTGCGAGGCGACCGCGACAGCCGTCGCTGCCATCAACGACAGCATCATGGCTAGGATCGCCAGCAACGGCCGATTCGGGCTGACATGTTTCAATCGCGCCGTCGGAGGTCCGACGACCGAGATATTGGAGAGGGACTCGCGATCCATTTCCGCCCGGATGCGGGCCTCTTCCAATTTGCGCGAATAGTTGAAGAAATTGTCCTCGGCGATTTTGATTTTCCGCTGCAATTGTTCCGCCTCGATCGACAACTCATTGAGCTGGGCGATCCGCCGCGAAATTTGCTCCTCCTGCTCGCGCAGGTCGTCCAACTTGCTATTCAACGAGGCGATCGTCGCCTTGGTTCCCAGCAACTCACGTTGCATGTCGAGATACACCGGATTTACCGCTTCGGTGGTTTGCTCGGTCTGGCGGTCTTGGGCTTCCATGATTTCCCGCGCTTCGGCGAGTTGCTCGCGGACCTTCCGCAGTTCTGGGTGATTGGCCTCGTAGCGCGACGCCAATTCCTTTTCTTGAATCTCCAACGCGAACAACCGGTCGCGCATGGAACTGCTGGCAGATACTTCGATTCCGCGCGTCGCTTGGGAATTGAGATTCTCCGGGATTTGAGAGAGTGCGGTTTGCAGTTCGCTAACGCGACTCTTGGCGGCGGCCAGGTCGGCGCGGGCCTGCACTTGCAAAAGTTTGACATTGTCTTGTTCCGACTGCAGCGAGCCCTGCTTGCCCGCCAGCGTCAACATTTGCGAAGCCGTCTTGATCTCGCGCAGTCGTTGTTCGCTGTCGGCTAGAATTCTCCGCTGCTCCGCCAATTGCGCTTCGAAAAACTCCACCGACCCCTGCGAACTCAACGCGGAAATATGCAGTTTCTTGAAATTCTCGATCAACTTGTTGACGACCAGTTGTGCCAACTCGGGATCTCGCGCTCGATAAACCAGGGAAATCGTCGTGGACTTTTTCGGCGAAATGACTTTCAAATTCTTACCGATCTCTTGGATCGCTGACTCCATCGATTTGGAGATCGCACCGGGCAGCCCATCGAGCGGCTTGCCCGAGGGGAGCGCATCCTCGCCGAAACTGAGCAACTCGCTCAGTTTCTCCAATTGAATTTCGGACCAAGCGTACTTTTTGAGGAGCACTTCTTGGCCGATATCTTCTGTCGTCGCCTCCAACAACCGACGACTGCCGAGCAAATCGATGATCGAATTGATTTCCGTCTCACGAGATTCCTGAATGGAAATCGTTTGGCCAACCGTCGCCGGATCGATCGTGGTCGTGCCGCGCCCCAGACGCACGTAGAGTTTGGCTTCCGACTCGTAGCGTTTGGGCAAGATCAAGATAATGGCGAGACCAAGGGCCAAGCACACCAGGAACACCGCCACAAAGCGAAACTTGAAGCGCGTGATCGCGGTGAACAAATCGAAAATCGAAAAAGGTTTGTCGAGGTGATTCATGGCAAGGCCGGCGGCTGAGAGAGCAATTCAATTCCTATAGTATAGTCGAATGCCCCTTTTTCTCAACGAAAACTCGGCCAAATCCGCTGCTCGCTACATTCGCTACCATCGAAACGATCGTTCTGCCCTGCGGCAAACACTGGCGCCCGGCGGCAACTAGAAAATCGTGTTGCCGATGTTTACCCGTTGCTAACGGAGACGATCGCCACCTTCACGTCAAAGAGCGGCACGCAAATCAACGTCAACAATCGATGACTAAAAATCAATCCCCTCGCTGGACAACGGCAACCGATCCGTGCGGAACGGAGAGGCAGGCAAGCCCACCGAATTGACCAAATTGGGTTGGGCGGTGTCGGCCCAGGCGAACCGAACCTCCTGAGGCTCGCTGACTTCGTCCGACCAGACGACCACCTGATTCCCTTCGATTCGCGCCGAAGCCGGGACGAATTTTCGATCGGGACCGCAAATCGAGAACCAAGTTAGCGGCTGGTCATCCTTTGACGACAATCCATCAGCGACAAAATCGAAATTGATTCGAACCTGCCGCCCGTCGATTTCCTTGCTGCGGTAGATCGGGCCACTGGGGACGCTCACTGGCCCTGATGCGGACGGCCAATCGCGGTAGGTGTCCGCCAGTGCCCAACCTGCCAGCCGAGCACCGACCGCTTGTTTGTTCCGCGGGTGAATATTATCCAACTCCGTGATATCCGTGGTGACCACCATCCCAGTGCGAGGCACATGGCGATACGTCTCGAGCTGGGCGTCCCATAACTCGGCGAGGGCCTCTGGCGAATGATTGTTGTAGCGGAAAGGGGCGAGTTGAACGAAATAAAATGGAAACTCGCGACCGTCGGCCAGTTGTTTCCGCCAATCGGCGATCAGCAGCGGAAAGAGCGTCCGGTATTGCTTCGCTCGTTTCACATTCGATTCCCCTTGATACCAAATCACACCGCGAAACATGATCCCTTTCATCGGTGCCACCATGCCGTTGTACAAATTCGCAGGGCGATGTGGCGCAGCGGCCAGCTCCAATTGATTCCAGTGGTCGAGGAGAGGTCGCAATTTTGGTTCTGCTCCTAGCGATTCTGCGGAAATCCAAGCCTCGCAGGGTGTCCCCCCCCACGTCGTTTTGACAAGACCAATCGGTACATTCAACTCTTGATGCAATCGCCTCCCAAAGAAATACGCGGTCGCAGAAAATGTTCGAGCGGATTCGGGATTGCAAACATCCCATCCCTTTACTTTGGTGAATTCGCGGCTCGGCTCCAGCATCGCGCTGTGATCGATATCGAGGAAACGGATGTTTGGAAAATCTTTCGACTGAGCAATCTCTCGTTCGGGAGCTTCTGCCTTTTCGATGGGCCACTCCATATTCGACTGGCCAGAACAAATCCAGACCTCGCCAATCATGACATTGTTGAACTGCACCCGCGGCTCGCCCGCTTCGGCTCTGATCTCGATCGTGTAGGGACCGCCTGCCGCGGGGGTCTGCAAGGTCCCCGACCAATCGCCGGTGGCCGTAGCCTCGACATGAATTTCCTGGTCGAGGAAGCTGATGACTAGCTTGCGATGAGGCGTAGTGGTCCCCCAGATGCGAACCTGCGATTGTTGCTGCAGCACCATGTGGTCGGAAAAAATTCGCGCGACCGTAATGTCGCCTTGGGCCTCTGCACTGCCAAGCGAATGGACCACAAGGGCCACGGTGATCAAAAAATACGTCCGGTATGACTGCAGCCGCGTCGACATAAGACACCAACGAATGTTTCCCTTGCCAATGCACAACGTTCGCACCCCATGGTCCGGCGACTTGTGTCACGCAAGTCATGGTGACGATGCGAAGGTGTTCGTGACGGCATCGCGTAAGAGTTCCTGCGAACCATCACTCGCTGAATATCCGCGCATTTCACTGGATTCGGACGAGGAAGTCATTTCAGTCTAATTCACCCGAAATGCGAAAACTACTACGAACGTGATTCGAAAAATCGGCTGGATTCTCTGCGGTGAACCGCTCTTCCGGCGATTCGTCGAGGCGCTCCTCATCGGCTGGGTCATCATCGCGGGGTGTGGGAGTCAACATCAAGGGTTCGCTGAACCTCGGACGCGGCATATTCGTTGAGTGCTCGGCGAGGTTGCCGAAGCGTGGCCCCGTGAATTCCCGGAAAACCACAGCAATTTTTCAGAGCCCCCTTTTGTTAGAATTAGAAATCGGAGCCCTGGACACACATGTTACGAAAGTTTGCCTAGCGATACCCTCGCGAACGGGGCGCGAGGCATCACATCGAAGAAAATTTCGACGGCAACCCATGAAGCTCGCGATCTGCAATGAGTTATTTGAACCGCTAGACTGGGAAACTACTTGCCAGCGAGTTGCCGGCTTCGGCTATCGTGGAATCGAAGTTGCTCCCTTCACGCTGGGGCCCGATCCTGCCGCCACCGCCCAAGGGCGACGTCAACAGTGGCGCCGCATCGCAGAGGATCACGGCCTAGAAATTGTTGGCCTGCATTGGTTGCTGGCGAAAACGTCCGGCTATCATGTGACGTCACCTCACGAAAGGACGCGGCGTGATACGGTCGACTATCTGCGGCGGCTGATTGAATTGACCGCCGACTTGGGGGGCGCGGTAATGGTTCTGGGCTCGCCCCAGCAGCGGACCTTCCCCGCCGAGCAAGGGCACGAGTCGGCTCGGCAGTGTGCGCTCGAAGTGTTGCAGGGTCTTGTGGACGAACTTGCGCGTTGCCGAGTCGTGCTGGCCTTGGAACCGCTTGGCCCGGCCGAGACCAATTTTTGGAACACCGCAGCAGAAGTCAGGGCGGTCGTCGATCAACTGGCCAGTCCCTGGGTGCGGCTGCATCTCGACGTCAAAGCGATGGCCTCGGAAAATTTGGCGATGGCCGAAATCATTCGCCAATCGGCAGGTAGTTTGGCCCATTTTCACGCCAATGATCCGAATCGTTTGGGGCCCGGCATGGGCTTGGTGGACCATCGCCCGATCGTGCAAGCGTTGCGGGACATCGGTTACCGCGGCTGGCTGAGCATCGAAGTCTTCGATTTTTCGCCGGGCTATGACGTGATCGCCCGCGAGAGTATTCGCTACCTGCGGCGCATTCTCGAAACCCCCGCTGGCTGATTCCCCCTGCGTCGAATCAACCGGGCCTGGTCGAGAGCGCAGCCGGCATCTTAGATTAAGGCATTCGCTCATAGCGTTTCCATCTTACTGATCGCTGGATCGCCTTAATTCGCCGCCATGGAAAATCGCTTCAACACGATCGCCACCGCCGAGCGGCAAGCTTTGTTGATCAAGGCCGCCTCGATGTTGCATCGATATGGGACGCCCGCCCATCGGATGGAACGGGTGATGAAGCGAGTTTCGAACACCATCGGTATCGATGCCGACTACCTTTACACGCCGACCGCGCTGTTGATCTCGTTCAGCGAAGGAAATCATCGCACGGTACTGCGGCGGATCGATGCGGGCCAAGTGGACTTGGGCAAGCTCGTACAGTTCGATGAGACGCTCGAAGATCTCGAGGACGGGCGCTGCACGATCGCCGAGACCAACGCGCGGCTCGATCAGATCGAGCAGAGCTCGTCGCGTTACGGCAGGTGGTTGCCGATTTTGTCCGGTGCGATAGCAACCGCCTGCGCGACGGTGTTTATCGGGGGGGGCGTGCGCGAGGTGATATTTGCCGGGACGGCATGCGCAGCGTTGCTTCTGTGGAGCGCAGCGTTGCGCCGCTGGGCGCCTCAGGAGCATGCGCTGGAGATCACGGCGGGGTTTTTGGCAGCACTGGCGGCCATCTTGGCGGGCCGTTGGTTCGCGCCCTTCGACGATCGGACCGCCACCTTGGGTTCTTTGATCATATTGGTTCCGGGCTACACGTTCACCGTCGCCCTGACCGAACTGGCAAACCGACATCTCAGCTCAGGCGTCGCGCGGCTCGCTGGTGCTGGCGTGGTTTTTTTGGCATTGATCTGCGGCGTGGCGATCGCTTGGCGGTTGGGCTCGGATTGGCGCAGCCCGCCCGAGGCGATCGAGCGCTTGAGCGGCGTTTGGTACGCGTTGGCCGTGTTGGTCGCACCTTTTTGTTTTTCGGTGTTCTTTCAGGCACGACTCAAAGAGTGGCCGATCATCTGCTGCGTCGCTTGGATTGGCATCAACACATCGATCCTTGCAAGTCAATGGAAGGGACCGGAGTTTGGGGCGTTTCTGGGAGCGCTCGCCGTCGGCGCCGCGAGTAATTTCTATGCGCGCTGCCTCGACCGCCCGGCGATGGTAGCGCAAATGCCGGGAATCCTGATGCTGGTCCCGGGAAGTGTCGGCTACCGCAGTTTGGCGGCTTTCGTGGAACAGCAGGGTTTGCAGGGGATCCAAACGGCTTTCGAGATGGCTTTAGCGGCTATTTCGATTGTGGCAGGTTTGCTGGCGGCCAACTTGTTCGTGCCTCCCAAACGTGTATTGTGAAAAACAAGTTAGGCTCAAATAAAGGGGACCGTCAAATCATCTAGTCTCTAGCCCGCAGAACAGACCCCATGCTGGGGGGGGGCCGACGGAGAGTCCACCGGCCACGAATGAGGCAATCCAAGATGAATGGGCGATTCTTCGATGTCCAACAAACTACGTCATTATTGGTTGTGGTTAGGAATTATCGGTGGGTTCATCGTTGCTGGAACGCCGGCAGCCATTGGCCAAGATAAAGAACGCGATGAGGCGGCGACCCGATGGTCCGCAGCCGATTTGAAATTTTTCGAGTCGAAAATTCGTCCGGTGTTGATCGACAAATGCTACCGCTGCCACTCGGACAGTGCGAAAAGTTTAGGGGGAGGACTCCGCGTCGACTCGCGAGACGGATTGCTCCGCGGCGGTGACTCGGGCCCGGCTGTCGAGCTGGGCGAACCGGACGACAGCCTGTTGATCGAGGCGTTGCGTTATGAGGACCCCAATTACGCGATGCCCCCCAAGAACGCCGGCGGCTCTTTACCAGCGGAGGTTGTCCGCGATTTCGAGGAATGGATTCGCCGTGGCTTGCCTGATCCACGCAGCGAAGAAACCGTCGGGCCCGATCCTGGTGCCGGCGAGGACGCGAAGAACTGGTGGGCCTATCAACCGTTGCAACCTGTCACGGTGCCGACGCCGCGCAACGAGCAGTGGAGCGAGGCGCCCGTCGATCGCTTCGTGTTGAGCAAACTGGAGTCGACGAATCTTGAACCTGTCGGAGATGCCGCCCCTGAGGTTTTGCTGCGACGGGTTTATTTCGACTTGATCGGCCTGCCCCCGGCGGCCGACGTGGCCCGCAAGTTCGTCGCCGATTGGCATGCCGCCGAGAATCCGCAGCAACAACAATTGCTCTACGCTGCGGTCGTGGACGAACTCCTGGCCTCGCCTCGATTCGGGGAGCAATGGGGGCGGCACTGGCTGGATGTTGCTCGCTATGCGGAATCCAGCGGCAAGGATGTCAATGTTCTGTATCCGTATGCCTATCGCTATCGCGACTACGTCATCGATGCCTTCAATCAGGACATGCCCTACAACCAATTCGTACGAGAACAATTGGCCGGAGACCTTTTGCCCGCGCGTGACGATCGGGAGCGAACGAGGCAATTGGTCGCAACCGGTTTTCTTGCCATCGGCCCTAAATCGATCAACGAGCAGCGACCGCGTCAATTGGCTTTGGATATCGCCGACGAACAGATCGACGCCTTTTCGCAAGCCTTTCTCGGCATCACGATCGCTTGTGCTCGCTGCCACGATCACAAATTCGATCCGATCTCCCAAGTCGATTACACGGCGATCGCGGGAATTTTTCTGTCCACACAAACGCACTATGGCACGTTAGGTGGAGTCGGCGGCCGCAACGCCGGCACACTCATCACTCTGCCCAATCGCGACGTCGCCGGCGAATCGCGGTCGATCTCCAAGTCCGAACTGGAGCAAATGCGGCAACAATTGACCGATCTCGAGCAAGAACGTCGCGACATGGTCGCTGAGCGGCTCCAAAATCGACGGGAGATGCAACAACGCGACCGCAATCGAATCCTCCGCAACAGCACCGAAATGCAAGCCTTGCAGCAACGCATCTCGGCCTACAATGAATCTGGCGAGCGACTGGCTCAGGCGATGGGAGTGACCGACAAACCGGCCATAGCGACGCGCTTGGCAGGAGGCCGCGGCGCTCAGCGCCGCCCCCCACCGCGCAACGCGATGGGATTTGTGTCGATCGATAATAGCCCGCTGTTCATTCGCGGTGAATTGGATCGCCCCAGCGAGCGAGTTCCCCGCGGAGTTCCCAACTTATTTCCATCGGTCCGGCAACCCGAAATTCCCCGCACCTCGAGCGGTCGCAAGGAATTGGCGGAGTGGGTGACCGATCCGGCCAACCCGCTTGTGTCCCGCGTGATGGTCAACCGGATTTGGCACTGGCTCTTCGGCCAAGGAATCGTGGCCAGCGTCGACAATTTCGGCACCACCGGTTCAGTTCCTACCCATCCCGAGTTGCTGGATTATCTCGCGACAAGATTTGTCGCGAACGGCTGGTCTGTTAAGCAAATCATTCGGGAACTTGTATTGTCGCGCACCTATCGGATGGCTTCGACATTCAACGAGGCGGCTTTCCGCATCGACCCTGCGAACGCTTATCTCTGGCGGCATCAACCCAAGCGACTCGATGCCGAATCGATTCGTGATTCGATTCTGTTCGCTTCGGGCCAGCTTTCTCTCGAGCGACCTGTCGGCAGCGACATCGCGCGGGCTGGCGATGGTGTGCTGGGCCGGCCGCGCTTGGGGATTCCCGAGGATTCAGTCTCGCGGGCCCGCTCGAGCCATCGCTCCATCTATCTCCCGTTGCCGCGCGATGTGCAGCCCGAAATCCTGTCGGTCTTCGATTATCCTGATGCGGCGGTCGTGCAAGGGGCCCGTCAATCGACCAATGTGCCCGCCCAGATTCTGTATTTACTGAACAGCGGTTTCGTTGCCGACCAAAGCGAACGAATCGCCCAGCGAATTTGGAACGATGACGAATCGGTCACTGGCTCGCGAAGCCGAACGCGCTCGCAGGCGCGAAAAGCTCCCAACCTGGAGGCAGCGTTTGAGGAGTTATGTTGGATGCTGTACGGCCGCCCGGCGACGAGCAAGGAATTGGCGGCTGCCCGCAAACTGATGAACCATTACAAACAAGACCCGCTAAGCGGCTATGTCAGTATGATTCGGGGGTTGATCGCTAGTGCTGAATTCCGCAGTTTGGATTAGTTTCTAAAGGACACGATATGAACCATCGTCAGTGCCATCAAATCGTCCCGCTCGTCAGCCGCCGTGAGGTTTTGCGGTACACATCATGCGGCTTCGGCTGGTTAGCCTTCTCGAGCCTCTTTGGCCAGGTCGCTGCCGCCGCGGCGTCACAGTCCCTCGGCGCCGATGGGCCGCTCGCCCCCAAGCCACCCCATTTTCCGGCGAAGGCTAAACATGTCATCTTCCTGTGCATGCGGGGAGGGCCGTCCCACGTCGATACGTTCGACTACAAACCCTTGCTGGAAAAGCACAACGGCCGTCCGGGCCCACGCCCTGGCTCAAAACTGTTGGCCTCCCCCTGGAAGTTCCAGCAAGCGGGACAAAGTGGTCTCTGGATTTCCGACCTGTTCCCGAACTTGCGTAAGCAAGCAGATCAACTGTGCCTCGTCCACTCCATGCAGACAGATTTGCCCGCCCATCCTCAGGCCTTTTTGCGAATGCACACCGGCACGTCGCAGTTCATTCGTCCGTCGTTGGGAGCTTGGACCTTATACGGCTTGGGAACCGAGAACCAGAACCTGCCGGGATTCGTCAGCATTACACCTCCGAACGGATTCGGAGGATCGCAGAACTATGGCAGCTCGTTCCTGCCAGCGATTTACCAGGGGACAAAGATCGGCGCCGAGAATCGAACCGTATCCGGCGCGGAAATCCCTTACCTGAAATCACGCTTGACTCGGCAGGCGCAACGGGCCGAGTTGGATTTCCTCAATGCGCTGAACCAGCACAAGCTCCACCGCGATCAACACAACCCCGATGTCGAGGGAGCGATTCAAGCTGCCGAATTAGCCTTCAAAATGCAGTCCGCCATGCCCGAGGTGACGGACCTCAGCCGCGAATCGGCCGCGACGAAAAAGCTGTATGGCATCGAAGGGGGGGGGCGAACCGCCAATTTCGGCGGCAAGCTCCTGCTCGCGCGGCGCCTGGTGGAGAGCGGAGTCCGATTCGTCGAGGTCGGCCACGGCAACTGGGACCATCATTTCAACATGACGCAGAATCTCGAGAACAGCTGCAATGAAATCGATCTGCCGCTGGCCGGCTTGCTGACCGATCTGAAGAGCCGCGGCTTGCTCGAGAAGACCCTGATCGTCTGGACCGGAGAGTTCGGGCGTACGCCGTATGCCCAAGGAAACGACGGTCGCGACCACAACAACAAGGCCTTCACGCTGTGGATGGCTGGCGGCGGCGTCAAAGGTGGCTTGTCCTACGGCAGCAGTGGCGATTACGGCCACGAGGCTGTCGACCGCCCCGTGTCGATTCACGATCTACACGCGACGATGCTGGCGCTCCTGGGACTGGACCACGAGCGATTGACCTTCAACTATGCGGGAAGAGATTTCCGGCTGACGGATGTTTATGGGACGGTTGTCAAAGACCTGATCGCTTGATCGTCTCCGTCTTGCGGTGCGGCATGCTCGATGGCTGACAGCCATTGACAACTGTTGACAACTATTGCGAACATCGGGGCCGATGTTCTGCCTGACTCAACCCCCGAGCCCACGGCACAAATCTGTGACGGCGTCTGGGTAAGCCGCGAAGTGTAAAACCGTGCGAAACTCGCAAGACTCTCCCGGAGCCAGCCAAACCGTACGCCCCTGCTCGGCCTCGACTCGCCTCGGGTTCGGAAAATTCGTCCCGGGCTCTAGCCCAACCACGTAGCCATCTCGCGGATCGGCTGGATTTTTCCAGAGTGTAAAGCAGGGGAGCTGCTCAGCGTCGTACTCGATGCCCGCCGCCGCGGTGCGCGATGGATTCACGGCCACGCCCCAGGCGAGTCCAGAGTCTCCCGCTCGGGATGTTATGAAAAAAACTTGTTCCCCTTCATCTGGCCGCGGTAGGGGCATCACGTCCCATTGCTCGACATCGGCCGCGGGCAAGGCATCGCGGGGCACGACGGAATCGGCATTGACCAGCAATTGACTGCCCGGTTCCAGCAGCGGAGGTCCTAAATTGAAGTGATACAGCAACTGAAAATCGTAGCGACGTCCGGCTAGATTGGTGACGCGATCGATCACCTCGATTTGCGATATGCCAGCGCGGATCCGATAACGAGTGGTCAACCGCCACTTCTGAAAATGAAACCGAACTTCATCGATCTCCGCTTCGATCTCCAGCACCCCGGAATCCAGTAAGGAAATACTCACCGTTTGCGCCGGCAGATTGCCGATTTGACCGTGCAAGGGGTACTCCAAGCGTCCATCGGCGGCGAACTGGGGAGCACCGTTGCTGGTTAATCCGCAGCGGACCAATAGTTCGGTGAATCCATGCAGCCAACCGAGGCCGTCCGGCGCGAAGAGTGGAACCAGGCTGGGATGAACGGGCCCCGGTACCGGACTGTGCCAACCGAAGCGAAAATCTCCCACGAACACCTCTTCGATACTCATGCCGCGGGTGGGCAAAAAAACAGCGCGGAAGTCGCCAACCACGACCTCTAATCCCCAGACACCGGCAGCAAGTCCATCTTGCCACTGCCACGAGCGAATTTGAAAATCCCCCAAGAATTCGACGTGGGCCGATTCATGAGCCGGGCTGTTGCGTGATTGGAATTGGAGTTTTCGCATGCTCTGACCTGTTCTCGTGTTTCATGGATAAAAAAAGCAATCGGCTTGCCATGCGCATGGGTACAACGATCACTGCGGGGAATTTCGTCGTAGCCTTTGGCGAACGATGATGGTCGGCCAGCGCCGGCAAAACCGTCGAATTTGGACGGCCTCACGCCTTCGATCTTAATCGAGTCGCTCCTCAGTTGACTATCACCGACAAGGCCACGGTTTGGCTGCAAGAACAAGACTGCCGCGAATCTGGGCTGAATTTCGGCTGCGAATCAAGCCCTGAAATGGAGGCCTGCCCAAGCCCCAGGTCAGCGCGTCGGCGGAGGAAGCAACGCAGGTCCACCTGATTGAAATGATGTCGGGTTAGGCTTAAAACTTTGGCATTCGTTTTCCATGTTGAGATTTTTGTGCGAGTTGAACTAGCGCCATGAAACAGACCTCTTCGTTGAAAATTACGGAACGCGTGGCCAAGGTTCTGGATTTGGCTCTGGAAGCAGGCGAGGGAATTCTGCGGCTGACCCCCACCTGGGTGCCGCGCAGCTTTTTGCATCCCGGCAAACGGATTCGCTTGCACCCGGAGGACTATTACGCGCTTGGGACGAAACGGGGCGGAATCGATGAGCGATGGTTCGCCAGCACCACAGAAGCCGCCAATGAAAATCGCCAATGGCACGAAGGGTTAAGCTTCTGCCGCTTCGAGGACCAAGCGTTCCTGCTTCGAGACGCTGTCGCCGAGAGTGGGCCCCGCTTGATCGGCACGGCGATGTGGGAGCGGTACCGGCGGTGGCCGGTCTATTCGAAATTTTTTGATAACCTCGGCCCGATTCCCCACCACATGCATCAGAGCGACGCAGATGCTGGACTAGTCGGTCAAGAAGGAAAACCCGAGGCCTACTACTTCCCGCCGCAGTACAACAACTGCGACAATCATTTTCCATTCACCTTCATGGGACTCGAGCCTGGGACCCAGAAGAGCGACATCCGCCGCTGCCTGGAAAATTGGGGACGGGGGGACAACCAGATTTTGGAACTTTCCAAGGCTTACAAACTGCAACGTGGAACCGGCTGGTTGATCCCGCCTGGCGTGCTGCATGCCCCGGGATCGTTGTGCACCTACGAGCCTCAGTGGGGAAGCGATGTCTTCGCCATGTTTCAAAATATTGTCGAGGGACGCTACGTTCCCTGGTCGCTCCTCACCAAAGACATGCCGGCCGACAAGCACCAAGATCTGGATTTTATCATCGGGCAATTGGACTGGGATAAGAACGTCGATCCGCACTTCAAGGCGAACAACTATCTCGAACCGATCGTCGCCGATCAAGGCCCTGGTTGGGTCGATCGCTGGGTAGTCTACGGTCGCGTCAACGGCCGACAATTGTTCAGTGCGAAGGAATTGACCGTGGCTCCCGGGGCGAGTTGCCGACTACAAGACCCTGGCGCCAGCGGCTGGATCACCGTTTCGGGCACCGGCCGCATCGGCGAACTGCCGCTGCAAACGCCGACCTTGATCCGCTTCGGTGAAACGACCGATGACGAAGTGTTCATCACTTACGAAGCGGCGACCCGCGGCGTAACGATAACGAATACTGGCGCCGAGCCCCTTGTCGGCCTGCGCTACTTCGGGCCGGACGTCTTCGCGGAGCTGCCCAACGTGGGTGACCATCGCCGGGAGCAAGACGAGCCTGTCTCATGACCGTCGGCGGCCGCGACCCGAAGTGTTAGCTCGCGAGCGCTCGCGTTTTTGGGATAGGCTTTAGCCCGCCGCGTCACCAATGTCAAAACCTTTACTACCAACAAGGAATTTTCGATGACCCGCGCATACCCCAAATTGCATAACGCGATGTGGCCCGGCTTGGTGGGCAAGGGCCCCGGAGCCGAGGAACCCGCTATCGATCTCGACACCATGCTGAGACTGACCGCCGAGGCCGAAGTCGATGGGCAAAAGTTCGATGGTGTCGATTTATTCCTCTACGACCCTCACATCAATATCGAAATCGGCGACGATGACCTGCGGCGTCTCGCCGACAAAATCGCGAGCTATGGGTTTGCAGTCGGCAGCCTCGTCGCCCCGATTTGGTTCGAAGGCTCCGCGATGGGCGAGCCGATCAAACGAGAAAAATTTGTCGAGGCCGTGGAGAAAGCCGCGCGAATCGGCGCCAAGTTCCGCGAGCATGGCGTGCGCCGCTACGGCGTGATCCGCATCGACTCGGCTTGCAGCCCCGCGGCATGGTCGCAGGATCCCGTGGCCAATCAACAACAAATCGCGGAGACGTTTCGCCGAGCCGCGAGTGTCGCCAGGTCCTATGGAGAACGACTAGCTGCGGAAGGGGAAATTTGCTGGGGCGGCATGCACAGCTGGAAAGATATGTTAACGCTCCTCCAAATGGTCAACATGCCCGAGACCTTGGGTTTTCAAGCCGATTTGGCCCACACGTACTTGTATTTGCTCGGCTACAATTCCCCCGAGCACGCGCTGCTCCAACCCGGATACTCCCCGGCCGAGTTCGATGCCGCCTACCGGCAAATGACTGACGCCTTACGCCCCTGGACCATTGATTTTCATGTGGCCCAAAATGACGGCACCGTCCACGGTTCCGGTTCCCATGACAAAACAGGTCGCCACTGCCCGGCGGACGATCCCAACGGAAAACTGGATGTAGTGGCCGCCGCAGGATACTGGCTGCGTGATGCCGCCGCGCGGGGAATTCAACATATCTGCTGGGACGGCTGCATGTTCTCCAACGCGACGCTGATGAAGCCTGAGACTTGGCGCACTATCTTGAAATTGATGCTCCAAGTTCGCGAGGCGCATGGCTGGGATTCTCCATAGGGCTAAGGTCAACTCGTTTCACACACGCTCTGCCACAACCGCTGCACAACCAAGCCCACGCGAGCAAATACGGCTCGAGAATCCTGTTGACGACGGAATCAGGCAGTACTGTAATCGAGGAGCAGTCTGGGCTCTGTCCCCAAACCTACATTTCCCCAAGCCATCATTCGGAACGCGCTAACGCCCGGTTTTTCTACAGAATCGCGGACTGGTTCTTTGCGGCTGACGGGGCCTGAGATATCGCTTAGGTCAACTGCCACGGTGACCGCATGGCGGGCATCAGCAATTTCTCGGCCTCTGGTTGGTCGACGATCCGCTCCGCTTGCGGATCCCAACGAACAGGGGACTCGACCAACATGGCAATATTCAAAAGATGGCACAGCGTTGCCGTGCGGCAGCCGACTTCGGCACCAGCCAGCGGTTGCTGACGAGACTTCACGGCATTGATAAAGTCCGCATGATGTCCGGGGCTGCGCCCCAAGTCTACCTCCAGGTTTTGTTGCTCCAGCAACGAAGCAGGTTCCGCGTCGAGCTCGCCTCCATGGATATGAATGAAGAGCGACCCCTCAGAGCCGACCAGTTTCAATCCGCGCGGCTCGCGATTGGCTCCTACGATTTTGACGCCGTCCTCATAAGTGCATTCGAATTGGTAATCCATGAAGGCATCATACAAGTTTGCCGGATTTCGCTTTCCTCGAGCGTTGTACTCTACCGGCCCTGAATCGTCTCGGTTCAACACCAGCTGCGCGATATCCAAGATATGAGCGCCACGATCCGACATTTCACCACCTCCGTAGGCCAGAATGAACCGCCACCAAAAATGCGAACGTCGCTCGTGATAGCCGACTTGAGGTGCTGGCCCCAACCACAAATCCCAATTCAAGCCTTCGGGGACCGCTGTCGGTTCGGGCATCCCCGCGAAAGCCAGCACTTGCTTGTGATGCCACTCGTCTCCGCACGGCATGTTGACCTCGATGCGTGAAATCTGGCCAAGTCGGCCGCTACGGGCGAGTTCCGCCGCAAAGCGGACTTTGGGATTCGCTCGCTCTTGACTCCCCGTCTGCACGATCCGCTGAAGGGTCTTGGCCGCATCGCGAATCGCCACCGCCTCACCGACGGAATTCGCCAACGGCTTTTCGCAGTAAACGTCGCAGCCCGCCCGCATCGCCGAGACACTCGCCAGAGCGTGCCAGTGGTCCGGCGTCGAGACATGGACTGCGTCCAATTTCTCCTGGGCCAGCATGTCGCGAAAATCCTCGTAGATACGGCAATCGGAATTGCCGTAATGCCCGTCCACTTGCTTCTTGTCCTCCGCCGCATGCCGTCTATCGACATCGCAAACAGCGACCCATTGCACGTCTGGAATTTTCAGGAATTCTCCGGTATTGTGCCGCCCCTTACCCCCTGATCCGATCGAACCCATCACCAGACGGTCGCTGGCCGGCACGCCTCCGCACAGCCCCAAGGCCGAGGCCCGCACAAAGTAGGGAACCGACAGGCTCGCGCCGGCGAGCCCACCGACAGATGTCAAAAAACGACGCCGAGAAATCAGAGATTCAAGACTCATAGGTGCACCTCGCGGTCACGTTCTGTTTGCTGTTGGGAACATTCTACTACGACCAGAGGCACCGGGGGCGGGCTTGGGCCACTAAGCCAAGCCCCCCGGCGGACCTCCAGCCAGGCGTTTTCCCTTGTTCAGAACCGAACCATTTCGCTATAATGGTTATCTCAATCATTCGGAGGATAAGCGAATGGTTAGCAGGCTGATTCGAAATCAGTTGCCCGAAAGGGTTGCGGGTTCGAGCCCCGTGTCCTCCGCTCCGCTGTAGAATTGGTATCGCTGTCGCGACGGCCACGCTGTACGTGCTCCAGCGAGGCGCGTGCGCGATTTCCGCTGGTTTTGGCCGCGATTTTGAAACAACTTGATGCTCGCTGTGCCCGGACAATCGATCCGCAGGCGGCAGCTTTTGCAGCAAGCTCCCGGCCCCCGCCTTACTTAACGTTGGCGAAACTGTTTTTGCGTTATCCCCGGCGATTCGCTGTCAAATCAATCCGGGATCGCTGTGAAGGGGCCGAATCGGCAAGACCGCCAGTTGTTTTCCTCCGATCAAAAACTCCCCCTAAAAAGGTGACCGTCGGTCCGCCCAGCATTCGGCGGCCGACTTGGCAGCAACCGGCTCCCGAATCATGCTTCGCCGCCGTGGGACGCACAAGTAAACTTAAGGGTTCTCTCCTCCGAACCCGTCGTCTTTCGTTCATGCGGCAGCCGAGAACGCAGACATTTTCTTGTTCGATCTCGGCGTCAATGAAAACTCATCGCCTGCAACTAGGGGTTAAACTATTCTTGTGATTTGTGCGAGTCCCTTCGGTCGATTGGTGCAGCCTGCAAGACGTACCCATGCCTACGCCCCAAGACGACGTTTCCATTCCCAAAATGGTTGAGCGATAGGATCGTGGTCGCAGTTGGATTGTCACGTGCGCGGTTGTAGGCGGGATACTGCTGTTTCTCGGCTGCTTGTCCTTATTCGCGGTGGGTATTTTTGGGTGGGTACCAGGTCTCCAGCAAATAGCAGCACGAAACGCCCGCCCCGGTTCCTCCACGGAAAACCTCGAGTCGGTTGCCGAGCGGGCTAAACTAAGGCACGTATTGAACGAGCCGCCCACGGTCGAGCAGCACCCGATGTAAGCCCAAGTCGTTGATTTGATAGAACGCACGAAGGTCGCTTCGCAGGACGTGCATTCCGCCGACTAAGACCAGATCATGGATTACGCGCGTTACGAGAAAGAGCTTCTCGACCGATCCCTATCGCTTCGCATCCAACGTTTTTTCGATGATTCATTGATTTCTGGAATACGGTGGAGAAAGCACAGTCCACCGAAATTTCAAGACTACGAAATCTTGCATATCGAAACAGGTCCTGGCCATGACTTGAGGGTTTAACTCGCGATGTCGATTGGATATGGATTCACAGAGCCCGTGAGCGTTCGTTGAAGTGCATCTTGCGGCGGGGGTTAGATTGACCTTTGTTTCTCTTTTTTTTGGAGGGTCAATCGATGAAGGGTCGGGTTTTTCTGGGTAGGGAGTTTTGGCGGGAGGCGATCGCCAAGCAGGCGGC
>CALDHM010000026.1 GCA_937941455.1 uncultured Pirellulaceae bacterium | reverse complement strand
TCAGCCCCGACGCCGCCTGCTTGGCGATCGCCTCCCGCCAAAACTCCCTACCCAGAAAAACCCGACCCTTCATCGATTGACCCTCCAAAAAAAAGAGAAACAAAGGTCAATCTAACCCCCGCCGCAAGATGCACTTCAACGAACGCTCACAGAAGAGCCGACAACCGTCGAAACGATGGGCACCATTAGCCGTCAATGTTTTTAGCGCGGCAACCGATCAAGTTCGGTATTTGTGCGGCTAATCCGTGCCTCGATTTGGATCGATGTCGTGGACTGCTGGTTCGTTCTCCCCGGCGGAAATCATCTCGGCAATCACCTCGGGCAAATGGTTCAACGTGGTGACTTCGATCTGATCGCCAAACACCTCTCGGGGATCTTGCCATGGATGTTGGACGAAGATCACGGGACCGAACTTACGGGCCGCATAATAGACTGTCGATAGGGTATTGATGAAAACGGGATGATCTCCAAATTGATCCGAATCCAGCGCGGGCAAGTCGCGTGCATGATACTTGGCACAAAGTTGCCGCCGAATCGTTTTCTTGGCATTAGGATGAAATTTAATCCAAAAGGTTACCCCTAAATCCCGCGCGACACGATCCGCGACTCCTAAGACTTCTTCTTCAAATCGCCACTCAAAATTTTTCCGAACATTTTCCCAGTTGCCACGTAACAAAACGATTGCTGTCGGGGCCTTGCGCGAGATTTGCCTACATTGTCGATCGTCGAGTTGCGGTTCTTGGTCGCGCAGCATGATCATGTGGCCAACCTGAGACCACGGGCGATAATAGTCCCATTGTTTTTGGTTCAAGAACGAACATTGCTCGAAACATAGAAATGGCCCATACACGCCCACTCCATGCACCACATTGCAAGTCTTGACACCGTGCTGCCCCAACCGACTATTTAGGGCCCAGCCGGTCGTTTCGGAATCGGAACACGAATAGACCTCACGAACACCCCAGGCCGCCAATTCATCACCGTGCCTTTTGGCTGCTGCCGTTTCAATCCGGATCAGCGTTTCATCGGGAACGCTGACAGCAAGTAGAATTCGCACGGCATCCAGCCAACGATAGGGAATGCCCATGAGATGTACGATACGCCTGGCGGCCCGCTGACTCGCTAGAAAGCGGTATTGCCTCAGGACACTGGTCCTGAACGGATAAACCAAGACTGCGGCATGGTGCACATGTTCTTGATGAATTTTCAGACTGTCCTCGACATAGCTGCGAATCACTTTCTCGGTCCGCGGCATCCTGCGGCCTAATAAACGAAAGCTCAAGTGCGCTAGGATTTTGACGAACGTTTTTAGGCGAGTTTTCCAGCCCAGATAATCGGCCATTTGAGTGTTCGCCGTGTTGCCGACCAGGTTCGATAATTCTGGTCGGATTGGTTCGGGGACCGGCATGGGCAAATTCAAGCGAGTCACCGAAATCGCCTGATGCTTGAGCAGAAAGACTAATGCGGAAAGGCCGAACAGGAAATCGGAATGCACCACCAATTGATTGACGTAGACACGACGCTCATCGTTATCGAGCGACGTTTGATTTGCCACCCATTCGCACAGGCGCACGTGCTCGTTCGATCGCCGCAAGGTCGACGGAACTTGCGGAATCAGGGCCTGGACCGGAACCATAGACCCATCGGCTAGTTCTACAAAAGCTCGTCGACCTACCACGGCCGATTATCCCTGCTGTTTCTTCAATAGATTACGAAACAAGTCGAGGTAGTGCTGAGCAAACGTCGATGGGGCGAAGTGGCGGTGGGCGAACTCTGCCGCTTGATTGGCCAATCGATCGCGCGACGAATTGTCGAGGCAAGCCAAACGATGGATGGCTTCCGCCAATGCCGCCGGTGACCCTTTCTCGAACAAAAAGCCGTTGCGATTGTCATCGACCAACAAGGGATGATCGAGTGTATCGCTGAGAATCACCGGCCGGCCGCAAGCGAGGGCTTCACAGACAGCATTGGGCAATCCCTCGACGACTGAAGCATGGACCAGGGCGTGATAGCGGGGAAGCTCATGTTCAATTCGTTTGGTTTCCGGCAACCAACGCCATTGATCCGTCAGCCGCAGCTCTCCGATCAAGCGATTCAGTCGCTCGAATTCCTGTTGCTCTGACGGTGTCAATTCAGGATAACGCCGGGCAAACCAATCCACACGGGCCATCACTCGGAACTCATCCCGCAAGTGAGCAAGTCCACGAATGATGCACTCCGGTTGCTTAAATGTTCCGATTTGGCCAACAGCCGCCAGCAACCAGGGCTCTGCAGCGGCAGGCAAAGGGCTCGGACGAAACCGATCGAGATCCACGCCGTTCCAAATCGTGACAATCCGATCCGCTAGACGCGGGTGCTTGTTTTGCAAGTATCTCCCCATGTGATGCGAGTTCACAACGATCCGGTCGGCAAATCGCCAGAAGAACTCGCTGGCCCGCTGCCAAAATCGGCGATTAGGATTGTTGGGGCCTGAGCGCTCTGAGATGACCAAGGGCACCTGCGACCGCGCTTTGAGACGCCCGAGAATGGCGTACAAGCTCGGGGCTGTCAAATAGGCCAGTACACCGTTGATCGGCTCGCTTGACGAAAGAATTTCGGCCACTCGATTCACCACTGCCAGCGAAAACTTGTCGCGCTTGTCCACGACCTCTACCGGGATTTTCCACTGTTCGAGCAGCGATTGATGGTAAGCTTGCTCGCGGTAGACCAGAAAGCGAACGCGGTGCCCGAATCGCGTCAATTCGCGGGCCAGCAAAACGAGCTGTTGCTGCGCGCCGCCGGACGAAAGATGATCGATGATCAGCAGGAGTGTCAATTTATCAGCGGCCAAGTTGCTCCAAAATCCATGTCGGAAATTCTTCGAACTCGGGTCGCATCGGGCTTAGGATCCAGCCGATGATCTGTCCCGATTCGTCGGAACCTTCGTACAAAAAAGCTTCGTTTCTCTCGCGGCAACCGAATCGGGGACAATACCAACCGGAGGCCCGCGCGACTCGAGTTGCGCCAAGGAATGCCAGCCATTGTTCACAGCCATCTTGCTCCAGTTTCCACAAACTCGCGGGCTCGGAATCAGGAAAAAGGATGCGCACCGACGGATGACAATGGACCCCCCCCACCACCGGCCTCGACGGCTTCCCTTCCACCCGATCGGCAACATAAATCGAGCCGAATTCATCGACTCCCAACAGGCGAGTCACACGCGAAACACCTACTTTGCGATATCCGTCATGAGCAACCACCACCCACTGGCAACCCGCAGTGGAGCCGCTTCTGAACTCGACGATTCGCCCACGGTGTCCCATCCGGAAACTTCCCCATATCTCGCAAGAGTTGCTGTTTCCGACCGTCAATACATTGTGAGCTAACGACGAGCGGCAGTAATCGCGCATGGAGCCGGCAGCGTATTGGAAATTTCCGCTATCCACGATCCAGCGTTGGCCCGCTATCGAAATTTCCAAATTCGACAAATCGGCATGGGCATGGGCTGGCAAATGGCGGGGGCCAACCTCACCGCCGTCAACGAGCACCATCGACGGTCGCCCGCCCGTATTCCAGCGGGCAATCCAATAGGGACCGACGGTCCGCGAACGGAGCGAGCTTGCGTGGTGGGTTATGGTACTCCTCGACTTATTCCGAATCACAGGCGATTCGCCGCATGATTCGGCTAAATCGGCGATTTGTTGCAGTTCCGCAAGGCTCGGCGCCTCTTCCCAGCCGCTATCCGATAGCAGCGGAATTTCACCGTCTGGATGTTCGATTTGACGAACGAAGTTGACCATCGCCAGACCCGTTTGTTTCCACTCCTTGGCGATATCATCATCCAACTCCGCGACCACAATGGACTGCTTCAACAAATTCGCGGCGACTTGACAATGGTACATCGGCGAACGTTCAAAATGCTCGCCATGTGCCAGGATTTGTTCGGCTCGTTCGCACTGCCAGACACGCCAAGCCCGCTCCAGCCAATGACCAGCGCGCTCATGGTCGACGAAACCGGCAGCCATCGCCAGGGCCGCCACATTCTCGAGCAAATGATTGCCGCCCAACTCGATCTCCAAGTGACCACTCAAATACTCGGCCTGACTGGCCAGACTTTGGGTCAAGCGGTCACGCAATTCGGGCGATGGATTTCCGAGTGTGAGGAGCCAACACCATACTGGGATACGGCGAGAAATGCAGTAGGGATGCCATGCGTCCGTAGTTCGACGCGTCGCCAACGGCGGAAAGCTTACTAGCCAACTTGACAAAGCCTCCCAAATCAAGGGCCAAGCCGCAGTTCCATCCTTTGCGAGCTGCCCCAACAAAAACTCCTGGTACTGCAACTGGAAGCGTAGCAAATGCGATAACGCTTGCTCCGCAGCCAGCTCTCGCCAGCACATGGGGCGGCCAACGTCAAGCGTCTCCCCCATGATTACCAGGCGACCGGAGGATAGGTCGCTGTCCTGCGTGGCAATCCAGCCAACACGAGCGTCGACGACCAAACGAGCCAAAGCTTCCACCCGGGGTGACACAGGTCGAAGTCGCGCACCGGCCGCCTCAGGCCAATCCCCCACCGTTCGCGACGGTCGCAGCCGCTGGCTCAGCAAACGGAAAACGCGCCGACCGATTTGCGTCCACCGGTAGTTCGCAAGGATTGCGGCTCCGCGAGCCAATTTTCCGGGCGTCTGATGCGCCACCACTGCCCGAACCGTGTTTTCCAGGTCACTTGCCGGGTTCATCGGGAAAGATTCCATCAATCGCCGCCCAAGTTCTCCAACGTAAAAATAGAACGGGGGCGAAAACATTCGCCCCCCTGATCTAAACTGAAATGTTTTTGCGTTATCGATGTCAGGTCGCTTGGCTCACAAAGTATCAGCGAGTCACGCGTTGGGTATCACTGCCGGACATGGCAGGCCAAACTAATGGCGTGGTCCGAAACTTCTTCCAACTCCGGCCAGGGAATCGGCCACGGCCCACCGTCTCGTATGGCTTGCAAGAACTGACGCAACTCCTCAGCATGCCCTTTGTCTTGTCCGCGAGTCGAAAACTTACCGCGACCGCCGATTTCTCTGGTCGACAAGAAATTGTTGCAGACCAATACCTTGCCCCCGGCGAACACTTCGATCCGCTCTTTAGGAAAATCTTTGCTGCCATTGGCCAGGTAATGGATCGTGGCTACTGAACCGTCGGCGAACCCTAAATGCAGGGCGACACAGTCCCCCAGGCGTCCTTCCCCCCCCCGCAAGGGATATGCAACAGATTCGCTGATCGGATGGCCAACCAGAAAACGAGCACAGTCGATGAAGTGGCAACCCTCGCCAATTATTCGTCCGCCCCCAACAGCCGGGTCTTGAGTCCAATGATCCTCGGGAATAACTCCAGCATTGACGGTAATGATCACCGCTTTGTTGGCCGGCGCGGATTTCAGCCACTGTTTCATGCGGGCTAGATGCGGCGAAAAGCGGCGATTGAAGCCCACCATCAGGCAGCGGTCACGAGTATGTTCCACGATCCGGCGCACGTCGGCAAGTTCCTCGTGCGTGAGCGCCAGCGGCTTTTCCACAAAGACATGTTTACCGGCCTGCAAGGCCTGGCAAACCATTCTCGCGTGCAGCGAGTGAGGCGTCGTGATGAACACAGCGTGAATGCTCGGATCGCGCAAAACTTCATCGAAATCACTCAGGGCTCGCGCGAAGCCGAACTTTTTAGCGGCGTGCGCGGCCGATACGCCCGTACTGCTGACAATCGCCGCGCGGCCGATCCCCGCTTTGGGCAACAGCGGCAAAAGCATCCGCGTCGTAAATCCCCCGGCACCGATGAATGCAATATTGATTTGTGCCTCGGCATGCCGCGGCAGCGTTCGACTGGTCAGGGTTGGTTCTGATGTGACTGCCGATTGAACATCGGACAGCGCTGGAGCCGAAGGAGTTGCAGGCAAAGACGCCGCAGAGTCATAGTTGAGCAAGATCCCCAAAGCCTGAGGATCACTGACCGCTTGGTAACCGTTGAGGGCATCGGCAAACTCAAAACGATGTGTGATCAGCGGGGCCACATCGATTTTACCCTCCGCCATGAGCTGTAGAACAGCTTCAAAATTCCGCTTCTCCGTCCAGCGTACAAAACCGATCGGATAGTCGAGACCCCGTTTTTCGTAGTTGTCGTCGTAGCGGCCCGGACCATACGAGCAAGAGACCTGAAATGTCAATTCTTTCTCATAGAAGTCGGCTCGACGCAAGTTCAATCCGATCACTCCGACCAGCACGATGCGTCCCCGTTGTCGGCACATCGTCGCCGCTTGATGAATCAACTCGTCGCTCTTGGTCGACGCCGTGATGAGTACCGCATCGACGCCAACGCCAGCGGACCACTGTTCGGCGACCGCCACGGGATCTTGTCCTACCGACAAATCGACGACCTGGGCGCCGAATTGTCGGGCAAGAGCCAACTTTTTCTGGTCGAGGTCGATTCCCAGGACCTGGCAACCATTGGCCCGGAGAATTTGCACCGCGATTAGCCCGATCAGCCCCAAGCCACTTACCACGACCCGCTCGCCCAAGGTAGGCTGGATCAGGCGTATCCCCTGCAGCGCGATCGCGCCGATTACCGTAAAGGCGGCTGTCTCGTCCGCTACAGCATCGGGAATTTTCGCAGTCAGGTTTTCAGGGACCACGACCCATTCCGCATGCGGCCCGTTGGAAACAACACGATCGCCCGGACGAAACGGCGAATGATCGCCACTGTCCCGGACGATGCCGACCTGGCAGTAGCCCAGCGGGATCGGCGTATCGAGCTTGGCCCGCACCGTTTCCAGAGTGGCCCAAAAGCCATCGGTTTTGATTTTTTGCAAGACTTGTTTCACTTTGTCCGGCTGAGATCGGGCCTTGGCCAGCCAACCACTTTTACCGAATTCGATCAACATCTTCTCGGTACCGAGCGAGACCAGGGTCTTGGTAGTTTGGATGAGCACTGCACCGCTACCCCGCCGAGGGATAGGAACTTCAGCCAGAATGGTTTCGCCGTTTCCCAAATTCTGCAAAATTTGCTTCATGCTGAACCAAGCACCTTTCGAAAACCTGCGATATGGTTGACCCGCAGGTTTGAAAAAATTTCCGAGGAATTCACCAGGCGCTCATAGGCCGCCCCCAACAAGAATAATGGTGTTGAAAACTGCAGATAGTTAGGACGAAACTCGATCGTTTTCAACTGGACCACTTCCAGTCCGGCATGCGCAAAATATTTTCGGAGCGCGGATGTCGAATTGAGGCGATAAAAGGTCTCAAAGGTATCCTCCGCGTCGCGCCCGCGCTTTTGGTTGAACCATTTATGAAAACTGATCGGTGTATAAGCGGCGATCAGAGCAACGTAATGATAACGATTGGGGGTAATCGTCCAAAATTCGCCTCCCGGTTTCAAAATCCGGCCGATTTCGCTGCAAAATTGAATCGGGTCGCTGACGTGCTCCAGAACATAAATGGAAAAGGCAAAATCGACCGAATTATCGGGAAGAGGAATCGTCTTGCCATCACTGACAATCCCGCGGTCGAGCAAGGGATTCTCGGTTACCCTGGGATCCAAGTCGATACCGATCATTTCTCGGCACTTACCGCGAAAATCATAGCGACTGCGCTGACCCCCTCCCGCGCCGATGTCCAGGACCGTCGCATACGGTTGGATCTTGGGCTCGATAGTCTTAATAAATAAGGCCACCGCATTTCGATGTTCCGGTTTTGGATATAGTTTTTTGTCCCAGTAGGAAAAATTCATAAAATATTACTGATCTTGGACAGCCGGGATTGCAGAACCACACAATGGGAGAAGGATGGCGCCAATCTTTTTCCATGCCTGCTCTACCGAGTGCTCTTGCTCCACTTTAGCAGCACCTTCTAGCCCCATCTTAATACGTTCTTCTGGATTTTCGATGAGCCGCTGCATGGCGACTGCAAGTTCTTGAGGTTGGCCCGGCTTAACTAGCAAACCGGTTTTTCCCGCGATAACCAGACTAGGAATCCCACCCACGTTCGTGGCAATCACCGGTAGCGCTGCCGCCATCCCCTCCAAGACCGAGTTGGGCATACCCTCACTGTATGAGGGCAATACCAAGACATCCGCGTCACCCATGACCGATTTTTTTGCAGCGCCTGCGATCCAGCCTAAAAATTCGACCTGTTGTGCGAGATTCAAATCGAGCGCCATTTTTTCCAGCAGGCCATGTTGGCTCCCAGAACCTCCAATGCGCAGGCGAAAATCCAGCCCGGCATTGGCGAGAATCTTGGCAGCAGCCAGGAGATCGTGAACTCCTTTATTCGGCTCGAGCCACCCCAAGAACAGAAAGACAGTACTGGCATTGCGGCGGGATTTGGACGCTGCGTGAATTTTTCTTTGCTCGGCGATTGCTTGATACTCTTTCGTATCAATCCAATTTGCAATCACGACGGTTTTGCCTTTGTGCTTTGGAAAAATTCGAGCAAATGACTCGGCAGCTTCTCGACTCTGACAAATGACATGTCTAGTCAATGCCAGAGACATTTTTAGAAACGGACGCATCAGCCAATCGGTTTTCCCAAAGGGGCGGATTTCGCTGCGAAAGGTCACCACCATCCCCTTACCGCACAAGCCTCCCCAGGCACACATAAACATTTTCTCGAGTAAACTCAACGGACGATAAGAGGTAAACACCAAGCCCGCCTTGACGTCGCGGCGCATGAGTAACCTAGCGGCTTTAAAGACCCGTCGCAGGGCATCCGAACCGCGGATCCAAATTGGCGGCGGCGGCAATGAACGCTGGCTACTATCCACCAACTGCCAAACCACACAATCTTTCAGAGGACTGTTCACCAAGGATGTGCAAGCGAACAGTTGGCCTCCCAAAGTGCCATCGGCTGGGCGATTGAAACTTCCCACAAAAACAACTTTTGGATGATTTGTCATGCCGATATCGTTATTCATGAATGTTTCACTGGCGTACGACTCGATCGCCACCTACCATGACGTTCGATATTCGTCTAACCAAAGGGCCAGATTCATCGCTTTCCACAATGCGAAGCCCCAATCGTCTCGCCCGGCGCGATGCTCCTCGATACGCCGGTTGAGTTCGTTATGATCGAACAAACCACTGCTCTGAACGACCGAATTGTGAAAGGCATCCAGCATGAAGTCCCGAAGCGATCCCCGCAGCCAATTACTGTAGGGTACACCGAATCCCTTTTTGGGGCGACTCAGGACTTCGTCCGGTACAATGCCGCGCAAAGCCTGCTTGAGTAATTTTTTCTGCTCGCCGCTACCCACTTTCAAATCGGCTGGCAATCCGAGTGCAAACGCCGCCAAATCGTTGTCCAAGAACGGAACGCGAACCTCGACTCCGTTGGCCATCGTGCTCTTGTCGACCTTTTCTAAGAATTGATCCGGCAAAATTACAGCCGAATCGATCCAAAATAATCGTTGCGTCGGCTCCAGATCTCGAAATCGTTCGGCCAACTCGCGATACCGCCGAAAGGGATCCGTTCCCACCAGGTGCCGTTGCCAACCCTGCGACAACATTGCCAGGGGGCGCCGCTTATTCGTCTGTTCCACCGTCAGAAGTTTCGCGATCTGCAAGCCGAAATCGGTCTCGCTGAAGATCGCATGGAAGCGCTCGACTTGGTTCCGCCGTCGTCGGGGGAGGCACCATCGCAACGATTTCAGCGTAGCGAAGATAGCGCGGTACTTGCTTCGTTGCTTCAGCAACCGATAACGGTTGTAGCCTCCGAACAACTCGTCGCCGCCGTCGCCTTGCAAAATGACCTTGCAACACTCTCGGATCCGCTGTGTCATCAGGAACAGCGGCAGGTTGGCCGCATCGCTAAACGGCTCATCGTGGTGCCGCACCAAGGTTCGAATCGTCTCGGGAAGGTCCGCACCCCGGATGTGAATCTCGTGATGTTCTGTCCCTAGAGCCTTGGCCAATTTCGCAGCAGCCGGCAACTCGTTATGTCCCCCATCGAAGTCGAAGCCTGCCGAAAACGTCGCGAGCTTGTCGCGATAATGCCGAACCGCCAGAGCCGTAATCGCTGACGAGTCGATACCGCCGCTGAGAAACACGCCGACAGGAACATCGGCCGCCAATTGCCGCTGTACAGCCAACTCCAATAGCCGCGCGGTTTCGGCCCCAACATCCGGTACGGCGATTTCACTCGGTGACCGTTGGCCAAGCTCTTCATGAGACCAGTAGCGGCCTTGCTCGGTGTTACCTTCTCGGACCTCCAACCAACCACCGGGCTCCAACCGCTTGACCTCAGCGAACAAGGTCGTCGTGCCCAAACAATTCCCGTAATACAAAAATTCATGAAATCCCTGCGGGTCGATGCGGCGTGGAAGATCGTGCAGCGCCAACAGCGACTTGATTTCCGACCCAAACACGAAACCACTTTTGTCGTGGAAATAATAGAGAGGTTTAACCCCCAACCGATCCCGTGCTAGGAGCAAGCTCCGCTCACGCCGATCGTAAATGGCACAGGCGAAAATCCCGTTCAGCCGTGTCAGTACGTTTCGACCCCAATGCTCGAAGCCGACCAAGATCACCTCTGTATCGGAGTGGCTGCGAAATTGTCGCCCCGAGCCTTCGAGCTCGCGTCGCAACTCTGGGTAATTGTAGATTTCCCCGTTGAACACGATCACGAGGCGATCGTCCGCCGAAATCATGGGCTGATGCCCGAGGGTCGAGAGATCGATAATGCTCAGCCGTCGATGCCCCAAACCAACCGGCCCTTCGACAAACAGGCCTTGATCATCCGGGCCGCGATGAGCCAACACGCGTGTCGCTGTTTCGAGACGCATTGGCCGCCGCTGGTCTGGAATGAATTCGAAATAACCGGTGATCCCACACACGGCTCAAGATTCCTGCTTCCGCAACGGCTCAGGCAATTGGGTAACGTCGATTCTCTGGTCGGGGGGATATAATTTCGCCTCGTGTCTGGCAATTTCATCTCGAGAGCCGCGATACTTCACAATCTTCGCCGGATTCCCCACCACGACGGCATACGGCGGTACGTCCTTGGTGACCACACTTCCGGCACCGACGACCGCCCCCCGGCCGATCCTGACGCCTTTGAGCACAATCGCTCGACTACCGATCCAGACATCGTCTTCGATGAACACTGGCTGATCGTCAAATTCCCGTTTTTGCTTGATGTGAAACATCGGGACGCCGGACAGTTCCGTATTGTGGTTGCCGCCCAGGATCGTCACGTTAGGCCCAAACATGACATGATTGCCGATGCTGATTTCCGTGATCGTCTGCAACTGTGCGCCAGGCCCGATGAACACATCATTGCCGATCGAGATCTTGTCGTACGCAAAAAAATCATCGGGATCGAACCAAACGTTTTTGCCACAGCGTCGATACTGAGGCTTCATGACGGCCCGCAATATGCGCTTGCGGATTTTTTTTAGGATAATCCAAAATTTGCCGGGAATTTTGTCGATCGGCATCCTAGCGAACCTCCCCTCTGCCAGAACGCTTGCCTGTCACTTCATGCAGCAAGCGATCGTAGGCCGCGCCGAAAGCATCTTGGGAAAACAGTTGTTGTGCTCGCAAGTACAATTCATGCCCTAGTACCTTGCGCCGTTCCGGTGGTAACTCACCCAACCTTCGAATCGCACCGGCTATAGACGATACGCTGAGTGGATCAAACAAGAAATCCTTGCTCCCGACTATTTCCCCAATGTCACTGATATCGCTCGCGATGACTGGTTTACCGCTGGCCATTGCCTCGCAAACCAGATTCGGACAACCCTCGAACAGCGACGGCAAACAGACCGCATCGTAATCATGCAGACGCAAGTGAAAATCGGTTACTGCATCGAAAAAACGGAAATGATCCTGCAGCCCCAAGTGCTCGACCAAGGCTCGCGATTCTAGGTAAAATTTCGATTGCTCGGTGGGCCGCCCATCCTGGAACAAATTATTGCCGTACCAGTCCACGACGACATCGAGCCCCGACGATTTGCGGACAGCGTCGACGGCCTCAATCAAGCGATGAGTATTTTTAACGGGAATCACGCTGGCTCCGACGATTATTTTCAAATCCTTAGCAGGCAACGTCTCAGCCGATCCGGAAGCATCCGCGTCACGTGGATGAAACAAATCGAAATCGACGCTGTTGCGCACCACCACCGTTCGCTTGGTCAAGAAGGGGAAGTTCTCATCGATGAATTTTTTTTGGGCGACCGAGTTGGTCACTACCCGATCGGCCAAGCGGAATGCATTGAAGCGCAGGCGATTTGAGCGCGTTTTCCCGCGGTTGTCCAAACTTCGCTCTGACACGATTACCGGGATCCGCGGCCAGCCGATACTGCTGAATACCGCCAGTAAATTTGGCGTGTTCAAAAACGAAATCAGGCAATCTGGCTTCATCCGGCGAATCCGCTGCCGGACACCCCAAAAGCGCCCCCAGCGGGACGTCGATGACACATTCTGTGGTTCGACGCCATAGGCACGTACGGTAGGGACGAAATGCTGGAATTCGCCGTAATAGGTCAGCAAGTGAAGGTCATGCCCACGCTCCTGCAAGATTCCTATCAAGCGGATCATTTGCCGCTGCGCGCCCCCAGATCCCAAGCTATCAATAAGGCAGCAAATTCTCATCACTCGATGCTTACCATGAGCCTCAAGCCAATCAACCCTTGAAAAAAAATAGTGGGGCGGCAGCAGCCGTTCCCTCAACAGCGTTTCTATAGAGAAGCGATCGGCGACTAGTTAGCCCAGTTGAAAAGTTTCGCAACGCGCCGGCCGCTGGCAGCGGAAACCTCAACAGGGAGTGAAGAATATGAAATCGCTTAGCGAAAGCGCCCACATCTCGCTGGAAAACTCCAGCAGAACGCTGAGACCGTAACTACAACTACCCCAACCCGACCATGACTCAGGAGGTATGGATCGGCATGCCGGCGAATTCGGCCGACAACCGTTGCAATTTCGCTTGCCTTTCCCGGAACTGGGCCATTAAGCGTTGCCGCTCTTCGAATGCCAGGTAATAGGCCTGCAAACCAAAGACGATGCCCATCACTAAATTAAAATTTCGATCGCTATAGACACTGTGACTGACCATACCATTGGCCATCAAATTCCAGAAAAAAAGTATCGAAAACATCCGCACTGGCAAATAACGAATCTTGAATGAAGAAATCAAATACACAACCAATGCCAATAGGTACACCGCGAACCCGACGATCCCGACCTCCCCCAATACCATCACATGCGAATTGTGGCAGCCCAGTCCGCCAAAATAATGGAAGGGCATTCTATGAAGACTCCCCAAACCATGCCCAAATATGGGACTTTTGCTCCAATAATGCAGCCCCCCGCGAATGCCCTCGAGTCGGCCTCCGGTATCTTTATGGGATAATTCTCCATAGGTCAGCAATCGTTCCACGCTTTGAATCCGTTTTTCCTGGTGAACGGACCATTCATATTGCTTGTAGCCCGATGTGAAAAACCAATATGTCATGGCGAAGACAAACATGCCGGCCATCAAGGTGCCAATTGCCCGCCGTCCCAGTCCCGCCGAATAAACCATAACGAATACACCTAAGAGGGCGAAGGTGACCATTGCACTGCGAGAAAACGACAACACCGCGGCCAACGCCAAAAATCCGACAATCGGCGGCAAATACTTTTTGAAACGGATTCCCTTCACCGAGATCAGCCAGACCGAGAGCGAACAAACAAACGCGAGGACTGCCGCCATCCCCGTGTCGTTGGGATTGGCAAAAAATCCCATCCACCGCCCCTGTCTTGCCATGCGATCGAGCTTTTGCATCTGGGCATAATAATCCCCCAAAAATGGGCTCAAATAAATGGTGTATGCGCCCAGCGCCGCGAGCACGCAGAGGATAATCAAGAGCTTGTTCGTCTGGCCCCGTTGCGCGAAATGATAGCTGACCATCGCACCGGCGAAAATGACGAACACCGAGTTGAGGTAACTAATCAACATGGAAACGTCTTGTTTGACCGCAAAACCAATCGCTAGGTAGGTCAACAAAAACAAAACGAATGACCATCCGGCTACTCCCAAACCGCGACTCCATGACGCGTAAGCCGCGAAAATCAAATACAAACCGCTCAGCAGAATCACGATCGACATCAATCGATTCATCTCGAACATGATGGCCGTGATCCCGTTCAAATTCCACAGGCACGTCATCCCGAGAATCACGAACATGGCAATGAACAGCTTGTTCACCTTGGCCACGGGAACCGAGGTTTGTGGTTGCTGTAGGGGGAGCGAATTAAGCCGGGAACCGTCCGTCGGCATCCCCCCCAAGGTGCCAGCAGGAGTCACGGGCAGAAAATTCGCTGGGGCGTCAGAGACATTGCTCATAAGCGGCTATTGAATGCTAGGGCTACGTCTAGTTGCAGAAGGAACAACAGGTGTTGTTCCCTCAATCAATTAGGCGTTAGCCAATGAGGAACAGTTGGCTAGATTTTAGAAACTTCAAGGCAATTTGACAAATCAAAAGTTTCGACGCAGGCTCGATGCCGCCGACTGTCGACGCAAGTCCGTGCTTTGAAACACCTACGATTTCCTTACGCTCCGCTCCCAGGCATCAAACATCAAAACCGACCAAAGTACGTGCGAATGATCGGTGCGGCCGCTTTGATGTTCCTCCAGCAGGCGAGCAATTTCACTGGCGTTCAGCCAACGAGATTCGGCCGCGGCCCGCAGCTGTTCTTGCAATGGTACCGACGTGCGGAACCAAGTCGCCAACGGAACCCCGAATCCCATTTTCCGCCGCTGGATAAAGCTCGCAGGGAAAAACCGCCCCAACAGCTTTTTGAGTAGCGCTTTCGATTCGCCGCGAGGCGCCTTGATCCGCGCCGGCAAACTGGCCGCAAACTCGACAATCCGATAGTCTAAAAACGGCGAGCGAGCTTCCAAGCTATGGTGCATTGCCATGCGGTCGACCTTGACCAACAAATCTCCCGGTAAATAAACGGTTTGATCTCCATGCATCAACCGATTAAGACTATCCCTATGCTTCGAAGCTGCGACCGCCTCAGCCATCGCGTCGGCGCGCGGCCGCAGGGTTTCCGCCAGTTCAGGATGCAACAATTTGACGCGTTGATCGAAAGGAGTGGTGACGGCCGCTTGATAAATTTCTCCGAGCGTCTTGCCCTCCAAGCTTTTCCACTTTGCGAGTCGCCCCAGCGCTCCCCCACCAGGAATCGGTAAAGTCCGGGCCACCCCGGCAAGCGCCCGCGCTACACTGCGGATTGATTTCGGCCACCGACTGTAGGCATAGAATCTCGCAGTGTTAAAATAGCGGCGGTAACCTGCGAAGGATTCATCACCACCATCTCCATTAAGCGCGACCGTCACATGCCGCCGCGTGATCTCGGCTAGGTAGAACACTGGCAGGGCAGAACTGTCGGCAAACGGTTCGCCAAAGGCGCGGGCCATCCGCGGTACGACATCCGCGGCATCCGGAGTCACGACGAATTCGTGATGATCGGTCTGAAACCGCTCGACGACTTGCCGGGCATAATCCCGTTCATCATGCGTGTCTTGATCAAACCCGATCGTGAATGTTTTGATCGGCGTCGTCGAGTGCTTGACCATGTAGGCAACCACGAGCGACGAATCGATCCCGCCGCTGAGAAAGGCCCCCAAAGGCACATCGGAAATCATCCTCCCTGCCACCGCTTGAGACAGCAGTTCGTCCAAGTGCTCGAGGGCCTCCTGCTCGGTAATTTTAATGGTCGTTTCTGTTGGCGCCTGCCAATACCTCCGCACTTCTAATTTTTCCCGAGAGATGTCCAGTCGGTGAGCGGCCGGCAGTCTTTGGATGTCCCGATAGATCGTCTGCGGATCCGGGATGTATCGGTAGGCGAAATAGATGTCGATGGCTCGGGGATCGACATCACGCGGCACTGCTGGATGGGCAACCAAGGACCCGAGTTCCGATGCAAAATACAATCCGCCGCGACGATCGACGTGATAGTACAGCGGCATCTGTCCCAGGCGATCACGGGCCAGAATCAATTTTTGTAACTTGACATCCCATAACGCCAGGGCGAATTGACCCTCGAGCTTTTGCAAAAACTCATCCCCGTACACTGCGTAGGCATGGATGATCGTTTCGGTATCGCCCTGCGTGCGGAAAACGCAGCCTCGTTGCGCGAGCTCGCCGCGCAACTCGCTGAAATTAAAAATCTCTCCATTAAAAATCAGCCATATGGATTCCTCTGAATTACTCATCGGCTGCGGACTTCCGGCCACATCGATGATGCTCAAGCGGCGGTGTCCAAAATGGATCGGCCCCGACTCGAAGTAACCCTCGCCGTCCGGACCACGATACCGCAAGGCGTCGGCCATCCCCCGCAGGATTTCGGGAGCAGGCGTGGGATGATTAAAGTCGAGCCAACCGGCTATGCCGCACATAAGGTGAGTCTTGTTTCAACAATCAGGTTAGCTGACAGGTTGTTTCTCAAACACCATTTCGTGGCATCCGAGGCTCTTCGCTTTGCTGCCGTTTACGAGACGAAACCCGTGTGCTTGGAAGTATTTATCGAGCACCTCGTAGGCGGCGAACTCGAAAGGCATCCCCCCCATCCAATCGAGCAAATCGTATCGGACCGTCATCCCGCGACGCTGTTTTTTCAGCAGCGGACCAATCGCCTTCATCGGCTGCAGCTTGATCGTATAACGCAAAATGTTCAACAGATGAATCAAACTGCCCAGGCCATACCCGTACATTTTGTTTAACGGCCAGGGTAGGACGTTATAAAACCATTTGATCAGCCACCAGATGCGAGACTTCAACCCTTGGTCGTTATAAATCGCTATAAATATCCGTCCGTTAGGAGCAACCCGCTGCAGTGCATTTTCAATTCCCAACCACATCGCCCCGGTATGGTGGAGGACTCCCCAAGAGTAGACGATGTCAAACTTACCGAGCGAGTTCATAAAATTCGTATCCAAGGCGCTGCCTTGCAACACCTTCCAGGATGGGTCGTCGGAGAAATACCGTCGCCGCAATTCATTGGTACACGCTACCGACTGCGGATCGAAATCGAATGATACGATCTCCGCACCCAGACGCCGCGCGGCCAGGCTTGACAAGCCGCTGCCCGATCCGATATCCAGAAATGTCCGACCTTGCAAGTCATTCACCCCTAACATGGTTTTCAAGGCGTTTTCAGACTCCCGAATCCGATCCTCATCGAGAACTTTTAAAAAATTGCTCCAATTCTCTCCGAAGCTAAAGCGATTAGGATCGTCAACAATTTGGGTGCTGGCCATAAATGATGATTGCTCTCTAGATTAAAGATGTGTCAGATGTGCTTGGTCGGTTGTACGGGCGCCGTTGCAGCGCCGGCCAAGAAGCGCCTTAACTCGCGGACGACTTTATCCACGTGATACTGAAGCGCGGCGGCCTGCGCATTTCGCGATAATTCTTGACACCGCTGCGGATTATCGATCAGTCGTTGCACCGCATTGATCAACGCCTGCTCATCCGGTTGATCTACGATCTCCGCGCAATCGTGCTGCCGCAGCCATCGGGTCAGGAATGCTTGCGGTGGAGAATGCGCAACAATCGGGATCCCTGACAGCAGATATGGAATCGTCCGCGTCGGAAAGATGGTTTCATATTCGACGGCGCTCAGCCCACCATGAAAGCCATGAGGGAGAAATAACAAGTCGTACTCCCGCAGGGCATCAACCACCTGATCGAAAGCCACCCGCGTGTGGGTCACTCGCTGACCCACCAAACCCATGGCCTTAAAATCGGCTTCCGCGTTTCCCGAGTAGGTCGTGAATGAACATTCGGGGAATCGCCGCAAAATCCCCGAAACCCTTGAAAACGCATCTTCATTCGACCGATTCAAACTCCCCATAAACGCCATGCGAAAATTTTTTCGCAGTGGGGGCGGTCGCTCGAGGGGGTTGGGAATGACGTCGAACGTATGCGGCAGCGGAACGAATTCGAACCCTGGATATCGCGGACTGAGATACTCTCGCATACCTTCGCTCATCACAAAAATGGTTCGCGCATCGCGGAACACCCGGGACTGGAACCAGGCCGCAAAAAGTCGTTTTATGCCCCGCCGGTTTTCCAAATAGGTGTTGTGCAAGTAGATGAAGAGCGGCAGCCGCAGCAAGCGACTGGCTAACCAGCTTGCAAACAGATAGTACTCGTCGGGAAACATTGCGAAAATTTGCTTCGCCCCCGTTTTTCTCGAGACGTGCAACAGTCGGGCAAACACCACCGGCCACACCAGCAATCGTACGCTTTTTTTAAACTTCCATGGCCATTGTTGATGAATGAAATGAACGCTTGGCTTGATACCCTCGAGGTCGCTCCACTCGTTTTCTGCCATCCCTGGCCAACGCTCGGCGGCAATCGCCATCTCAGCCCGGCTGAACTGGTTAGCCAATCCAGCTGCGATCTGAGAGGAACCTAACATTACCGGTGGAAACCCCCAGGTGACCATCAACGTTTTGGGAATCGGTTGCATCATGTTCGCCGTCGGGAACCTGCCGAATCGCGGTGGCCGACGGCTAAGGCCAATAGTTGTTCCGCTGTCCTAATGCCCGCCCGTCCATCCAGAGTGCCGATCTGTTGAGCGATGATCCGCTCCCGCTGCTCCGCATCGGCTTGCCGATCTGCGGCGTAGCGGTGCATGGCCCTGGTGAATTCTTCGGGCGTATCCGCGATATAGATCCCGCCAGTGGACAAAATTTTCGCGTAATGTGTGTACTTTTTAAACCGTGCGACGGACTGGGCAGGATGTACCCGGCGGCCATCGAAAAAGACATTGACGATCGGCGTCCCAGCGCAGGCGGCATCGATACTGAGCGTCGAACTGGTCGTGATCACCATGTCCGAACTGGCCAGTAAACTACGAAGGTGTTCGGTATCTTTTTTCGGGAGATCCCACTCTAATTTGCTATCGTTCACCGGCGGAATTTCAACGTAAACATCATCGGCTCGCAGGGCCAGAAATGGTTCCAGGGAACGCCTCGTGTTGCCGTGCACGACCTGAGGATGCAGACGAATCCACAAAAATGGAGGCCGCTCGATTACCGCCGTCCGCATGGCCGCAATGATGGTCTTCAGGATATCGACTTCATGCTCGCAAATCGCGGGATTGATCGTGCCATACATCATCAAAAAGGCATTGGCGGGAATTCGCTGGCTGGCTCGCCAAGCTGCCTTGTCCGTTGTCTCCTGGGCCCGGTAGTAATGATCGAACTGCGCCGCGCCGGTTTGAAAAATCTGTCCAGGTGGATAGTCATGGTACTCGACGGCTTCCTTCGCCATCAATTCGCTCCATACCAACAGATAGTCCGGGATCCCATTCATGTACCCTTTGGATGTCAGGTTGTCCCACGAGAGCATCACCGTCGCTGTCGGAATTCGCAAACGCTTTGCAGACCGCAACACATGAACATCGTGACGATTGAAACCGGGAGTGCCCGTGACCACCAAATCCGGCTGATATTGGGTCAATACCGGATCGAATTCGCGAGCAGCAAACAATTTGGATTCGCCCCACATGTAGCTGCGACGCAGAAACGGCAGATTGCCCAGAAACAAATTAAGGCAGCGTGAGGCCAGATAACGGAGCGGCCGTTGGCGGCGCAGAGTCTCTCGTTTGTGATTCAACGTGCCGCCCAAACGCGGATTCATCAACATGTACTGCCGCCACGTCGACAGATAATCTTCCCAAACCGACGTCTTGGTCGGTGTGGTCTGCAAAACAATTTGCGGTTGATCGAATTCTTTTGCAAAATAGGGTTCGTCGGCGTTCGGACTGCAAATCACCAACCTGGCACCGCGGTGGAGCAATTCTTCGGAAATTCCACTGCGCAATAGCATCCGTGCCTGAAAGCCGTGAGTGATGTTGAGAAAAATTGTGGCGTTCATCAAGCTAGCTTCGGGGACATACGAGCGCGCATCGCCGCATCCATTTTTTTCGCGCCCCGAATAACGGTGGCATCGCCACGGTAGGTTTGTTCCAAATCTGGAAAATAAAACCTTTCGATCATTTCACAATGAACTGTCAATGGCAAGGCGAAAAACAACTCGGCAAACCATGGAGTTTTATGCGGGGAGTAGGCCAGATATCGTGAATTCCATCCTGCTAAACAGACGCCTAAATGATCGTATCTTTTATAGTTCTCATTCTGGCTTTCGAAACACTCCAACATCTTGCGTTTTATGTCGATCGTGGACGTGATATCCACGATGCCATTCGGATATAGGCTATTATGCACCTGATATCCCCAGATTTCCGGCGAGAAATTTGCAAGTGGTTTAACGGCCCAGTAGAGCATATGATTGGCTAATCGATGACGTGTCGGCACATCCAGCAACCAGGGAATAAAGATAATATCTGGGCGCAGGTCCTCCAACATCGCTGACAAGTTTTCAATATCGGCAGCCGTTGGTTCTGGTTTTATATTGGACACGCTTATTTTTTTAAAGTCAGCTTGAACAAGGTTAAGCGCCCGGCGAGCCTCTCGTTCCCGGACTTCCGCCGTAATCCCGGTTTTTGTCGGCCCCTCCATTTGCTCGCCTTCGGTGGTATAGATCACGGTCGTTTTAATGCCATAGGATTGAGCTAGGGCCATAGTTCCGCCAACCCCTAAAGATTCGTCGTCTTGGTGAGGCGCTAACACGACGAAGGATTGGAAGTCTTGGAACGGCAAGGGGGTCGGCTCGACTTGATAACGAAAAAACTCAGTACCCAGCACTTGCGCCGCCAACTCAATATCATCGATTGCATTCCATTTTTTCAAGGCGAACCGATAGGGACCTTGCCGAGCGAGGAACTTGGACGTTCGCCGTAAAATTCGATCGAACCAACGACTCATCGTCTTGCTCCCTTGATTCCTCGAAAATATTGAAATTCCTGATCCAGCAAGAGCTCGAGCCGATCGATGCTCTCCTGGTATTCTTCCCGAAGCTGTTCCAACAATCGGGCTGGTTTTTCGATCTTGGCTTGCGGCAAACGCGAACACCAAAACAGTGTTTGCAACCACTTTCGTGTTTGATCTTTATCTCTCGTCAGGCGACGAATGACAGTTCTGCAGGTTGCGAAAGCCGCCTCCTCGACTTGGCCCAGCACCGGCAACTTTACCCAAGGCCGCTGCATCATCGTCCAGTTTGTATTGAATCTCGCACCGGCCAAACCAAGCCCCCGAGCCGGATCTACTTCCAGAAATTCGTACACCTTTCGCAATTGAGGAATTGGCTGCTCGATCAATTGTTCCAAACAAATCACTAGGACTTGGTCACGTCGAAATACTTTTAGAAGATCCGACACAGATTGATCGTAAAATCCTCGGGTTTTGTAAGACAGGTGGTCGCGCGCGTAGGCACTTTTTGCCAATCTTTCCACTTCGATTCTGAGCGCTTCTTCAAAGGACAAGTTTTCGCGGCCCTTGCCGACTTCGTTCCAATAGTGCGACCAGGCCCGTTCAGCCGGATCCCGCAAAATGGCGATCAGTTTGACATCCGGCACCATCGCTTTGATCCGCTCATGGGCAGGACGCCAAAACAAATAGTCTGCGCTTTTTTCGCCGATGGCCCGCGCCGATGGCGGAGGTTCGAACAACGCAGCATACTTCTCAGCGTCGTGAGTAAGTCTCCAGGCCTTCGTGTCGACTTCCCCTTCCAACCACGTTCGGCGACCGCGAACCGCTTCATCGATAAAGTAACCCATGTCCAACTGCGGGTGAATGAAGATTTCCGGATGATCTTTCAAATAATTGGCCAAGGTCGTCGTGCCAGAACGACGCTCTCCAATAATCAGATAGTTGGGCAACACCATGTCACAGAGCCTTTTTATTCAGTAATCGAGGTCTTCGAAATCTCGTTTGCGGGAACCGTAAAAAACCGCCGAAACACCGGCACCTTTTGCAATTGCTGTTGCAACACCTGAAGATCCTCACGTCGGACACCGAATAAATCTCTGAGTTTGACGGCGAACTCCCGGTGAATCTGCCAAAACGAAAACGCGAACGCGGCGAAGTAAGCGATGCTGGATGCTGCCGCGGCACCGAAGATTCCAAACCGGGGAATCAACAGAATATAAAAGGGCAAACTTACTCCAAAACCAACAAAATAAACCAAACTGTTTTTGAGTGGTCGCCCCAGTCCCGCATACAACTTGACCGACATCCGAGCGGCCGCTTGAAAAATCAATCCCGGCGTATACAGGATAATCACCATTCCAGCGTCCCCATAGGCCGTGCCATACATAAATCGCACCAGCGGATAGGCCACGATCGCCAACAACACTGCTACGGCAGTCGTAAAGGCAAAGGTAAATCGCTGAGCCATCGCGTACAACCGCACCGCATGATCCACTTCCCGCACCGCGACTTGATTGAAAAATACCTGTGCATAACTGTTGGGAATATGACCAACCATGCTACTCAAGCTCACCCCAACGGTGTAAATGCCGTAAGCCTGAGGATTGAGTAAAAAAGTCAGCACGATATGATCAAACTGCTCACTCGATCGGCTAATAATAAAATTCAGCCAAACGCGGATTCCGTAGTGCCAGGGCTTGAAAATATTGGCCCAATCCCAAGTGTTTTGAACTCCGATAATGCGAATTACGAATATCAGGTTGAGCAATGTCTGCAAATAATATCCGATTGCCAAACCAATGATGGCATGTGTCAGGTTGATGGTACTAATGCACGCCGTGCAGACATAGTACACCAGCGTCGTTAGGGAGCCGACAACTTCCCTGAAATTTGCCGCTCGGAACATATGAAACGACTGCAGCACGCGTTGGGCATATTGGTTCAACAGTGCGGAAGGACATATGGAGAGAATCAGTCCAATCTCAAATGGGTCCACTTCGGCGGCAATCGTTCCCAACCCACCAGTCTGGCTCAAATAGAATAATGGTGGTACGACGACCAGTCCGATGCTCAAAACCAATACGAACCCTGTCCAGAAAAAGGTTCGCAGGTCGATTACATTACGGATTCCGTAATACAACACTCCGCCCGCATAGCCGAATAACAAAAACGGCAGGTACAGGTCGATGATCAAAACCAGATTGGAAAATTGGCCTTTCAGCTCCGGCCCTAACGACCTGGCCACTAAAATACCCGCGACTAGCCGCGTACCGTATCTTATCCACGCAGAGAACAGATTGCTCAGCGAGCTGGTGACCGGATTCTCTCGCAATTTGGCGGTTGTCGAATTCAAAGGAAATTGTTGGTCAAGGATTTTTTGACAGTCGACGCGCACTGGTCGTTCATGCTACCGGAGACTTTGCATGCCGTCTCACTATTGGCTTGACAGCATTTTCAAACAAACCCTGTTTTACTGATGCGTAGTCCGCGCCGAAATTTCCTGGACCGGACCTGAACGCGCGACGCCAGAGACCGTATGAATAGTGCTAAGCGGTGGAAGATTCCATGCTAGTCCATGGCCTATAAACAAACTGATGATCAGGAGAGTCGTAATACGTTGTTCAGCAGCGATCCTCAGTCGAGTGGTCTGACATCTCAACACCTGAAGGTCTGCTCATCGGTCGCGTTTGTTCCGATTCCAAATTCATACTTCGGTGACGGCGCAAACAGGCATTCCATCCATTTCTCAATCCCCTACGGCGGGCCACCCTAACAACTGCCGCATCCACGAATTCCCCGTTGTGCTCCCGGCAGGCATCTATCGAAGCTGGAATTCAGAACTTATCCGAATACTCCCGGTTTGATTCACTGGCACGAGGAATTTGAATATTTTCGGACAGGCTCTCTGTGCGAATATCCTGTGCGATAGCTTCAAACACTTCGTCAAAACGCTCCATAATCAAGTACTTAGCGCCAAAACGGGATAGGTGGTCATTGTCTCGGTAACATGCACGTCCCTCAGCGGTCAACGTTGGCCTTCCCTGAGCGTTAAAACAACCATCGAGCGTTTCCACGAGTTGGATATTGGAGCGAGCCCACCGTGCAAAACATTGATCCGAAAACGCCTGACGATCTCGATGTCGTTCTGGTGAGGTGCCCAGCAGGGGCACCGTAGGAAATTGCAGGTTTTTAAAAAGCCAAGGCATAGCAATCGGTCCCAATTGTTCAGGCACTTGCTTAACAATCCACACGCGGATGCCGGCTTGTTCAAATTGATCCAGCATTTCCCCCATGTTGTTTGTGAAGGCTCGACGGGCATCTTCCCGGGTGGAAATCTGCGGCGACTCGGCATCGCGAATCAAGCCGTCCTCCAATCGCTGACCTTTTTCTTCGAAGTGGAGTTCCGCTTCGGAATAACCCTCTGTGTACAACGTCCACCGCGCGATGAGCAACACTTTCCGGATGCCGGATTCTTTTATGAAGCCTATAACCTTTTGGGTATCTTTTACGTAATCTCGGTTTTGACCGCGCCATACATTGGGAATCGGTGGTCCCCCGGGTACGCCGATGAAATAACCTTGCAAGCCGAGCGTTTTGGAGATTTCATCAATCACCTCGTAATACATCAGGGCGTGACTATCTCCCCATACCACGAAGTCGAATCGATCTTTGAACTCTCCGACGGTCTTGAAGGTAGAACGGTGAATTTCCGCTTTAGTTGCGCCCCATTCACTTCCATTCCAAGTGGCATCATCCACCAGAAGCCGCATCGCCTCCGAATATCGCTCGGGTAATCCCTTGCGCCACAGGATAACAGAGCCGAGACCTGCCATTACCGCAAGACTCGAGATCCCAGCCAGGACGACTGCTCGCGGTTTGAGATTTGTCAGCCACCTTTGGCGGCCGGCGATCTGGTGAGATTTGCGAAACGGCCCCTCGACAAACTTCCATGAAAGCGTCGCCAGCCCCAGGCTGACGGCAACCGCAAAACTGGCATTCGTTGCATTAAATGGGAGGTAAAGGTATCTCATGAACGCCATGACGGGCCAGTGCCACAGATACAGTGAATATGAGATTAGGCCGATGAAGACGATAGGCCTCCAGCTGAGCAACCTGCCGGCGACTGTTTTCTCAAACAGATTCCCGGCGATGAAGAGAGCCGCACCCAAGCAAGGCAGCAAGGCCGCAAGTCCTGGAAATGGCGTGTGGGCATCGAACAAGAGACCTCCGAGTAAAATCATCGCAAGTCCGAGAATCGCCATCCCTTCACGAACCCCTCGGCTAGTGATCGAAGGAGGGTAAAGCGCGATCAATCCGCCCAGCAGTAGTTCCCAAGACCGAAAGGGAAGCAAGTAAAACGCGGCTTGAGGTCGATAAGCCACACCGATCACGCTTAGGACCAACGATAATCCAGCCAAGCCAACGAGCACATTGATTTGCCAACGTCGAGAGTTTTTCAAAGCCACCAATAACGGTGGATAGAAGAGATAGAACTGTTCCTCGACAGCCAAAGACCAGGTATGCAAAAGTGGCTTTGTTTCCGCTGAACCGGCGAAGTAATCGACATCTCGCCAAAAATAGACATTGCTCAGCATCATCGCCTGAGCTATCAACGACTTAGCAAGATTTTCCAAATCCTGTGGGATCATGATCAGCAGGCCCAATAATAAGATAGCGAGCATTGTCACTAACGAAGCTGGGAAAATTCGACGAATTCGCCGCTCCCAAAAATTCATCAATGAAAATGTCCCATTGCCGAGTTCTTTGGCAATCAACGCTGTGATCAAGAATCCCGAGATGACAAAAAATACATCCACGCCCACATAGCCACCCGGGATAGGCAGGCCTGCATGATAGAGCACAACAAGCATCACGGAGATGGCGCGGAGGCCGTCGATTTCTGATTGATAGATTAGTTGATAGCCGGATTTCACGCTGTAAATCAATCGGTTTCGCGGGCTAATGACGGTGATCCGCCGCCATGGGTTGACGCAATCTCTCGCCTAGTGGGCAGTATCATCAATTCTAAGTTTGCGTCATTCGGCATTTTGGTCGGCAGGCCATGATGGGAATGGGGGGTAGCAAGAATGATCAATTTTCACGAGTTGATCATGAATTATTCGAGTGCTGCCTAGATTGTGAATAACGAGTGTGCTACCGTTAATCCGTTCGCAGAGCTCCTGCCGTTGCAAATGATTCTTTCGCGCGTCGCTTTGGTTGCCCAGCGACGCCGCTGACCGATTTGCCGTCGTCTTTCGTGACCGGGAATTCCAGACCAACGCATGAACTGCTGGCTTTTGGCGCGATGCCTTCACGCACCCCTCTTTCGGCGTTTTTTTGTGTCCGTATCGCCAGCAAACGAGCTCCGTCATGACCTCAACCTTCGTCGCGTAGGACTGAGATCAGCTTTTCCGCCAAAAACTCTTCCGTACGGTACGTCGAGTCGGCCGTATTGCCGCCGATATGCGGTGTCATGATCAAGCGATTATTCGTACGGGCGAATTCGAGCAACTGGCTCCGAGCTCCTAGGCTGCCATGTTCGTTATCGAGAACGTCAATGGCAGCACCTCGTATCGTCCCTGTTTTGAGCGCTGCAAGCAACGCGTCCTCATCGACCAGCTCGCCTCTGGCTGTGTTGATGAAAAACGCATCAGAACGCATCCGATGGAATTGTTCCCTTCCGATCATCCGGTGATTAGCGGGTTCGTAGTTCACGTGCAAACTAACGATATCGGAGCTGGCCAGAAGACGGTCCAATGATACTACGTTGTATCCATCGACGACGGATCCCTCGGGCAGATCTCGACTGGATAGCAGAACCGTGGCCCCAAGCGCTTCGAAGTACTTGGCGACAATCCGACCGAGCCGACCGTAGCCGATAATACCAACGGTTCGACGGTATATTTCAACACCCCGAAATCGATCGCGATCCCAGCCGCCGGTGATCACATGCGAGTGGGCCGCTGGGATTTGTCGCAGAAGTGCCAAGGTCAGTCCAAGTGTCAACTCGGCAGTCGCCCGAATGTCTTTGAGGAAGTCTGTTTCGCCCCGGAGTGACAGGATGCGAATGTTTCGCGCGGCTGCGGCTTCCAGGTCGATGTGGTTCAAGCCTGTGGTATTGGTGGCGATGATACTCAGGTGTCTCGCACGATCCATCACTTCGGCGTCGATACGATTCCGAAGACGGACCCATAGTACATTGATATCTGCCACGTGGTTCAACAGCTCTTTTCGATCCAAATCTTGCCACAGCACGTCAAAATGCTGATCCAGCAATTCACGAGCTTTCGGCGAGAATTGCGAGGACTCGGCGACTAGCAATCGTCCCAACTTGGAACCATTCATATTGAGGGATGATCTGGCTTCAAGCTACGACGGCCGCGCGACCGGGAAAACGGTTCGGGTCTCGGCTGAGCAGCCATTCGAACAACTCCAAATCGAAGGGCTCGTCGATATTCAGCGCGCGCGCGGCCGGTATGATCCAAGCTCGGCAGTCGTTCCCTTTAATCGAATTCTGTTCCATGAGAACATCGCGCCGCGTTAGATAAACGGATCCATCGCGTAGATAGTATTTTGGTAAATCCTGCCGCCGCTGTCCCTCGAAAAGCTCAGCAAACGGAGGATCGATGGCTCGTCCTAGCTCGTCGAGCATTTTCATTCGAGCGGGGTGCCGTTCGCCGACATCGCTAAAGCCAATCACGGAATCGCAGCCAGTCCTTTCCATCAGCTCGATGGATCCGTCGATATCGCTGGTCAATCGGAGTGGATTGGTCGGCTGCAAAGTATAGACCGCGTCGAACTGATCTCCTTCGGCCTCGAGTTTTCGTATGACATCCTGCAGGACCGGTAGTGTCGGCGTCGAATCACCAGCTAAATCTACGGGCCTCATGAACGGGACCTCGATTCCAAGTGCTGCCCCATGCTCGGCGATCTCGGGGTCTTCGGTGGAGAGCACGGTTCTGGTCAATCGACTCAGCAAGGCGGCTGAAGCCGTGTACGCCAACAGTGATTTGCCGCGCACCTGGGACAGGTTTTTGCGCGGGATCCCTTTGGACCCGCCGCGGGCGGTAATGATTCCTAATACACGCATGGATGTGGCCAGAGATTAATAGGCAATTCTCTTCTCAATCCGGAGCGGGCAACTGCGAAGGACGTTCGCAATTTTTTCTCCAGCTCGACCGTCGCCGTAGATCGGATCACTTTCATAACGACCATGATTCACTTGGTGGCGAATCGCTTCCAGAATTTGCTGCCGATCGTAATCGACATCGAGGACGTTCCGACCGCGCTGCCGTCCGGCTTGGCGGGAACCGATGTTCACCACGGGTACCCCCAGAAAAGCGCATTCGCGAATACCGACACTCGAGTTACCGACCAAGCACTTGCTACCAAGCAAAAGTTTCAAGAAATCCTCGGGAGCCATATTCTTGTAAAAATGGAACCGAGAGGCATCCCGATTTTCACGAAACGCGCGAATTCCGGAACTCGTTCCATCCGCGCCGGCATCGACATTCGGCCAGAACCATAACACGGGCAAGTCGCAGTCCGATACCGCATTTAGTGTTTGCTCGACATGGTGCCGCGCGTCTTTATATTCTGTCGTGACCGGATGCTGCATGACCACGATGTAGCCACCCGACAAATCGAGTTCCTTGCCGACGCCACGATACTTTTTCATCGGATCAAAGCATGGGCTGTGCGCCTTGGCGACTCCTGCTGCTATGTCGATCGACGGACAGCCGGTGTTGAAGACCATATCTGGATCTTCCCCCAATCGAATCACCCGCTGTCGAGCATCTTCGGACGCGACTAAATGGATATCCGCGAGTTTCGTGACGGCATGACGTACTTTTTCGTCGATCGAACCCGTAACTTCGCCACCTTGTATGTGGGCCACGGGAATATTCATATAACTTCCGGCGATGGCGGTCGCTATCGTTTCATATCGATCGGCAATGGTGACTACCACATCCGGGTTCAGATTGAGCAGGGTCGTAGCTAATTCCATCAATCCCATCCCGGTGGTTTTAGCCATCGAGGTAGGGTTTTCACCCTCCAGCACCATGAAGACCTTCTCGCGGATCGCAAAACCATCCTTCTCGATTTGATCCACGACGCTGCCGTAACGGTCCAAAAGGGCTGAGGCCGCTACGACGAGTTGAAGTTCCAATTCTGGGTCTGCCTGGATCGCATCCAGGGCAGTTTTCACCCGGCTATAACTAGGACGAGCGGTGACGACGACGCAGATTTTTCTAGGCATGGCTGGTTCACCGAAAATCAGCAGCTTTTTTTGGCTGATCAATTATTCGGACTCGAAATCCTCCGCTGAAAAAAAATGGTCTGCTTCCACGGCCCGCCGCAATCGCTTGCCAACGACGGTTTCCACCCGCGACGGTGACAGACCGATACCCGGCTTCTTGAAGGCTAAGTCTGCCCGACTCAGCACCGTTCCTGCCATCAAGGGTCGGGCCGCCACGATACTCTTTGTGAACAGATTGTGCAACGGTTGCAACACTTCGGCCTGACGATCTTTGTCGATCGGGTGCCGCAATGCAGTCGCAATCTGTTTCGCGCCTTGTAATAAGGAACGGATTTGCTCGAGAGTCAAACTAGCTTTGGCATCGGGACCGAACTGTTGTTTGGAAAACGCGATGTGGAATTCGAGCATAGTGGCCCCCAACGCGACCGCTGCCAAACCGGCGTAGATATCCCCGCTGTGATCGCTCAAGCCGACCGGGCAAGCGAACCGCTCGCGCAATTCCCCCAGCACATTCAATCCCCATTGCTCCGGAGGACAAGGATACGATGTCGTGCACTGGAAAATTCCAAACGGCACTTGTCGAGCGCGGATGAACTCGATGGTTTCTGTCAGCTCGGCCCAATTGCTCATGCCGCTGGAGACGAGAATCGGCAAGCCTGTTTCGCACATGCGGGCCAGCATCGGGTAATTGGTCAACTCGCCGGATGCGACTTTCCAAGCTGGCACACCACACTCGATCAGCCACTCGACCGCCAGATTGCTGAACGGCGAGCTGAGAAAGGCAAGTCCCCGCTCCCGCGCGTGGGCCGCGAGTTCGAGCCATTGTGACTTGGCGAATCCCGTCCTGACCCAATAGTCGTACCGCGTTGCGTCTTGGGGAAAAACCTTGACGCGAAACGGCTCGGCAGCCGTGCTCTCCTGGCTGGCGATGTGGGTTTGGAATTTGACTGCACTCACTCCACAGTCGGCAGCTGCATCGATATAGGCATGCGCCATGCCCAAGCTACCTTCGTGGGCAAGACCGACTTCGGCAATGATCAGGATGGAATCGGAATCCAAAAACATGAAGATGAGGTTTCAGAGACAAAGTTAGCCGATTCGTCATCCAAAAATTGGACGGGAATCGCCAGGATATCTTCCACGAAATTTTGGGGTGCGCTTCTTCAACCTCTGGAGATTTTTTTCGATCGACGACTCTTTAGTCTGATTCCTCGAGCAACCCAATCACGCGGCCGCTGCTCCACCCAAAGCCCTCGAGCAGTCGATCGTCCAATTCGCGGAGGACGTACGGCCAGAACTTTTTCAGGGTTGCCTGAGCGCCCACCTGTACCTGGTTCGCTGCTTCCTCCGTGTCGATCTTGGTCAGTCGCGGGACGATTGGATCGTTGTTACACTAAGTTAATCAAGTGTCAACCCGTGAACCATCACCCTGATTTCTTGGCCACGCGGGCAATGGGGTTGCGCAATGGTTCGCAGCGAAGAGTATTCTTCGGACCCTTCCACCGTATGGAATCGGCAGTCTTGCGTCCGATTGGTGGCGACTCCTTCAAAAACCCCTCCGGACGGCAGTGCCTTCCGCGACTTGTTGGCATGCAGCAAACTCAGCATGGCCGGGACCGGTTCGATCGCCAAAATTTTGCCATCAGACCGTACCGCTGCCAGGCTAGAACCGTGTACCGTCCAACGTTCACCCCGACGTCGATCACTTGATCGCAAGGCCGGAGCACGTATTGGAAAATCATTTGCTGCAGCGACTCGTGGGCTCCCATCAACATACGCGGACCATCGGATTGGCCAGCAGCGCTTGGAACAAACCCGGATAACCATCCCGCGACAAATCACACCTGTTGCCCCGAGGGTCGCAATGGCTTTGGCGATTGGCCGACAGCGCAGGTCGTAAAGCAGCGGTTGTGTCATTCGCCGCAGCAGACTTTTCTTGGGCGCCGACCGCGGCAGCAGGGCTCAGAGCGTTTTCGTCCGTCGGCGTTCTTCAATCCTGGAGTCACTCATCTGATTGCTGCAGATGAAAATTCGATGATCTTTGGGAGCCTGTCGAGAGTACTCCCGCCTATAATCTGCCGTCGATTTGATCTCGCGGGAGCACCGATTTGATATCGTAAATCACACAATTGTGTCGGCCCCATTGCCGAATCGCGTCGATGGGCAAATCGCGGAATTGCTGGTGGGCCACAGCCAAGATGATGGCGTCGTATTTACCTTTGGCCGGTTGTGGGATCGGCGTGAGATCATACTCATGTTGGGCTTCCTCGGCATCGACCCAGGGATCGTAGACATCGACATTCGCGCCGAACTCCCGGAATTCGGCCACGATGTCAACGACGCGCGTGTTGCGGATGTCAGGGCAGTTTTCTTTGAAGGTCAACCCCAAGATCAAGACATTGGCATCTTCGACATGAATCCGTTTTTTGAGCATCTTTTTGACGACTTGCGACACGACGTAGTGCCCCATATTGTCATTGATGCGCCGGCCAGCAAGAATCACTTCTGGCGTGTGCCCCACCTCTTGGGCTTTGTGCGTCAGGTAATACGGATCGACACCGATGCAATGCCCACCGACCAGCCCGGGACGGAAAGGCAAGAAATTCCATTTCGTTCCGGCGGCCTCGAGCACCTCGAGGGTATCGATCCCGAGCCGGTTGAAGATCAACGCCAACTCATTGATTAGCGCGATATTCAAATCACGCTGAGTATTCTCGATGACTTTGGCCGCCTCCGCCACGCGGATGCTGCTGGCGCGATGGGTTCCGGCGGTCACGATCGAGCGATACAAATCATCGACGAACTGGGCAACCTCCGGCGTGGAACCCGACGTCACCTTGGTGATTGTTGTCAGACGGTGAAGCTTGTCCCCAGGGTTGATCCGCTCGGGACTGTAGCCAGCGAAAAAGTCGACATTGTATTTCAGCCCTGACTCTTGCTCGATGAGGGGGACGCAATCTTCCTCGGTCGCACCTGGGTAGACCGTCGACTCATAGATCACCACCGAACCTGGCTGAATGACGCGGCCGAGCATCGTGCTGGCCCGGACGAGCGGTGTCAGGTCGGGCCGCTTGTGTCGATCGATGGGAGTCGGCACCGTCACGATGAACACCTGGCAACTTTTGAGTTGCTCGACGTCATTGGAATAGGTCAAAAGTTTTGCTTGAGACAACTCTTCAGATTCGACCTCGAGCGTGGAATCCTCGCCGGCCATCAATTCATCGATCCGACTACGATTGATATCAAAGCCCAACGTCTGATACCGCTTGCCGAATTCGACGGCCAACGGCAGGCCGACATAGCCCAACCCGATGACGGCTAACTTAAGATTTTTGTCAGTGAGATTCAGTGAAAATTTTCCAGGCATAAGTTCAAGATTCTGATGAAGTGACAGTCGTTGGCAGCGGTTTGGCACTGGCGCTGGGCGAAGCCAGCGGCGCAGTCGAGGCCGCCGAACTGGCGGCGCGATCGAGCATGTGCCGACACCAGTCGAGATGACTGACATACCAGCGCACGGTTTGCTGTAAACCTTCGCTGAAGGACACTTGCGGCCTCCAGTCGATTTCGTTGGTCATCTTGTCGATGTTCAGCGCGTAGCGATGGTCGTGTCCCGGCCGATCGGACACATGGCTGATCTGTAAGGCGTAACTGCAGCCATCACTCCGCGGACAATGGGTGTCCAGCAAAGCACAAATTTCCCGGACGAGAGACAGGTTCTCTCGTTCGCAGTTCGCCCCGATGTTGTAATGCTCGCCGAGTCGACCGCGCTCGAGCACAGCCAGCAGCCCCCGGCAGTGATCACTCACATGAATCCAGTCGCGAATTTGACGTCCCGTACCGAAGATCGGAATCGGTTGATCGGCCAGCGCTCGCGTGATCACGACGGGAATTAATTTTTCGGGATACTGGTAGGGTCCGTAGTTGTTCGAGGAATGCGTGATGATGGCGGGCACACCGTAGGTGGCTTGCCAGGCGTGCACCAGGTGATCGGCGGCTGCCTTGCTGGCTGAGTAGGGCGAGCGCGGAGCGTAGCGCGAGGTTTCCACGAACGCCGGGGCATCGTCTTCGAGCGAACCAAAAACTTCATCGGTTGAACAATGAATCAAGCGAAAATTTTGCACGTGCTTCGCAACATCCGAGGCAAGGTAGCGTCGTATCTCCTGCAACAAAGTGAATGTTCCCAGGATATTCGTATCCATGAAAACTGCCGGGGCGTCGATGGAACGGTCCACATGCGATTCAGCTGCCAGATGGACCACCGCATCGGGCTGAAACTCGGCGAGTGCCCGCCGGATACCGACACCGTCCGCGAGATCGAGTTCGCGGAACTCGAACCGGGGGTGATTCAGCAGATCTACCAGCGAACGGCGGCTCCCCGCGTAGGTCAGTTTGTCGAGCACCAGCACGCGATAGTCGGTGCCCTGCAACAGGAATCGTGTGAAGTTACAACCGATGAACCCCGCGCCGCCAGTCACCACGATATTTAGCGACACGGCAACTCCTGCTGTCTAAGTTCTCGTGGCCAAATCCGCTGGGATTTTAGCGTTGATTCGCAGACGGCGACGGAGACGCGAAAGTCTGCGTTCCCACAACCGTAAGCCAGTGCTTGCGCATTTCGGGCAATCAAGATCGCGATCACCGAAACGCCCCTTTGTTGTTGAGCGATGCCAAGAGCTCCTTGCGAGTTCGACGGCTAGCCGCGACGATCAGACCCTGCGACCGATCGCGTGGACCTCGAATCCGATTTGCTTGAGGGCTTGGTGATCCAAGATATTGCGGCCGTCGAAAATAAAGGCGGGCTTCTGCATTTGGGAATAGATCCGCTCGAAGTCAGCCGTTTTGAATTCGTCCCATTCGGTCAGAATCGCAATCGCGTGCGCTCCGCTAGCTGCGGCCTGCGTACTTTCGACGACATGGACGTTGTTGTCGATCAAGCGGCGATCGAGTTGATTCAGTTCCCCGGCTTCATTCGCCATCAAGTCGCGAAGGTCATTGCGGATTTGTTCGTGGGCGACTTTGGGATCGTAGATATTGAGGATGGCGTTTTCGCGGAGCAGGTCGCGGCAAACGTAGATCGCCGCCGATTCCCGCGTGTCGTTGGTGTCCTTCTTGAAGGCGAATCCCCAGATGGCCAAGCGTTTGCCCGAAACTGTGTTGAACATCGTCTTGACCATGTTGCGGGTAAATCTTGCCTTTTGGTAGTCGTTCATCTTGACGACTTGCTCCCAATACTCGGCGACTTCGTGTAAGCCGTAGTGCTCGCAGAGATAGACCAGATTGAGAATGTCCTTTTGGAAGCACGAACCGCCGAAGCCTACGGAAGCTTTGAGAAATTTCGGTCCGATTCGCGAATCGGTGCCGATCGCTGCCGCCACCTCATCGACGTTGGCCTCGGTGACTTCGCAGAGCGCCGAGATCGCGTTTATCGATGACACCCGCTGCGCCAGGAACGCGTTGGCAGTCAGTTTCGAAAGTTCGCTGCTCCATAAGTTGGTGGTCAGAATTTTCTTGCGATCGACCCAGTGAGCATAGACGTCTACCAGGCGCTCGATCGCGGCAGGGTTCTCGCCACCGATCAGCACGCGATCCGGATCAAGCAAATCAGAAATGGCTGTTCCCTCTGCGAGGAACTCGGGATTGCTGAGTACATCGAAGGTGGCGCCGTTGGCCGACGCCGACAAGATACGTTTAACCGCCTCGGCGGTGCGAACAGGCAGCGTCGATTTTTCGACGACGATCTTATGCCCGTGCGCCGATTCGGCAATCCTGCGAGCACAGCGTTCAATGTATTCCAGATTCGCCGCACGGCCCGCACCGGCACCGAACGTTTTCGTCGGCGTATTTACTGAGATGAAGATAATGTCGGCCTCGCGAATCGCCTGATCGATTGCGGTGGAGAACTTAAGGTTTTTACCGCGGCAGGCGGCGACGATCTCGTAGAGCCCCGGTTCATAGACCGGGAGCACGTCGGAATTCCAAGCGTCGATGCGCGCCTGGTTGATATCCACCACATGAACTTCGACCTTCGGACACTTGTGGGCGATCATTGCCATGGTCGGCCCACCCACGTAGCCAGCTCCGATGCAGCAAATTTTAGTCATAAGCGTGTTGCGTTTTTCGACAGAATCCAATTAGCGTGTATTGAGACGCAGAGTAGCGGGGCAAATGGTGCGGTCCGCGCGCACTCCGTTCCCGTGGGTGACAGGGCACCCAAAAAAGTCAGTTCATCTTGTTTGGTTGCATTCCGCGCTCCAGGAGCGCTGGAAATGTGGAAAATTGCAGCAAACGTCGGCAGTAAGCCATCATAACACCGGCTCAAGGACCGTCTCATCCGGTTCTGGATACTGCGAGACGCGGTGGGCCACAAAGCTGAGCACGAACCGGCGGAATTGACAAGTTAAAGCGGCGTTTTCTGCGAGAAATACAGCCTCTATTTTAGTTCCCCTGAATGTTCCAGCAAGGAAAGCGGCCCTGCGTCATGAACACACCTTCATACCCGCTGACCGCACCGCACTGTAGTGGACCTGATCATCAGCTAAGGGGCGTCATGTCCCCCGCGAGTCGCTTTTGGGGGAGACTGTCGGACGTACGCGGGCCTTGCTGGCAATCGCGACGGACAACCCGTCAGCAAATGATGAGGCAATCTTCTTATCGACGGCATCAATCGCCCCAATTCATCGGATTGTGACGATTTTGCCGCCGATTCCCGGTATGCAATCAAGGAATACTGCCGATCAAATCTGCCCAGATTGCACTGATTCGCCGTTTTCTCGGGGATGAGCGGCAATCCGCTCGAAAATTTGCCAAGTGAACGGATAGTCGTCGCGCGCTGTCGGTTCGAAACGTTCGGCTGATAGCAATCGCCAATGGTCTTCGGGGAAGTCGAAATAGGCGTCCCCAGCGACTGCTGCGTGAACTCTCGTCAAATACAGCCGTGCGGCGACCGGGAGAATTTGCCGGTAGAGTTCAGCCCCCCCCACGACAAACGGCTCGTCGTCGGCAGCGATGACCCGAGCGACCTCCGCCCAAGTCCGCGCGATCACCGCCCCCGCAGCTTGCCAGTCTCGGCTGCGTGTCAACACCACCGTGGTGCGACCGGGCAAAATCCGTCCGATCGACTCGAAGGTTTTTCGGCCCATCACCAGGTGGTGCCCCATGGTGATCCGTTTGAACAGCTGCAGATCGCTGGCAAGTCGCCATGGCAACTCGCCGCGACAGCCAATGACCCCGTTCTCGCTGACCGCAACAATCACCGACAAATGGGGATGAATCGGGCTGGAAGGTGCGTCGCTCAAACGGCCACCGGTGCTTTGATATGCGGATGCGGATGATAATTCTCCAAGGTGAAATCATCCGCAGTAAAGGCGAAGAGATCGGTCACGGCCGGATTCAATTTCATCGTCGGCAACGGCCGCGGTTCGCGAGAAAGTTGCTCTCTAGCTTGCTCCAGGTGATTGTTGTACAGGTGCGCGTCTCCCAGCGTATGCACGAAGTCCCCTAGGCCCAATCCAGTAACCTGCGCGATCATCATCGTCAGTAGCGCATAGGAAGCGATATTGAACGGCACCCCCAAAAATACATCAGCGCTGCGTTGGTAGAGCTGGCATGATAATCGCTCGTTGGCGACATAGAACTGGAATAGCAAATGGCAGGGAGGCAGCCGCATTTTCGGCAAATCGGCGACATTCCAAGCGGACACGATCAGTCGCCTTGAATCAGGATTCGTTTTGATTTGCCGAATCACTTCGGAAATCTGATCGATCGTTTCGCCACCGGGTGTCCGCCAACTCCGCCATTGAGCACCGTACACAGGACCGAGATTGCCGTCGGCATCGGCCCATTCGTCCCAAATGGTGACTTGATGGTCGTGCAAATATTTGATGTTGGTGTCGCCGCGGAGGAACCACAGCAATTCATGGATCACCGAGCGGAGATGAATCTTTTTGGTGGTGACGCAGGGAAACCCCTCCTGCAGGGGGAACCGCATTTGATGGCCGAAAATACTGAGCGTTCCGGTCCCAGTCCGATCGGACTTGGCGACCCCCGTTTCAAGAATCTGCTGAAGCAGTTCGTGATATTGCCGCATGATCGTTCCACCTAGGAGGCTGCGGCTTCGGCTTCCAATTGTTTCACCAGTTCCCACGGCAAACCGAGGGCCTGAGCGAGCGAATTCAGATACTCCCGCTCGGTCGTGTCTTGTTCATCGACCAAGAGCAACGAGGTCAAATAGACCTCGGATTTAGCGATGATCGAATCGGCCTGCTTCGCCAACTCTTCGACACTGAGCGGGTGATCGATTTCCGCTCGCAAAATCGCTTGATCCTCAGGCGACATATCCGAACTCTGCATGCGGGACAAAATGGCGGCCCGTTCACTTTCGTCGATGTGTCCGTCGGCGTTGGCCGCAGCGATCATGGCGCGGATCAGCAGGAGGCTGCGAGTCTGCGCGCTTTCATCGGTCAGCTTGTTGATCGGCTCCCCCGGGGTCACGACGGAATTCTGGTTGGCTTGCCACCTTTTGTAGGCGTTGTAGCCGATCGTGCCGACGGCGGCGATCCCACCGATCTTTAGAAGTGGTCCCGCAACGCGGCGTCCGACTCGGGTTCCTAACAGCAGGGCGAGGACGCCGCCGACCGCGGCGCCTTTTCCGAGATTCGCCAGCGCTTTGTCCCGCTCGGTACCTGACTCGGGGATTCCCAACGTCTGTTCGGCAAGTTTTTGACCGCGTTGGGCCAGGTCTTGTCCGGATTGCAGTAAGCTTTCCAATAAATTGCGAGTGCTCATCGATGTCCCCCCATGCGATCTGCGTTGCTGTCGCTGTTGACATTGTGACGAATTGAGGAATCGGCTTCAAGGCCCGCCACCGTCTCGCTTGCGACCGCGATTTTTTTATGGCACCACTTCATAAGCTCCGCGCCGCCCAGCGTTTCCGTGTGGGTTGGGGCGTTTTGGAATAGAATAACAAGGCGTTGACCATTCAACTCGCCTCATCATGAGCCGACGGCTAATTGGCAGAACGATGACCGATGCCAAGACCTCGAAACTAATTGCAGCCATGCAATCTCCGGACTTCTATCCGGCAGAGGAAGTCACCGACGTCAAGCTGATCGAGACCCATATCTCGTGGGTGTTACTCACGGGCAGGTGGGCCTACAAAATCAAGAAACCGATCGTCAATTCGTTCTTGGATTACAGCACACTCGCGCAACGCCTCCACTTCTGCCAGTCCGAGTTGCAGCTCAATCGGCGCTGGGCGCCTCAGATTTACGATCGAGTCGTACCGATTTACAGCCAGGGTGGTCGATTCTCGCTCTCTCCCCCCGGAGAGGTCGTCGAATACGCGGTCCGTATGCGACAGTTTCCGCAAACGGCGTTGATGTCCTCCATGTTGCAACAACACGAACTGGCCGTGCCGCATGTCGCAAAAATGGCGGAGGAATTATCCCGGATCCACGCGGAGTCCCCCGTCATGCCGGCGGAAGGGCCGTGGGGAAATCCCGCGCAGATCATTGGCGATGCGATGGACAATTTCCGCGACCTCGCGCGGACGCTTCCCGATCGCTTGCGCAGGTTGCTCGAACCGCTGCAGGCCTGGACGTCGGCGAGAGCCGAGCGGTTGCGGGAGACGTTCGAGCATCGTCGCCGAGCCGGCATGATTCGCGAGTGTCATGGCGATTTGCATCTTGGGAATTTGATTTGGCTCGACGACCAACCGCAACTCTTTGACAGCATCGAATTCAACGATGCGTTTCGCTGGATCGACGTCACCAATGATTTGGCCTTCTTGCTGATGGATTTGGAGGAGCATGGCCGCTGGGACCTTGCCAACCACTTGCTGAACCGCTATTTGGAGTGTTCTGGAGATTTCCAAGGCTTGCCGTTGGTCACCTTCTACAAGCTCTATCGAGCCCTGGTACGTGCGAAAACGGTTGCCCTGGCCGCACAACAACATCGCTCGGAATTTGCGAACGAGGAAATCGCCTTCGCACGCAGTGAGGCTTATTTGCGTTATGGTCTCCGTCTGGTCCTACCGCGGCAACCGCGGTTGCTGATCGCGCATGGTCTGAGTGGTAGCGGCAAATCGTTTGGCACCCGTCACTTGCTAGATTTTCCGAACTTCCTGCGAATCCGCACCGACATCGAGCGAAAACGGTTGGGGAGGGAACGAATAGGGGAGAGGGGGTCGCATCCCTTTCCGCTAGAGTTGTACTCCCCGGAAATGACGCGCACGGTTTACCAGCACTGCCGTGACGTTGCCGAGACGGCTTTGCTCGCCGGATTCCATGTTTTGGTTGACGGCACATTCCTCAAACGGTGGCAACGGGAATTGTTCTGCAACTTAGCCAACGAGCGGAACGTTGTTTACGGCATTATTTCTTGCGCTGCCGACGAAGAAACCTTGCGGGACCGCATCCGGCGGCGAGCCGCAGCGGGAAATGACCCTTCGGATGCCACCGAGGCGGTTCTCGATGAGCAAATTCGGCAGATCGAAGAGCTCAATGGTGAGGAACTGGCTCGACGGGTAACCGTCACGGAACTGGAGCACGATTTGCAGGCTGCCGCTTTTCGTTTACCCGACGCGACCGAGGATCCGTCAGGAGAGGAGCTTGATCATGCCCCACTCTGAGCCTAGGTCTGAAACCTCCAAGTCGATCGATCGCGATTCAGCGTCAGGAACTGTGCCGTCAGACCGGTCGGCGGCGACGATATGGACTGTTCCCAACTTGATTTGCCTCGCGCGAATTTTCGGCTCGCTGTGGCTGATCGTTTTGGCCTGGCAGAATCGTCTGGAGCCGTTCGTGATCCTGTTCGTCATTCTGAACATTTCCGACTGGCTCGATGGCCCCATCGCTAGAGTTCTCCGGCAGACTTCGGATTTTGGCGCTCGACTCGACAGCATCTCCGACGCGTTTTTATATGGGGCTTTGCTGTTCGGTATGCTTCGCCTCAAATTCGAAGTGATGATGGCGGAATGGCCATGGTGGGGGATGGTCATCCTCAGTTATAGCCTGACCTGCCTGGTGAGCCTTGCCAAATTCGGCCGCTTGCCGAGCTACCACACGTATTCCGCCAAGGTCTCACAATGTCTCGTGCTGGTCGGGGTCGTCTTTTTGTTGCTCGACTACTCCTCCTGGGCGTTCCGCATCTCGGCACTGGCCGTTGCTCTGACGAATCTCGAAGGAGTGGCGATCACCCGAGCCTTGTCCAAGCCGCGGTGCGACGTGTGGTCGTACTGGCAAGTGCGTCAGCTACTGCACGATGACGAAGTGCTGTCGCGAGACTAGGAAAAGCGCCTAAACTAGTGGCCGGAACGCGCGAGCGTCCGGTTTTCGCGAGTATCGCGGACGAATGCCGCGCGATTGACGGGGCTTGGTGCAAAATCGAACCGGTTCGGCTTGTCTTTTCGCCGGCTATCGACACAACTTTCACCAAAGGGGCCGCTGACTTATTCGGCAATGCTCGTCGATCGATCGCATCCGCTCGACCGTCTGCCGTAGGTGTTAAATCAGTTTGGGCAACACCAGGGTCGCGAGGCTGAGGACGAGGAAGAAGCCCGACATGTCGGTGATCGTCGTCAGTACGGGTCCGGAGGCTAACGCCGGGTCAAAGTGGAACCTTTTTAGGCACAGGGGCATGACGCCCCCGACCATAGTGGCAACCAGCGTGTTGACGGCCATCGCCACGCCGATCACAAGTCCCAGATACGGATTGCCTTGCCAAATCCAAGCGCCGGCCGCCACCATTGCCCCCAGAATGACACCGTTGATCAAACCTACCGAGCCTTCCTTGAGCGCGACCCACCAAATTTCATGGGCGCGAAGGAGCCCCAAGTTCAACTCGCGGATGCTGACCGCAATCGCTTGGATCCCAGCGTTCCCCCCCATGTCCGAAATCAAGGGAAGCAAGACAGCCAGAGAGATGACCTGTTCCAATGTCGATTCAAAAAGGGCAATCACGCTGATGGCAATCACGTTGAGGAAAATGTTGGGAATCAACCAACTCAACCGCCATCCCGCGCGGGTCGCTAGCGGCATCGTCCGCAATTCTTCGCCACCGATGATCCCCAATAATTTCAAATTGTCGTCGTCGGCCCGATTCGCGCGAGCTTCCTCGACATCGTGTCGCAGAACCACGCCGACCAGATGGCCCTTCGGATCGACGATCGGCAATCCCAAAAAACTTCGCCGGTCGAAAATCTCCGATAATTCATCCAAGGTCGTACCGGTCTGCGCCGCCAGCGGTTCCTTGATCATCAGTTTCGCCAGGGACGTCGCCGGATCGCTCAACAGCAGATCACGCATCCGCAAGACCCCCACCAGCTTTCCAAAATGAAGCGGATCCTCCGTTCCATCGGCGTTCGTCGGCCGTTGCACGACATAGGCATACTGCACTTCGTAATCGGAATAGGTGGCGTTGTTCTCACGCAGGTCGGCCAACACATCGCGAACCTGCAAGTTTTCGGGATAGCACAGCAGTTCCCGAATCATCAAGCCGCCTGCGGTGGCGGGGTCGTAACTGACCATCTGCCGGGCACTCGCAGCCTCTTCGGGAGACATCGTCTGCAAGATCGCATTGGTCGCCCGTTCATCGAGTTGCGCCAGCAAGTCGGCGCGTTCGTCGCTGGCCAATTCCGCGAGCATCCCGCTGGCCTGCACCGGTTCCAACCGCCCGATGATTTCAGCGGCTTGGGAGCTGGGTAATTCTTTGATCCAATCAGCGGCGACGCGGGGAGACAACCCGGTCAACAGGCGCTGCCGCTCGTCGAGATCCAGGCGGCTGATGGTCCGCGCTCGTTCGCTCGGCTCCAAGTTTTGCGCCGTGCGAATCAGTCCGTCGCGATCGTTGCTTTCCAAACAAGCTTTCAATTGCTCCCAGGGCTGATGGGAACTGGTTGAGGTCGATTCCGAATCCATGAGGGAAATTGATCCTTATTCAAATCGCGGTACTGTCCTCTGTCCTATTCAGGGCACCGCGTGGTGTCTGTGGCGGCGTTACCGGAGCAAGGCCATCGCAGCGTTGCGACCAGGAATTCCACTGACCGCCCCGCCGCGCAACGCTGACGAACCCGCCAGCAGCACATGGAGAAATTCTGTTTCTACACCCCAGCGGCCGACCTGCTCCTGATCATCTGCGTAAAACCAGGACAGCGAATTATGAAAAATGTTACCCCAATCGAGGCCGACCTCCCGCTCGAGATCTTGGGGCGTTTTGATCTCGAGACAGAGCTCGCCGTGCCGATCGCGAGCCAAACAATCCAGAAATGGCTCATCGCACACGCGGTCCAGAGCCGCCAAAATTCTCCGTTTGGCGAGTTCCTTTCGCGCGTCATGATCGGCGCTGAAGACTCGATAGGGTACGTCGAGAGCGAAGAGAGTCAACGTATGGTAGCCCGCCTCCCGCAATTCCGGTGCCATGATCGAGTCATCGGTCAGCGTATGGCAATAAATTTCGCAGGGGATCGGATCGGGCAACTCCCCGCCGCTTGCCCTCTGGTAGGCCAGATTCATTTGCTCGTAACCTTCGTCGATATGGAAGGAGCCGCAAAAGGCCTCGGCACTGGTTACTCCTTGGGCTTTGACGCGGGGGAGTCGCCGCAAGAGCATATTCATCTTGATCACCGAACCCTCGTCCGTCGGCAGTCTGTTGGCGGTCGTGCCCAACAGCGCAGCCAGGGTGCTCGGACCGCCGTTGACCAGCACATCGCCGGCCTCGACGGTGTAATCGCGCTGGCCGTCACGAAAACAGACGGTAGGGCAGGGGCCCGTAACATCGACACGTGTCACCGTTTGCCCTGTCGCAATTTCGGTTCCATGCCGCAAAGCATCCCCAGCGAGCGCGCTCACCAATGCACGCATCCCGCCGACGGGAACTCGCCACTCTCCCGTCCCGCCACCGATGACGTGGTAAAGAAAACAGCGATTTTGAATCAGCGAGGGATCGTGGGGATGGGTGAACACACCGATCTTGCCATCGGTCATGATCAGCCCCCGCACCAGGTCATGTGGGATCATTTCCTCGATGATCTCCCCCACAGGCCGCTCGACGAAGGCTCGCCAAGCCTCGCGCTGCAGCGGTGTCTGCGCGCGCCGCTGGAAATCTTCCTTGCTGCGCAGAGGCTCAAGCAAAGACGGCCACACCAGTTCCGCCAGGCTCTGCTCCAACGCCAGCAGCCGTTGATAACCTTCCCAATCCCTGTCGTCGCCCGATAGTTCACGAAACGAGGCTCGCGTCCGCGCCGGATCGACGTTGGACAAGACCAACCCCCGCGGAACTCCAGCGCGGTCGGTGTACGGCGTGAAAGAAGCCGTCGCGCGTCGGCGGGTCGCAAAGTCCAATTGCAGTTCGTCCACGATCGTTTGTGGGAAAAGGGACACAAGGTAAGCGTACCTGGAAATCCACACATCGTAGCCAGGAAATAGTTGAGCTGAGACCGACGCGCCGCCAATCGCCTCGTTCCGTTCCAGCACCAACACCGACCGGCCCGCCCGGGCCAAATAGGCCGCCGCAACCAACCCATTGTGCCCCGCGCCGACGACCACCGCATCATAGCGGGCTCGCCGCGGGACCTGGCGATTCGCCACAGCCTGATTGTCCATCACTCCCTGCCCGCAGCCTAGTTACCAATGCAGTACAACATCTTGTTCGAACGAATGAACAAATCCCCTTCGCTGAACGCCGGCGTGGCATTGAACAGGCTGCCGTCATCGGCGAACGAATTGAATGACAAAATCTCGAACTTACCAGCGGCGGCGATCACGGCCGCATCTCCGTTGCGGGTCACCATGACGATTTTGTCCCCCACCGCGATTGGCGATGCGTAATCTCCTGCTGGGCTACGCCGTTGACCTTGGGCCGGTGCCACCTCCGGCTTGAGTCGCTCCTTGAAAACTTCTTGACCATTTTCGCAATTGAGGCAACTGACCAGCCCGCGCGAGTTCCAGTACAACCGACCGTTGACGACAATCGGTGTGCAAATCCCGGCATCCACCCGGGCATCCCACAGCAAATGGCTTTCGGTCACGTCCCCACTGCCTCCGCACCGCACCGCGATACCTCGGCCAGCTCGTCCACCGACTGCATACACGACACCGTTCGACTCCGCCAAGCTGGGGCAAACCGTCTGCTCGATCGGAGATGCGGCCCACCAGAGCTTTTTGCCCGTTGCTGGGTCGAGCGCGAACAGTCGCTTGGGAACGCTCATCACGAGCTCCACTCGCTCCCCGGCCTGGACCAGTATCGGCGTCGACCAAGTGTTGGTGAATCCCGGATCCTCGACCTTCCACACCTCCGCACCGTCCCGCCGATTCAGTGCCACGACCGCGTGACCGACGATCCCAGCATTGACGATCAACAAATCACCGTACACGATCGGGCTGGAGCCGTCCCCCCACTTGGCCGGATCGGAAAAGTTACCAACCTTGGTGTGCCACAATTGTTTGCCCGTGAGATCGAAGGCATACACGCCAGCCTTGCCGAAAAAGCAGTACACTCGCTCGCCATCGCTGGCGGGCGTGCTGCTCGAATAACCGTGCTCAGAGATGAAGCCTTTGTATTCATCCTCGACCTCGGTGTTGGGCAAATCGACTTGCCACCGTTTTTCACCGGTGCTGCGATCGAAGGCCAAAACATGCCGCACGAGATTTTGCATGTCGCCCGGCGCTTGAACGTCGAGTCCGTAACCCGAGTAACAGGTGACGACTATCAGATCCCCCACGACAATCGGCGATGAGCTGCCGAACCCGGGTAGCGCTTTCGACCAACGCAAATTTTCAGTCGACGACCATTTGAGCGCTCTCAACTCCCCAGCACCCAATCCGCTGCCGTTGGGGCCGCGGAATCGCAACCAGTCATCACCATAGGTCCCATGAAACATGCCTAGCGAAATGGCCACAATCAGACAACCGCGAGTGAGTCGAGCGAACATGTTCGTATTCCTTGTCGAGCAATGTAGGGGGAATGCCGCAGGTAGTTTGCGTTATTATCATCGATTTCGCTGAAATTCGCTATACTGGGAACCCGCGGCGACGACCGTCACCGCCCAATGACAACGGTCCCTGGTCCGAGCCGGTAATCGGTAATGTGCCTGGGCCAGCACACCAGCGCAGAGAAAAGATCCCGACTTGAACGAATCAGAATTCATTTTCGTAGTCTGCCAACACCGTGCCGAATCGGCCTTGAAGGCCGAACTGTTGCGCGAACACCCGGAACTCCGCCTCGCCTTCTCGCGGCCCGGGTTCGTGACGTGCAAGTTGCTGACGGACTTGCCGAAGAACTTCATCCTCCGCTCGACCTTTGCCCGCACTTATGGCTGGAGCCTCGGGGCCTGCACGGGGAACAGCAGCGACCAACTCATCGAACAGTTGAAACCCTTGATTGCCAATCGCTCGTTTGATCAGCTGCACGTTTGGGAGCGGGACGCAGCGATCCCTGGCCAAGGGGGATTCGAGCCCTTCCCGACAGAACTGGCCACTTGCGTCGGCAACTTGCTGGCCGAAGATCTGAACCGCGACCGCGAGGTTCCGCTGGTCACCAATCAACCTGCCACGGCCGACCAGACGGTTCTGGATGTGATCATCATCGAACCGACGCAGTGGTGGATCGGTTGGCATGTTGCCGCCACGACGGCCGCTCGTTGGGTCGGGGGCGTACCACCACTTGTTCGCGACGACGAGTTGATCAGCCGGGCTTATTACAAGATCGCCGAGGCCTGCGCGTGGAGCCATTTTCCGTTGCGGCGGGGGGATCTGGTCGTCGAGCTGGGCAGTGCTCCAGGAGGAGCCAGCGAGTTCTTGCTCGAGCAAGGGGCATCGGTCTTCGCCATCGATCCGGCCCCGCTCGATCCAGCGATTGCCGAACATCCGCGGTTGATGCACTTGCAAATGCGCAGCAAAGACGTCCGCAAAAAGGAGGTGGCGGGTGCCCGCTGGCTCGTCGCCGACCTCAACGTCGCTCCCAACTATACCCTCGATACCGTCGAGGAATTCGTAGGCAACCAACATTTGCATTTCCGCGGGCTCATTCTGACCCTCAAGCTGACGCGCTGGGAGTTGGCTGATGCGCTCCATGAATTTCGCCAACGCGTGCGTCAGTGGGGGTTCGATGTCGTCAAAACCCGGCAACTCGCCTTCAACCGCCGCGAGGTCTGCCTGGTCGCGATTCGAGATCGCATCGACATCCGCTCCCGCCGCCGCTGATTTTCGGCACATCAGCAGCGAGGCAACTCAAATAAGCAAAATAAAAAGGACTGGCATAATAAAACAGAAGACAAAAAGGACTGGCATAATTTAAAAGATGCAGGATCTGGGGTGGTTCATGAAGGCCCTCAAGGAGCCGCTGGCCCGGCTGGCCAATCGAGAAGACGACTGCAAGGGGACCTTCTGGGAATCACGCTACAAGTCGATCGCCATCCTGGACGAAGAGGCGCTCTTGGCGA
>CALDHM010000025.1 GCA_937941455.1 uncultured Pirellulaceae bacterium | reverse complement strand
GCCGCCTGCTTGGCGATCGCCTCCCGCCAAAACTCCCTACCCAGAAAAACCCGACCCTTCATCGATTGACCCTCCAAAAAAAAGAGAAACAAAGGTCAATCTAACCCCCGCCGCAAGATGCACTTCAACGAACGCTCACGGCAAATCGAAAATGCCATAAGCAAGTGACTACGCCGGAATGCGGCCTTGCAAGGCGTCCGCCAAAATCTCTTTGTTGGCGTGCTCGAGAACGCTGCCCGAGGTAATGCCGCGGGCCAGTTTCGTGATGCGGATCGAAAACTCTTGCAATTGGTTCGATATGAACAGCGCCGTGCCGTCCCCTTCGACGGTCGGATTCGTGGCGAGAATCACTTCCGTGAATTTGCCAGCTCGAACGCGATCGACGAGCCGTTGGATAGTGAGTTGATCGGGACCGATGTTCTCCAGTGGCGCGATCCGTCCCAAGAGCACATGATAAAGGCCGCGGTACAATCCGGTTTGCTCGATGGCAAACAAGTCGCGCGGCTGTTCTACGACACACAGCACCGACGAATTTCGGGATGTGTCAGCGCAAATCCCGCAGCGGTCGGATTCCGATAGGTTGAAGCACTCGTTGCAATAACGAACGTTCTCTCTCACACACCGAATGGCATCCGCAAGGGCCAAGGCTTCAGGCGTGTTGACCCGCAGGAGATGATAGGCGATCCGCTCGGCCGAGCGCTTGCCGATTCCGGGCAAGCGTGCCAAATGTTCGATGAGCTCGTTGACTGCTTGAGAATATTTTGCCATTCAGGCCTCGTCGCTTGAAAAGCTCCGGAACATCAAGAAGCATTTCCGCCGGGGCCCAAACCCATCCGGCCTAACATGTCACCAAGCCCGGGTAAATCCAATCCTCCGGTCAGTTCTGACATCATCGCCATGTGTTTTTCCTTGGCTTTGGCTGTGACGTCGTTGAAGGCAGCCACCAGCAGATCCTGGATCATTTCCCAATCGGCGTCTTGTCGCAGAATCGGATCGATGGTCACACTGAGCACTTGGCCGAGGCCATTGGCCTCGACGCGCACCAACTCGCCCCCGGCGTTGCCGGTCAGGCGTGTGGCTTTCAACGACTCCGTCAGTTTTTCCATTTTTCCGCTGAATTCGCGCATGTTTTTGAACATGCTGGCGAGGTTTCCCAATTCTCTAAACACGGTTTATTCCATGGGATCGATGAGACATTCGGGGACAACGTATCCACCGACGCAATTATAGGCTCATTATCACTCGACTCTAGACCGCATCGCGACTGGCCGAGCAACTTGCTTGTCATCTGGCCGGATAATCCATTCAAAATAACGGCTGGCCCGATTAGGATAGTCGTGGTTCTTGCATCGTCACTTTTGAACAATTTGTCCCTTCCATGCAACGCTCGCGCTACGAACGTCGTCAGCCGGTCCGCTACCAAGAGATGTCGGCCATCAAGATCCGGTTGCTCCTGGCCGCCGCGATCATTCTGTTTTCGGTCATCAGCTACATGGCAAACACAGAGATCAACCCGATTTCCGGGCGGGCACAAAGGGTAGGAGGGATCACGTTTGAGCAAGAGCGGCTGTTGGGCCTGCAGGCCGCACGGGAAATGGCTCGCCAATTTTATGGATTATCTGACGATACGTTGGCCGCGCAAAAGGTAACCTTCGTGGGACAGACGTTGGTCGAGAGATTGCAAGCTCGTCTCGCCGCTGAAAATCGGCATTTGCCGTACCAATTCCAATTTCACTTGCTGGCAGATGACCGTACGATCAACGCTTTTGCCTTGCCGGGGGGGCAGATTTTCATCACCGAGGGTCTGTACTATCAATTGAATCACCCCGGACAACTCTACGGGGTCCTCGGCCATGAAATGGGACACGTTCTTGAGCGCCACAGTGCTCAACAAATGGCCCAGGGGCAATTATGGGCCGGCATCAGTTCGGCTGGAGGAGTGATTACGGGGGACGCCTCCGGGCACCAGATAGCTCGCATGGTGACAGAGTTGGTCGGACTGAGCTACAGCCGACAACAGGAACTCGAGGCTGACCGCTGGGCGGTCGAGTTGATGGTGCTGGCGGGCTACCATCCGCATCACATGATCGACGTTCTCGACCTGCTCGACCGCTTGTCGGGTAGTGGCCATCCACCTGAGTTCCTCAGCACGCATCCCCGCCCCGAAAATCGCAAAGAGTACATTTCCAAAGTTGTCGAAGGGGTCTTCCCCAGTGAACTCCCTGCCGGCCTCTTGTAAGTTGCTTCACAGCACAGCCTGGCGATCATTAAAGTAGCCCAACGATCGTCAACTTCGGGCACCCCAGAGCCGAACCTCCCACTAGCCCATGGGCTCTACAAGATGAATTCCATGCCGTATCGGGACTAAGGCTCCGATCCCGGAACCGACAACTCCCGTAACATGAAGTAATAAGCGAGGGCTGGCGTTGAGGCAGGCTCCACACAGAAGTCGCTTGCAGGTTTCCAAAGAGTATGAACGCGAAAAAGTTACTGCAAATTGGCGTCCATCCGGATTGCATCAAGGTGGCGATCCAGTGCATCCAGGTTGCGGCTCAGTCGGAAAAGAAAGAGAATCCGAAAAAGGTCATCCCGCTGATCGTCCAGGCTCCGCAGACCTTCCTCGCTGATCCGATTTGGCAGCCATTGGCTGAAGCGATGATTCGCAGCGAGCAAGTGGACGGCCGCGAACCGATCGGCTATTTGACGTGGGGTCAAGATCTTGATCGGGCGGCCCTCCAGCAGATGGAACACGCTTGCCAGTTGCCTGTTTCCCGCGCCGCGGCGCTGATGCCGGACGCTCACGTTGGCTACGGGCTGCCCATCGGTGGCGTGCTGGCCTGTGAGAACGCCGTCATTCCGTACGGTGTGGGTGTAGATATTGCTTGCCGGGTCAAGATCACGATCACCGACCTACCGGTAATTCAAATCGAAGAAAACGATCCGCAGCATTGCCGAACACTCGATCGCGCTCTGGAGCGTGGCACCGTTTTCGGTACAGGGCGCAATCATTCAAGCGGCCCGCAATATCACGAAGTCCTGGACGAGGACTGGGGAATTACGGCCGTGACTCGGCGGATGCGCGATCGAGCGGTTCAGCAGCTCGGCACGAGCGGCAGCGGCAATCATTTCGTCGAGTGGGGGATCGTGGAACTCCGCGATGGCAGTTTGCGAATTCCCGCCGGGCGCTACGTGGGACTGCTCAGCCACAGTGGCAGCCGCGGGGCGGGGGCCGAGGTCTGTCGCCACTATACGACCATCGCACGGCAACGGGCACCGGCCTCGATTCGCAAGGATCCCCAAAAGTGCCATTTGGCGTGGCTCGACATGAATAGTGAAGAAGGCCAGGAATACTGGGCCGCCATGAATTTAATGGGGCGATACGCCGCGGCGAATCATGCGGTCATTCACCAAAACGTTTTGCGACTGGCCGGTGCCGAAGCGCTTGCCACCGTCGAAAACCACCACAATTTCGCTTGGCTCGAGCGCCATGGCGACCACGACCTGTACGTGCACCGCAAGGGTGCGACTCCCGCCGGACGAGGCGACCTGGGAATTATCCCAGGTAACATGGCCGACCTTTGCTACCTTGTGCGTGGCAAGGGGGAATCGCGGAGCTTGAATTCAGCGTCTCACGGTGCGGGGCGCCGCATGTCGCGGAGTCAAGCCAAGCAACAATTTCGTTGGCAACAATGGTCCGATTACCTGCGCGAGCGTCGTGTTCGTTTGCTCGCCGGGGGAATCGACGAAGTGCCCGGCGTTTACAAGGACATTCGCGAGGTCATGGCCTCGCAAGCCGACCTGGTAGAGACGCTCGGCACCTTCATGCCGCGCATCGTGATGATGTGCGGGGACGATAGCCCCGCCGAGGATTAACCGTGGATTGGTTACGATCGGATCGTGGTTACCGCGAACTCGGGACCGCCTAGCGGCTGCCGCCTAGTCCGGGGAGCCATTGCAGGGTCATGCTGTCGCTGAAGGGGGCGGCGGCGCGCTCCAAGTCACGCATGAAGTCGTCGGCGGCGTAAAACTGAGCCGGCACGATCAAGACGTTTTTGCGGTTTTCTGCCAGGAGTTTCTCTAACACGTTGGCGAGACTGCGCTCCCCTTCGACCGTAGCAATTCGTAACCGGTGAAAGCGACTCCGCTTGGTTAGAGGATCCTCCTGCTCCACCCGCAGCCAAGTCTCTAGGCCTTCCCCCCCCTCTCCGGCATCCACCACCAACACGGTGGTGCCGCCGAAGGGCCCCGGGCATAGCGGAATCCGCTCGGCGAGTTCGGCGGTCGACAACCCCCAATGCTCGACCCGATCACTCGCTGGCAGAGCGGCCGCGGTTTGCGGATCGACCACCGCGATTGCGGTGTTTCCCGTGGACTTGGCCATGGCGAGCATCCTCAGCCAGTGGTGTTCTAGCGGCGTGCCACTTGCGGCGACAAAATACTTCCGCTCCGCCGGAGAAAAAGTACGTTGTGGTAGTCCCATCGCCGCTTTGATTTGCCGAGGCAATGCCGCGGCGCGCTGCCAGGGATCGGATTCGATCTGGCGCCAAGCGCAATCGATGCCAACCGAGCGATAGGCCTGCAATTCGTCGGCCCACCATTTCTCATGCTCCGGGCCAGCGGTGACGGACAGTTGCCGATGCGGGGGCGATTCGCTGCCCCAGTTTTCAAGCAGGGGCAAGGGGAAATCCTTGAGCTTGGCGTACTGACGCGGTTCCCAAGCGACGAATTTTCCCTCGATCCGACCGGTGAGCAGCGCGCTGGCCGCTACCATCGTTCCTCCGGTTCCCTCCCCCGCGATCACGACGCGCTGCGGGTCGATGGGAAACCGGCTGAGCGAGTACTGCCAGAGGCGTTCGACCGCTTGAATCGTTGTCGCGGTGTCCTCAGGGAACCGGTCCGACCAAAACCAACGCCCGCTGATCGTCAGGTCGCGCTCGCGTTGGCGATGGGTCGGTTCGAGGATCGCGATTGCGGCCTCGCTGCCGAGGTTTGCCTGCCACCACGCGAGATTGTCTTTGGTCCCCAAACCGTCGTCCGCGAGCCAAATCAGCAGCGGTGCAGGACGCGAATCTGTGGCCCAAGCGGGAACGTCCAGCAAAAAGGGCTGCTCACTACCCACGACGACATGATGATGGCCGTCGCGGAGATTTTTCGCCCGGTTTTCCACGTAAGCGACAAAATCGGCGACCGGTGCCCCGCGCAATTCAGCCGCCTGCGGATTGGACGTCGGACGTATGGCGATCGTCAAAATTTTCGCGTTCGGAAGCCGTTGGCGAACCTGACCAGCGGTTCCGTCCCAATACTCGGAGTGGAAGCCGCCATTGACATGCACCACTTGATGGCCCGGATATTTGGCCAACGCCTGTACGCATGCTTCCCCCATCGAGTTGTCCCACAGCGACTGCGTCGACAGCAATCGCTCCGCCGATGAATTAGCGGCGGGCATGAACGCGGAATGGCCGCGGGTAGCGTTGTCGGTTCGTTTCCAATACAAATCGGTGTTGGGGAAAAGCTCAGCGGGAGCCAACTGGCGGTCATCGCCCAATGCGTCGAGTCCTTTGTCGCCGGCCTGCATCAGCTTCATCCGCAAGGTGCGTGGAAAATTGGAAGCCACCACCGGCTTTTTTCGCTCCTTGGCCAATTCCACCAGGGGCCGATATCCCTCTCGATAATTCCCCCACGGTCTCGATTTCCCCAAAAAGGTCGCTTCATCGATTTCGCCGGCGAGGTAGGCGTCGAGATGCGGTTGGACATCGCGTTCGAACATTTCCATGGCGAGTACCACGCGATCATCGCACCGGTCAAGCAAGGCCCGATAAACGGCAAGTTGAAATTCATGGGTGGCGTCATCATCGTGCGTCTCCCCCAAAAACACGACATCTGCGTCGGCCAAGCGCTCGATCAGCGTCTCCCAAGCGACCCGCTCTCGGGTTTTGCCGTCGCGAATCGAAAGGCAATCGAGCAAATTTGCAAACTTCCAGTGTTCAGGAGACTGCGCGGAAGCCATGTGCGAATTGACAGCCAATCCCAGTAAGAAAACGACCCATAGCGAGCGTCGAAAATCTAAAAGGTTCATCAATGGGAAATTCATGCGTGGTTTCCTAAAAATCCGTAGTACGATCGATTGAAAGCATGGTCTCGAAGCGACCGCGCTGCCAGCGGGGTGTGGGGCCGTTCAGCGATGACCAACGACGCGCCCCAGTGCTTGCGTATCACCAAAGGGACAGGTCCCTTCAATTCGCAATTGGCTCTCCGCAAGCCCCACTATAGCAAATCCATCGACTTGTTCGGCCCTGATACCAAAGAAAGCTCCACGGTGATGGCGGCCTTCGGAATTCAGCCGCAGAAAACTCCCACTCGGAGTGGTTCGCACCGCGAATGGCTGGTTGTTTGACTCGCTCTCGGGTAGCATTCCATCGGCGATCCTCGTCCACCACGATTTCGCGGCAGTAGTGGCGTCGCGATCTTGGGCCGGAATCCGAGGAATTATTTCGCGAGATTCAACGAGTTGAAGTGATCCTGCTCTTGTCGGCCGACGCTCTGCCTATCCGAGAAAAACGCTGAACCTGTGGAATCCCCGCCGCCTTTTTCCGGCGGTGCACCGCGCCGGGTCGTTTTCAGTCGGGCACTTTGATTCGCAACGGTTTTTCGTCGATTCGAATCAACTCCAGATGGATATCGCCAGCTCGGGTCAATTCGTCCAGGGGTAAAAAGTATTGCGACAGGCCCGCCGTTTGCTGTCTGGTAAGATCGCTGGACTTCGTCGATGTGGGATACAACACGACCAACCAATAGCTGCGGTGGGCGGTGACCGAGAGCGACGTCCCAGAGTCGGGCACACGGCTGATGGCCCCCCCCTCGGCGATGATGCCGTCGATGGTCGGATTATTGAGGGGCTGGAAGGTCTGCGGCAGGATACTGGCCGGGCTGAGTTTTTGTCGCAACATAGCGTCGGTCGGCAAGAGCATCGCGACCGGCGACGGCGTTTCGCGGCGAGACAATTCGATAAAAATTTCGCAAGTCGCCTCGAGTTGCGCGGCCGTGCGGGGATTCGCCGTCAGTTGCCCCACCATCAATCCGAACAAAAACGCCGTAATCACCAGCAGCGGGACGGACCACGCAATCAGTGTAATGGAACGACGCGAAACCGGAACGCAGTCGAGAGACGGCTCCGGTTTCGCTCGCGGACTCGATTCAGGATTGGATTCGGTCACTTATTTCGGCCACCTTGATTGCGATTTTGCCGTTCCATTTGCCTTTGCATCCGCTGTTGCTCAAGGGCCTGTTGTTGGGCAGCCCTTTGTTGCTGAGCGGCGGCCTGTCGTGCGGCGTCGGCAGCGCGTTGTTGTTGCATTTGCATCTGCCGCTGTTGTTGCTGGGCGGCTTGCTGCTGCTGACGCATCGCAGCCTCGGCGGCGCGCTGCTGCTGCAGCATTTGCTGGCGAGCAGCCTCGGCAGCGCGTTGTTGCTGTTGCTCGATTTGGCGTTGCTGGACGCGTTCTTGGATTTGATCCTTCCGCTGGGCGGCTTGCTGTTGGCGAGCGGCAGCCTCGGCGGCGCGCTGCTGCTGCAGCATTTGTTGGCGAGCAGCCTCGGCAGCGCGTTGTTGCTGTTGCTCGATTTGGCGTTGCTGCGCTCGTTCCTGAGTTTGTTCCTTGCGGCCGCCCAGCTGAGCGGCGCGGAAGTCCTCGATCGCCTTTTGTCGAGCCGACACTTGCGCTTCGCGCTCTTGTTTGCGCTCAGCATTTTCTGCGCGGCGCGTCAACTCATCGGCCTGGCGTTGCTCCCGCTGCTGCTGGATGCGGTTTTGCGTTTCGGCCAACTTCTGTTGGCGCGCTTGTTCCTGGGCGGATCGCTGTGCGGATCGTTGAGCCTCCCGTGCTTCGTTTTCGGCGTCGCGGGCAACGCGTTTTTGTTGCAGTTCGCCCCGGCGAGCCTCGGCCCGAGCGGCCGCCTCGGCTTGCTTTTGCTGGAGGGCGGCTTGTACTTGGGCTCGTTGGGCCGCCCGTTCTGCCTCACGAGCCACGCGTTGCGCAGCCGTTTCGGCTTGGCGAACCTCGGCCGGCAACTTCACGCGAGCCGGCGAAGCGGTGACCGCGTTACCTGCGGCGGTGCGAGCGGTTTGCCGGACGTGCTTTTCTAACTCTCGGCGTTGCCGCGCAAGGTCTCGTTCGAAGGCAGCCTGTTCCTGACGCTGTTGCTGCTCGGTCAACCGTACGAATCGCTGAACTTCTCGCGCGAGTTGGTTCGGCGACGGTTCGCGAGCACGCCGGTCGATCGTGTCGGCCAGAAACACTTGGCCTTGTGGAAATCCCTGAGCATTGAAGTTATTGATCAACAGATTGTTATTGATCCGCTGGTTAACGATGTTCAAATTGAACACCACCGGTGGCCGGAAATTCGCGTTTTGGGCAAAGAACAAATGCTGGCTGTGCGCCCAAGAAATCACCGACGTGTTCTGGAAACTAACGAAGGGTGAGCCGTAATAGCAGAACAGCGGGTCAAACTGGCGATGGTAAAAGCCGAAGTTGCCGATGTTCGACCAAGGACAAAAGCCGCCACCCACAAAACGCGGATCGTAGAAGTCGCCAAAGTAATAGAACGGCCGACCACGTCGAACGAACAAGTGTGGAAACAATCCAAATCCCGTGTCGATCACGCAACGCGGACGCAACAAGAAATTCACCAATCGCGCGATCGGACGGCGGAAGGCCACAGGGGCGAATACCGTGCCGCGGCAATCAAAAGGACGATCCCAGTAGCCGGGCCGGAAAATATAGCCGCTCGGCGTCCAGATGTAGGTGGGGGGGACCCACAGGATGTCTTCCACGAAGGGAGCATAGTGCCCCGGTTGCCATACATAGCGGGCATCGCGATAAACCCAAGTACCCGGCGTGTAAAAATAGTCTTGCGAAGGTGCTTGAGACGATGGACCGACCTCCAGCGGTTCCGGTGGTGCGGGCAGATACACCAGCTCCTCGACTTGCTCGTCGATCCAGAAACCGCGGACCCATCGGTAGCCGCTCCCCTCGTTGGCCCAGTAGCCTGGTACCCAACGTTTGCCCGGCGGGGTATCACGCCACACGCCGCTGATCCAAATGAAATTATCCCGTTCGTCATCCCAGTGCCAGTAGCCGGAGATCCAGACGACGTTTTCCCCTTCAGGTTTGTATTCGGGGGGCAATTCCTCAATCGGTTCGGGCGGTTCGCGGTTGACCAGAGGGCTGGGCTCGTAACCCGAATCGACCACTTCGGCGAACGCTTCGTGGAGCGGTGCCCGCATCAGCAGTTCGATCTCTTCCGGTTCTTGATTCGGCGGCGGCAGATCATCGCCGAGAACATTCAAGACTGGCCCTGCCGGTTGCGGGTCTTGCAGGGCCAAACGCGGACCGGCGCCATCCAAAATCGAGAATTCCTGCCCGATCAAGTAATTGGCGCAAGCCAACCCCAGCAGGGCCGAAATTACCGCGGCCACCCAGCCGCGAGGTGTCGTCGTTCTGATACTCATCTGTCGTCGCATGGTTACAATCCTGAAGTGGGGGTATTTGAGAAAGAGGATCGGTCGTCACTCCTTCGAACGAGCGCCGCCGGCAAAATCGCGTGAAAATCCGCTTAATTTACCCAACTCTTGGGCAAAGTTTGCCGTCCGCTCTGGTAGTTGTACGCGATGGGTGTTCATGCCGATCACCAATCGCGTTTGCTCCACCACTATCTTCTGCAAGCATCATGCCAATTCAACGGCGACTGGCTTGATCGATTGCTGATAACAATTCTTTGACCTTTTGCCAGGCCTTTTCCCGGGCGGATTTGTTGACGTCGCTCGCATCGGGAGCCTCGCCGGCCCGCATGAAGCCGTGACCGGCACCGTCGTACAGGTGCACCGTGTAAGACTTGTTGGCGGCCTTCATCAATTGCTCCGTTTGCGGAATCGTTGCGTTCACCCGCGCGTCGTTGCCACCGTAAAAGCCGTGAACGGGAGCGTTAATTTTAACGATCGCTTCGCCGTCGGTCGGTGCGCTGCCGTAAAAGGGGAACGCGGCGGCAATTTTCGAATTGTTGGTGGCGAACCGGAACGCCTGAGAGCCGCCCCAGCAAAACCCCATCACGACAACGGTGCCGTTGGCGGCAGGTAACGTCGCAACATAATCTCGGGCAGCATTGAGGTCAGCAGTGATCTGATCCGGAGGCAATCCGGCGATCGCACGGCGGGCATCCTCGACGTTCTCGAAAGACTGCGTGTTGCCCCCCCCTGGCCCAGCTCCCGACAGCAAGTCGGGACAAATGGCGATGAAGCCGGCCGCTGCCAAGTCGTCGGCAACGCCACGCACCCAATCGGTCAATCCGAAAATTTCGTGAATGACGACTACCGAGACAACGGCCTGCGACACTTCGGGGTACATCACGAAGGCATCGACCTCGCGCGATCCACTTTTGAGCTTGACCCACTCGCCATGCCGCGGCGATCGCTCGACCTTCTCTCTGGCCCAATCTTGCGCCGACAACGGGATTGATCCCAAGACTAAAACCAATGTCCAAACAAAAACAGAAACGAGGGATTTGTTCAATGGTTTCATTCGTTGCTCTCGCATCGACTGTCAGCTTGGTCTGAAATTCCCACGTTCCGGCGGACCAGTAAGCCCGCCCGACAACTTGTATGGTATTCCTGCCCGCTATTTGCGATAAGCGTCCGATCGCTGGGGATAACTGCCAAAACCGGCAAGATCTGGTTCTGACTTCGAGTCGGTACGAATGGCTTTGAATTGTTAAAATTAGCAAATTGGTACCGTTTTTGAACGTTTGGGCACGGGGCTGCCGTCGATTTACAATGCGGGCAACGCGTGAAAGTGCCGATCTGATGGGGAAAAACGCGGATTTTTCGTTTTTCGCCGAACAATTCGGCGATTTTTATAAATTCCATCGCCCCCCGATGACAATTTGAATGGATGAGCTAAAATAGAAAAACAAAGTTTACGTCATTTGTAAAGTTTTTAGGAAGAATTTGCGCGATGAGAAAGTTCAAGTTATCGTTTTTTTTCCTCTCGCTGACGCTGCTATCTGGCGTTATTCGGGGAGACATCATCATCGATTTCGATACAAACGCGAATTGGACGGCAGGTTCAGGAAGTCTGGCCAGCTATCAGACGAATCACGTTTACGCTGAGTCGGGGATGACGTTCACCGGTGGTCCCGCTCTGCGAAACACGACTGCTACTCAGGACGGATTCCCCGGCGCCTTTGGCACCTATTCTTGGCGTTTGCGCGACGGAACAAGCGTTGACTGGACAGCCACTTATACGACGGTTTCGCCGAGCGACAGCAAGGTGACTGGTTTTTCATTCTCCGTTCGTCGTTGGGATGGTACACCAAGTCCCAACACCACTGTCAGCTACAGCTTCGACGGCGGAACCAACTTCACGGTTGCAGGGACGATCAACAATACTTTCTTGAGCAACTCATCGAATTGGACCACGTTCTCGGTATCTTTTGCTCCAACTACCGTAAGCAATGGCGACTTCGTAGTTCGCCTTTCGCAACCTGCTACGCCTGCCGCTGAGCGGATCATGGTGGATAACTTCCGGTTGTCGGCCATTCCTGAACCATCAGCCGCTGTAGGTTTGCTGCTCGGGATGCTGTTGTTGCCGCGGCGCAAGCGTCGTTAGAATCTGCTCTTTCGGTGTCTGATACAAATAAGGCCGCGCTGAAGTTCAGCGTGGCCTTTTTCATTGATACGCGACGGCCGGATTGGCTAGCGGATCCCGAGTGATCGATAATTCAGGACTTCTTCGAGCCGTTCTCACACATTCGATGTAGGATTTGCGCCTTAGAGAGTCCCAATCGCAAATATGCGAATCGTTTTCTTTAGCCATTACTTTCCGCCCGAGGGGAATGCACCGGCGTCCCGGACCTACGAGCATTGCCTCCGCTGGAGTCGGTCGGGAAATGACGTCACGGTGATCACCTGCGTCCCGAATGTCCCGAACGGGATCGTTTACTCGGGCTATCGAAATCGCCTTTGGCCGCAAATCGAGGTCAAGGACGGCATTCGTGTCGTTCGGGTTTGGACAGTGATCGCGGCCAACGCCGGAGCCTTCTGGCGAATCGTCAATTTTTTGTCCTACGCCATCAGTTCACTCGTGGCCTACATATTCTGGTGCCGGCGTCCGGATATAGTGGTGGCGACGAGCCCGCAGTTCTTTTGCGGGTGGGCCGGGGTCATCGCGTCATGGCTGAAATGGACGCCATTCGTCCTGGAAATCCGCGACATCTGGCCCGAATCGATCGTCACCGTCGGAGCGTTAAGAAAAGGTTTGGCGATTCGCCTGCTCGAGCGGTTGGAACGCTGGATGTATCGCTCCGCGAACACGATCGTCGCCGTCGGTAACGGCTATCGCGATAACATCCGCAGCAAGATTGGTGACACACGCCCCATCGAGGTTATCACCAACGGTGTCGATGCGAACTACTTTTCGCCACGAGAAAAGTCACTCGACTTCCTGCAACGCTGGGGCATCAAAGGCAAGTTTGTGTGCGCCTACGTCGGCACCCTTGGCATGGCACATCATTTGGAAATCACCATTCGCGCCGCGGAGCGATTGCGGGACCAAGGACGCAAGGATATCGTGTTCCTCCTGGTCGGGGACGGCGCGCGGCGGGCCGAACTGGAATCGATGGTGCGCGCGGCGGGGTTGGATGAGTGGGTGAAATTTACCGGTCGCATGGACAAGGACCAGATGCCCGGAGTTCTCGCGTCCTGCGACGCACTGCTGGTCCATCTGCGCAAGACGGAATTATTCGAAACCGTTATTCCCTCGAAGATCTTCGAGGCCATGGCGATGCAACGCCCCATCATCATGGGGGTACGTGGCGAATCGGCCGAGATCGTCCAGCGTGCCGCAGCCGGGATTATGATCGAACCGGAAAACGATGCCGAATTGACGGCTGCCGCCTTGCGCCTGGCCGACGACCCGGATTTCTACGCCTCCCTGTGCCGCAACGGACGGGATTTCGTGCTCCGAGAATATTCGCGAGACGACCTGGCCGATCGCATGCTCGAGATTTTGTATCGCGTGGCAGGCAAGCAACCTGGGAAATCTCGCGCTGCCATGTAACCAGACGCTTGCTACAACGTGCCTTGATCACGCAGCGATCCTCTGCCCCAATTTTTTTCCCATGGGCAAATCCCAACGCAGTCAGCGGCCGTACCCTGCGACAAGAGCGTGGAACGCGCATGGGGTCGGATTTTTCGCCAGTTTCCCTTGTTAATGCTGCGGGTTATTTAAGCTTGCGAGTTGCAAACGCGTGAACGATGACTCGTTTTAGAATAGGCTCTCAATCCGGTGATACTATTGCGGAACCATCGTGAAAGCCTTCAGATCAGGTTGCGTAACCACGGCCGATGGAGCTGCTCTGTTCAAATGTTTCGTAGCTGTGCGAAGGCGTCCGCAATGGCAGCGGCCGCCGCCTTAATTTCGTCGCAGGTCGTGTAGCGGCTCAAGCCAAAGCGTAGGCTGCTGCGGGCCTGGTCGGGCCCAAGTCCGATCGCTAACAAGACATGGCTCGGCTCGGTTTGGTTGGCGCTGCAGGCGCTGCCACTGGACATGGCCACCTCAGGGCAAGCCAGGGACAGTGTTTGCCCTTCGACGCCCGGAAATTGACAGTGCAAATTGTTCCATAATCGGCCAGATCCATCGAGGGGGGGGCCATTGAGAACCAGACCGGGGATCTGCTCGCGGAGCAACGCCCAAAACTCATCACGGAGCCGGCGGACGCGCTCCTGAACGACCGGGAGGTCATCGAGAGCCAGTTGGACGGCGCGGTGCAGGCCAATGATCCCGGGGACATTCAGCGTTCCGCTGCGAAATCCTCGCTCGTGGCCACCACCCCAGACTTGGGGTTGCAACCGCACGCGCCGCGAACCTTGACGAACCACCAGGACGCCGATCCCCTTGGGACCGTGCAATTTGTGAGCCGAAAATGTCAACAAATCGATGTCAAGATCGCGAAACGAACAGGGAATCTTCCCGATGGCTTGAGTCGCATCGACATGCAGCACCGCTGCCGTTTGACGAACGACCGGAATCAGTCGCGTGAGATCTTGAATGGTGCCAATCTCGTTATTGGCGGCCATGATGGAGACCATTCGCGTGTCAGGTCGGAGGGTTGCCTGCAAGGCGTCCGGCGCGACAAAGCCTTGGGAATCGACGGCGATTTCGTCCACTTGGAATCCCTGCCGGCGGCATTCCCGCACCGGAGCCCTTACGGACGAATGCTCGATAGCGGTCGCACAGACGTGTCCACCATCAAGCCGTGCCAGCACCCCGCCGATTGCCAGATTATTGCTCTCGGTCGCACCGCTGGTGAAAATCACCTCGCTGGGTCGACAGCCAAGCATTTCCGCCAGCGATTCGCGAGCCGCTTCCACGGCGTCGTGCACGCGCCGCCCTGCGGCACTGGACACCGCACTAGGATTGGCGTAGTCGCGGTCGAAAAAGGGGAGCATCGCTTCGACGACCTCAGGAGCGCAGCGGGTGGAGGCGTGGTTGTCCAAGTAGACTTCCATGTTGTCGAAACTCATTCCCCGGGGAGATCAAGGGCCTATGTCCAAACTTCATTGGCTGCGTAGCAGTGTTATTGTAGAACACTTCGGCATAATCCAGGGGGAGAGGTCGCTGACCAGCACTGCCTGATTTTGCCGACAGTTCGGTCAGCCGACTGTCCGTCGTGGGGAGGCGTGCGGCTGGCCGTTGACGGGCCTACCGTTGAAGGATTTCGCGGTAAGCCGTGGCGATTTTCCTCGCCATCGCGACATCCGACAGACATTCGCGGTGCCGCTGCCGAGCCGAGTTGGCCAACGATTCCCAGCGGTCGAGGTCTGTCTTCATCTCGATCACTCGCTCGGCGAGTTGTCGCGGCTCGCCGGGGTCGAACAGCAAGCCGTCTTGGCCATCGCGAATCGCCTCGAGAATCCCTTCGACACGGCTGGCTAAAACGGGCAAGCCGACGGCCATCGCTTCCAGCACCACCATCGGGAGCCCTTCACCGAACAAGCTGGGCAACACCATAGCGTGCATGTTTTGCAATTGACGATTGACATCGCTGGTGAATCCCGTCCAAGTGATCCGGTCCGATATCTGCAGATCTTCGGCGAGCTGTTTGATTTCTGCCTCGTAGGCCGAAGTCTCAAAGGGCCCGACCGCAAGCAGGCGAACGTCCTCGCCGCGGTGTTTGAGCTCAGCCAATCCCTGCAACAGCACCTCGGTACCTTTCCGGGGTCGGAATAGCGCGACCATGCCGAGCACGAATTCGCCGCTTGGTCGGGGAATGGGTGGCGTGTCGGCAACGGGGACGCCGTTGGGCACGACGAGCAACTTATCGGCAGGGTGCCCTAAGCCGGCCATGTAGTTCTTCAGGGAATTCGACACGCAAATCATTTTCGAAACGCGACGGAGGCACCATTTTTCAACCAGCGTGTTGATGCGGTTGGCCAGCCAACGTTTCGAATCGCGGCCGACGGGGCTGTGGACATGATAAACCAGCGGGACGCCGGTGGCGCGAGCCGCTCCAGCGGCGATCAGTAGCGATCGGGGCGTGTGCGCGTGGACGACCGCATACCCTTCGCGGCGAATCAGTTCGATGGCTTGGCGCGTCGGAGCCGTGTCGAACTTCGATTTCATCTCGGCGGTCACCAGGGGCGCGGCGATCGCGCGGCGATGACGCTCGAAGAGTCCCGACTTCAGCGACAAGAAACCGACGTCGAACCCTTGGTGGGGTAGCTGTAGTCCGAGCAGATCTTGGACCCGTTCGGCACCGGAGTAGTGTTCGCCATTGATAACGTGCAGAATTTTCGGTTGGCGGGTCGCTGTCGGGGGAGCTGATTCCGAGGGTTTGACTTGGAGGATCACAGCGGAATTCCTAAGCTACTGAATGTTTGAATGGTCTGGCAATCTTTCGAGTTGACCAGCCTGCGAACGATTGCCGCGCGTTCGGCGGACAGGGAGGCAAGGTCGCCGACCGAACGTTTCTCTGAGAAATTTAGGTCGCGAATCACGCTGATTCGGACTTTTTTTGCGATTGGGTATCGGTTTTTCGGCTTAGAGTCTTCCTGGTTGGGACTGCTGATGGCGATTGAAACGCCCTTGTCGCCGATGCCAAGGTCAGTTTCGGCCCCACTGCGCCAATTTTGCACTTGAAATTCACCCGAAAACAAGCGAAAACTATAGCGGTTTTCCTCGCAAAATCCGCAATTTGCAGGCCGTGAGGGACCCGTTACACGCGGTTCCGGCGTTAAGGGGAATAAACGAGCTTCGGTCTTGCAAATGTTGATAGTGCCGAAACTTTCGATCCCCAGGTTGTAAACATGCTGAAGCCGAATGACGAAATGGCCAAGTCCAACGATTTGAACTTGGACGCCGTGTCCATGATCTTGAAACAAGCCGGGAAGGGAGCAGATGAAGTCGCCGCGCTGTCGACCTTGGACGCCGCCGACCGCGCCGCTGAAAACCAGTTCTCCGGCGAGGCCCCGACCATCGCTTCGCTGTTCGGTACCGGCAAAGCGGCCGAGTTCTACGCGGGCTCCTTCAGCCCCAGTCCGCAAGTCGCCAAGGTGATGAGCGATTGCATGACCTTTCTGCTGGAGCGGAAAAAGAACGACACGCTGCTCGACCACCGCAAGATGCTGTTCCACAATGACACACTGGCGGGACTGGCCCGACTCGGGTTTTTCGGATTGGCGATCCCCGAGCGCTACGGCGGCAGCGGCGCGAAGCTCGGCGATTTGGGACCGCTGCTGCGGGCACTTACTTACATCCACCCCGACCTGGCCGTGATGTTCGAGGTTCACAATTTCTTGGGACCCGTCACGCCAATCCTCGACTTCGGCACGGAGGAGCAAAAGGAATACTACCTGCCCCGCATGGCCCGCGGCGAACTATTGGGTTCGTTCGCATTGACCGAGCCGGGGGTTGGTGCCGACCCTAGCCGACTGTCGATGACCGCTCGCCGCGAAGGGGATCAATACATCATCAACGGCGTCAAATGGCCGATTACCAACGTAATTTATGGCGGCGTTTGCATTTTGGTATTGAAACTCGAAGGTGAAGGATTGCCTCCGGGGCGCGATTCCGGCATGATCATCTTCGAGGTGCCGAAGACCGACACACCCAATTTCAAAATGGTACGAAACGATCTCGTGGCGTTCGACTATCTCTGGAATGCGCGGTTTCGTCTAACCAATTACGTCGTGCCGGCGTCGGCCCTGCTAGGTCCTCCGGGAAAAGGCTTGGCGCAGGCATTCAGCTCGCTTGCCAAGGGCCGAGGAGGGATCGGTGTCAACAGCGCGGCGAAGATTTTCAAGCTCCTCGCCCAAATCATTCTCGATCCGAATCAAAAGACCGACCGCGGCTTGCAAACTCGGTATGAACATGGCGGCTGGACGAGTTTTCGCTCGACCTTCGGCAAGCCGATCGGCAGCTCGCCGCGGATCAGGACTTGGGTCGGGCGGTCGACCTGTCACGGCTTGGCAGGGCGAGTGCTAGGAGACCTTTGCTTCCGGCTGGCGGCCAACGGCGTGCGGGATGAAACCCAAGGGATGATCGCCAAAGTCTACGCGACCAAGGGACTGCTGCAGACAGCGATCAACGTGTACCAGATTCAAGGCGGTCGTTCGGTCCATTCGGACGAACGCCGCAAAGCGACGCAGCGGAACCAGCCGCTTTCGGTCGAGCATCCGATCGAAAACTACGTCGGTGAAAACATGCACGAATTCACTATCGCCACGGTTTACGAGGGCCCCAACCCAGTCCTTGCCGACGTGGGAGCCCCCAACGCGATGACCCGCGGAATTCGCGCGAAATATCTGGAGCCCATCGGTGTTGCCGAGATCGCTGGGAAATTCGGCTTGATTCCCAAGCTCAAATTCGGCTGGTTCATCGCCAAGTCCGTTCTCGGCTCGTTGAGTCCTTTCACGGGGTCACTCGCAGGAGTCAAGAACCTGTTCCCCGAAAAGGAACGCTACATCCGTAAGGCACTCAAGCGGAACCGCGTCCTCGGCCGCAAAATCCTATGGATCATCGCCAAGTACCAGAAGAGCTTCATGGACCAAAGCTTTTTGCTGGGGGACGAAGGTGGAGTGTTCGATCAGCTTTGTTACTCGCTTGCTTCGCTCGTCTATGCGTTGTCTCTCGAGAAGCCGAATCCGGAGTACCTCAAGGTCGCGGCCGCCCTCGACCTTGAGGCAGACGTCCGCATGAGCGGCAAGACGACGACCCCTGCACTCCAGTCGGCCTGGGCTGAAATCGGCGGCTTGATCATGGACGGCAAGTCCAATTTGTACAAGGACTTGATCGCCGACATGGAAATCGGAGACATTCCGCTCGATCCGCGGTTCATTGACCGCTACATTTAGAGCTGATTTCTTATCCGCCAGTGGCCTGAGACTGCAGCGCTAGCAAGGGTCGCTTGGTCGATTCAGATTCGACGTGAGCTCAACCGTCATTTTGCAGAACCCGCAGAGTTAGCAAGGGGCTCGTCCTGGGAGCGGTTTTCATGGGACCAATTTCCCAAACGGACGTCGCCTTGATAAAATTCAGGCTGATTCACTCGTTCGGCCTGTATCGACCTATGACGACTTCCGTTTCGGCTCCGTTTGTCAATATCGCGGCCTACAAATTCGTGCGGCTCGATGGCCTTGCCCAGCGGCGCAGCGAGTTGCGGCGCCGCTGCCAGGAATTGCAGCTCAAGGGGACAATTCTTCTAAGCGGCGAGGGGATCAACTTGTTCCTGGCGGGAACCCCTGAGAACATTCAACAGTTCTTGTCAGAATTACGGGCCTATCCCGAATTCAGCGACCTGGAGGTGAAGGAAAGTCCAAGCGACCACCAACCCTTCAGCCGACTACTCGTCCGTCTGAAGAAAGAAATCATTACGTTGGGAGTCGACGGGATCGATCCGGTTAACCATCCCAGTCCCAAACTCAAACCCACCGATCTGCGCGATTGGATTCGCCAAGGCAAAAAGTTTCACTTCTTGGACACGCGGAATCGCTACGAAATCGAGGTGGGCACCTTCGAGGGGGCCGTTGATCTGCAGATCGATTCGTTTCGCCAGTTTCCCGCGGCGATTCGGCAACTTCCCGAGGCTTGGAAGGATGAGCCGATCGTCATGTTTTGCACAGGCGGGATTCGGTGCGAAAAAGCTGGGCCGCTGATGGAGCGGGAGGGCTTTCGACAGATCTACCAACTCGAAGGGGGCATTCTCAAATACTTCGAGGAATGTGGCGGCGAGGGCTACCGCGGCGACTGCTTCGTGTTCGACAAACGAGTCGCCGTGAACCCTGATCTCCACGAGACCGACACGGGGCTGTGCTATGCCTGCCAAGCCGTACTAACCGTCGCCGATCAACAGCACCCGCATTACCAGCCACCCAATAGCTGCCCCTATTGTTACCAATCCGCCGAACAACGAATGCAGGCCGCGGTCGCGCGGCGAAATGCCGAAATCGCCCAGTTGATAAACCCTCTCCCCGGTAGCATTCCTGAAGACAACATTCGCCCATTAAACGTTCCCGAACGATTCGATCGTTTCCAATTAATCGATTTTCTGCGCAGTTTGCATGCCCATGCCCAGCCCGGCTACTGGGAGGCCGAGGTCGCCTTAGGCCGAATCCGGCTCGATAATCGAATCTTGCAAGCCGATTCCGAAATCCGGGCGGGCTGGCGTCTGCAACACCTGTTCCCGCAAAACATCGAACCGGACGTAAACGCTCAGATCAAAATCCTCTACGAAGACGAGGCCTTGGTAGGGATCGACAAGCCCGCTCCCTTGGCGATGCACCCCTGCGGACGGTTCAACCGAAATACACTGATTGCGATTCTCGACCGCGCTTATGCCCCGCAACGGTTGCGGATGTTGCACCGGTTGGACGCCAATACCACCGGCGTCGTCGTACTGGCGAGAACTAAAGATTTTGCACGGCGAGTTCATCCGCAATTCTCGTCCGGCGTTGTCGAGAAACGTTATGTGGCCCTGGTTCATGGCGAACCGGAGCACGATCGATTCTTTTCCGATTTGAAAATCAGCCGCCAAACACATCGAGCTGGCGGGCGGTTTGCCGATCCCGATACTGGACTCGAGTCGCGAACGGAATTTCTTGTAATGTGGCGACGAAACGGGCGTTCCTTGATCGAGTGCCGACCTCGGACAGGCCGTACAAATCAAATTCGTATCCATCTGGCTTCACGCGGTTTTCCCATCGTTGGCGATCAACTTTACCGCTCTCCAGCTGATTGTTTTCAAGGAACTGAATCAGAGCCCGACGAATCGTTGGCAATCACCCAAACCTTGTCGATTGCCGACCAACCGTTGTGCTTACACAGTTGGTCTATCGCCTTGCGGCATCCACAGCATCCCGATCAAAAAATCGAGATCCGCTCCGACCTACCGCGCTGGGCTAGCGCCGACTAAGACGTTCGTCTGGGAAAAATTTTCGCAGGGTGTTGGCGGATGGTGGGGATGTGATCAGGGATACGACGACGATCGCCAAAACCGACAACAAGAAGATCGCAGTCACGGGGAGTACACCGAACAAGGTCAGCTCGTCGGATCCGGGTGGCTTATCGGACAGCATGTCACGATAGAACAGAATCGACCAGCTGACCGCCACGGCCAACGTGGCGGCGATCGCTCCCGCCTTCGTCGTTCGCCGCCAATATAGGGCCGCGAAAACGATCGGGAACAATCCGGCAAATCCAGAGAAACACCATATCCCCAAGTCAAAGACGAGTGCAACGTCCTTCAGCAATAGGGATAATCCATAGGTCACCGCCACAACAGCCACAATAAATATTCGCCCGAGCATAATCTTTTGCTCATCGGAGTAGGTTCGTCGCGACAGTCGAAGCACAATGTCACTCGTGAACATCGTGCCCAGGCACACGAATTGCGAATCCAGGCTCGACATGATGGCCGCGAGAACGCCGGCCGTGACCAAGCCAGAAAGTATCTGGGAATCCACCAATTCCTTGACCATCCGGCCGAGTATCATATTCGGATTTTGCCCGGTCGCCAGCGGTCCCAAGTAGGCCGCGCCCCAGACGCCGATCAGAATGCACGGCAGCCACACGATCATCACGAATACCGGATGCCCGATCACGGTCAGCCGAAAACTTTTAGCGGAACGAGCGGTCAACCAATGTTGAAACAAATGGGGAAACATGCCAACCGATAGCGGTATTAAGCCATAGCTGAGAAAGTACAGCTGGGTCATGTTTCCCTCGCGAACCAGGCGATTGCTCGCAAAGGGGCTGATGGCGACCATCTCCGTCGCCCTGGCAAATCCTCCCAAACGCTGGCTGATCAGGTAGAACGCCAGAACGCCGCAAACCATGAACACCACCGTTTGAAAGGCATTCGCCCACACGGCTCCGCGCAAACCACCAACGAACACGTAAAACAGAACCACCAGGCAAATCAACAGCCCCCCCCACTCTGGCGGAATGCTGCCATGCAAGGGGTGCTGACGCTCCGTGCCATCAGGCAATACCAGTGGGGGCAGACCGAACAGATCGGGAAACATGCCGATCGTCGCTCCCTGCAGAAATTTCCCGGCTGAAATGACGCCAACCAGCAGGTAGGGGATCACCAGCAACACGAGGATGACAAACAAGAGATAGGCCAGCGCGGGAGATGCGAAGCGCTCTCGAAAAAATTCGCACTGCGTAAGGTAACCGTACTTTTTGCCGATCGCCCACAAGCGAATCCCTACGATGAAAAACACCACCGAATGCATCAACCCGGCCCAGGAGGCCATCAGTCCGTAGACGCCGATCCCCGACGTGTACGCCTTGCCGGTCGAGCCGACGAGAGCGAATCCCGTCATGGTGGTGCCAAACACCGACAGCAGCAGCAACACCGGCCCCACTGTGCGACTGACCACAAAAAAATCGGCGCTGGTACCTCGCGAGTAGAATTTGCTCACCAATCCCAAAACGATCAGGAGTGCCAGGTAACCGACCACGATGTAGAAACTGAGATATTCCATAGCCGAAGTTCTCCCCCCTTAAAAAAGGTCATTCCCGCTCGGTGGATTCGGCAGCCCAAGCCTCGATTTCTTCGGGCCAGGCAAATTTCATGGCGGCCATCCAAAACAAGCTGCAAGCCAAAGAGAAGCCGACATGCCAGGCGAGCCCTATCGGCAAAAAACCAAAGCACAGAGTCGCGTCATTCCAGTACCAAAAATCCTGGTGCAGCACGAATAGGCCCCAGAACCCGATCCAAATCAAGTTTCTCATGACGATCTCCTGCAGCGTTCCACATCGATTTTCCGGCTTCAGTGGAGAGACGCGATTTCAGTGAAGTTCTTTTTCGTGATTTTGGGCACTCTGGCCTCTGACGCGGGATACCCCACCACCAAAATCAAATACGGCCGTTCGTGTTTGGGCCGTCCCAAAATGTCGTTCAAAAAGGCCATGGGGCTAGGTGTGTGTGTCAACGTCGCCAAACCGGCCGCGTGGAGACTCGCAATCAAAAAACCGGTGGCGATGCCGACGGATTCGGCCACATAATAATTTTTGACGGGCTTCCCCTCTGCGTTGACCTCGTAAGCCCTAGCGAAAATGACTACGAGGGCTGGTGCTATTTCCAGAAACGGCTTACGTTCATCCGTCCCCAGCGGAGCCAACGCCGCCAACCATTCTGGCGGTGCCCGATGGGCGTAGAATTCTCGCTCCTCATGCTCGGCGGCGACTCGAATTTGGTGTTTGATTTCCGGATCTCGCACGATGGCGAAATGCCAAGGCTGCAAGTTCGCGCCGCTGGGGGCCGATCCCGCCGCGAGAATCGCTTGCTCCAAAATTTCCTCGGGGAACGGCTCCGGCGAAAAGTCACGAACGGTGCGGCGGCCGCGAATTTGTTCGTAAAACCGCCGCGCTCGGGCGATCATTTCGGAGTCGTGAAAACGCCGATAACTCCCCAGCGGTTCCAACTCGGGGGGCGGATGCGGCATGGTGTTAAACCTCGACGACGGTCACCTTGGTCATTGTGGCCGGCTGCAGGGGCCGATCGTTGCGATCGGTTTTCAGCTTGCCGATTTCCCGGACCACTTGCATGCTGGCTTCGTCAGCCGTTTTCCCGAATGCCGTGTATTGGCGATCAAGGTAAGCGTGGCGGCCGAGGCAGATGAAAAATTGGCTGCCGGCCGAATTGGGATCAGAGGAGCGAGCCATCGACAGGATCCCCGCGTCATGGGGCAGGTCATTGAATTCCGCCGTGATTTGATAACCAGGCCCCCCCGTCCCAGAACCCTTGGGGCACCCCCCTTGGATCATGAAACCATCGATGATCCGATGAAAAATCAGACCGTCATAAAAGCCTGATCGGGCCAACCCAATCATATTGCGGCAGTGCTCCGGAGCTCGATTCGGGAGCAGATCGAGGAGAATCGTCCCCAGATTGGTTTCGATGCGCAGTTGATACTTTTTGTTCTTGAAATCCAAGTCTTTGGTCGCCTCATCGACCGATTTTCGCATGTTCATGGGATGTGCTTTGAGTGTAAAAAATTTTGAAAAACGGTGTCGAACTGACTCGGGGCGACCAAGGAAACAACTTGGGCCAAGATCGTTGCGACGGGCCGACCTACGGCTTTTGAAATGATGCCATCGAGGCTTTCACGCAGACGACCGCGACCCGATCCGTCGGTGAAGGGATACCCACGACGGAATCTGATGCGTGACTGCTCCTTGCTGGCGCTGCGGGTTACCCAATCACGCCATTTCAAAAATTATGATGTGGCAACGCCCACCGATGCCCGCCCATCAACGTCAAACTTAAGCGTTGGCCTGCAAAGATTCAACTACGGTAGCCGCCAGCCCCGCAATCGACAGCTCCGTTCCCGGTTTCGCGGCGGCCCGTTTGATCGTGGCAAGTCCCCACGTAAGGTCGTCGGCCGATGTTACTCGCCCGAGGGATGTCAAGCGTCCGACGACCTGCTCGCCACTGCGCACCTCGGCCGGCAGCATCAATTCGATGCCGGGCGGCACCCGTACGTTGACGGTCGTCAACAAGCGGTTGACATGTCCCAGGGCATCGATGCGGGCCACTGTCTCTTGGCCCAGATAGCAACCTTTAGTGAACGAAATGGTCAAGTCATCGCGGCGCAGCTCTTGCGGCAGATAGTCCTCGTCGAAGTCCGTCCGCCACTTCGGACAGCCATGGCGAATGCGATGGTCGTTCAAGTCATCGCCGTCGCCGACCTCTAAGCTCGTCGAGGAGTACCAACTCTCAACATCACTGAGCGATTGCCCCGGAATCTCCATCAAAATGCCCGGTCCGATCATTTCGATCGGCGTCAGCAAGACCTCTTGCCCGCTGAGCGTCGCCGCCGCACTGCGGTGCGGTGCCATCACGACTTTCGCCAATTCACCGACCGCCTGCCGCGCCTGCGGTCCCCACAAGAAGAACAAATCGGGTGGATTGTCGTTCAATCGAAATTCCACATCCTCGCGAATCACATAGCGATTGAAATGCTCGAGCAAGGCCGCCCCAGTCCCCGAGGCACATAGCAATTCAAGAGCCTGCGGGCGGCAGAACACCTCGATCCAGCCGATGATTTTGCCTTTAACGGTCAGCACGAAGGCCTCGCAAGCGTCCCCGGCAGTCAACCGTTTGATGTCCGCCGTGCAGAAATTATGCAGCCAAGTCGCCCGGTCCTTGCCGCTGATCCGGAGCCAGTCTCCACCGATTTGAATTCCCCGTGTGGGGCTGTTCATGATGCGTTCCTTGTGGTGAGAGGCGCTCGAAGTTACAAGGTGGGTTGCCCGAGGAACTCCACGAGAGCCTGATCTGCATCGCGAACCAAAATCGGAGTCCCATGCCGCTGAATTAAACGCTGAAGTTCGGTCAATTCCTTGATCGGCCCCATGCCTAAGCTCTCCACGTCCGCATCCTTTATGGCGGAAATCAAGTAGATCGGATGGTCCGCGACGATTTGGGCCAATCGTCGCGACGTTTCTGACAGCTTTTTACCGGAGCCGCGGATTTCTGGGTCGAAGGCTGACTGCCACTCCCCCCGAGGCTTGCTCGCCAGTTGCGAATAAACCACCAACGCCGCTCCCGGACAGGCGCACTGCTGGGCGGTGATCAACGCGGCTGCGAACTGCTCCCAAGTCTGCGACGCGGCCGGTCCTTCAAGGGAGACGATGACCACCGGATAGCGCTCGTCGACCGGCAGTTTCCAATGCTGTTCGAGCAATTGCTGCGCCTGCCGGCGAACCGCAGTTTTTTCTCCGATCAAAACACCGCGAATGTCGCCACCCGGGCCCAAGACCGCTTGGGCAGCCACAAACATTCCCAGATTCTCATTGACCAGCCGGACTATGCCGCGGCGGTGAGCATTAGTCGCTTCTTCAAAATCGTTTTGTTGCGATCGGCCGAGAAACTGAGGCACCACGCAATCGACAATGCCATCGTCCGCATCGCGGGCCGTGTAGCAAGTGAGCGGGATCACCACATCGGCATCAAACAGCGCTCGATTGACGTACAGCGGATTGTCTTGGCGATCAATCCCGATGATGGCCAACTGGTTCTGTTGGTCGGGATCGTGCACCAGCGACGTGATTGCAGACGATTCCTCCGGCAATGGATCAGAGCCAGACGCAGGGCCGTGAGGGAACAGGAGTTGCACCTCGCAGCCCAAGGCGTTGACGAGTTCCTCGGCGAGGAATTTGGCGATCAAGACGACTTGCGGGATCGCTCGGTGGATGACGATGGCCACGCGTTCGCCAGGCATCACGGCATGGTGCAGCGCGGGATAGTCGATTGGCTGCGCAAGGGCATCGCGGACCGACTGGCCGATCTCGAGCGGCTCCGCAACACTGGCCTCGTAGAGCGAACGGATCCCCTGCTCCGCTACGAAGCGGTTGAAACAATCCAAACTAATCTGCGGTAATCGCGACACGGCAAAATGCCCACTTCCCAACAAATTGAGCACGCCAGGATAATGACGGCTGAAAAAACAGGTCCAGCTGAACTTGGCAATCAGCCAAACAGTTCTTCAACAATTATTATCAGAACTTGAAATCGCCAAGCAAAGGGGGAGGACTTTCAACGATCAATCCGTTGTCGGGTAGCAACTGCCTTGAACTTAAGTCAGCCAGCAAATAAACCCCAGCTCGCATCATTGTTGACACCAACAATCAGGAACGCTCGTTCCCGGGATCATACGACGATTAAATCGGCGTTTACCCCGATGCGGCGGTCGTGTTACATTGAGGCCGCGGTGGTTGTGCCGGACGTTGGGCGACCGGTGGCGGCCTGCCGCATGCTTGCAATGGATCAAGCTAGGGACCAAGGAATGAACCGCCAGAATGGACGCCTCTCAACTCGTCACTCCGCCCGCCTCCGCTTCGCCGGAGTCGTCCTGCTGGTGATCGCCCTCATGGGTTGCCAGGGAGCCGAGCGACCAGAACGTGAGCCGGAAAAAAAATTTGCCGATGGCCTCACGGCGCGGCAGATTTTTCAAAACATGAGAGACGCTTACCAGCGAGCCAAGGCGTATCGCGACCAGGGCGTCCTGTACCTCAGTTATCAGCTCGATGGCCGCGTGATTCAGGAAGAACAAGCTTGGCGGCAAAGTTGGCGGTCCGACGGTCGCCGCGACGCTCTTTGGTACAACGCGGAGATTCGAGGAGATGGACAGCGGTTGGGTTGTTTCATTTACGACTTGGAGTCGGGGAATCTCGACGGCCAATGGATGCTGGTGCGCGACGATGACGGTGGCGGACTCCGCAAGGTCCTGGCGGATCCGATCGCCCGATACTTCGCGGCGGGTCGCTCGGAATTGCCTCTGCGGGCCGCTGCGGGATCCTCCGCCGACCTGTTGATCCCCCCCCCTTCGGTATGGCTGGGGTCGAGCGACGACTGGCTGGGGCTGCAAGCCACCGAGGAGCTACTGCGATTGGACGACGCCAAGGTGGACGGCCGACCCTGTTATCACTTGCAAACCGGCTCCGGACTCGACCGCTACGATTTGTGGATCGACCAACAGACGCTCGTGCTGCGGCAGATGACGCTACCGATTTCTCTGCTCGATCCTCTCGTGACCGCGAGTAGCGAAATCGGTGACATTCAGTTTTTCGCCCGTTTGCATGGTGCCGAAATCGATCCCCCGCTGGCTGATGAAACGTTTCGCGTGGTCCCCCCCAAGAATTCGCGGGCTGTGCAGCAATTTGTAGCGATCCCCGAGCCTTTTCCTTGCGAAACGTTGGGGCAACCGGCCCGCGGGTTGCGGCTGCTGGATGACTCCGGGCAGGCGTGCCAACCCGAACAACTCGCTGGCAAGACGACCGTTCTGGTGTGGATGTCCGGCCTGAGTGGCGCCGGTGCGCTCGCCCGCTTGGGAGACCTCCGCGCGCTCTGCGATCGAGTCGCCGCCATGGACAAGGTGGCTTGGATCGGAGTCATCGCCGAGGACCATCTCGATCAAGCCGCTGGAGACAACCCAGTCGTCAGTCGCTCGCTGTCGTCCTCTGCCAAGTCGCTGGGGTTGCCGATCCGCTGGCTGTTCGACCAACAATTGGAATCAGCGCGGCAAATTCGCCTGGTCAACACTCCCTCCGTCGTCGTTCTGGATCGAAATGGGAACATCGAGTACGCTCGCGGGTTAGTCGATCAAAATTGGGCCAACGATTTGGCGGGTGCCATCGACCGTATCGAAGCCGGCGAACGGCTCTCGCGAGAGATGCTCGAAAATTATCAGCAGTTCGTGGAGCGTTACCAGCGGCGGTTGGAACTCGTGAGTGCCGAGAAACTGTGGCGGGATCCGATCAATGCCGGGACGAGCGTTGTAGCAGAGCGCCTGCCATTGAACGAAGTTTGGGCTCAACAGGAACTTCGACAACCAGGCAACTTGGTCGCATTGCCCGGTGAACAATCCGGAGGTGTCATTGTTCTGGACGGACTGAGAACGGTCGTCGAAATCGACGCGCGCGGTGCTGTGGTGCGGCGACAGGAACTTCCGCTGCCCGCCGGTGAAGCCGTGACTCGCCTGAGGGTCGCGTCGATCGATGGCTCGCTGATCTTCGCCACATTCACGCCTTACGGTAGAACGATTTACTTGTGGAATCACGATTGGAAGCCCCTCCGCGAAATCAAAGCGGAACAAAATGCTCAACTCCTCGATTGCGGATTTTGGCTCGCCGGCCCGGAGTCGAAATTGATCGTGGCGGTGCGCGATCAGGGTCTCGTGGCGTTCGCCATCAGCGATGGATCACACCAGCTCATCAGTGCCGACAGTTTTGAAAGTGTCGCCGTGTCCCCTGCCACGATCTTTGCTGCATCGCGTGATGGCGTCGTGGCTTTCCGTCCCGTGGATTCCGGCTGGACACCGCAACCGCTCGAGGTTGGCAGCACGGTCGTCCGCCTGATTGCTGCCGGGCTGAATCACCTGATCTTATTGGCGGTCGACCAACGCGGCGAATGGCATGTGGGTGCCGGCGACTTGCAATCCGGCCATTGGGATTGGACCCCAATCGGCCCGCAAATTTTCGAGGGTGATGTCGAGTCGACTGCCGCTTGGCCAGCGGAGTCCCTCGAACGCATTGCGGTGGTCGACGCCCGCGGAGCACTGCTGATAAAGGACGTCTCGCGTGGCTCGGTCGGCGTCAGTGACTTGGGCCGTGCGGCCGGAGGCGTGACGCTGGTTCCCAATGGCCGTGGGGAAGCGGTGATCGTGGTGTCCCAGGGGAACTCACTCAAGGCCTATCGTTTGCCGGGCCGTTAAATTCAGCTTCAAAGTTCGACACTTGGCAGCCTTTGGGCCGCGTTTTCGGAGTTTCGCCCGACTCGGTCGCCTTTGACAGCCGTAGGGTGGACCTTACAATAGAAGGTGTTCATCACGACTTTTCACTGGAAATCGCAATGTTTGGATTGGGTACTACTGAGCTGATCATCGTGGCTGCCGTCATGCTGCTGCTTTTCGGCAGTGCGAAGCTCCCCCAGTTGATGCGCAACATGGGCCGCAGCATCAACGAGTTCAAGGCCGGAATGAAAGACCGTCCTGCCGGCAGCAATATCGACGACAAAAGCGACGAAGATTAGGCCATCGAGGTTTTTCCATGTTGCCCGGCGGAATCGGCTTTGGCGAAATTCTCATCATTTTGGTCGTCGCGGTGATTTTGTTTGGCAGCCGCCTGCCCGAAGTCGCGAAAAATTTAGGCAAATCTTACCAGCAGTTTCGCAAGGGGCTAGCCGAACTCCAATCGAGCATCCGGCTCGACGACGACGTCGACTACAATGCGTCCTCCAATAATTACTATTCAAAGCGACTGGCCCATTACAAAGACGCGGCGGATCAGGATCGCCAAGACGACGTTCCCCGATTCATCGTCCCCCCAACCGATGAAACCGTCGGTAATTCGCCCCGCCACGACGACTCTTTGTCTCCTGATTCGACCAGCTCGCCGAACGCGAGCGACTAAGAAACGATCCCGGGATTGACCTCACAGGGCGGGATGAACGTGCCACAAAATTGCCGTATTAGGATAAGCTTTAATTCCTGATTCGTCACCGCACAACCACAGTGGTTTCGCCAGTTCGACCGCCGCGATATGCTAATGGCTTCGATCGGGGCCTGCCTCGGCGCGAGCAGCATTCCAATGTCTTCGAGCAGCCATGTGGGCAGTCGCAAGCAAGTCGCTAGTCGCACAACCCCGTCGAGCTCAGGCGTGCGCCCGTGGCAAAACCTTTTCGCAAAGTCGTGGAGTTAATTGAATGCAAACAGAGCCCGGCGGGACATTGATCGCGTGCTGCATGGCTTGGATACTTTTGGCGAACTTCTCCTCTGGTGCGGTATTGCAAAACGCCCAGCGGCAAGAAGCCACGCACCAAGACAATCGACCCAACATTATTTTTATTTTTTCCGACGACCATGCCGTGCAAGCGATCGGGGCGTACGGTTCGCGGCTGAATCAAACGCCACGGATCGACGAGCTGGCTCGTACCGGCATGACCTTCGATCGCTGTTTTTGCGGCAATTCGATTTGTGGTCCCTCGCGGGCTACTGTTCTGACAGGACGCCACAGCCATCTTAACGGTTTTATGCGCAATGGAGATCGGTTCTTCGACGCACAGCCGACCTTCCCGAAACTTCTGCAGAATCATGGTTACCAAACCGCGGTGATCGGCAAATGGCATTTGGTTTCCGATCCCGTCGGATTCGACTATTGGGAAGTCTTGCCCGACCAAGGACACTACTACAATCCCGATTTTATTCAGATGGATGGGACGCGCCGACGGTTTGAAGGCTACTGTACGGATTTGATCGGTGACAAGTCGATCGAGTGGCTCGAGCGTCGCGATCCGCGCCGGCCGTTTTTGCTGATGTGCCAACACAAGGCCCCTCATCGTAACTGGAGCCCCCATCCGCGTCACTTCGGTCGTTATCCACTGGGGACGATTCCCGAGCCAGAGACGTTGTTCGATGACCTATCGAATCGCAGCCCGCTGTTGGGGACCGCCGAAATGTCGATCGCGCGGCACTTCTACTGGGGGCATGACGCTAAATTTCCGGGCGAGAACGAGTTTCCCGATTATTTTTTGTCGGGCCTTGCCAACGGCGAATACCAGCGGATGAATGAGCAGCAGCGGGCAGCGTGGGACGCCTACTACGGTCCCGAAAACGACACTTTCCTCCGCCAACTGCGACAGGGAGAACTGACTCCACGCGAGATCACGGCATGGAAGTATCAACGTTACTTGCACGACTACCTGGGTAGCGTCGCCGCCGTCGACGACAACGTCGGCAAGATTCTCGACTACCTCGATACCAATGGGTTATCCGAAAACACGATCGTGATTTATTCCTCAGACCAAGGGTTCTATCTGGGCGAGCACGGCTGGTACGACAAGCGCTGGATGTTCGAGGAATCGCTGCGTATGCCGCTGATCGTTCGCTGGCCCGGCCGAGTCGCCGCCGCATCTCGGTCTGCGGCACTCGTGCAAAACATCGATTTCGCACCCACTTTACTCGCCTGCGCTGGCGTTGAGCCGCCGCCCGAGATGCAAGGCCGAAACCTTGTGCCGGTGCTACGTGAGGCGGGCCGGGCACCGGACGATTGGCGTGAGGAGATTTATTACGCGTTCTACGAAAACGAGGGGGCACATCGTGTCCCCCAACACGACGGCATCCGCACCGATCGCTACAAGCTGATGTTCTTTCCGAGCACCAAGGAGTGGCAGTTGTTCGATCTTCAAAACGATCCTCAAGAACTGCGCAGCGTGCATGCCGAGGCCGATTACCAAGTGGTACTGGCAGAACTGCAATCGCGCTACCACAAAGTCCGGCAACAATATTGCGCTCACTCGGCAGTGATCCCCGAATCCCGCTGGGGCGAGGCCTGGTGGCGAGAACGCTACGACGCCAAACTGCGCGAGGCTCGTGAAAAGACGGCCGACATCGTGCTCATCGGCGATTCCATCACGCAAGGATGGGAAAGGACAGGCCGGGCAGCCTTCGACAAGACGTTCTCGGAAGATTCGACGTTGAACCTCGGTTTCAGTGGGGACCGCACCGAGCATGTCTTGTGGCGATTGAAGCGCGGGTGCCTTGCCAAACAGCAACCCCGAGTCTTCGTGATCATGATTGGCACCAATAACACGGGCCACCTCGGGCAAGATCCCGACGAAGTTGCCGACGGAATTCGCGAGATCGTCAACACGCTCCGCGGGGCCGCGCCCGCAGCCAAGATTCTGTTGCTGGGAGTGTTTCCGCGAGGCGAGCGGGCCGATGATCCTGGTCGCATCAATAATCGGTTGATCGACGAGCGAATCGCGGCCCTGGGCGACTCGGAGCACATCGTGTTCGCCGATCTGACTTCGTTGTTCGTTGGAGCCGATGGCAAGATCGCAGCGGAGATCATGCCAGACTTTTTGCATTTGTCGCCACGCGGATATCAAATGTGGGCCGACGCGTTGCAAACTCTGCTGAAACCGCTGCTGGCGCGGTAAAAGAATCGGCTATTTTCGATCGGTAAGCCGCTAGTTCTGTTCCGAGCTGCTGGACGCTTTGGCCAGAAACTGCTCCAGCGGTGGCCGCGGCCGCTCGCTCGGCAACAGACGCGCGAACGCTTCGGCAACAGCCAAGATCATTTCCTCGGCAAACAGCTTCCCGGTAATCACCACCACCTGAGGGACGAACGTCTCGCCGACCTCGCGATATTGGTAGGGCATCACGAGCGACGGATGCCCAGTGAAATTCGTGTAGGCCAAGTCGTTAGCGTTCCACAAGATGTCGACATCTTTGATGGCCTCCTCAAAGTCGATCATCAAGCGACGCCGAATCCGCTGCATCCGCAAATAGTCGACAGCCGTGATGAATTGGGCCGTTTGAAACGACTTCGTCCAAGTATTCCAGCCCTCGGTTTGACCAGCCCGCAGCAGATCGTCAAACACCGCCGCCCCCTCCGCGTCGATGATCTTGGTCAGCGACATCAGCGGATATCCCTTGGGCAACTCGACCTCGACGATTTGACAATGGAGACCGCGTAGAATCTCCAGCGATGAGTCGGGCGTCGAGCTGTCGCGGCGACTGGGAACCACTCCGACGCGCAGCGACCGAAAATCGATAGGGCTCAGAGGAGGCCAACGAAAGGGTCGATCAACCACCGTCGGATCTTTGTCGTCCGGACCGTAGATTGCGGCAAGCACCAGCCCCAAATCATTCACACTCCGGGCCAGCGGTCCGATCTTGTCCATCGACCACGACAACGGCATGCAACCCGCCCGGCTGACGCGGCCAAAGGTCGGTCGCAAACCGTGGCTGCCACACCGCGTCGAGGGGGTCAAAATGCTGCCGAGCGTCTCGCTGCCGATGGCGAAACCCACCAACCCCGCTGCCGTCGCCGCAGCGGAACCCGCACTCGAGCCGCTGGAGCCCTGCGCAGGATTCCAGGGATTTTTCGTGGTCCCGTTGAACCACCGGTCCCCCATCGCGATCGCGCCGAGACTGAGTTTGGCCACCAGCACCGCCCCGGCCTCGTCCAACCGTTGAGCGACAGTCGCCGTTTCGTTAAGGACACGATCCTTGAAAATCGGAATCCCCCACGTCGTCGGATAGCCAGGAACGCTGATCAAGTCCTTGGCTCCCCAAGGAATGCCATGCAGCGGCCCGCGATATCGGCCTGCGGCCAGCTCGCGATCGGCCCGCTCGGCTTGCTGCATCGCCAAGTCCTCGGTGAGATTGACCGTGCAGTTTAGCAGCGGTTGGAAGCGTCGCAATCTTTCAAAATAAAGTTTTGTCAACTCGACACTGCTGATTTGGCGACTGCGGATCATCTTGCCGAGTTCCGTGACGGATAGAAAGGCGATGTCTTCGTCCGTTTTCGGCAGCGCGATCGCCGCGTTATTCAGAGGCCAGGCACCGCGGATCCGAGGCGAACCGCTGCCGGTCGATCCGGCCAACGTCTGCAGGCCGAGGGCCGGCCCGTCCCGTTGCGGATCGAGTTTGAAGCCGCGGAGCGCTTTCAATTGCCGTTGCAAATTATTGACCTCGCGGACGAGCGATTCCTCTTCGGCCTCGGTCAACTCGATACCGCTAACCCACTTCGCCGCGGCAATCATTTCGCGCGTCAGTTCGGCTTTGCCATCTCCCTCCTGAGCCAATGCACGAGCAAAAACTGTCGAAGAGATGCCGACCGCCGAAACCACTTTCAAAATGCCGCGCCGAGTTAACATAAGTCCCTGTCGCTCTTCAGATACTGCCATCGCTTCAGCCGTCGTGGCTAACACGCCCCTCGACACTTACCAAACATCGCAAGTTCTCCGCGCTGGCTCGCCTCCATTGTAAACCAAGCGATTCCGGGGAAATCGCCGATTTGCATTGTAATGACTCCGTCGCTACCACCGTAAATGTGGACTGACTAAATCAAACCGACAAACCAGGGCAAACCTCAGCCCCCTGCCGCGCAGCGGGATAGTCGAAGATGAGCGCGGTGAGCGCCAGCGAGGTACAAGTACTGCGAGGCAGATGAAAGCGGGGATACAAAAACAATCCGATGTTTCGAAAGCCCCCTCTCCGGACCTGGTGGGCCGACTCCCCCAGAGGGAAAGGATGGTACTCCAAAGATACGCTCCCAGTGTGATGAGATGCCTTCGCGGTGAAGGCTCGCAGCCGTTTGGTGCCAAAAGCAAGATACTACAAATTCACTCTCCCAGAATGAGAGTGACGAAGGGGCACCGACACCCTGCATCCAGCCCCCCAGATTGGGTATTCGAAAAAGCCCGCGGTTTTGGCAGGATTTGACAAGGATTCCCCAGCGTCAATTCGGCCCCGCTAGCGGCTTTGGGGCGTTCATCAAAAATTTATCAATTCTCCTAAACTGCTGTTGCGCAGCAACTTACGAACACAAAACAAGCGTTTCGTTGGTTTTTCAAGTCTTGGATAATTGCGATTGAGCATCTAAGGTAGCATTGCAGAGAGGCAGATCCAAACTTGAATTGCTAGGCCCTGACGTCAACGCCAAGCAACCGAAATATCAGTGCATTGGCGAGCCGCGAGTGAAGTCATCACACTCCTGAGTCTGACGTGAATGGGCGTTAGTCCTTCGTATTCCTTCGTTGTTCGCGCAGGAAAGTAATTCGAGGAAGATTGCGGCCACGATCTTCGTTGAATAGGTTTCCACGTCGAGATTGGATTGGAACCTCGATGGCGAACGGATCGCTGCATTTGGCTGCGACGATCCAAAAAACGGCATGTTCTGCATGACGCAAGAACAGCCGTTTTTTTTTACAGCCGCCAGTCGGCGTCGCAGACGAACTTCCTTCTACCCATCCGCAAAAGCGTCGGCGAATTCTTGCCAACACCGGTTCCACCGGTTGACACCTGCGGCGAGAACTTGGCATCATCACCGCTGGACGAACGCCGGAACACGGCCACCACCGCGTCTGCATCGAATATCGCCGTGACCAACGAACAAATCGCGCAGCATCTGGAAACCTTGGCGGACCTCTTGGAAATTCAAGGGGCCAATTCGTTTCGCACCAATGCTTATCGCAACGGTGCGCGGCGAATCAGGCAGCTTTCCGAACCGATCGAATCTCTGGTCGCCCGCGGCGTCGCGTTGACGACGCTTGATGGGATCGGCAAAAGTGTTGCGGAGAAATGCTATGAATTGATCGAGCGCGGCAAGCTGAAACAGATCGAGGAATTGCTGCAAGTCATTCCGCCGAGCGTCCTCGATCTCTTGCAAGTTCCGCGCCTCGGCCCCAAAAAGGTCGCGGCACTGTTCCACCAATTGCACATCACCAATCTCGAAGAACTGCGGGCGGCGTGTCAGGCCGGTCGCGTGCGGGAATTGGCGGGCTTCGGAGCCAAGACGCAACAGTCGATTCTTGAGGGGATCGCCATCGCCAGCGCGGCGAATCAGCGCATTTTGTGGGCCCAGGCCGATGACCTGGTCCAGGAATTACGGCACCATTTTGCCGACTGCCGGGCGATTCGGCACTTGGATTTCGCGGGGAGTTATCGACGTGGCCGCGAGACCGTCGGCGATCTCGATTTGCTGGTCGATGCAACTGACGCGGACACCGTCATGGATCACTTCGCAAAGTTCCGACCATCGGCCACGCTCAGCGGACGCGGCCCGACAAAGATGTCGATCCGTTTGGACAATGGCTTCGCGATTGATCTGCGCGTCGTTCCCCCCGAATCCTTCGGTTCGGCCCTGCAATACTTTACGGGGAGCAAAGAGCACAACGTGGTGATGCGGCAGCGAGCCAAGGATCGCGGCTGGAAGCTCAACGAATGGGGCTTGTTCGTCGATGACGACGCGGAGACTCGTCTGGAGGGAGCCTCCGAACAAGGAATCTACAAGCGGCTTGGACTACCCTTCATTCCCCCGGAATTGCGGGAAAACCGGCAAGAGTTTGCTTGGGCCGAGGCGGGGAATTTGCCAGTGCTGATCGAGTTAGCGGATATTCGCGGCGACCTGCACATGCATACGACCGCCACTGACGGAGCGGCATCGATCGAGGAAATGGCCGCGGCAGCCAAAGCTCACGGATTGTCCTACATCGCGATCACGGATCATTCCCAGCGCGTGGCGATGGCCCGCGGCCTTGATCCCGCTCGACTCTTGGCCCAATGGGCCGAGATCGACGCCATCAACCGGCGACTGGGGAATTCCTTCCAAGTCCTCAAAGGAATCGAATGCGACATTCTCGAAAATGGCCAAATGGATCTCCCCGATGACGTTTTGGCTCAAGCCGATTGGGTGGTGGCCAGCGTTCACTACGGTCAGACTCAGCCGCGCGAGCAAATCACGGCCCGCATCATCGGTGCGATTGCCCATCCTCACGTCTCGATGATCGCCCATCCTACAGGCCGATTGATCAATCGCCGAGAGCCTTACGACGTGGACATCTCCGCGGTGATGGATGCCGCCGCCCACCATGGCAAACTGCTCGAACTTAACGCCAGCCCCAAGCGATTAGACCTCAACGATATCCACCTGGCGGCCGCTGCTCAGCGGGGCATTCCGATCGTGATCAACACCGACGCCCATTCGATCGATGGCTTGGAAGCCATGCGTTATGGCATCGTGCAGGCGCGGCGAGCGGGACTGACCAAACGTCAAGTCGCCAATTGCCTGCCGTGGCCCGAGCTGAAAAAGTTGATGGGAAAAAAGCGTTGACCGCCGTCGCCGCCTACCGTTTGAGCAACCACGCCAGCAGGGCCGGCAGGAACACGATGTCCGCCAGCAACGCTGACCCGATCGTGATGGCGCCCATCGAGGCGAAGATGATGTGGTCGCGGGAGTCGCTGAAGAACACGCTGGAGAACCCCGTCACGAGCACGACGGTCGTGATCAACAAGGCCGTGCCGACACTCGTGAAGGCGCGTCGGATGGCATCGTCGATACCGGCGTGCGCCCGTTCCTCTTGAAAGCGTGTCAGGAAATGAATCGTGTCGTCCACGGCGATCCCCAGGCAAACCGTAAACGCGCACACCGTCACGATCTCGAGCGATTGCCCGATCATCACCAGGTACACGCCGGCAATCGTCAGAGGAAATATGTTCGGAAATACTGAGATCAAGCCGATTCGCACGCTGCGGTATACGACCCCCAGGACGACGAAAATAATGACCGCAGCGGTCCCGAGACTTGCCAGCAAATCGACGACGATTTGATACAGATTTTCCCAACGCCACACCGCGGATCCGCGCAGCGCAAATTGGAACTGCGGGTGTCGCTGGGCTAGTTCGTTAAGTTTCTCGTTGATGCGTTCGAAAACAGGTCCATAGGTGGCGATTCCTAAATCCTGGACGCGGAAGATCGTGTTGGCGACACGTTCTTCCGGTGAATAGAACGTTCGCTTGAGGCTCGGTGGCAACAAATCGATGAGCGACATTTGCGAATCGATCGTCCGCTCCCCCTCGATCGCTCCAGTGATTTTCATGATCGACAGAGGGTAACCGATCAGTTCTTCGCCATTCAGGAATTCGTCCACCGCCCGGATCACCTCGCCGATCTCGGTGCTCCCCGGCGGTACCTCGTGGTCCCAGCGAATGACGACCTGCGAGGTCTCCAAGCCCCCGAGCGCCTGATCGAGTCGCGTTAGCGCGATCGCGACCTCACTGGACCGCGGCAAAGACGTCGCCTGACGCTGATCGGGGCGCAACGTTGCTGATATCGCTCCAGTCAGCAACAAGCCGGCGAGTCCCCCCAAACTGAACGCGGCGCGGTGGCGGATCACGAAGTCGATCAACAAAGAAATTTTTTGCAAGTTGCGATGAATCAGACTTTTCTCCAAGCCGACATGCAGGTTGCGACCGAGACGCATCGAGCAGGCGAAGGGAATCCACGTGACCACCGACAAAAAGGTCAGCGCCACGCCCAGCACACTGCATTTGCCGAACTCTTGTACCAATTGGTGTTTGGCGAGCATCAGGGATCCCAGCCCGATGGCAGTGGTCAGGCTTGTCAGAGCACACGCCCAGCCAACTTCCCGAATTCCGATCACTGCGGCCGCGGCCGACGATTGCCCTTCGGCGCGAATCCGGCGAATCGCTACCATGAGATGCACCCCGTCGGTGAAACCGACCAAGGCCACCAGAACCGGCAAAATCACATTCACCAGCGGATTGAAATCGATCTCGAAGAACGACGTAAAGCCGATCGTCCAGAAGACTCCCAAGGCTGCTGACCCGGCCACAATAATCACCGCAGGAATGCCGCGAAACAGGATAGCGCTCAAAATCAAGATGATGGAGTAAGCGATCGTTTGGTACAGCAAACGGCTGTCGTCTTGGCTTTTGATCGCCGAAATCATGATGGGGACCCGGCCCGTGACTGAGAATTGCATCGCCACATCGGGAAACGATCTCGCTGCCTGCTCAGCCGCCGCGCGAAGTCCACCGATACAATCGTCGTCCGATTTAATCATTAAAAATTCGAAATCGACAAACACCAACGTCGTGCGGGCATCGGCCGAAAGGAACTGAGCGCGCAACAGGGGATGATTCAGCGCCTTGGCACGGGCGCGATCGAATCGTTCTTGAGAGGCGTCATGTCGAGGCAATACGGGTTCGGCCAATCCAAACAAGTTCATGGAGGGGACCGATTCCAGTGTGCGGACATCGGCGACAAATTCGAGTCGTCGTAACTGCGCGGCAACCGCGCGCAAGGCCTCTGCGCCGCGCGGTGTAAAAAGCTGATCGGACTCGACAATCAGAATCGCATCGCCCCCCATTTCCATGCGGGGCACTCGCTGAAACGCTCGCGGTTCGCGGGGTATTTCGGTGGTCGCTTGCTGCGCGCTAACTCCGGGCGAGGTGCTGCGACGAGCTTCCTTTGGCCCCGATACAATGCGGCGGATGCAGCCTGGATCGACGTAACCAAGCACCGCGATCGCTGTGGTGACCAGAATGATCAACAGGGCTAACCAAGGGTGACGGGCAATTCCGGTAACGGCGTGCAAAAATAATCGTGACACGTGGCTATCTGTCCCTTCCGCGCCCGCACTGCAGACGACACACCCGTGACCGTGGCTCCGGCGATGTCGCATCCCTCGGCATCGTCAGTCTCGATTTCGTTCTTCCCACCATTGGAAGTGCTCTCGCGCACGTGCTTCGACCTCGTCGCGCGTCACGAATTTATCGCCATTCCTGTCCAGCCCACCGAATCGCTGCAAGGCGTCCGGCAAAATACGCAAGGGAATTTTGCCGGTGCCCCGCGGGTCGAAACGGGCCATAAAGTCGTCGACAAATTCGCGAGCCAACTCGCGCTCTCGTGCCGAGATTGTATCGTCCGATAAGCGTGGCTTTACCGCTTGTCGCGACCGCGGTGCCGTGCTCGTTCCCTTAATCGGCCGAGCGACGTCCATGTAAACGACGGCCATCTCTTCCCAGCTTTGGTCGCCCCAGGTCACAAGTTGGCTTGGGTCGGGATTGGCCCGGTTGGCCGACGAGTTGTCATAGGAACACATAAACTCGATCCACTCGAAATCGGCAAGCGGTCGCGGCGTTCGTAGTTCGTAAAGGTGTTGCCAGTTGAAGTCATAGCGTGGCACGTCGAGCAAGATCTCCGCTCCCGTCGTGGCATGTCCCACCATGCGAAAGGCCTTGCCGCGATAATGCATATGCGGCGAGATCCCCAGTAACTTCGCGTCGCGCGGCAAGTAAGGGATCCGTCCCTGGACTTGATAATCACTCGCGCCCGGCGGAATTTCGAATTCTTGATTGATCCCCATCAGCGTAAAAACTTCGTGATCGATCGCCGCTGGATCGCCGAAGACTAGTCCGATTTTGGTGATATCGCTGGCCGCGCGTCCGTTGGGCGTGTAGTGCTGCTGGAAGACGAGTTTGGAGCCTGCGGGGATCCAGCGGCCGTGGCCCGCTGGATAGGGGCTGGGTCGATATCCGGGGACGTACGCGGCCAGCCAACCCAATCCCACCACATCAACGCCGTCAGGGGGGCGAATGAAGACGATGCTGTGATGCACGACGCTCCGGTCGCCAGGGATGATCTCAGCTCCGACGATCCACTTGCCTTCCTTGAATCCTGGGTCAACAACGTAGTACTGATAGTCGATCGTTCCTTCCTTCGGGACGTTGAACGGCCGCGAACTCATCGGGATCACCAGGTCGGGAGTTCGGGGAAGATTCCAACCGGTCCGCTCGCTCGGCAACGGCGGCAGATCATCGCTAGCCGCACCAAAGGGGGACCCCGCCGCGAGCCAATCCCGCAGGATCTGCTTATCCTCCTCGGGCATCCGCCGCTCATTTTTGAAATCGCCGTGATCGGGACTGGCATGCCATGGGGGCATCGTTCCTGCATCGATCACCTCCACCATCATGTCGGCCCAGCCGCGAGCCTCCTCATAATCGACCAAAGAAAATGGTGCGATATCCCCTGGTTGATGACATTCGACACAGTGCGTTCGCAGCACGCGAGCGACATCTTTGGTAAACGTTACTACAGCCCCACCCTCACTCGTCGCCTTGATTCGGCCGATCAAACAACCTGAAAACTGCGTTTCGGGAACGGTGATGGGCTGCCCCGCCAACAGTTCATCCAGGGCAATCTCCAGATCCCGTCGCGTCGGGTTTGAGCGTGACACGCCGGGCAAGTATTGATCGTCGATGCGGCCGTGATAACGAATTACGCCGCCGTCGTCCAGCAGAAATACTTCGGGAGTACGCGTGGCCGAGAACCGGTCCAGCAAACCTTGCGAGGAATCTTTGACGATCGGGAACTCGATTCCGAATTCGTTGATTTTTTCGCGGATGGCTTGGGCGGTGTCTTGCGGATTGCTGTTGATGCCAACGACCTGCACGCCCCGCTCGCGATATTTGGCGGCGACCGCGTTGAGCCTGACAAAATAAAGTCTGGCCATCGGGCAATCATTACCCAGGAAGCAGACGACGGTCGCGCCTTGGCCGATCGCTGCGGGTAGGTTGACGGTCTCATCGGTCACGGTTTGACACTGTACCGAAGAAACTTTTCGGCCGAGGATTGGTAAGGCCGACAAGTTATTCTGCGGCTGCTGGGCGGTCGCCGCCGCGCCATCGACAAACATTCCGACGGCAGCCAGCCAAAACAGTAAGTGTCTCGCAAAAAATTGTGTCACGATGCCCACCGTTCCCTCATGTGCATGGCATATCTTTCGATCAGGCAGCAAATTTTCCGATTCAAACGTAGTTGTGAGATGCCTCACCACATGGCAGCCACTTGGCAACACGCCGATCGAGCAATCGCTCAACCAAGAATTCTGGCCTAGAACCGTCGCGGACCGCGACCCGGCGCAACCACAAGGTCATCCGCGGGATTGTATTGGAATACACTTTTCGTCGACCAACGACGCACGCATCGGATGCCAAAATACCGACGCCCAGTTTAGTGCCTATCCCCAACCCGCCGACTTGTGGCGGAGCCGACCCACCCGTCAGGATGTTTTGAGTCGAAACTCGCGACAAGGATCGGAATCGCCCGTCCGCGGCCGACAAAAAAACCGCCAGGGATCGACGTCGATCACCGGCGGCTGAAAAAAGTAGCGGGAACTGGACTCGAACCAGCGACCTAAGGCTTATGAAGCCTTCGCTCTAACCGACTGAGCTATCCCGCCGTTTTCTGGGATTTTTGCATCGTTCGGCTCCGTAATCTCCGGACCGGCAGATGGCACCCACGCGAATCGACTTTTGGTATCGACTGCTCAAGGAATCGAGATTTTAACAAGACACGCGTTAATCGTAAAGCGTTCACACGCTGGCCGAGATCGGCGCGACGGGCCACTTGCCCCAAGCCTGCATCCGCCGCGAATCCCGCACTTCGGGCCGGATCAAAAGAAAACGGGCCGTCATCCCTGAAAGGACGCGGCCCGATACATTCGTTGCGAACCTAAATCCTGCCTATTTCTTGGTCTCACGCACTTCGCTTTTCGCGTCGGCCACGATCACATTGTCCGCCTTGCGCAAAAAGTCTTCGATTTCGGGGAGCGATTGATAGCCGGCCACGTACCGCTGAATCCAACGGTTTTCGACCTTTTGAAACAAGATCAGCTGGGGCACGCCCCGGTCGCCGATCAATTGCTGGGCCAGAGCGGTTTCTTGGTCGTAATCGACCATGGCGAAGTTGATGTGTTCGAGCATACTGCTGGCCAGCAATTCTGGCAGGACGGAGTTTTTCATGCGTTGACACGGAGGACACCATGTCGCCGTCACCAGTACCAACATCGGCTTGTCGCCGTTTTGACACCGGTGGTACGCCGTTGTGTAATCGAGGGCTTGGCGCTTGGGCGCCACAGGCTCTTGGGCAAACGCCGGAGCGACCGCCAACACAAACAACAGAGCAAAAACCATGCGCATGAAATACTCCTTTGGATTGTCGATACCCGCCGAACGATTCGCCGGGTATCGGTAGCGAGAACTGAGAATAAGTTTCGCGGCTTTAGTTTTGTTTATCGGGTCATGCTGGCACTTGGCATGGAACTTAATCAGGTAATTCTGGGTCGGGTTTTTCCGCGGTTTTCTATTGCACCGACGAATCTTTCGGTTGTAGCAGTTATCGCCCTTCCCCCCCCGAGCGAAGGGTTGACGTGAGGCGCGAAACCACGGCAGGCTTGGCTCCAGTTGCGACCAATTGACCAGCGGCAATTTGTCGAGTCTTTGGCCGCCGGAGTGTCAGTGAGTGAGGCGGTTCAGCAAACGTAAAGCAGGTCGTTAACGAGGGCGCGGCGGAGGAATGAATGAGTCTCGGTGTCGGCTCCTCATCGCACCTTTAATTTGGCATAAAAACGCGGGTGATCTGGCTCGCGATTGCGTTAGCTTCTCCGTAAGCTGTGGCCATTGGTGAAACTGGAATGCCGTTAATCTGCTCTCTCTGCGTTTGTTCGTTTGGCTGCCACAGAACGCACAGAACATCGGCCCGCAGCGTCACCCCCCGAGCGCTGGTCATAGCGGAGTCCTCCCCTGCTCGCTAGAATGTTGGCGTTTGTGTCCCTCCATTTCACAGCGACGACTTTACGCCATGAGCACGATCCTTGAGAAAAACGGTTTGAAACTTCATCAAGAAGACTCTGTTTTTGACATTTACGCGGACGAGTGGGGACCCGAGAAAATCGTCTACATCTACGAGCCGCGTTGTGGTCTGCGTGGGATCGTCGTGATTGACAACAGCAGCATCGGCCCCGCGATTGGTGGCATTCGCATGACGCCGACAGTGAACACTCAAGAGGTGTTCCGCCTCGCTCGGGCCATGACCTGGAAAAATGCCCTCGCAGGCATCCCCCACGGCGGCGGAAAATCGGGCATCATTGCCGATCCGCGAAAGTTGACGCCGGAGAAAAAAGAGACCTTGATTCGCCAATTCGCTCGCGGCATCGAAACGCTGAACCAGTACATCCCCGGGCCCGACATGGGAACTGACGAGACCGCGATGGCTTGGGTCCGCGACGAGATTCGACGGTCGGTGGGCTTGAGCAGCGTGTTGGGTGGTATTCCGCTCGACCAAGTGGGTGCCACCGGATTTGGCTTGGCGGTGTGTGCCGAAATCGCTCAAGAATTCGCGGGGATCAAACTGCGTGGTGCCACTGTCTCGATTCAGGGCTTCGGCAATGTCGGTCAGCATGCTGCCCGCTATTTGACGCATCCGAAACGGGGAGCGATCGTCGTGTCGGCAACCGATCTGGCAGGAACCGTATACAATCCCGACGGTTTGGATGTGGAGGAATTGTGCCGCATGATGAAAAGTGGGCAGAAAATCACCGACTACAACGCACCTGGAACGAAGATTCTCGAGCGCCACGGTTTCATCGATCTGCCGGTCGACATTTTTGTGCCGGCCGCGCAGCCCGATGTGATCACGGAAGAAAACGCTCATCAGTTGAAGTGCAAATTGATGCTGCAAGGAGCGAATATTCCCTGTACGGCTCAGGCCGAATCGATTCTTCACGATCGCGGCGTGATATGCGTCCCCGATTTCGTAGCCAACGCTGGCGGGGTTATTTGCGGCTCAGTCGAGTATCATGGCGGAACCAAAACGGCAGCCTTCCAGGAAATCGAAGAGAAGATGAAGGAAAACACGCTTATGGTCCTGAAGAAAGCCGTCAGCGAAAAACTCAAGCCGCGTGAGGCCGCATTGGCGTTGGCCAAAGAAAGAGTTCGCGAGGCGATGAGCTATCGGCGCGCGAATTAGGGCCTCTGCTGTCCAGGACAAAATCTTGTGCTGAAACGGGCAATTTTACAAAAGGCCAAAGAACCTAGTGCGACTTCAGCCCTCTGCTTTCCCGGCTCAAGCCTTGGGTACCCCAGCTGAGTGGGGTGCCAGCAACGGTTCTGTTAGCTGATTTGGCCGAATTTAACAAGTTTGCGCGCTCCAGGCGGAGAATCGAAATCAACACTCCGGGCTAGGCTTTGTGCCAAAACCCTTCCGCCGCCCCTCGCTAGCCCGCGGTTTTTGCCAAAACCGGACGCTAAGGCGTTCCGGCTAATCGATTTGGCACAAAGCCTAGCTAGTTGCCCGACTCCGTGACTTAAGCAATGCGGGCTTCCGCGCTTTGATGGGGCTCTGCCCGTCCCCTGCCCTTTTAGCCGACGGTATCCGGGCCGATTCGGTCGGAAGCGTCTTGAAGGCGCGGCCCCGGAGGCATCTTTTAACCCCAATAATCGAAACGACCGCGACGACCCGATTTCAAGGCAAAACGGAAAAAATTGGAATCTTCGCTAAATCTTTCCCAGGTGGAATGGCGATTTTATGCATGAGCAGGATCGTAATGTCCAGCAATGCGTTAAATGATTGCCGCAAGGGGGGGAAACATGTCATTTCAAGGAGGTGCTCCGGCACCCGCACCATTAGACCAGACGCCCGAGAGAACCGGGGCGACTCTGCTGCGCCGGGGATGGCTGAGGGGAGCCAAGCTGTTTTTCAGCTTGTGGATCGTTGCACAAGTCGGCTGCTGCTGTTTCAACTCCGATCCGTCCCGTTTCCAATTGTTGGACGGCGTGTTTGTTCGGTACCGCGACTGCGTGTGGGCCAATCGAGCCTACAACCTCGAGTATGGTCATTGCCGTCGCCCGTTCAACGATCATTTCCGCAAGGGCTTTGTCGCCGGCTATATCGATGTTTGCCGCGGTGGCAATGGTTACGTTCCGGCTGTGCCACCGAGCGAATACATGAATTACGAGTACCAATCGGCCGAGGGCGCAAGCTGCGTCAACGCTTGGTTCGAAGGCTTCCCAGCAGGTGCTCAAGCAGCCAAAACGCGGAATCTGGACCAATACGCGAACGCTTACGTCTCGAAAATAATGCAAGACGCGATCAAGCAGGAACAGCGCGACGTGAAGCTACCGAGCGAAATCCAAATCGTCAGCGGGCCTCCGTCGAATCAACCCTTCGACGAAAAATATGACGTCCCGATGTACTATGAGGGACAACTCGACGAGACCAACAAATCTTACCGCTATCGGTAAACGTTTCCAGGGCAGCGAACCTATCAGGATGCATAACGAATAAGCTTGGAGTTCAACTTCGATGTCAACGAATTACATGACTAAAAACGGCGGCCGGTCGCACGCATGGCTGATGTTGATCGCCTTCTTGGCCTTGGTCACCTCGTCCGGATGCACCGCCATCCTGGCGCCGATCGACGCTATCCCGGTCGAGCGGTTGCCGCCGCAATTCATGGTGCAGCCTGAGTCGGCCAAAGTGGCGATCGATGTCGCTCGCCTCCGTCAACCGAAACCCGCGGTCTACACGCTCGACGATGGTGATACGCTCGGAATTTTCATCGAGGGCGTCCTAGGAAATATCGACGAAGCTCCACCGGTCCAAATGCCGGACCCGAACAGCGACTTGCCGCCGGCCATCGGTTATCCGGTGCCGGTCCGCGAGGACGGAACCATCTCGCTGCCGCTCGTGCGGCCGATTGCTGTCCGCGGTTTGAGCATTCAGCAAGTTGAGCAACTGATCACGCGGGTCTACCGTCAAGGTGAACTGCCGATCTTGCCGGAGAACAACCGCATCATCGTCTCGCTGCTCCGCAAGCGAACCTACCGGGTCTTTGTCGTTCGTCAGGACAACACGTTGCTGGGCAGCAACCCCCAACTGCAAGCCGTCCGCGGCACGAAGGGGGTCTTCGATCGATCGGACCGCAGCAGCCGCGGTTTCGTCTTGCAAATGCCGGCCGGCGAAAACGATTTGATGAACGCCTTGTCGCAAACCGGTGGTCTGCCCGGCTTGAATGCCAAGAACGAAGTCCGCATTCTCCGCGGCGATCGTCTCCAAATCGAAAATCGTATGCGTGAGGTCGAGGAATTCTATCGCACGCACAGCGCCGACGAATTCCCCTACGGTGTGTTGCCCCAGGTTGCCGACGAATCGGCTGTGATCAAAATCCCCATGCGACATTTGCCGAACGATCCGCCAAAGTTCCGCACGGAAGATATCGTGCTGCGAGACGGCGACATCGTGTACGTCGATACACGTGACACGGATGTCTACTACACGGGCGGCTTGCTGGTGGGTGGCGAATGGCCTCTGCCCCGCGACTACGATCTGGATGTTCTGGGCGCGATTGCTCTCTCGGGATCGAGCATCGGCATCGGCCAACGCCAACAAGCGAGTTTCCTCGGCGGCTTGCAAGGGGTACCAGCCAGCGAGTTGATCGTGCTCCGCAAGTTGCCTGGAAATCAACAAATCGCGATTCGCATCGATATCAACCGCGCCATCAACAATCCGCGGTCCCGACTGCTGGTCAAAGCCGGCGACACCTTGATCTTGCGATACAAACCGCAGGAGGAGTTGACGCAATTCGGCCTGGTAACCTTCTTCACCTACGGATTGCGAGGCCTATTCCGCTAGGGCTACCCAATTTATCTCCAAATGAGCGCAGGCAGGGTGATCTCTGCCTGCGTTTTCATTGGTCGGCTACCGCAACAACACTCGTTGCCGCATCGCTGTGAAAATCTTCAACACGAACACGTCTGCTGCACGAGCGATACGAGATCGTCGTCCAGAACTTCTTTCTTGCGATCGGCGAGCCGTTTGAACTCGTCGAAGACGCGGTTGAGATCCTCGCCGGTGAGTTCAAAACCCAAACGCTTCAAACGATCGTGCAAAGCCGCCCGCCCACTGTGCTTGCCCAGCACCAGATCCGTGCTGCTCAAGCCGACGTCCTCCGGACGCATGATTTCGTAGGTGGTTCGCTCCTTCAGCATGCCATCCTGATGAATTCCCGCCTCATGAGCGAACGCGTTGCGACCGACGATCGCCTTGTTCCTTTGCACTAACAAGCCCGTCGTTTCCGACACCAGACGGCTGGTTGGGACCAAGCGTTTGGAATTGATACGCGTGTCGCATTGGTAGTAATCCTGGCGGGTTCGCAAGGCCATCACCACCTCCTCCAGCGAACAGTTACCGGCTCGTTCGCCGATGCCGTTGATCGTGCATTCGACCTGACCGGCGCCGTTCTCGACAGCAGCCAAACTATTGGCAACCGCCAAGCCTAAATCGTTGTGGCAGTGGACACTAAGGACGGCTCGCTCGATATTGGCGACCCGATCCTTGAGGGTTCTGATGATGCGTCCCATCTCTGCCGGCGTAGCATAACCCACCGTATCAGGGATATTCACGGTCCGCGCTCCGGCAGCGATCACGGCCTCGACGACCTCGCAGAGAAAATCGGCTTCGGTGCGCCCGGCGTCCTCGGGGGAAAACTCCACATTGTCGCAATAACTCGCCGCGCGGCGGACCCCATATACGGCCCGTTCCACTACCTGTTCCTTACTCATTTTGAGTTTGAACTCGCGGTGAATTGGGCTTGTCGCCAAAAACACGTGGATGCGGGGGCGCTCTGCATGCCGCAGGGCCTCCCAAGCCCGATCGATATCCGCATCGTTACAGCGGGCCAACCCGCAGATTTCCACACCTCGGAAATTGGCCGCTACCTCGCTAACCGCCTTGAAGTCGTCCGGCGAGGCGATCGGAAACCCAGCCTCGATCACATCGACTCCCAAATCGACCAGCGCTTGGGCAATCAGCATTTTTTCCTCGTGATTCATGCTGGCCCCTGGCGACTGCTCGCCATCACGCAAGGTGGTGTCGAAAATTTTAATCATTTGTTTACTTGTCATTTCCCAATCCCCGATTCAAAAACGGGCAGGCAGTTCCGTCAGCCCTTGAATATTTTACCCAAACGCTTCGGCTCGGCAGAAGCATCCACAATCCCCTCTCCCACCCTGGGGTGTCTCACGGATACGACCGTTGCGGAGCTATTCTTTTCTGGCTCCGTTCATCGACTGCCGTTAATTCTTGTCCAAAGGTGGACAACTGGCAATCGCCCCCCTCAGTTCAAGTCTATTTCAAAAGGTCCACGACATTGGCGAAGAATGCAATAATGCCGAGAATTCTTTCGAGATATGCCAGAATTTTCTGCGACCGATTTAGCCGAATCACCGCACCCCGAAACGTGGCGGGTGCGAATCGGAAATTACTGATGTCGCGCCACGCGACACGAACAAACGGTTCGCGAGAAACTCGGTGCGCAATGGAACGACTCTTCGCCCCTCAATGGCGGAGACGCTACACAATTGGCTCGGGGCGCGAATTCGCATGAGTTTCAACATCTGTAAGCCGTCGCGACACGGAGTTGGCGACCCAGGCGTGATGGCCGATCAAATTTCCGAGATCTCGATCCGGCGCATGATCACTCGGTCGGTCGTGCCTTGCGTGGATTGGAACCGGTCGAGAACGTCGCTTCCAGAGACCAATTGACCAAAAATCGTGTGTTTGCCATTCAAGTGCGGTTGCGGACTGTAGGTGATGAAAAACTGGCTGCCATTGGTCGTCGGACCGGCATTGGCAGTCGCTAACACTCCCGCCTTGTCGAATAGAAGACTGGGGTCGATTTCGTTGGAGAATTGATAGCCCGGACCACCGGTGCCAATCCCCAGCGGATCGCCTCCCTGGGCCACGAAGCGGTTGCCCGGATTGTTGATGACTCGGTGGAAGTTCAGGCCATCGTAGAAGCCATCGCGGGCCAGATTGATGAAACTATTGACCGCCACCGGGGCCTTGCTGGCGAACAAATCCAGCACAAGTGGTCCCAGATCGGTGTAGATCGTCGCTCGATAGGATTTGGACGTGTCGATGTTCATCGGCGGCGCTTGAGTGTAGACGCGGTTTCGCAAGGCCGGAGTAACGAACGACAATTGCCGCTGGCCAGAGAAAGGTTGGAAGTTCCCAAGGGGTGAATTCAGCAGGCTAGTCAGAACGAAGTTTTCTTGCGTCGCTGCGCCGCGCGAGTCGGAGACGGTGACCGTCACATTCAAGGTGCCGCTTTGGTTGGGCGTCCAGCGGATTTCCCCACTGGAGGAGATCGTCGGCCCCGTCTCTCCGGGCCCAAGCGCGGTGCCGCTCGACTGGATCGCGTAAGTCAACGAATCGCCATTGGCATCGGTCGCGTCGACTTGCAAAACAAACTGTTGTCCCGCCGAAATCGACCGATCAGCGATGGGAGTCACCAGGGGAGCCGAATTCGGCGCGACATTTACCTTGACATTGAATCCATCGCTGATGGCTCCCCGATCTCCGACCGTCACACGAATGTCGCGAACACCAGGGGTCACCGTCGATTTCGTATTGGCGTAGGCGACCGTTTCGAGAACTTGTTTATAGTTTTGAATTGAGTCGACGCCGGTCAATGACAAGATATTGCGTATTGCATCGTAGATGGCCGTGATCGCCGTCCCCGTCGTATCGACCGTCAAGATTTCGGAGGCTCCATCACGAGCGTTTCGCAGCCAAATCGTGGCGTTGGTCAATTGCGGCCGGACTCGGTTGAATACGGTCAATGTCGAACTCAGGAACATGGTGGCGGGGGAGCCTTGGATAAAGTTGTGATTGGTGACGGGGCTGGTCACTCCCAATTCCCAGTTGGCGGTGACTCGCGTGACCTGGACATCGTCGATCCACGGGCCTTTGCCGTCCCCCGTGTGGGGCTGGCCGTTTTTCATTCCCGCCTCGCGCAGCACGAGGTCGCTCACGGGCCCGGTCGCTTTGGCCAGCAAGTGGAACCGCACCCATTGCTTGGTGGGTAGCACAGTGCCGATGAATTGACCGCCGAAACGGACCCGTAACTGACTCTCCATTTCGTTGAGATTCTGATCGGGTGCGAGTCGAGCATTGAAGGAAATCAAATAATGCTGGTCAGCCGTCGTTTGCAAGCGTTGCCGGATCAAGTCGATACTGGTGGCGTCACTGTCAACCTTGAGGGCACGCTGTCCCGATGGACCCCGTTCGGGCAAGATCACGAACGGTGCGCGGCCGCGTTTAGTCCAACCGAAGACGCGAGCGTTCACTCCCTGGTTGGTTCCGTTGGCAAAGTCCCCATTTTTCAAATTGTCGTTGGTAAGCTGGACGACTTGCACGTTATCCAGCAACGCACCGATCCCATCGTCCCCAGCCGTGCCCAAACTCGCCGCCTCGCGGAATTCGAGCCGACCCGTATTGCTGGTGGTCACTGGGGTTGTGATGCGAAAACGCTCGAACCGGGCTCCGGGCTGGAAGATGCCCAGGCTTACGCCATTCCAGAATACCTCGATGTCGTTGGTCGCTCCCGACTGGCGGTCACTAAATTGCCGCAACTCGAACGAGATCAAATACCGGCGCCCCGTAAGCACCTCGATGTCTTGCCAGATTCCATCCCGCTGATTGGCTGTGTGATCGATCTGCAGAACATTGCCGCGAAACGTCGAGCCGATCTTGAAGATTTTGACTTGGTTGCCCGCGCCGGCGATCGTGTTCCAGCCCGAAACGTTGACCACGTTGTACATGTCGTTGACCCCGTTCGTCGCTTGTTCGAACGAGTAGTTCACCACCAAGTTTTTATCCTTCGGCAAATTGACGATGGGCGTTCGAATCAAGTCGCCCGCCAACAATTGGCGGTCTTCCAAGCGGTCGTAGTGAAGTTCGGCACGATGCCCGGGGAGGGTACGTTTGCGTTTCATGGAGATACCCCACACAGCGAAGCGAAGACTGTTCTAGGATTAACGGCATGATTTAGGGAGAAGCGAGGTCGGAGGGCAAGCGGTAACCCTTGCCCAATCCACAACTCAGCTTAACGTCTCAGCAGCATTTTTTCAACCATACGGCCAGCGTCAAGTTTGTCCCTCACCGCGCAGCGATTCTCAGCTAACATCGCGAATCATGGGAAAATTCGGGTGACTCGCGACAGAGACTTCTCAAGATTCGCGAATTGAGAGAAGGCGTAGACGACCGCTGCGACCGTCACAACCAGTAATTAGAACCTTTCCAGAACGTGGCCTTGCTTGCGCTTTGGGTTACGGCGTCTGACAGTTTGGGGATAGGCTCCTATTGGAGGTGGCTATCGCCGGCAATTCGCGAAGCGTCAATCAATGCGAGCGGCGGGGCGGAAAAATCTTCTGCGCGGCGTCATCCAACCACTGGCGTAGATGGTGCCGGATTTGTTTCGCGGTGTGCTCGTAATACTCCAGCGGCAGTCCGATTGGATCGGCGATATCCTCACCGTTGCGGGCCAGATTGAAGGTGCGATTGGCAACTTGGGGCCATTGGGCGAGAAGCATTTGTCGATGGCTGCCGGTCATCGTCAGGATTAGGTCCGCATGTTGGATCAATCGCTCGGTAACCGGTTGGCTCGAATGTTGCGAGATGTCGATCCCCTCGCCGTGTAAGGCCTCGACCGCCTCTTGACTGACCCCCCCCCCTGCCATGGCGGCCACGCCGGCCGATTCGACGTGATAACCGTGGTCCTCGAGCTCTTCCACGGTGCACCCCAACCGGGCCGCCAACTCGTGTTTCAAAATTCCCTCGGCCATCGGGCTGCGACAGGTGTTCCCCGTGCAGACGACCAAAATGTTGATTTGGCTCATGCGTTTCAGAGATTGTTCGTCAATGACTCCTCGTCGAATTATTTCGAGTTCATCGCCGCAAATTTTGACCACCGTCGATGGCTGAGCGAAACGGCAAGTCCCACCATCGATCACGATATCCAGGTCGTTACCGATAGCCGCGATCAGTTCACTGGCTGAGACCGCCGGCGCAGCCTTGTCAGTTCCCGAATTGGCCATGATGACAGGCCCGGCATTGAGTCGCAAGACTTCCGAAGCCCGCTTATCGGCCGGAACGCGGATTGCGACCCAACCGGTGGCACAGGACAACTCTTGCACGCGGTCCGGAAGGCGTGTGATGACGCTGTCACGATGCGGGCCAGGAAACAAAATCGTCAGCGGTCCTGGCCAGCACTTCCGCGCCAGCCGCCGAGCGAACGGGCTCATATCGGGAATGTAATCCAAGGCATCGTCGGCACTTTTGACGAGATACACCAGCGGCAACGCTTCGGGCCGATTTTTCAACGCGTACAGCCGTTCCACCGACTCCGCAATCAGACCACTGGCTCCGATCCCATATACGGTCTCCGTGGGCATCGCCACCAGTTTTCCCGCTGCCAACCCCTCCACGGCCCGGTAAATCGCATCGCGAGGGTCGGCCAATTGTTTGATATCGAATACGATAGGTGGCATTGAGCGAATGGACGGCTCGGCATGACCGACGGCATTTGACAATAGCCGGTCAAGTCCCCGATGATTGAGTGGTTTAAACCCCAGCACTATATCGATTCTTTCCGGACAGGGTCAAGTAGCATACCTCAATGGAATTTGATCGGTCAAAGTATTGGATTACTACGAACAATTCAGCGCGGTCGGGCCGCCCCTGCGGTTGGTTCTCAGCGTTTGCTCGGTTGGTCGTCCTCGGGATCGTCATCATGTTCAGTGGATGCGAAAGGATCGATGTCCACGAATCTCCCGCTTACATTTGGGGCAAACGCGGTATCGATGACGGCCAATTCCAAACGCCGCGCGCGATTGCCATCGGCCCCGACCAGTTGCTGTACATCGTCGATAAACTCGGACGGATTCAGGTCTTCGATCAAGACGGAAAATTTCTGCGCGGTTGGCGGACGCCCGCAACCGACTTGGGTAAGCCGTGTGGCTTGACGTTCTCCCACGACCGCCTCCTGATGGTCGCCGATACGCACTATTTTCGCATTTTGTTTTATACCCCCACAGGCGAATTGATCACCGAACGAACCATCGGCGGAGTCAATGGCCGCGGCCCCGGCGAATTCGGCTTTGTGACCGATGTCGTGCAAGACTCCCGCGGCAATTACTACGTCAGCGAATACGGGGACTACGATCGCATTCAAAAATTTTCCCCCACCGGAGAATTCTTGCTGGAGTGGGGTGGGCATGGCGAGGAGCCGGGGGAGTTTCTCCGCCCCCAATCCTTGGCGATCGACGAGAACGACCATCTCTGGGTGGCCGATGCGGCCAACCATCGCATCCAAGTTTTCGACGCAACCGGAACGGAAGTCAAATTCGTGACTTCCTTGGGAAGGCACGGTGTCGGCGCCGGTGAGTTTCGCTATCCCTATTCTATTTGGCTTGCGGAGGGAGACGTGATCTATGTTCTGGAACATGGCAACCATCGCATCCAAAAATTGCGCCGTGACGGCACAAGCCTCGGCCAGTTCGGCCGGCCGGGTAAAGGCCAAGGGGAATTCCACCAGCCTTGGGCTTTCGTCATCGATGAGGACCAGCGGGTCCATCTGCTAGATTCGTACAATCATCGCGTGCAACGATTTCCAACGTCGTTGATCCAGGAATCAGATGGCGAAATACGGGGCGGCAGGTAAAAAAGATTTAGGGAGGTTGACGCGGCCCCGCGACCATCGTGAGGAACGGGCTGGCATGGGAACAGGAATCTCCCAGTTCGGACAGCGAGATCGGTTGGAATTCCACGGCTGAAACTTTCGCAGTAGATTGTCGGCCAAGACCTTGTGTCGCCTTGGAAAGCGTTAAAACGATCGATCTCGTCAAACGATGGTGACCGCTGCGACATGCCGTCAATAGTGTGAGGGCTGAGAAGTTGCCGATTCTCCGCGAACCCTGCCATCGGCCAGTAGCGGAGAGGGCGAGGACGAAAACGGCTAAGAGCCTATCCCAAAATCAACAACAACGGCAGCCCGCAGCGTAAGCGAGGCCTGTCTTTGGGATGGGCTTTCGGCTTTTTGCCAAAACTCGTCAGCCGCAGTGCCCTAGCCTGCGATTCTCGCGAAAACCAGACGATATCGAGATCCAGCTAATAGTTTGAGAACAAAGCTTAGGTCACTTTGACCATAGATTCACCTTGAAACCTTAAGGAGTTTTTCATGAGACATCTTGCAAGTTTGCTTTCATGTTGCCTCGTTTGCCAGCTCGTACTTGTCCAACTCGGTGTCGTAAGGGCTCAGGAGGGGCCAGCTAACGAAGTACAGGTTCAAAAAAATGCCGTCATGGTCCAGGCCAGCCAAGGTCCCGGGGGCGAAATGCAAGTCATGAGTTTTAGCTCCAATGGCGAAGCGCCCATGATGCTGAGTTTTCAACCCGGCCTACCGGGCAGCGTGGGAGGCGTTGTTGATCCATTTTCCTTGTTGTCAAATCCCAGCGTCCAAAATGAATTGGACTTGGTTGGCAGTCAACTCCAACAATACCTCGATCTGCAAAAGGCCTACAGTACTGAATTGCAACAGCTCCTGTCCCGCATGCGCGACAACAATTTTTCGCGCGAAGACGGATTGAAACTGGGCGACACCATCAAAGACATCGAAGCGCGAAAAAAGCAGGACATCGAAAACCTGCTTTTACCCACGCAGCGGCAACGCCTCCAGCAAATCAGCCTCCAGCAGCGGATGCAAAATGCCGGAGCGATAGCGGCGTTAAATGACGAACAAATCCGCAAGGAATTGGGCCTGTCCGACGACGACGTGAAACGCTTGCGGGACAAAGCCAACGAGCTGAACAAGAAACTGCAGAAAAAAATTCGCGATCTCCAGATCGAAATCCGCGACGAACTGTTGGAGGAATTGACCCCTGAGCAGCGGGGGAAGATCAAATCGATGCTCGGCGAACGATTCGACATGGAAGCAACTTCGTGGCAACTCCCCAAGGCGCCTAACAAATCGCAACGGGACGATTGATCGACAGCATGTCGATAGCAAACGTCCGAATTGCCGCGCGCAGAGCATCCTCGAGATCGGCGATTTCGCCCTCGCGTGCGATTTTAAAACATCCCGATCCAGGTCAAGCTACGAGTGTCGGGCTGACGATTCGCCGTATTGGTCCTCGCGTGCGATTGTGAGGACAACTCCATTTAAAAACTTGCAGCGCGCGAAAGGGTTTTCCTCGACTCAGGCGCGGCACGCGGCGGCTGTCAAGTTCAATTCGCAATAGTGAGACGGCATCGATAAGCTGGCTCGCGGGGATCAGATTTGATTGCCAAAGTCTTGCGAATGACAGCATGCGAATTTCTGAATTATTGCACCGAGAAAAATCGGTCTTTTCTGAAGATTCCCGTCGTTTTCAACCGATGCAGATGATGCGAAACTCTTTCGGTACCAACTAAACATTTGAGAGCAGATCAGAGTATCGCGATGGGCCTTGCGTTCAACCCCGCATAACCTGCTTCGGTTCAATCTTGGCACGTTCGGAAGCATTTGCTAAGTTGTCGCCTTCTGACGATGAAGAGCCTGGCTGAGCAGCGGAAAACACCGCCGAGAACTATCAACGAGCGGAAGCTGTCGGGACAGGCTCGTCCGGCGATTCATCGGCGGGTCATCCGTCGGTCGAGCGTCCAGACTTACGGACCGAATGAAACGGATGCCGAATCGGATCTGCATCCGCCAATGCATAGGAAGCAACGAAATGTCTCAAGATAAAGGCGTCTCAAAAGACAAAGGACTGTCGGAGTGTCGAAGTGTTGCCAAACGAATTACCTTCGACTCTCACATTCGCTGGATGATACGGCGTGACATGCCTGAGGTACTCGCAATCGAGTCGAGTAGTTTCGAGTTTCCCTGGTCCGAAGATAATTTCATCCGCTGCCTTCGCCAACGGAATTGCATCGGCATGGTTGCGGAATACGAAGAGCAAGTCGTCGGCTTTATGATCTACGAGCTGAACCAAGCCGATCTGCATGTGCTCAACTTTGCCGTACGCCCCGATGCTCGGCGGCGCGGTGTAGGTCTGCAAATGATGGAAAAGCTCATCAGCAAGTTGTCCCAGCAGCGACGCACTCGTATTACGCTGGAGGTCCGCGAAACGAATTTGGCGGCGCAACTTTTCTTCAAAAGCATGGGGTTCGTTTGCGTCTCCCTCCTCAAGGACTTCTACGACGACACGACTGAGGACGCCTACCTGATGCACTACTGCCACCGCGATGGCAACGAAAATAAATTCGAAACCGCCAATCGGATTTGGCGGCGAGCGGGGTAAGGCCGCGTCAAGCTATTTATCCGGGCTGAGTAAAATCGGTGTTCCTGAACAGGACCTGTTTATCTCCGAGGGAGCCGCCGGGCCAAGCCTGGTCGTCACGGCAAGCGCTCAGCCGGGCCTGCGGCTGACGATTTTGGCCGAAACACACTAGCGTCCGGTTTTCGAAACAATCAGCCGGAACGCACCAGCGTCCGGTCTTCACGAAACCCTAAGGCTAGTGTTCGGCGGCCGATGGTTTTCAACACCTTGCCGACTCCTTACTGGCCCTCGGCAAGTCGCGCCGCGACCTCGCGGACTTGGTGTTCCAACGCGGCGACAGCCTTCGACTCGTTATCCGCAGAGGCAAAACAGGTGACGAGCGGGCTTCCAGCCGAGACCATCGAGCCCAGCTCGGGAATGTCGGCAATTAGACAGTGTTGCTGACAGTGTTGCAGCCAGGAAATTAGATCGTCGTTGATCCGTACCGCACGCGGAATCGGCTGATAGAGGATCCCTTTGGCGACGACCGAGCATCGCGGCCGTTTGCCGTTAACGACCGCGGCAGGACTGGGAACCAAATCGGGGATGAATTCAGCCAAGTGCGCGGCGAGCAGATTAACGCCACTGGCCCGTTCCAAGCACTCCATCGAACTGGTCGGACGCGGATTGACCTCGACCAACCATACCTGCCCCGCGCGGTCGATCACAAAATCGAAACCGAATAGCCCCTGCAGTCGATATTCAGCGACCAAAAAATCGCCGATGCGCTGCAGTTCGACTTGGAGTTGCGAATCCAAAGCGATCGGGCCGACGGCACCGCAGAATTGAAACTCGCCTCGCGCTCCCCAATCCTCCCGTCCCAGGATTTGCCGACATGCACCGAGGAAGAGAGCCCGATCGGGCCGTCCCAAAAACGAGGCCGAACAAGATTCCCCGTCGATGAACTGCTGGAAGAAGCGATTTTCGTCTTCCCCCCCCTCTCGACTGCACCGCCGCACATGCTGACCTCCGCCGCGTCGCGCTTGCTTGCTCAGCCACTCGCCTAGACTGGCTTGCGGCCGCGAACGGCTGGTCGCGGGAAAGCCGATGCCGCGAGCGCGAGCCGCGGCTGCAAGCTCCAATGGATCGGTGACGCGCCGCGCTGATGGGACTGCCGTATTGGCCAACGTGACGACTGTCCCGAGCCGTTCGGCCAAGGGGAGTATCGACTCGAAGCCGCCTCCCAAGATCACGCCGCGCGGCCGGAATCGTTCGATAGGCACTAGCAACTCTGGCCAGGACGCCAAGCGAATAGCTTTCGCGTGGGGGCTCGCGTCGGCATCCGCAAACCAATCGACGCAGCGGCTGGGAATTCCCGCATCCGACAAACTTTGAACCATCCACCGTCCACTGTAGGCGACGCAGAAAATCGTGTCGGTAGTTGGCATGGTAGATGTGGTTTGATACCTTGACGTAGGCGTTCCATGAGGTTTCATGGACGGTTGGCGAGGTGGCGAGGACAGTGCTCGGTCGGTCGGTCGCCAAATCGCTACCTATCTGAAAACTATCTTTGACGGAGATTATTGACGATGTCCATGTTCATTGGCGAGGCCCTAGCGGGCGACGGAAACGAAGTGGCTCATATTGACCTGTTGATCGGAAGCAAGACGGGCCCGGTGGGTATCGCTTTTGCCAACGCCCTTGCCAACCAGAGCGAGGGCCACACAAATCTCCTCGCCGTATTGACGCCGAATCTGGCGGTCAAGCCGTCGACGGTGATGGTGACCAAGGTGACGATCAAGGGGATGAAGCAAGCCGTCCAGATGTTCGGTCCCGCCCAGGAGGCGGTCGCCAAGGCGGTCGCTGATTGTGTCGCGATGGGTGTGATTCCTAAGTCGCAAGTCGACGACCTGGTTATCGTCTGCGGTGTCTTCATCCACCCCGCTGCTCAAGACAACAAGAAGATCTACGACTACAACTACGAGGCGACGAAACAAGCGATCCAAAACGCGATGAACAACAAGCCGACGGCCGATGAAATGATCGCCGGTCGCGACTCCGTGCATCCCTTCCGTGGGTTCTAGCCGAACGGCGGACACGAACGATGGCCGACAAACGCAAGGTGCTCCTGCAATTCGATACGGATCCCCAGGCGAGTTCATTTGACAGTCTGGTGGCGATCGATGCGGGAGCCGAAGTCGTCCTGCCTTACGCCAACGTGGGCGAAGACCAGATCGTCGGCTTGATCCACGGAGCGATGTTCACGCGCGGATTGGATGACCTCTGCCGGACGGCGGCGTTTTTTGGTGGTGCGGATTACGAGCGGGCCGAGCGACTGTTCCAAGCCAGCCGCGCGGCCTTTTTCGGACCCGTGCAAATTTCCCTGATGCTCGATCCGAGCGGAGCGAATACGACGGCGGCGGCCGCCATTCGGGCGGTTGAAACGGTGGTGCCCCTGCGCGATCGGCGCGTCGCCGTCTTTGGCGGCACCGGCCCAGTCGGAACCCGTCTGGCGAGTTTGGCCAGCATGCTGGGGGCGACGGTCGCGTTGTTCTCGCGGGATAAAGCCAAGGCGCAGCGGGCCGTCAGCCAACTCCCGGAATTCGCCGATTCCAGTCGCGTGATTGCCGCAGAGTTCAAGGCGGATGCGTCAGTGCCCTCGCAACTGAGCGGCATCGATGTGTTGCTCTCCGCCGGCGGGGCTGGCGTCCGATTTTTGGACAGCGGTTGGCTGGAGCAAGCCTATGGGCTTAGCGCAGCCCTGGATCTCAATGCCGTGCCCCCTTCCGGATTAGCTGGGATCGAGCCGCACGATTTTGCGACTCAACGGGGCGACGGCGTCGCTTGCTTCGGACCGATCGGGGTGGGTGGTTTGAAGATGAAAATCCACAAGGCCTGCCTCCGAGCTCTGTTCGAGGCCAACCATCGGCAGTTGTCGACCCGCGAAATCTATGAAATCGCCAAACACTACGGATAAAGCGGCCCGGAACCGATGAAGATCGAGTTGACTTGCCCTCAGTGTCAGAGCGTTCTGCGGCTCGACGCAGAACATGCGGGAAAGCTGGCCCTATGCCCGGTGTGCAGTGAACTCGTCGAGATTCCTGACGCCGAAGCCCCCGCCGATAGCGGCCAATTCGGAAATGCCCCCTCGGCTGGCAGATCCGTATGGGGCGACACACGCAACCCTTTCGGCGAAGGAATGGCCTCGCAACCACTGGGGACCGGCGGCAGCATTATCGAGCGGGACGCTGAATCGCCGACGGTCGGAAACACCAATCCGTTTGCGTCGCCGCGGTCAAACTCGACCAGCTATCAACCTGCAGCGGCCGCGAATGCTCAGCGGCAAGATGAAATGTGGGGCGCCGGAGTCGTTCTCGGTTGTGCGTCGATTTTCGTGCAGTGCATGTGCTGTTCCCTGGGGGTCGTCCTCGCCTTGCCCATGAGTTCCGTCGGTTTGTTTTGCACGTTTTTGTCGAAGTCCCCAAATCGCTGGATCGGATTTGTGCTCAACCTAATTGCCATGGCAATGAGCCTGGTCATCATTGTCGGTTTTGTGCTGTCGTTGATAAGCGCGATGAATTAAACTCGGTGACGGAGCGATCGAACGTGACTACTTTTTGGGAGCTAGGATAATGGACGCCGATTCACGAATATTTTTGGAACGATTACTGAGTACCCCTGGGGTCTCTGGTGCCGAACGTCCGGTGCAAGAGCTCGTCGCCGAGTATGCCCGCTCGTTCGGCGCGAATGTCCGCAGCGACTTGCACGGCAATTTGATCCTTTCCACCAACGAAGGGGCGGACACGCGACTGCTTTACGCCGGTCATGCCGACCAGATCGGATTGATCGTTTCGTTCATCGACGAGCGGGGTTTCTTGTACGTGCAGACGGTAGGCGGTTGGGACCCGCAACAATTGGTCGGTCAACACGTCGTGGTGTGGACGGACCAAGGCCCTCTGACTGGCGTCATCTCTCGCAAGGCCATCCACTTGCTCGATGAATCCGAACGGAAGAAAGTTGTCGAAATCAAAAATCTCTTCATCGACATCGGCGTTACCTCGAAGGAACAAGCCGAGGAGCTGGTGCGGATCGGCGACACGGTGACGCTGAAATTGGGGCTTACCGAACTCAAAAACAAGCTCGTCTGCGGACCGGCATTGGACAATCGCTCTGGCCTCTGGGTCGTCGTCGAGGGGATGCGCCGATCGATTCTCAGTGGGGATCTGGGCTGCGCCCTGTATGTCGCCTCGACGGTTCAAGAGGAAATCGGTTTGCGGGGGGCGCGCACCGCTGCGTATTCGGTCGATCCCCATGTCGCGTTGGCCGTCGATGTCACCCATGCCACGGATTGCCCGGATGCCGACAGCAAGCAACAAGGGGCCGTCGGCTTGGGCAAGGGGCCCGTGATAGTCCGCGGCCCGAACATGTCGCCGATGGTCACGCAAAACTTGATCCGCTTGGCGACGCTCTACAAAATTTCTCATCAATTGACCGCTCTCGGCCGCGCGGCCCCCAACGACTCCAATGAGTTGCAAATCAGCCGCGGCGGCGTGGCCACGGGGCTGGTGGCGATTCCCAACCGCTACATGCACAGCGCGGTCGAGGTGGTTTCCCTGGAGGATCTTGACGCTGCGGCGGATTTGCTGATGTGGTTCGCCCTGTCGGTGCGCAGCAGCGATCAGTTTCTGCCGCAGGTCTGACGCGCGAACCACGGAAACCGTCAGCGTTATGCCTCAGTCAACATCGTCGTTGCGCTCCCCGGGTTTCCGGCGTTCAGACTAGGCTTTGCTTCAATGCTATTAGCCGAAACGCGCAAGTGTTCGGGTCCCGAAACAATGAGCCGGAACGCGTTAGCGTCCGGTTGTCGCGGGACCCCTGGGCTAGTGCCCCTGCGGATGACAGATTTTGCACATAGCCTGGTTGAATCGGCCGTGCCCGAGGGCCTTTTTATTCTTTCCCGTCGGCCATTCCCGTGAGCGACAACAGCACCACCGGGGAAATCTTGCGCGTAAAGACTTGAAATTCTCCCCCCAGCATGACGAAGTTGACTCCCGCCGGGTGCCGCGAAGCGAAACCACGGGCAGAGGCGTGTTGCGAATTTCCCAACAACGTCAGGGACTCGAGCGATTTTGCCTCAACCAGCAGCTCCGGGTCGAAATCGCCGCGGGCCACACCGATCCCACCCAGCGGCCACGCCAGACGCTCTAGCAATTTGCCACCATCCGCCTTGCCGATCGCCTCTCCCATCATGATCGTGGTCGAGATGCCGTCGGCAATCATCCCAGCCGTGGTACGCGAACGAGAGCGAAAGGGCCCAAGGAACTTTGCCAAGGGATCTCCCTCCGCAGAGCACTGGCCCCCCGAGGCCCCGCCATTGGCCAAGAAATTACTGGGGGCCAGCGGCCGAGGTTGGTCCCAGTACTGATGTCCTAAATCGTTCACCCCGAGCGGCTTGCCGTCATCGTCGGGTTGCACTGGTTGCGACGCACAGACAATCCGCTCCGATTCCTTTGCGGGATTGTCGAGCGAATCTGAAGGGCATAGAAAAGCCGGCTCGCGGATCGAGCCGAAATTGCCGGCCAGTAATCGGTCGCCTTGAGCTTTCCAGCCGAAGTTTTGTGGGGCGAACGACAACATTTCAACGGGGAGCAAATCAGCGGACGGCGTATCGAGATACGCTTTTAAAAAGCCTAGCGCCGACGTGTTCGAGACACGCCGCCAACCGAATTCACCGTCGGCTTCGTTCCACATCGACCACCGCACGGTCTCGGGTTGCCCCAAGGTACCCGGGGGATAGTGCCCCATGTTGCCGAGATAATCCTGATTGGCCCTTCCCAACTCCATCAACCGCTTTTGGCACACCATCAATCGTCCGCTTTCGCGGCGTTGGCCTAAAAACTGCATGAGCAACAATCCCAGGACGGCCAACGCAATTGCTAGGAAAGCCAAATTAATGCGATTCATATTCGACTCCATATCGGCCCGCGAGGCTGCTGATCGGCCTCAGACCGCTTGTCGAGACCGACTGGCGACGGATCGGGCTTGGGCCTGACAAATTCGGATGGCGTCGCGAGCCAGATCTCCGGCCAAAATCCGCGACGGAATTCGCGATTGCAGAGCATTACGGACTTCCGTTATTTCCGCCACGAATCCGTCAAGCGGGTCGCTGGACAAGGCCTCTGGCCGCAGCACCTCACCGCGAGCATTGATCAATTTTACGGGCATCGTCTCGCCGAGATCAACGAAGGCGGCGAATTCGAACTGCAACGTCCCTTTTTCCAGGTGGATTTCAAACCCGTGGGTGAAGGGACGCCCTTGTTGATGGACCACCCCCATCACACTCGACACGACATAGTCCTCAGCGAATTCGAACTGCGAGTGAGCATACTCCACCGCTTGGCCGTGGAACCTGCCGCGACTGGTCACATGAGTCGGCAAACCGAAGAGCATGCGGATCAAGTGGGCATCGTGAACATGCAAATCGAGGAGCGGCCCACCCACCCGCTGCAAATCGTAGAAGTGTGGCAGCCAAGTCGGGTTCGAGATCACCCGCTTGAACGTCCCGCCCAGCAGTCGACCATAATCTCCCGACCAGATTTTTTCTAACGCCCAAGCGTATTCGGGAAAGAACGGCAGGACATGCCCCACCAACAGCGTTCGCTGCCGCGCGTGGCAAGCGGCAACCATCGCCTCGGCGTCCTCCGTCTGCAAGGCGAGCGGCTTCTCACAAAAGACATCTTTCCCCGCCGCCGCCGCAGCCAACACGGCATCGCGGTGAGCCGCCGGCGGAAGGCAGACGTCGACGACATCGACGCGCGGGTCGGCAACAAGCTCTCCGTAATCGGCGTACGCCGCGATCCCGTCGAGGTCCACCCTCTCGCCGGGTGGTCCGAAGTTCCCCTTGATGTCGCGCCAATCCCCCGCCCGGCGTCGCTGATTCGGCTCGGCGATCGCCACGACTTCGATTCCAGGTACACGCTGATAGGCCAGCCAATGAATCCAGCCCATAAAGCCGATTCCGGCGATGCCGACTCGAATCGTCATTGATTTCTTCCTTGCAATGAACTTGCAATGAATTCGAGGCGTTGCTCGAAACGCCTTTAGCCGCAGGGCGTTAGCCCGCAGCTCTCGCGTAAGCCGAACACTAACGCCCTCTGCTGATTGTTTTTGAGAACAAATAGGCTCAGAATACCGGTTCACTTCGCGGTGTCACCGGGGCCTGACGCATGTGCGACAGGGCCGCCCACGTTCGCTAAGGTTCGCCACGTCATCAGAGCCTCGAGGGTTCGGTACGGATCCTCGCGACCCGCAGTTCAAGCACAGGTCCTTTGCAAATGACCTGCCCGAGCGCGATACATGTCCTGACGCCGCGGATAGTGCGGAACCGCATGACCACCTGCGTTCAATATACCACGTTCCTGTCAGGTAACGCCCTGGCACCCCAAGCGAGAACATGTCTTCCGTTGGCTCTGGCGCCGCCTGCCCGTTGGCTCTGGCTGCTCGTGCCGGTCACCGACTGGGGAGCCCCCTCTCATTGAGCAACGTTGCCTGCACTGGCTATAATTTGGTGGAAATTAGTCGATAGCCGGGGCGAGTTTGCCATGCCGATTGAAATGCGTCTATCCCGAATCATCATCAGCGAGATCAACGAGAATCAGGTCGTGTTCCTCAAGGAGGTCGACGGGGAACGGCAATTTCCGATTCTGATCGGCATTTTCGAAGCGCAGAGTATCGATCGGCGAGTCAAAAATATCCAGCGCCCTCGCCCGATGACTCACGATCTGGTGGTCAATGCCATCGAAGCCCTCGGGGGCGAACTCGACAGCGTGATGATCAGCGACCTCAAGGACCACACCTACTACGCGGTGATTCGCGTGAAGAAAGACGGTGAACTGATCGAGATCGATTCGCGGCCGTCGGACGCGATCGCCATCGCCGTGACCATGGCCCCCCCCTTGCCGATTTACATCAATGAAGACATCCTCGACAGCGCAATTTCGGGGACTTAGCAGCAACTCTTTTCAGAGAGGATCAATTCTTGTTATGGCACAGGATCGTGCAGAATCGACCCCAGAAGCCGAAGACGTCGCCGCCGTGCTCGCCGCCCGGCGGAAAAAACTCGAAAAGGTCGCCGCCATGGGGATCGATCCGTGGGGACAACGCTTCGACGATCGCGACTGGATCCGTGACATCCGCGCCCGGCAGTCCGAAATTCGCCTGATCGACGCGGCGCAGCAACGACATCCTCTCCCCGCCGAATTCGGGACCGATGGATTCGACATGCGGGCCTGGCTGGCGGGAAAAAACGGACAGGATTTCGAGGGTCCGCGCGTTCGGGCCGCTGGGCGAATCATCTTGCACCGGGACAAGGGCAAATTGCACTTCATCGACATCCGCGATTGGACCGGCCGCATTCAGCTGTTTGTCGGTCGCGATCAAGTCGGCCCCGAGAACTGGGAAATGGTCCAGTGCCTGGACCTCGGCGACCTTGTCGGCGTCGACGGCATCCTGCGGCCCACCAAAACCGGGGAATTGTCGATCTTTGCCGAAAAGATTCACTTGCTGACGAAAACGCTGGATCCCCCCCCGGCCAAGCATCAAGGGTTGACCGACCCCGAATTGCGCCAGCGCCTGCGATACGTCGATCTGGCCTACAACGAAGGCTCGCTGGAACGCTTCCTGCAACGCTCGCAGATCGTCCAGTCGGTCCGCTCGACGTTGACCGCCGAGGGCTTCGTCGAAATCGAGGGACCGACCCTGCACACAATCGCCGGCGGCGCTGCGGCACGGCCATTCAAAACGCATCACAACGCCCTGGACATGCCGCTGGTGCTGCGGATTGCCCTGGAGTTGCACCTCAAGCGGCTGATGGTCGGCGGAATGGAGCGGGTCTTCGAGTTGGGGCGCGTCTTTCGGAACGAAGGAATCAGCCCTCGGCACAACCCCGAATTCACCATGTTGGAGGTCTACCAAGCCTACGGCGACTACCGCAGTATGATGGATCTGACCGAAAAAATCATCCACAACGCACTGCAAGCAATCGGTGCTGGCACGAAGGTAACTTGGGGGGAGCAGGAGATCGATCTCGCTTGCCCCTTCGCTCGACGGACATACGCCGAACTGTTCACCGAGCACACTGGTGTTGACCCGAACGACTGGCCTGGGGTACAAGCATACGCGACCAAGATCGGGATCGAGGTCCAAAACCGGCATCCCGACGTGGTCGTCAGCGAGATTTTTGAAGAACAGGTCGAGGACCAACTCCGCGGGCCGGTGTTCGTGATGGACTACCCCGCCAGCATTTGCCCACTGACCAAGCGGAAGCGGGACAATCCGCGGATCGCCGAGCGGTTCGAGTTGTTCGTCAATGGCATGGAATTGGCCAATGCCTACACCGAATTGAACGACCCCGATCTTCAAAAGCAGCTGTTCGAGACTCAACTGGCCGGCATGGATGAGGCCGATTCGATGGCGCGGATGGATCATGACTTCGTCCGCGCTCTCCGTAACGGCATGCCCCCCGCTGGCGGTTTGGGAATCGGGATCGATCGCCTCGTGATGCTCCTGACCGGCAGCCCTACGATTCGCGACGTGATTCTGTTCCCGTTGCTGCGACCCGAATAGACGGCCCGATCGAGTCGCCGCCAGCGCTGGACCACCCGGCACGCAGGTGCTGGTGTCTCCAGCACGACAGGGTCGGCACAGACTCCAGGCTGAGGGATCTGCAATGTACAAACTACTGCTGTCGTGGCGATATCTGAGGACCAGATTCATCGCCCTGGCATCCATCGTCAGCGTCACTCTCGGCGTGGCCACGATGATCGTGGTCAACGCGGTGATGTCCGGTTTCACCACCGAGATGGAAGACCGCATCCACGGCATCCTGGCCGACGTGTCGTTCGAGAGCCGCAGTCTCGACGGCATGGCCGACTGGCAGTGGCACGAGCAGCAGATCCGGCGGGTGGCCGGCGATCTGATTGAGGAGATGACGCCGACGGT